>CAJXUN010000088.1 GCA_913061475.1 uncultured Colwellia sp. | reverse complement strand
TTTCGCTTCGCTCAAGTTTAGCCCACTATTTTTAGCCTGTTAATTGGGCGTTAGGGTTACCGATAGATGATAGTGTCGATAAGTATTGTTATTACCATATTAATAATAGGCTTTGTAGAATCACTATTTTATGCTGAATTCAGCGCAAGAATAGCGCGCCAAGAAAAATCATTTGGTATTTCGGGTTTTAAATTTACTCAGTGTTATGAGGCTTTCGCTGATGGAAATCATTTAACTCAATATATTACTGAAATTGAGTGGTCTAAATATAAATGGTTCAAAAGATTAAGAGTTTGCTTGTCTATTTGCTTTATTTTTTCAATCTTTCTAGCGTAAAGTAACCCTAACAAGGCGCTCAACGGGACAAAAAACAGTTGGCTTTTTGCTCGTGCCTCGCTTATTTTAGCCAACAATTTTTAGCCCATTAGCGTGGCGTTATGTGCCATAAAGGATTTAGGCTATGCCATCAAATTTAAAGTTAAATTATGTAGAGTTTCCCGCTAAAGATATTCCGGCTACAAAAAAATTCTTCGAAGATGCATTCGGTTGGAGTTTTACTGATTACGGTCCAGATTACACAGCCTTCGAAGATGAAGGGTTGGACGGTGGTTTTTACAAGTCTGAATTAACATCAATAGCTTCAAAGGGTTCTGCTTTGCTCGTATTAAAAACGAATGATTTGGAGCAGACTCAATCAACTATAGAGTCTTTCGGTGGTAAAATATCTACACCAATTTTTTCATTTCCTGGTGGTAGTCGTTTTCACTTTATTGAGCCTAGTGGCAATGAATTCGCTGTTTGGTGTTTAACTGGCACATAACAAGCCACTCAAGCGGGACTAAAAACAGTTGGCTAGTCTCACTTCGTTCGCTATTTTAGCCAACTATTTATTAGCCCCTTAGTGGGGCGTTAGGTATACAAATGAATCATGCGTCACTCGTATATCGAGGAGAAAATTTCAAGGCTAAAGTTGACAATGTTAATTATCAAGGTGCATGCGTTTGGAGTTGGAGCAAAGATGATAACTCTATGGGGATAAAATCTAGGCAATATCCAGTTTATCTAATTGCAGAATCAATCAGTAGAAAGGGAATAATGTCTTTCTTTAAATTATCGAAAGAACGGCAAATTCAACTAGCACATACTATTGCGTTACTTTTAAATGATAGCGATAAAGGGGATTCTCAGTACTTAGTTAAATATGCTGAGGTTTTGCAGTAAAGTATACCTAACAAGGCAATCAAGCAGGAAAATTTACAGTTGGCTGTTTTCACTGCGTTCAACATATTAGCCAACTATAAATTTCCTCTTATTGAGGCGTTAGGTGAAAGGAAGTTTCAGTGGAAAATCAGATAGCATTTAATTTAGGTGATGGTGCGTATTATCTTTCAATATTCTTCGGGGTACTTGGTGTTATCGTTATTGTCGGCGTAATTTGGTTTGGAAATAAAATCTATAAAGCCCCCATTTGGGATTCCATTAAAATCTTAGGTATTGTGGAAAGCTTCCTTAATAAACCATCGAACATTAGCACTAATGAATTAAAATCATTAGTCGATTCGTGTGCTGATCATCGTGACAAAAGAAATGAATTCTTATCTATTTATGGTCAAACTATTATAGCAATATTTATAGTTATCACTTTAGCGATACTAATGATAACTAAAACTATTAGCGCTGAAGCTGGTCTCCCCATACTTTCTGCTGTTTCGGGGTTTGCAATAGCTAAGGGGTCTAGTTCAAGTAAAGGGGCAGCAAATAACACTTCCCCAGATGACAATAAGCCTAAGGGGTAATTTCACCTAACAAGCAAATTAACAGGACTAAAAACAGCGGGCTGTTCGCTTCGCTCCATTTTAGCCCACTATTTTTAGCCCGTTATTTGGGCGTTAGCAGTTTCTAAGGTTTCGTGATTGATTAAACGTTTATTATTACTAATTCTGTTTCCCTTAATAGCTGTCGGCTTGTTAAAAGGTTTGGAAACATATGAGCTAAATAGGGTTCATAAAATGTGTTTTTCTATAAAAACAGGAATGCCAATTAGTGAAGCGTTAAAAATAGTATCGGGTTATAAATTTATCGAAGTAGAAAAATGGGACAATGAAAGAGTTAAATCAATAGGTCTTGCTAATTCTTATAATGTTGGTGTTAGCTTATTGTCAAACCGTACTATTTCTTGTTTTATAGAGCACAATAATCAAAGTGTAATTGATGTATCAACGGGTAGTCACTTTTGGTCTTGGCTATACGAATAAACTGCTAACAAGTCATTAAAGCAGGACAAAAAACAGTTGGTTTTTGCTCGTGCCTCGCTTATTTTAACCA
>CAJXUN010000087.1 GCA_913061475.1 uncultured Colwellia sp. | reverse complement strand
CACCTCTTCGACTTGTCCCGAAGAAGTGGAGCGCATTTTAGAGATTTCTCGCCCCGCGTCAACCGCTAATTGCAATTAAATTGCATAAATGTGTTTGTTTGCTGATTAATTAAACCAACTGCTCAATTATGCAACTAAACTTACACTTTTTGTTAATTTAGAGACAAGAAAACTTGATTTTCTCACCGGAAAATATAATCACTAACACGAAATAATAGGTCATCGTACGCTAATAAGTATGGGCACTAAGAGAGAAAATGTTTGTCTAACGCTTACTTTGCCCATTATTACCATGCAATACGATGAAATTTAAAAGCTTCGATTATCACTGTTTCATACTCATATTCAATACAGTCAGATAAAACATACAAAATTTAGCTTTATTAAGCACTATACCAAGCACCTGCCACGATCTCTATATAACAGAGTTGATAGCTCAGAACAGTCAATGAAAACAGCAGCGATTAGATAGGATAGATATTAAAACCAATCTGACCGAGAAACACTCGAAACGGGGTAATTAATAATTGAAGATAATGCATTATATAGAGAAATGCTGACAAATTTTTTGAGCAAAGAGAGCTTTGAAATCAGCGAAGGTGAAGATGGTTTAGCGGCGCTAAAAAATAATAAAAGAGAATACTTTTGATCTTATTATTACTATGGATTTATTTAAGCTGCATTTTGATAGCTTAAACGTAACAAAAACCACCTCAATTATCGAAAAGTTGGTATCCCAGTTATCGCATTAACAATTAATAAAAATAACTAAAACGCAAGATAGAAAAAGTACTAGTTAAATAGCTTGTATCTATTGCGGTCTAATTCAGCATCACGGAAAATAATATAGATAAGTTATCATATAGATAAAAGATGGCGGTGAGGGAGGGATTCGAACCCTCGAAGGCTTGCGCCTTACACGCTTTCCAGGCGTGCTCCTTCGGCCACTCGGACACCTCACCATTATAAAACTATTCAAAACTTGTCGATAAGTTAACGTGTTATCACACGACATAATAGTAGCCGATAAGCACTATAGGCGTGCTAAATCAACTTGGCTATTACCCATTAAGCAACTAGGCGTGAGAGTAATATCTCTCAATCAAATGCTAATTTTTATAAATAAGTATCAAGCTTTGATGCGCGCTATGGTAGGGAATTAATTCATAGAACGCAAGTTGATTTAAGCAAAGCTAATCTAGTTGCCTATTTAACAGACAGTAGCGAATAAATTTACTTCTTATTCAGCTCAGCATTAAAACTTAACATACGATCAAGTGATTTAAGCGCCCCTGTACGAAGTTTCATATCAACAAACACTTCTCGTCCTTTTGGGTTTAGTAATGCTTGCTCTATCTCTTTTAAGCCATTCATCGCCATCCAAGGGCAATGTGCACAACTTCGGCATGTTGCACCTTCGCCAGCCGTAGGTGCTTCAAAAAATTCTTTGTCTGGACATAGCTGTTGCATTTTATAAAAAATACCGCGATCTGTCGCTACAATGAATTTTTTATTAGGTAACTCCTGTGCCGCTTTAATTAATTGACTCGTGGAGCCAACAGCATCAGCGAGATCTATAATTTCAGCAGGTGATTCTGGGTGAACTAGAACAGCAGCATCTGGATGAAGTCCCTTCATATCAATCAACGCTTTAGTTTTAAACTCATCATGAACAATACAAGCGCCCTGCCACATTATCATGTCAGCTCCAGTTTGCTTCTCAATGTATGCACCCAGATGACGATCTGGGCCCCAAAGAATTTTTTCACCTAGCTCATCAAGATGTTCAACAATTTCTAAGGCACATGATGATGTAACAATCCAATCGGCTCGTGCTTTAACAGCCGTAGAGGTATTAGCATAAACAACAACGGTTCTATCCGGGTGTTGATCACAAAAAGCATTAAACTCTGCTATTGGGCAACCTAGGTCTAACGAACATGTCGCTTCTAATGTTGGCATAACCACGGTTTTTTCTGGTGTTAGTACTTTGGCGGTTTCTCCCATAAAGCGCACACCAGCAACAATCAATGTGTCTGCTGAATGGTTATTACCAAATCTTGCCATTTCCAAGGAGTCGGCAACACAACCGCCGGTTTCTTCGGCTAAAGCTTGAATTTCAGGATCAGTATAGTAATGAGCAACAAGCACTGCGTTTTTTTCTTTCAATAGTAATTTGATGCGTGCTTTGTATTCCTCACGTTCCACCTCACTCAGTGGTGCGGGCTTAGAAGGAAACTGAAAGTCAAAATCAACGGCTAAATTTGCTTGGGTCATATGTATTCTCAATGAGTGCCTTAAAATCGCGAGAATTATAAGGTATAGAAGAATAAATGTGTACTACGAATATCTTCTAGCTGAGGTCAATTAATGATAAAACGAAAAATAGAATAGTGATATAAGTTGATAAATTATGTATGTTTAGCAAGAATTATAACGAAATATAGAAATGAGACTTTGATAATTAAAAGTGGTCGGTCGTGAAGGATTTGAACCTTCGACAAATTGGTTAAAAGCCAACTGCTCTACCAACTGAGCTAACGACCGATATATATTCTAAAACAAATGCCAACCACCTTCATTGGTAAAAAGTGGTCGGTCGTGAAGGATTTGAACCTTCGACAAATTGGTTAAAAGCCAAC
>CAJXUN010000086.1 GCA_913061475.1 uncultured Colwellia sp. | reverse complement strand
ATGTTCAGGCCTTTCTCAGACATCCGTCTTTCAAGGCATTAGTGCATCCATGTACGTCGACGAACGGTATGCTGCGGTCACACGGATGTGAAAGAGTAGTGATGTTCAGGCTTATTCAGGTATCCTGTTTACGACGAAATAACTGCTATTGATGGGTTTAGCGAGAAATGTCGACCATTAAGTCATCAGCTAAATTCTCAAGTGCATCAATCATGGTGTTGATATCCTTACTATTAGCAGAAATCGTAACTTTAGCTTTGAATAATTCATGACCAGCATGTGGCGCAATCTCTTGTGTACTTACTAGCTTAAGTAAATTGCCACCTTGATGATGAATGGTTGAAGATATTTCTTGTACTATGCCCGCTCTATCGTTTGCGGTTAACTCCAAAACAATTACTGCTTCAGGCGCAGATTGGTTTTGTTGAGCGTGTTCAATTTGCATCTTAAAACCGTCTAATGCGGCGAGTTCATCTGAAAGGGCTTGTGAATTTTCAGCGGCGGCTGCAATTTCAACAACACCAGCAAAGACACCTGACATTTGGTGTAAGCTGGATTTTTGCCAGTTACCTTTATGTTTGGTGATAAGGTCGGATAAAATGTCTACGATGCCCGGACGGTCGGCGGTAATAAAAGAGATGATAAGGTAATTCATAGTAAGTCCTTTGAAAATAGTCATGGAAAGTTGTTGAAAATTAATGAATATTAACTACGCGTTAGCTGTGATAGCTCTTTATGTAATTGCTCGTCGTCGCCTAAATTGAGTTCAATTAATCGTCGTAATAAACTAACACTATCGATATCAATGCCATTGCATTGCACGCCAATTTCATCACCGTCTTGGTGGACAACAGCAATGTTCATAACTATTTCAGCGTCACTATGATCTAATTGAAATGACAATAAACCCAATTGTCGAGTCAGGGTTTCGTCTTTACAATCGACATAAAGCAATGCACCGTTTAATGAAATATCGTGTATTTTGGCCTCAAACTGTGCTTCGTTTAGTGACAGCACTGCTTTCATGGAAAAGAGAACTCGCGTAAATTGACGTCGATTTTGCATTGAATTTTATTTTAGCGAAAATGGTATATTTAGCATAGCTTGCTTTAAAAAAAAAGGCACCTTAATTAATGTATTAAGCCGCCTTTTTTTGTTAATTACTAATTGTTTAACTCAAGCATTAACCTATTTTTTTATACTTTATGCGGTGTGGCTCAGTAGCTGATGGACCGTAAGTTTTCTTCAACCATGCTTCATAATCAGTGAAGTTTCCTTCATAGAAATTGATTTGACCTTCATCACGGTAATCTAAAATATGGGTAGCGATGCGATCAAGGAACCAACGGTCATGAGAAATAACCATGGCACAACCTGGAAACTCTAATAACGCCTCTTCAAGCGCACGTAATGTTTCTACATCCAAATCATTGGTTGGCTCATCGAGCAGTAATACGTTGCCACCGGTTTGTACTAATTTAGCTAAATGAACACGGTTGCGCTCTCCACCCGATAAATTACCAATAATTTTTTGTTGATCGTTACCTTTAAAATTAAAGCGGCTAGCGTAAGCACGGCTTGGAATTTCAAAGTTACCGATGTTTAAAATCTCATGGCCCTGAGATATCTCTTGGTAAACTGTTTTACTGTCATCCATATCATCACGGAACTGATCAACACTGGCAAGTTTAACTGTGTCGCCCAACTCTACACTGCCAGAGTCTGGTTTTTCAACTCCTGACATTATTTTGAATAAGGTCGATTTACCTGCACCGTTTGGTCCGATAATGCCGACGATAGCGCCTTTAGGAACACTAAAGCTTAAATTATCAATCAGCACTCTATCGCCAAACGATTTTGTTAAGTTATTAACATCTAAAACTTTATCACCTAGGCGAGGCCCAGGTGGAATGTAAAGTTCATTAGTCTCGTTACGTTTTTGATGATCTTGACTATTCAATTCTTCAAAGCGTGCCATACGGGCCTTACTTTTTGATTGACGAGCTTTCGGATTTGAACGTACCCATTCAAGTTCTTGTTTGATCGTTCTTTGTAGCGCGCTTTCGCTTTTACTTTCTTGTTCAAGGCGGGCATTTTTTTGCTCTAACCATGAAGAATAGTTACCTTCATAAGGGATACCGTGGCCTCTATCTAGCTCTAAGATCCAACCAGCGACATTATCCAAGAAATATCTATCGTGGGTAATGGCAACAACAGTACCAGGGTAGTCGTGTAAGAAGCGCTCTAACCAAGCAACTGACTCTGCATCTAAATGGTTAGTTGGTTCATCAAGTAACAACATGTCAGGCTTTTGTAATAACAAGCGACATAACGCAACACGACGACGTTCACCGCCACTAAGAATACCAATTTTTTGTTCCCAAGCCGGTAAACGCAAGGCATCAGCAGCGCGTTCTAAAACATTATCAATATTATGGCCGTCTTGGCTGTTAATAATATCTTCAAGCTGACCTTGCTCTTTGGCTAATGCGTCAAAATCAGCATCTGGTTCAGCATATTCTGCATAAACTTGGTCTAATCGTGCCATGGCATCTTTTACTTCAGAAACCGCTTCTTCAACAATTTCACGAACGGTTTTTTCTTCATCTAAAATCGGTTCTTGTGGTAAATAACCTATTTTAGTACCGGCAAGCGCTTGTGCCTCACCTTCAAATTCAGTATCAACACC
>CAJXUN010000085.1 GCA_913061475.1 uncultured Colwellia sp. | reverse complement strand
GTAATGGTAATTGAGGTTTTTCCTACCGCTTTGGTTGTTAAACCAAATTCAACCACATCGCCTTGTTGCGCTGGCGATTCAAAGTTAATCGCACCAATATGCTTAGTTACCAAACAATTAGTTTCAAGTTGACAGATTGCATATATCGCTGCCTCTTCGTCAATCCACGCGAGTGCCCTGCCACCAAATAATGAATTAGCGTAATTTAAATCATTAGGCAAAATTAATCGACGAGATAGAAATCGCATAAGTAACCTTATTTTAAATAGAAAGATGCTCAGCCAAGCTTATCTAGCATTGGCTGAAAATATGAGGATGATATTTTTAAGCTGATTTAGCCGCAATGATATCGTTAACAAGCTCTAAACCTGTTTTTTTGCATTCTGGCAAATCAACTTCTGTTGTTGATAAAGCATGGCTTCTGTCGCCCCACTTCACAACATGAGCGCTCCAGGTTAAGCCACCACCAAAAGCAGGCAGTAATACATAAGATTGCTTAGCAATGAAGCCTTCTTCTATTGCTTCAACAAATGCCACTAAGGTCGTTGCCGCTGACATATTGCCATATTTATGAATATTGACAAAAACTTTATCCTTGTCCATTTTCAAACGTTTTACCAAGGTATCAATAATACGTAAATTGGCTTGATGAGGAACAACACTCGCCATTTGATCGGCACTCAACTGTGCTTGCGCTAACGCCTTTTCACATGCCTGAGCCATGCCTGCGACCGCTTTTTTAAAAATTTCTTGCCCTAGAAATGCCCAGTTACTTTGTCCAAGCATGCGACCTTTATTGGCATATTTCATGCCCCAGCCTTGCACAGAAAGTATATCTCGAGATTCACCATAACAGCCTAACGCTTGGGTTATGACGCCCGTTTTCTCTTCGCTTTCTTCTAAGTAAAGTGCTGCGGCTCCATCACCGAACAATACGGCGACATCACGATTACTCCAGTCCATAATCGGAGAAATCGTTTCAGCGCCAATAACCAATGCAGATTTAACTACGCCACTTTTAATCATAGATGTTGCAACGCTTAAACTATACATACCACCAGTACATGCGGTACTCACATCCATACACGCGGCGTTATCAGCACCTAATAATCGTTGCACATTCGATGCGGCATTAGGGCAAAGCTCATCAAAAGTTGTACTACCAAACACAATGAGATCGACATCTTTAGCCGTTTTACCGGCTGCAGCTAATGCGCGCGCGCAGGCAACATGTGCTAGCTCACTGACAGAAACATGAGAAATTCTTCGCTCTTTCATCCCTGTACGAGAAGTTATCCACTCATCATCTGTTGCCAGAAACGTTGCTAAGTCATCGTTACTAAGAATAGCGGGCGGTAAACACTTACCCCAGCCTGTGATTGCTGCATATGTCATATCAAACCTTATTCTGCTGTTATTCTTACGCTTAAGTGAGTAAAAATAGTCTGTACTTTATGGCATTATCATACTACAAAAAAGCTCTATTTTATCGGCAATTTAGCGGATTTATGCTGTTTACTAAGCCATATTTCAACTAAAATTAGATATTAGCCATTATAACGTCGAAGCTCTTACGCCAATCATTATAATCAATAGGTATAGCAGTATAAGTTTGATCTTTAACTAATACCAACGAAGGAAAGCCACTGATAGGCATTGCTCTCATTTTTATAATTTCAGCTTGAAGCGTTTTATCTATGTACTGACTGCCCATTTGTTGTAAGAAATTATTTTCATCCAAACCAATATCAACCGCTAAAGCCTGCAGGGTGTCAATATCAGAAGGGTTTTTTGCTTGTAAATAATAAGCTTGTTGAATAGCGGCTAGCATCTCTAGCTCTTTACCCGACGCTCTTGCCACCAGTATCGCGCGGCAGGCAGGAAACGTAGATCGCCGCGGCTGACATCGCTGCCAAAAGTCATAGTTGAACTGTGTACCAAGCTGTTGAGATATTTTCTGCCAAGTTCGCTGCAAGAAAACTTGCATCTCATCAGTCATTATAGTGCTGGAATCTTCAGCTAAACCACCTACACCGTAAACAATCTTTATATGTTGAGTAAGTTCATCTTTTAGCTGCTGCCAGGTCGGGGCATAACCCCAACACCAACTGCACATCGGATCGTAGACATAGTACAATATAGCTTTCATATTTACCCCATTGTTAACCATTGATTATTCTACTTATAATTGACGAATAAACCACTATGTTGATGCTTTTATTTGCAAAAAAAAACTCAAAAGAACTAATATTAAAGTAAAGCATGAAGTACGAAAGGCATTGTACAACAGATATATTCTGTGTAGTGTGGTGAATAATCGTACGATAACAAATCATTGATAAGGAAATAATATGCTAACTAAAGTAGCAAAGATAATAACAATAGGTACCTTGATTTTAGCCTTTAATACCTCAGCAATTGATATTACAAAGTGTATGACAAGTGAATGTGTTAACTATTTTAAATCATTTAAAAAAGCCTCAAACCGAGGACATAAAAATGCCATGTATAATTTAGGTAAATTTTTCCACTATGGCTTTGGTACTGAGATTGATAAAGCTAGAGCACTGAACTTTTATAAAAAGGCCGGTATGAGAGGTGTTCGCGAAGCGGAATATCAAGCGGGATTGCTATTACTTACTGACAAAGAACTTTATAACTTTGACGATGGCATAAAGTGGTTAAAGCGGGCATCTAGAAAAGGCCAACCAAATGCCGCTTTTTTATTGGGACAAAGTTTTTTCGCTAAACAAAAGTTCGATGATGCAGATACCTGGTTAACCATGGTCTACGAAAGTCATCCAAAAAAAATCGCTAGCTGGATTGAACAAACACAACAAGTTGAAAGTTTTAATCTCAATAATCTTCCATCATTGTATCAAGCCCTTGACGCAAATCCGTTGGAGAATTACGACACAGCTGCTGCGGATAATATAGAAGTGATTACTATTACAGCAATGCATAGAAATTCAACATTCGACCACATGTTGGCAGGATTTAGAAAGCGCGTTAAATCAACAGGCACCAGAATTCCAAATATTTCATGTGATCAAAACGTGGCATGTAACACAAAATCGCTAAATGAAATGAAGGACAGCCCATGGGTAAGCCAGAAGTAATTTGACTATCTAAACTTTAGCGTTGTCATTAAAATGATCGATAGGCAGAAAAATAGTTTCCGTTAAGCATTGAAAAATTAAATAAAAAAGCTCAAGTGACTAACTTGAGCTTTTTGGTATAAAACTAAATATGGTATATGTTCGTTTCTTAAAACGGCATTTTCATCCCTGGAGGCATTTGCATACCACCAGTTAAGGCGCCCATTTTATCTTTATTTTGTTCTTCAACACGGCGTACGGCATCATTCATCGCAGCTGCAACTAGGTCTTCAAGCATTTCTTTATCATCTGCCATTAAGCTATCATCAATAGCAACGCGACGAACGTTATGATTGCCTGTCATAGTTACTTTAACCATACCAGCACCGGATTCACCGGTAACTTCCATATTGGCTAATTCTTCTTGCGCTTTTGCCATTTTCGCTTGCATTTGTTGGGCTTGCTTCATTAAGTTGCCCATGCCACCTTTCATCATAATTTT
>CAJXUN010000084.1 GCA_913061475.1 uncultured Colwellia sp. | reverse complement strand
ATAGACATAATGACTCCCACGAGGTGCTAGCCTCCAAATTCGTGGGTTAGTAAAACCAGAGCCATAATATATCTGTTAAACAATATAAATTGGAGGCTAGCATGATTAAACATAGCATACTTTTCATTGGCTTAGATACCCATAAAGTGTCTACTGAAGTGGCGCACGTAGAAGACCAACGCGGTGCGAAACCCGTTCACCTTGGCAAAATAAATACCACCAAAGCAGCCATCACCAAACTAGCTCGGCAATATCAATCCAAATATCCACACGCAACACTGCATTTTGTTTATGAAGCAGGTCCCTGTGGCTATTGGATTTACCGATTACTCACTAGCTTAGGCCATTGTTGTTATGTCGTCGCACCTTCGCTAATACCCAAAAAACCAGGAGAGCGAGTAAAAACCGATAAGCGAGACGCGCTTAAACTGGCAAAACTGCTTAAGGATGAAGAATTAACCCCAATTTATGTGCCAGAGCCTGAGGACGAAGCGATACGCGACCTATCAAGGTCAAGAGAAACGGCCATGAAAGATTTAAAGGACGCTAAATATCAACTCAAAGCCCTTTTCTTACGTAATAACATTACCTGTAAGGTCAATGATAATTGGTCACTTCAGCACCTTCATTGGCTGACTGAGCTTATTTTACCTCACCCAAGCCAACAAATCGTCTTACAGGAAATGATACAAACCATCACCGAGCGTATTGCCCGAGAAAAACGACTGGCTAACGAGTTATTCCACCAAGTCAAACACTGGCGGTTTTATCCTGTGGTCAAAGCACTCCAAGCCGTGCGTGGTGTTCGGCTGCTCATTGCTACGGGCATTATTGCAGAGCTGGGCGATTTAAGACGTTTCGACCATCCTAGAAAACTCATGTCTTATCTAGGTTTGGTATCGAAAGAACACAGCAGTGGTGATAAGCGACGATTGGGCAGCATCACTAAGTGTGGTAATGGCCGAGCCAGACGCTTACTTGTACAAGGCGCGCACACCTATAAACACAAAGCGAATATCTCGACAGAATTGCAGAAGCGACAGGAAGGTTTACCCAAGGAAATAAACGACATTGCTTGGCAAGCTCAACTACGACTATGTCGACGATACAATCGGCTGATGAGCAGAGGTAAACATCGTAATGTCGTGGTGATTGCCATTGCCCGAGAAATGGCGGCGTATATCTGGGCGATTGCCCGCGAAGTGATTATTTCACCGGTTAATTCACGGTTAAGAGTGTCAAGAGTACCTGCATGATGAAAAGTTTTGAGTTAGCGCATTGGATCAAGCATCGGTTGTGGCACAACCACCGAGGGCGTTAGGATGGCAAGGGTATTGATTTACCGTTGAACCACGAGCATAGACTGAAATTAGGTGTCACGACGGAACAAGTAAGGTCGGCACTGCTAGCCAATAGGTTAGTAATCCACGAATATCAGCATGATAACCGACGAAATTACTGGCTTCATTCTATGCGTTAACTCACTCAACTTGAAAAGAGAAAATTATGGCTCGAAAAAAAGCAGAGATTCTTATGGTTTAACTTGACGTGGGGAGTCATACCAACGCCTCACTAAGAGGCAAAAAACAGTTGGTTATAATTAGCGACGAAGGAGCAAAACCGACTGTTATTTGTCCTTTTGAGTGACTTGTTAGAGGTAATTTTAGCCAATATTAAATATTATAAATGCAAAAAGAAAAACACTAAATAAACAGACTAACTTCACAGCCAAAACAGAAAGTATTCCTGTTAAGTATCTGATTAAAAATTCTAATCTCTCTGTACCTACAACCGTTATAAGTAACACAGCAGCTAATGATAAGTACCCAAAACATAAGAAGAAAATTGGGAAGATAGCAGTGTCCGCTGACAAAATTAAGGAAATCCCCAACAAAAACCTAATTGAAAGATCTGTATATTTTGCCAATTTTGATTTTATAAGGATTGGCATCCACTCGATTAATTTTTGCGGGAAAAGAATACAGAAAGCGCTTAGTAATACCATCCCAATTGAAATCAGAATAATTATTGATTGCCAGACTGTATAGATCACTCTATTTACCTCTAACGCTTTGCTAATGGGCAAAATATGGTTTGCTAAAATGCGAAGCACAGCAAACTGTATTTTGTCCTGTTAAGCAACTTGTTAGACGCTTTTACACTAGCTTGTTAAGAATACAAAGCTAACCAAAGCGCCCAAACTAAAATAATGCAAAGAGATGAATGAACAATCCTTTGCCCGACTCAAACGAAGTACCGATTGAGATAAATAATTAAAGCTAAAAACCTAACCAAAGGTGTTTCACCAAAAGTGGTATGAAAGTGTACCAAACTGTTTGAGATGAAAAAACACACCTGCAAACTTACATACACAAATTTAGTTTAATGAAATTCTCTATTTGCGTATAACGCCCCGCTAAGGGGAAATTTATTGTTGGCTAAAATGTTGAACGGAGTGAAAACAGCCAACTGTAAATTTTCCCTCTTGAGCGCCTTGTTAGGCACTACATAGCTCCAGACTAGTTATTTTGCATAGTAAAACTGTAATTAAAATCTCTTTTTTGAACATTACGATTATCGTTTTCTGCCCACCAAAGAACATTACGAGGATCATCTAAAGCTTTGTTTGTATAATTTACTAATGAATCATAATCATTATCTGAAAGATACAAAGCGCACCTGATTATGCGTGAAAGACTAATCGCTGTATCAATTCCTAACAGAGGCTCAATAATTTCCTTTGCTCTGTCGGCATCTGGAAATTTATTTTTAATCCAAACCTCGATGTCATCTTCAAACTTTTTCATGGTATGCCTAACGCCCTAATAATGGGCAAAAAATTGTTGGCTAAAATGTTGAGGAACGAAAACAGCCAACTGTTTTTTGTCCTTATTAATTAGCTTGTTATAAGGCGACTTGCACCGATTGTCGTTTATACTTTACTACAAAATCCTTAGCCTCAGCTAATGTTTTTGGATAGCTTGCTTTATAATCGCCAGTATCATCTCTGCGCTCAAAAATAGTTTGAAAAACGAAACCATGTTTTATTAGATATTCCACCTTTTTCCATTGAGCATTATCAGTCTTTTTAGGTGGTTTGAAGTGCCTTCCCACGTTTATAGCAAGATTATTGCAAACAGGACATTCAATAGAATCAGGATAATCACAAGGATCTATATCAAAGTGTCTCATATTCGAGGTTTTGCAGTTTAGACATGCGAAAGACATGGCATATTCTGGGCCTAGAACTTTCACATTAGGTTTAGGCAAGTCTCTAAGGCCGGCTTTTCTTCGAAGCTCCATCCTCGACTGTTTATCCATAAGTGATTACGCCTTATAACGCCCGCTTAAGCGGAAAAATATTGTTGGCTAAAATGTTGAACGGAGTGAAAACAGCCAACTGTATTTTTTCCGTTTAAAGCGCTTGTTAGGTGTGTTTACACTCATTTTTGCTTATTTGGTACTGAAACAAATACTCATTTGATTTTGAGTACAGGCTGTAAGAATAAACTGCACCATATTCGTTAATTAAAACTTTTGAGACAGGACTACTACAAACAAACTTAGTATTACTCTGTATCATGGTTTTCTTAGCGGAAACCATAAGAGAGTCACTAATATCACTTTTATTTAGATTGACTAGCCTATTATTAAAGTTAATTTGATTTGAAAAAACAGTCACCGCAAAAGTTTCTGTTTCTGAGTCTATTTTTTGCGGCAAATTATTAGCCGCCTCATTTGCCATATTTTTTAATACATTTTCAACTCCACCTGAAGATGCAACGTATTTTCTAACTCTTTCTGGTGACATGTTCGCATATGCGTTAACTTGAGTAAGAAGCAAAATAAAGAAAATTGTTTTTTTAACACTCATATAGAAATCAACTCCGATTTGATTACACACCTAACGCCCAATTAACAGGCTAAAAATAGTGGGCTAAACTTGAGCGAAGCGAAAA
>CAJXUN010000083.1 GCA_913061475.1 uncultured Colwellia sp. | reverse complement strand
GCGTAATTTCTTAAACATATTGTCGAAATGTCCTTTAAACATCACCTAGGCAACAGGCTGCCAGAATATTATTGTGCTAAACTTGCCAACTTAAAATCAGCTGACAAATGATATTGGGTATTATTAACAAGCTATCATACCGCAGACTATAGCGCTTGTGTTGTTAGATTGATAAAAATATCGCGAAATATTCAGTTTTTTTGTTATTCATTAAATCAACAAGCGTTTACAGGCGGCAGGTCAACAAAATACTCAAGCCATCTCAACACTAATTGGCCACTTCGCGCCAAGAGATAATTCGGTCGTTGCCGCGGTAAAGACCAAAGCTTAATGTAGCACTTGGATTAGCATCGAACGGACCATCATTCTTGCCATCCTCATTGCGCCAATCAAATTGCAACCATGCTGGCATTTGGTATTCAAAGTCCAGCACTCCTTGCTTAGTTGGTGAACTGAAAAATAATTGTTTTTGCTCACCTTCAATGAAAACACCACTAACACTCGCCTCAGTATCGGCAACCTGTATGTTGTCGGTTTCAATATCAATGAGACGATAATCCCAAATGTTCATATTACCTGAATATTTTGTACCTGATTTTTTATCCTCAACACTCGCAGTTAAACAACTTTCATTGGAATTTATCGCAAAATTTTCACTGTCATATTTCCCGTTGGTACCGTTATAAACCTCTATCGATAATGGTACTCGCAAACCTGTATTTTCTGAGCCATAGGCATTTGCTAACACCATTCGAGCAAAACGAATATCAACACCAGTGCTGACAAGCTTTTCAATAGCGGCTTCAGCTATTTCATTGTTGGCTAGATTGATTTGTAAAGTAACGCCATCTTGATCGGTAATTTGCTGGGGTACAAAAGGAATTTTCGCCGAAAATGGCTTTAAGAAACTAGTTTCATCCCGATCATAACTAAAATGGTCATTATCTGAAAAAGTATAAAGCATCTGCCCGGCAACTAAAGCGCCTTCATCATTAACACTAAACTCTAGCTTACCAGTCTCCATAAACGCAGTGATCTCAACAAAGTTTTTAGCATTTTCATCAGCACTTAGCGCCTCATCATTAACACGAAGTTGCTCATCGTCATGGTCAGGCCAAGAAATATCAACACCTGTTGCCAGCAACCTCATAAAGCCTTCTGCCGCACCTAATGTGTAGTTTTGTGTTATTTCGTCTTGTGCATTAAAAGCTGTAATGGCTATTTTAGGTGCGAGACTATAACCAATAGTGCCTTTGTTGTCAGTTGTGCGTTGGCCGGTATAAGTCCAATTTGCTATTTCACAGCGCCCTGAATCTGCATCACTGTGATAGGCATCAAGCCTACCCGCAGTATTGACTGTTTGCTTAAAGTAAGCAGGAGTAAAACGCCCAAGCGTAAGGTTGTCGGCACTGACTAAACCTTGACTACCTGATAAACCGCCATAATTACTATCTTGTAGCTCGACATTAATAACACCAACTTCATTATATCGCCCACCATTAAATACTGATTGCCCTTTATCGCCATCGCTAAAGTTAGTTAATACCACAGGCTGAAAACCAGTATCGCTTTCAATACTTGTGTTATCGAGGTACGTAAACTGACCATTGACGGTATCTGCAAGGGTCGGCACTACTCGTGTCACCTTTAGTTTTAATACTCCATCGCTTTGTCGATAATTTTGTGTGATATCGCCGTTTGCATTTAAGGCACTGACATGAAAAGTAAAATCTTTGCCTGCTACATAAGTACTATCAGCAGTAGCGTTATAACTGGCTAAAGATTCGATAACAAATTTATCTGGTTTTACCCAAAACTCATTAGAACTTCCCTCTAAAGAGAATGCTGAATTCGAATAACTTGCTTGCAAGCGTATTTTACCCGCATCAAGGTAAACAGGGTTAGGTATGGTCGCAATACTGTCAATACTAAACTCCAAACTAACACTAGTCGACCCTTCTGAGAATTTTGCAATCGGATCTCCATTAACCTGAAATGTTAAACCTGGATTGATGTCTGTTTCGATGGTTGGGAGATTTTCTTGCGCTAACTTAACATCGACCGAGCCATTAAAAATGCCTTCACACTCACCACTAGCGGTATTTTTACGCACCGCTTGTAATTTAAGCGCTTTAGCGAATGCTACTCCCGAGGTTTGATATGCAATATTTTCATTAAGGTCTGTGTCATATAAAAACCTAAAGCCCGCATCAGCAAAAATAATATCACAGCTCGTTGAAGTGCCATTTTTACATTGAAAGGTTTTATCTAAACTTAACGTCGCGGTTGACGTTGGCAATAAATTAGGGAAAGAAAAATCAGTTGATATACTACCACCAACCACTGTAACTGTTTTTATTTCACTGCCATTGATTGATAATTTAACATCAGATGCGTCTGAAACAGTAATTGTACAACTTGCATTACTACAGGCTTTAATAGTTATTGATTCTGGCGCGCAAGTAAGGCCGTTGCCATCATGTACTATTTCGTAGTGATCTATTAACGGGCAATTTGTCGACTGGCGGGCAGAGCCATCATAGTTTTTAACTGAGTTTTGATTATTATAAATTACCGTTATTTCACTTGCTGTTAACGCGCCGTCAAAAACCATAAATTCGTCTAGCTGCGCTCTAAAGCCTTGTGGGTTCGCACTAGTAACACCGTCAAATGAGGTGCCTATATACTTCAGTGTTCCTGAGGCTGCCAAATTAAGTGTTTCAATAAAGTTGCCATCTATATATAAAGAGCTTTGATTGTTTTTGTAAACCAACACCATATGATGCCAGTTACTATCTAGATTATTAAAACTATAATTGCCATTGATAGATCTCGCTGAGCCAGCATCATACACTCCCCAGCGCCACCCCCTATTTCGGTCCAAATAGAGCAGGTCACCGCCATTTTGCATCGCACCTAAAACAAAGTAGCGGCTACCGCTATTATCCGTCGGCTTTTTAAACCAAGTTGAGACACTGTATTCATTAGGTAGCGCTATGGCCACTTGCACGTGGTTTTGAGCAGATAAAATATCGAGCGAGTTTTCTATTTGACCAGCCAAAGCAGTACTAACACCATTCTCACTTGTACCCGAATAGTTGTCAAACTGATCAATAACTTCATTACCATTGCCAGTGTATGCACACTCATCAAATTGAAAGTTTGCTATTGCAGACGCACAATTAACCTTATCTCGCGTGCTGCCATCATAGTTTTTTTTCGCACTTTGGTTATTATAAATTGTGCTAATTTCATTGTCGGTTAACACACCGTCAAAAACCATAAACTCATCTAGTGGTGCTCTAAATCCCTGCGGATTAGGACCTCCAACACCATCAAATGACGTAGCTATATACTTTAAGGTCCCGGAAGGTGCCAAATTAACAGACTCAACAAAATCTCCATCAATAAAAAGGCTTGTTTTATTCTCTTGGTAGATAAGTGCCATATGATGCCAATTAGCGTCTAAATTCGCGAATGAATAAGCACCATAGACATTCCCCTGACTTGGAGTATAAACCGCCCAACGCATATTTAGAGCTCGATCAAGTAACAATAAATCGCCGCCAGTTTCCATCGCACCAAGAATAAAGTAGCGACTACCACTATTGTCACTTGGCTTTTTGAACCACGTAGAAACACTATATGTTGTCGGCAAAGGAATATTAACTTGTACATGATGTTGAGCAGAGGATATACCAAGTGCTTTTTCTATTTGAGCGTCAAATGAAGTATTTAAACTATTATGACTTGTTCCAGAGTAACTACCGAGTTGATCAAGAACTTCGTTTCCTCTCCCTGAGTACGCACATTCATCAAACTGAAAATTTGCAATTATTATTGCTGGCTGAGTTGGACTACATAAACCACCCAAGTCGGCATCAAAGACTCGATTGTCATATGTAATAATAGAATCTGAATCGAGTTTTACGACCTCTCCTGAAGCAACACCGAATAAATAGCTTGCGGAAATAAAACTAAGATCCTTAGCGTACAAAACACCTGAAAATGTTGAGCCATTACCAAAAGTAACATTACCACCAACGT
>CAJXUN010000082.1 GCA_913061475.1 uncultured Colwellia sp. | reverse complement strand
ACGAATATAAGAAACCAAGAATGAAACCTAACACCTATACTCCTATAGCAACATAACGCTTTGCTAAGCGGCAATAAAATTGTTGGCTAAAATTAGCGAGGCACGAGCAAAAAGCCAACTGTTTTTTGTCCGTTTAAGCAACTTGTTAGAATTAATTACCACTAGGCTTTGGTTTAGGTGGTGGAGGTGGTGAACTAGGCCTTATATTAGTAGGTCTATTATTGTTAGGATTAGATCCATTCCCTTTAATAGTACCTCTAACATTACCTTCATTTAATGGTCTTTTATCAGTCATTTTCTGCTCCCAAATACTCTTGTGGTATAGCTTCAATAATAAATGCCCCCAACGGCTTTGTTAAGTATATTGTTGGGATACTATACAGTTCAGCTGAATCTTCATAATTATAAACTGTAACCTCTGACATTACGATTTCTTGCATGAGGTCGTTCTCTGAATATGAAACTATTCGACCTTGGTAGGTCAACTTGTTTTCAATATCTCTAATATAGATCCAATCAATTTCATCCGCATTTAAATAATATGAGAATAAATTCTCATCACCATATTTTGTAGAAATACGAAGGAATGTAGCTACTTTATTAAAAATCTTGTGGTTAATAAGAAACGCAGCCAGTAAAGACATAGGAAGTGAAATTAGCGTAGCAAAAATCACTTCAATAGCTGGTATTTTGGGATTGTCTGCTACAGAAGCACTCCACACATTTAAATGAGTAAAATTCATATCACTAATAGAATCCGCATGAGTGTAATCATGCGCGTAATAACCAATCTGTAAAAGTACGTAACAGCACATTCCTAATACAAAGGCATATAAACTAAATTTAAAGGATGACCATTTAGAATGAACAGTTATTTTATCGCAAATTACATTTGCGATAATCCCCGGCATTAAAATAACAATTAATGTGACAACTAGTTGATTCATTCACGATACTCTTCATTAATTCTAACGCCCTGTTAAGGGGCAAATTGTAGTTGGCTAAAATGTGTAGCGAAGCGGAACCAGCCAACTGTAATTTGTCCCGCTTAAACAGCTTGTTAGGTGCTACTACTTACACATTGTTCCTTTAATGCTTGTAAACATCGCACTCTTACCTTCTAAATGAACCCACCTTTCTTTGCCGTCACCCCATAAAATATACTCGCGTTCTAGCCCTGATTTGTCATATAAACTGCCACAAATAACTATTGGTTCATTTAGAAAATTAGATATTCTAGTACTGCTTAATTTAACACTGAGATGACTACCGTAAACAGCTTTTAGAGGTGCAGAAGCTTCGTGAATGCGATATGCAATATATCCAACAAACGTAATTGTGATAACTATAAAAGTGATAATAAACTTCTTCAACTTGATTGCACCTAACGCCCCAATAATGGGCAAATATCAGTTGGTTAAAATAAGCGACGCAGGAGCAAAAACCAACTGTTATTTGTCCTGATTAATTGGCTTGTTATATTTACTTACTCAACAAACTCTGAATTTCTTAAAATAGTCACTGTATTTTCAGTAGCACTGTACGGTGGAATTAACATACTGAAGTCGTATTTATCATTAACCTTCAAAGGCCTACCATCAAGTGAATATTTTGACAAAGTACAGGGGTCTTCAATGTGATCCTTATTATAATTCACCACAAACATACACCCACTTTCCAGACTAACACCAAAGAGAACAACAATCCCTTGCTTAAGTAATCGTCTTTTATTTCGGGTGGAATCAATTAGTAAATTAGTTAACTCTGCATCAAATGATTTCGATAAGTTATCGAAGGCTGATTGTTGAAGTTTTTCTGATATTTGATGTCGGTTTTTCTCAACAGAAGAAATTTGTGTTTTTGTTAATTTAAGAACAAATACAGGGAAACCTTTCCATTCAAATCTTTTGAATGTTCCTGAAGGTATTTTATGTAAATCAACAATAATTTCTTCGCTCACTTGTGAATAAGTCAAAGAAGAAAAAACAATCAAAAACAATGCAATAATTCGATTAATCATATTGTAAATATAACGCCGCAATAAGCGGCTAAAAATAGTTGGCTAAAATGTGAGGCACGAACAAAGCCAACTGTTTTTTGTCCGTTTAATTGCCTTGTTAGTTTTCGTTTAATTAAATAGTAACTAAATTATTACTACTAATAAAATACAGCAAAGCTGAAGCTAAAAAGATACACCAAAGTAAAATACTTACAAGAAACCTGCTTCTTCCTCTTTGTAGTATTTTGACAACTTGATGATAGTAGACACTTGTTAAGTAACCAGGGTAGCCTGATTTCATAAAGCTAAAGCTTATATTTAAGTATTTTAGTTGTAGCCACAAAATAAACGTATCAAGTAAGATTGCCATCCCAGCGATAAGAAAAAAAGTGAGATATATCTCCATGCAAAATTGTAACTCCATTTAGAAAACTAACGCCGCACTAAGCGGACTAAAATTGTGGGTTAAAATGTGTAGCGAAGCGAAACGTAACCCACTGTTTTAGTTCCGTTTAAGTGCCTTGTTAGCTTTAATTTTTCGGGTTACTTAAAGGCCCATTTTATTTTTATAAAAACTTTTTCAAAGAAAAAACCCATTAATGAAGCTGGCATTATAACCAACAGACCGAAAACCAATACCATCCAAAAACCCTCTAAGTACGACTGATAGTCGAGCAATAAAACGACAAAGAAGTAATTCAAAACACCACACAATGCAGAAAGGATGGTTACAAATATTCTTCTGCCACTCGTCGTGACCTGCCAGCCAGACAAGCTGATACCTTTTAAGTCGTTGAAAAATGCTTTAGCTGATAGACCTGAAGAGAAGAAAGCTACCATCAAAGTACCTAAAACCAAGTATGTTTCACTTACTTGATTGAGTGAAAATACTAAAGAGATGAATACGACAAAAGCTACTGTAATAAAGAGAAATCTCATACACCTATCTCAAGTTGTGACTAATGAAAGCTAACGCCCATATTAACGGGCTAAGTAATTGTTGGCCAAAATAGCGAGGGACGAGCACGGCCAACTGTTACGTGTCCCGTTGAATTTCTTGTTAGCAGTATGAACGATACAACTTAAAACTACACCAAACTTTTACCAAAAAGAGACCTTAATTTTACACGCTAATTAGTACACTTGAATTACGAGCTAAAACAAAAATAAGCAGCCAATAAAAAGCATTAACCGAGCAAATTTAATGCGATATAAAATACGCTTAACACATAAGTACTCATAATGAGTTATTAGAATTTGCGTAGTATACATGCAAAATCTTTAGCGCGTGATGAAATTAAAAACACCACAAAATAAAATACTGCTAACGCCCCACTAAGAGGCAAATAATAGTTGGCTATAATAGAGAGCGCAGCGAACAAAGCCAACTGTTATTTGTCCTGCTTGAGTGGCTTGTTAGCTGTACTATTTACAATGCCTATCAGGTTGGATTTTATCTAACTTCCCTGAGGATAAATCAAAACGCAAGCTACCACCAAGGGCATGCGGCACATATAAATAACCATGATGTAAATCAGGTTGTAATTCATAACATTGCCAGTGTATAGAAGAAACACTACGTCCTAATTTATCAAAATCAGCTTTAAGTGGGAACAAGTCTTCTAATTCATATGCTTTTATAACCTCACCAGCAGGAGAGTAAATAACAACAACTTTACCTGTGCCTTTTGAATACCAGTTATCAATTGTAATGAGTTTACCGTCACCTGTGATGAAGGAATATATTGGAGCTGCTGGATTTTTTAACGTTATGCTTTGGTAAAGTTCATAGCCGTTGCTTCCATTCCATTTAAAATAATTAGCTTGTGCAAAAGTTTTATCTGAGCTTTTTATATCATGATTTAAAAAGCCTTTTCCGGGAACAATTCTTACAACAATTGATGAGTCTTCACTTATAGCAGAGGTTATATTTGGGGGTCCCCATTTATCAGCCATTGCAAGGTTTGAAAAAAAGAGAAAGATAAATAATATTGAAGACTTCACAAAAACTCCCTGTACAGCTAACGCCCAATTAACAGGCTAAAAATAGTGGGCTAAACTTGAGCGAA
>CAJXUN010000081.1 GCA_913061475.1 uncultured Colwellia sp. | reverse complement strand
ATTAAGCAAACTCAATATATAGCAATTGTACGTAACTGAGGTATTTCATGGCAAATGTATTAATAATCGGTAGAAGAGGCCGTTGTTATCGTGCGGCTCTAAGGTTGAAGCACAAGGTGTTTCTCTGGAGCGATGGTCCTCTGCACGAAAGTCGAAAAGAAAAATTGGCTGGGTTTATTGAAACGCCATTTGAGCGATGTGAAAAACAACTTTTAAAAACAGATATCGATGCTATTAGCGAATTTAATATTGAATTTGTTATTGCCGCAACTGAAGCCAGTGTTGATATTGCGGCGATGATCCGCGAGCAGTTTAAACTGACAGGAACGCCACTGAGCATTACCAATATTTTACATAATAAAAATCAAATGAAGCTCGAAGCGTTAAAGCACAATATTCCCATTACAAAATTTCAACTCATTGGTGAAAAAGACACAGCAGAATCCTTGATCGAAAAGCTAGGGTTGCCACTCGTGGTTAAACCTGTAGCTGACTCTGGCGCAAGAGGCGTTATGGTGTTAAAAAGCCTAGAACAAGTCAAAGCGCATGCAAAAATAGGTTTGCTGGCTGAAGCTTTCGTTCAAGGCGCTGAAGTGAGTGTCGAAACATTAATCCAAAACGGTGTTCCTATCTTTCACAATATTACTGATTATCTCCATCAATGGAAAAAGTCACTGGTACCGGCCACTTTAGATCCAAACCTGGAACAAGAAATTATTAGCATAAATGATCAAGTCATTGCAGGCTTTGGCGTTAAAAATGGTATGACACATGCTGAATTTTATCTTACCCAAAATGGTCCAGTGTTTGGTGAGATGGCCGTTCGACCGCCCGGTGGTTACTACATGGAACTCATTGAATATGCCTATGGTTTCAATCCGTGGCAAACCTATGTAGAACTGGAGACAGGCGCAACACCTGAGCCTTTGCCGGTAAAAGCGAAGAAATACGCCTGTGTATTTATGATCCACCCTGAAGCAGGTGTTGTTGACGAAATCTCAGGCCTAGAACACCTTGAATCACTAAAAGAAGTAGAAAAATTCACCTTTAAAGTCGAACCTGGCTCGGTAGTTTCTGAACGTGACAGCACCAGTAGTGAAGTCGGCCACGTACTTATGTCTGCCGATTCAAGAGAAACGTTACTCGCTTCGTTAAAAACAATTGAAGATAGCCTAGTGATTAAAATGAAAAGCTAGCTAACTTTTATCATCAACACATGTAAAAGTCAGTTAAACGAGGCTATAAAATGAATGTGCTCAATTTTATCTGGTGAAATTGAGCCACTTAGTGTTAACAATAGCACTGGCCGTTATTCAGTTAGCGAGTTAGCACTCAGTGATAAAAACCTAAATTTATCAATGCCCGCTTTTCACTACCGAAATAGCTAGCCACTGCTAGCTATTTTAAGCAGTATCTTATCTACCCTGACAAGCTGTTATGTCACCATCAACTTTGTTTGAAAAAATGCTAGCGTTCTTGTCCAAGCTAATTGAGCATTTTCCTCGTCGTATCGCCCTGTGGAGTCGTTATGAAAACCATGTTTAGCATTGGTATACATATGCATAACATATTCAACCTTATTAGCAGTTAAATCAGCTTCGTATTCAGGCCAAGAAGCATTGACCCGCTCATCGAGTTCAGCTAATTGAATCATTAACGGCGCTTTAATATTTTTTCTTAACGCTTTTGTCGCGGGTGTGCCATAAAAGGGTACGCCAGCATCAATGAGTTTGCTGTCCACTGACGCTAAATAATTGACGATATAGCCGCCAAAACAAAATCCAACACAGCCTAATTTACCATTTGAGCGTGGATGAGATTTTATAAAGTGTGCAGCTGCAACAAAGTCGTGTTGAATTTTTTCTCGATCCAGTGTTTTTTGCATGGCTCGGCCTTCATCGTCATTGCCAGGGTAGCCACCTAATGGAAATAAGGCATCAGGTGCAAAAGCAATAAATCCTGCCTTAGCTAATCGACGCGCTACATCTTTTACATAAGGATTTAACCCTCTATTTTCATGCGCAACTAGGACTACCGGTAAGCTCAAGGAACTTTCACTTGGAACAACTAAATAGCCGCTACCGGTGCCATGCCCATGTGGGGAAGGAAAGCTTTGATAGCTTGCCTTGATAGCTGAATCGTTGAATGATACTTGCTCAGCTAATGCATAGTTAGGTAGCAAGGCAGAGGTTAAAATAGACATAGAATAACCAAGCGCTACTAAGCCACTTAATTTTTTCATAAATGTTCGACGGTCCATACCGCCATGTGCATATTCATCGTACCAATCAAATGCTTCTTCTGGGATATTATTAGGCATGATTTATCCTTGTTTACATTATTTATTGTCATCAGTGATGTTGGCGAGTGGCGATATTTTATCGTCAATAAATATGCGATAACCATCGAAAAAATGCAAACAAACGAGTGATTCAGTTATCAATTACCTAAAATCGTTTACTGATCTGTCTTGTTCATTTAACTGACCACCAAGCTATACGAAGTATCTATCATGCCTTCACTTTTCATAAATAAATAGCGCAGTGAGAAATTGAACCATCTAAAATCATCGTATTCAAATCGGCTTTAAGTATTAAAAACATTAGCACAACTACGTTTTCATGCAGCCAAAAAGGTTTATTAACGCAATGCAATATTGCCTTTAATCATACCTTTTACTTGAGGTAAAATTCTTCTACTTACAGGCACTTCATCACCTGTTGTTAATACTAAGGTGCCACTGCTACTCTTACCTGCTGATGATGCGGCAATTGAAGTCACCTCTTCCAAATTGACAATAAATGAACGATGCACTTTCATAAAATTTTCAGGAAGTTGTTCTTCAATGCTCTTCAACGTGCCACTAAAGAGCGATTGACGTTTGTCTGTCATAAAAATTTCGACATAATCGCCCGCGGCTTTGCAGTATGAAATATCGTGAACAGGTATAAACTCTATCTTACCTGCAACGTTTAATTGGAGCTTAGTAGGTGATATTTTCTGTGCTATTTGATCTAGCTTTAACTGTAATTTTATAACCTGTTGTTCGTCTGCTCTTCTGCGTTTTTTTTCGTAGGCGAATGCAGTGGTTTCTTTAATAATCAAAAATGCCATCATACCGGTAACAATATAATAGAAGTACATCGAGTTAAAACTACCGAATGTAGATAAAATAGTTAAGACAAACAAGGTATACGCTATTAAATAAGCCAAAGACTCACGCGTTTTTACATGGTTATAATTATAAGCTGTAAGCATGGCACTGATCAGTGCTGGTAGCAGTATTGCCATTGCTGACTTGCCATCGAAGCCAGTGGTCACAATAACTACGACTAATGTTAGTGGTATAGCGATTGTTAACCAACGTTTTTTATTTGCAGCCTTAAATTTATAAAGTGAGAGTAGAAGAAAGCTAAAACCAAATATCAGTGATAAGACGACAATAGCGATCAGTCGAATGTCATGAAAAGGATAACTATAGTTAAACAGTACTCGACTGACTTCTAAAAATAATTGTACGCTTGCAGACGTTAGCATCAATAAGGCGAGCATCGTTGTAACTTTGTCTTCGGATTTGAACGCCAGAGTGATCAGATAAATACAGCCTAATAGCATCGAACCGAGTAGGCTTACTGATATCAATAAATCGCGTTTAAAATATTCGCCTGTTTGGGTATATTCTGACACACCAATAAAATGAATTGGGTTTTCAAGTAATAAAAATCCATGGTGACTAGAAGCGTGAATAATAACCTCGTTTTCGCCCTGTTTAATAACGTTAGGGGGGATATAAAAGCGAGCATCCATATCACCTGAAAACTCTTCTGCTGGTAAAAAGCTAGGTGTGCCATTATTGCCTAACCTTTGCCCATTTAAATACACTTCACTCGACATTTTACCAAAGACAAATAAAGCGGAAGGCTGTTGCCGTTTCAAATAAGCTTCTGTTACGGTTAAATTCGCTTTAATCCATACTTCATTATTTTGTGGGTCAACATTAAATAGCGAATCTTGCTCACAATCAAATTCGGTAAAAATTGGTAATGTAATTTGATTAGGTTTAGCAGGACAAACGGTCACTGCCTCTGTATCGATGGAGATTATTGTTTGGGCAATAGCAGAGCGTTGATTAATAAATACCATCACAAAAAAAGCAAAACCTAAATATATCAACTTATTCATAGCTATCTCTATTACCGTTCATCGAATTTTTACTACCGCTGAACACTTTCATCTATAAAATCAGTAGCTTTAAAAGAATAACACAAGCATTGCTTTCGACCGTACGTTTTAATGAATTCAAATATTTACTCCCCATTAAGGTCAATCACATGCAACATTATAAATTGAGCAAAACCATACAGCATTCACTTACCATATTAGCATTGTTACTCTCTGGTCATGCACTAGCAAATAGTAAACACCCTAATCAAATTGAAAAACAGAAAATATACCCTAACGAACAAGCGATTGTTTTTAAGACCATGGACAATAAAACAACTGATGCTTATGAAGGGTATATTGAAGTTCCTGAAAATAGAAACAATGTTACTAGTCGTTTAATTCCGGTCAAATATGTTCGGTTTCCTGCGACAGGTAAAAAGAACAGCTCACCAATTATTTACTTGTCTGGCGGTCCTGGCGGCTCGGGTATTGATACAGCGAAATATCCAAATTTTCGTTACCCGCTATTTATGGCGTTAAGAGAATTTGGCGACGTTATCGCATTAGACCAGCGCGGTACAGGTAGCTCTAACACAGCACCACAATGTATTTCGTCCCAAACATTACCGCTGACAAAAAAACTAACACAAGATCTAGTGACAGAAATCTATCTAAAGTCAGGCGATGAATGTGTCGAATTTTGGCAACAACAAGGTGTTGATATTTTAGGTTATACCACAGCACAAAGCGCATTAGATTTAGATGATTTAAGGATGCATTTTGAAGCAGAAAAAATAACATTATGGGGCATATCTTATGGTAGCCATCTGGCGCTTTCTGCAATGAAAGGACTCGAAGGAAAGATTGACAAAGTTGTTATCGCCAGCGCAGAAGGGCTAAATCAAACAGTAAAGTTACCGGCAGAAACTGATGCCTATTTTGCAAGATTACAAACCGCAATTAATACCCAGAAAAGTGCCCGTGAAGCATACCCAGATATCATTAAACTCATGCGTCGGGTGCATAAAAAACTAGACCAATCACCAATAAAAGTCAGCATCCCACAACAAAATGGTACTTCTACTGATATGCTTTTTCAAAAAATGCATTTACAAATCATCGCATCATCAATGATTGCAGACCCGCATAGAGGCGTTAAGCATTTATTAATGCTTTATAAAACTCTAGATCAAGGTATTACAGTTGCGCTAATTGAAATACTAAAACGTGGTTATTTTGATAATCAAGCTATTTCATTTAATGCTATGTCGTTTGCCATGGACATTGCATCGGGTATTACCGACGAAAGATTGGCATTGGTCAACGAACAAGCAAAAACCTCATTACTCGGATTAGCACTTAACTTTCCAATGCCACAGCTAAATAAAAGCGTTAAAGGGTTAGACTTAGGTGACAATTTTCGCGTAAACCCTGTCAGTGATATTCCAACGCTGTTATTAACAGGAACATTAGATGGTAGAACCTATATTAACGAACAGAAATTAGCGACTAAAGGGCTGTCAAATCTAACACAAGTTCATATTATTAATGGGGGGCATAACGTATTCATGGTATCTCCCGAAGTAACCCAAGTGATTAAATCGTTTTTGAATAATGAAGAAGTAAAAACCAAATCAATCACTATTGATTTACCTAATTTTGCGCCTCAAAGATAATAAATGAGTTACCAATGCACCAAGGTAGATGACTTATCTGTCTTGGTCATTTTTCTGAGCACCACCCCATACGAATTATCCATCATGTGTTCGCTTTTGATAAATAAAAACTTCTTGCGAAATTAAACCATCTAAAATCACCGTGTTT
>CAJXUN010000080.1 GCA_913061475.1 uncultured Colwellia sp. | reverse complement strand
GGTACTTGGCTCAGGCACAACAACCGGACGATTTCTGCGTATTGCAAAGGTCTCATGAACATCATCATTAAAACAGGATTCAGCCCAGCTCAGCGCAAGTGTACTAGCATTTTCAAAAACACTTAATCCTGCAACATTAAAACTAAAGCTTATTTTGCCGCCGCTAACACTCCAAGAGTTGTTGCTTCCCAACTCAGAGCCAGTTCTACGTCCAGAAACAGCGCCATAATTGTGCGCACCGCCATTATATGGGTGCCAGTCGCTAGAAGAATATGTTCCATTTATTGCATACAAGCCACCTGAGCTAGTATTACTAAACATGGATCGATTCCATCTCATATTACCTAAATTAAATGCATAATTAAACGCTGAACCGCTATCAACACCAATTAGCAAATCTCCAAATAAAATATTACGTCCATTATAATAGTTTTGATTATTACTACCTGTAAAGTTAGTGAAAATATCAACTGTAATAGTATTATCAGAAGACCACGATACATCCATTTGATCGATATTGTAACTGCTACCACCATAAGCTGCGTTATCGCCAGCCGACTGCCTATCATCAACTGATACTGTTGAGCCGCCAACAGTGAGGTTAGAGGCGTAGACACTTGTGCTAGCCACTAATGCGACAAAACCTAATGCTTTTAAGCTAATTTTAATTATTGACATAAATATTCCAATTAATGTAGTTACAACTTTCGAATCTATCAAATACCTATTTAAAACGATTCTACTTTACTAGTTAACCATACACAAGCAATGATTGAGCCAATATATTTTAAGTGATTCAATACAGCAACTTAAGTTCAAACCAGTGACAAGAGATGATATAAGAACAGTCGATTGTAAAAATATCTGACAATGCCTTTTAATCTAAAATGACTTGAAAATAATATTAATATTACCCTTCTATCTGCATTTATTACACAAACACTGAGCTTTTTTTGTTACTGATTAGATAATAACATCAATTTCACTAGCTTAGGTAAGTAAAAGTAATTAACATAATTGCAATCCGACCAACAAAAAATTGCAATATAGTCACTATATTGTAAATGGACTTATTAATATGACCCAATCAATATTCATACGCTCTAAGAAATTAGTAGATTCTACAACTATTGTTCGTAAATTAGCTTTTATTATTTTAGTCACCTTAGCGTGGAATAGCTCTGCTCAAGAAAATACCAATAAATTGTATGAAAATGCCTTAATTGCCTTTCAAAATAATGAAATTGAAATTTCTATTATCCATTTAAAAAATGCCTTAGCCAATAGCAATCATTTACCTTCACGCATACTATTAGCACAAGCCTTGTTAGCGAAAGGTAATGGTGCGTTGGCTGAAATAGAGTTAGATAAAGCCAGAGATGATAACGCAGATAAAAACCGATTAGTGACCTTATATGCGCATGCTTTTATATTGCAACGCAAATATGATGAAGTAATACGTATCGCTAAAACCGGTACCCGAGGTAATAAAATTGAAACTGAACTTTTAGTCTTTAAAGGCCAAGCTCAAATCGGTCAAAAACTCTATCGTTCAGCCGAAACATCATTTGAAGAAGCGTTAGTATTATCACCGAAAAACCAACCTGCACTGCTTGGGCGGGCACAAATCGCTCTGCTTTCTCAAAAACCACTTGAAGCTTTAAAATATGCAGAAAAGTCGTTAGCAAGTGCTAAACCATTTATTAACGGCTGGATTTTTAAAGCAAATATCCTCTCTCAACTCGGTGATACGAAAGCCGCACTTGATGCGATAGATCGCGCATTAGCTATTGATGAGCGCCATATGTCTGCTCGATTAACCAAAGCCATGTTACATATAGGTAAGCAAGAATATGCATTAGCTGAACCTCACGTAGACTTCATTCTAAATGATATTCCAAATGAGCCACGAGCAGGATATTTAAAGGCGTTAATTAATGCCAGCCTTGGTGCTCCAGAAGATAAAACAGGTAACAACAAGTTAAAAGATGTTATTTCGACATTAGCCTCTGTGCCAGATGAAGTAATGCAGAACACGCCTGATTACTATTATTTGGCCGGTATCACAAATTTTCAATACGGTAATTTAGCTAATGCAGAAAAGTATTTAGAGAAATACCTCACCTATGTCGAATTTCATCTTGATTCGATTCGAATGATTGCGCAGATAAACTTACAACAAGGTGATACAGCTACCGCTGAAAGTTTACTAAAAAAAGCCAATTTAACTTACCCTAACGATATAGATATTTTAACCTTATTAGGTATGACGTATTTACAATTGAAAGATCCGGAAAGAGCAGAAATTTATTTTAAACAAGTACTTGATGTTTACCCAGAGTCAGAAGAAGGCATAAGTAACCTTGCTCGAAGTAAAATGTTATCCGGGGAGTATCAATCGGCGATCGACGCTTTACTAAGCATCAAAGATAATAAAATAGATAACACGCAAATAAAACTATTGCTCATTGATTCATATGAAAAAAGTAAATCATTTGATAAAGCGATATCTGTTGCATTAGAGCTTACTCAGCAATTCCCACAAGAAAGTTTTTTTCAACAAAAATTAGGAGTTTTATACGGTTGGAACAACCAAATGATAGCCGCTAGAGCAGCATTCAATAAAGCACTGGCACTGGATAATACGAATCTTTTGGCGATAGTTCACCTAGCAAGAATGGATATTATTGAAAACAAAACGGAGAATGCCAGAACATTTCTTAGCGAAAAGCTAAAAGAATTTCCAAAAAATCCGTTAATTATGGCGGAAATGTCTGATTCATTTTTGTTTGAAAACAACACCACTGACGCGTTACTTTGGATAGAGAAATCATACGCACAAGCGCAAGATGATTACTACATCTTAACTAAATATGTCAATATATTAGTGTTAATGGATCAATTGACAAAAGCAACAGAATTAGTTGATTTATACATAGGCCAAAGCGCCAGTTCTTTGGAGGCATTAACGTTAATTGCAACATTATATCAGCGTCAAAATCAACATGAGCAAGCTATATTAGCGTTAAGAGATTATGTTAGAAAGTCCGTTGATAAATCATCAGCTTACAACATACTTGCCAAAGCACAGCTCGCTGCAGGTGACAAAGCGAGTGCTATCCAATCATATAAAAAAGCCATCGTAGCTGATCAAAGCTCAATATCGGCGCATATTGGCTTAGTAAATTTAGTTATCAACAATAAAAATGAAGCGTTCGCATTAAGCTTAATTGAAAGTATCGCTAAGTTAACAAACAGTAAAAGTTTGGAGCAAGTGTTGTTAGGTGATTTGTATTTTGCGTTGGATAACATAACCAAAGCGAAAAAACATTACTTAGCGGCGCTGAGCTTATCAGAACAAAAACAGGCTATTTTAGGACTTTATCGCAGCTTTAAGAAAGCGAATGAATTGGAAGCAGCCATTCCCTATCTAAACGCTTGGCTTAAAAAACACCCTAATGATATTGCGGTGGAAATATCATTAGCTGACAGCTACAAAGATTCTGGGCAATTAGAACAAGCTGCAAATAAATATGAGCAACTATTAAACAAGCATGGTCAACTACCGATATTATTGAACAACGCGGCAAACATTTACTTTTCACTTGAACAAACAGAAAAAGCACGTAAATACGCTTTTAAAGCTTACTCTTACTTAAAAGAAAATGTTGCTATTATAGATACTTACGCATGGATAGAAAGTCGTCTAGGAAATCATTTGGAAGCATTAGCCCTATTTCGATATGCATTAACAAAAGATTACGATAATGCGGAAATCAAATATCATTTAGCGGTAACCTTGCATAGCCTAGGCAGGCTCGTTGAAGCAAAAAATCATCTAATTGAAGCCGTTGAAAGCAGTCAAACCTTTGATGAAAAAGAACAGGCAAAGCAGCTCCTAAAAACATGGTAAATAATAATTGTGTTTAGGTTGTAACTTGTCTGTCCATAAATTAAAGCCAATCGTTGATACGATTGGCTTTAATTTAATCTGGGTTACCATGAGTTATCATAACCCAACTTTATAACTTATTTAGTGCCATTAAAGAGCACTTAGGCTCAACATATAAAGGTAATTATCTTACTAAAAGCGTTTATTGTACTGCACCCCTACAAGTAAGGCATTACCTTCTGAACTAAAGCGCCAATCTTTATTACCCACAACGCCACTTAACGTGTTAGGTAATCCTTCTAACAGCGCATCTTCTTCCGTTACTACAACACTATCACCGTTAATGTAAGAGATAGCAAAATCGATGCTGTCGTTGCTGTTTAATTTATAAGTGGCTCCTGCGCTGTACCACAGTCGGTCGCTATCAGGAATTGAGATTGAACGATAACTCTGAGCTGCGGATTGATCAAACGCGATTCCAGCCCTTAATGTTAATGCTTGGCTGGCATTGTATGTTGCCCCCAAAGCAAAACGATAACTATCTTCAAAGTTCTCTTGCTTTTCAAATGCTAGCTCATCACCCGTGTACGCTTCAAGCTTTTCAAAACTCGACCACTGCGTATACATAACACTGTAATGTGCTGCCCATTGTCTGGTAAACTGATGAAAGCCTGAAAACTCTGCAAATGCTGGCATATCTACCGTTAAACTTGCTGCGGTTTCTGGTGTGCCTAACCCCGAAAATTCTCCTTCGAACGCCAGCGCTACTTTACTGCGATAGGTTACCGCAAAACGATGATTTTCATTGACTTCATAAACTGCGCCAATATTCCAACCATAGCCAAAATCATCACCGGCCATATTAACAACTTCAGTGCTACCTTGCACCGGCGCAACAACCAAACCAACACCTGGAATTGACACACCATTATCTAATACATTACCGGCATGTCTGATCAATTCAGCTTTGCCATAAACTAGGTTTAAGCCCAAGCCTAAGCTAAGTTGATCATTGAGACGATATGAAGCACTAATATTAGCGTTTATCGTTTTCAAATCCGTTGTACCACCAATTGAGCCCGCGGCATAATCGTTATCATATTCACTTTTCAAACCAAAATTTGAATTAACGCCAACACCATAGGCAAAAGTATCATTGACAGGATTGATAAAATATATCGCCGGAATAATCGCGGTAGGCACCACTCCGCTTTGCTCCATTTGACTAACGTCGTAGTCAGCGCCGAGTATATCTGGTGCCTTAATACCCTTAATATCAACACCGGGATCGACATAGGTTGCCGCTAATGAAAAAGTAGCCTTGTCAAATAATGCCATCGCTGCAGGATTACGCGCCAAAACAGCAGCGTCGTCCGCGATCACTGCATCGCCAGCAAAAGCACGACCTAAGCCTGAGGCGCTTGTTTCATTCAATTGAAAAGATGCAGAGTAGCTGTTAAAAGTTGCCAACGTTATGGCGGTGGTAATAAGTGATTTTTGTAATGTCATACTTAATTCTCGGAAATTGTGGGAGATAATAAAATAATGTTATAAGGTTTTAATAAAAACACTGGATAGTACGCGAAATTTATACGTTCGGTGTTATAAATGTAATTAAACTATTCAAGATTAGGTTTAAATTATTAAAAGAATTATTTAAAAATATATAACGTAATTGAAAGCATTTTTAGGAATGTAATAAGAGTTAATTGAATTTAAAGGGATAACAGAATAGTGCTTAAAACTTGAAAGTGGTACCCGGAGACGGACTTGAACCGTCACGCTCTATGAGCGAGGGATTTTAAATCCCTTGTGTCTACCAATTCCACCACCCGGGCAACGAGAAGTATTTTTATAGTAAGAATTGGGATCCTACTTGATAGTAAACTATCGAATTTGGAGCGGCTAACGAGACTCGAACTCGTGACATTCACGTTGGCAACGTGATGCTCTACCAGCTGAGCTACAGCCGCTTCGAAGATATTAAAAACAAATCTACTGACTAAACAGTAATGGTACCCGGAGACGGACTTGAACCGTCACGCTCTATGAGCGAGGGATTTTAAATCCCTTGTGTCTACCAATTCCACCACCCGGGCAA
>CAJXUN010000079.1 GCA_913061475.1 uncultured Colwellia sp. | reverse complement strand
TTGGAGCGGCTAACGAGACTCGAACTCGTGACATTCACGTTGGCAACGTGATGCTCTACCAGCTGAGCTACAGCCGCTTCATCTGCTGACTCCCTGTCAACTGGAAACGCATTCTACATTGAAAAACGGATGAGTCAACCCTTTAATATCAATTTTATTTTGACTGCTCAAAAAGCGACTAATCTGGTGTTTTTTTAGCTAAAAACTCGCTATTTAACGATTAATTACTTGGTTAACTCTGGCCAAGCTGCTTTAAAATAGATCACCATTGACCAGAAAGTAAGCACCGTCGCAATAGCATAAAAACTATAAGCTGCAAAAATGAGTATTTCATGCGGAAATTCAAACAAAATTAATGGAATATCATAAGTTGGATACCAAATTAATCCCATAATACCTAACATTTGTGCTGCGGTTTTATATTTACCCATTTGTGAAACAGCAATAACGTCTCGATTACCACGTGATGACATAAATTCGCGCAAAGCACTGATAAATATTTCGCGTGAAATCATTAATATTGCTGAAACTGATATCCACCACACCTGTAAATCTTGAATTAAGATAACTAATGCAGCAACCACCATCAATTTATCGGCAACGGGATCAATAAAAGCACCGAAGGCTGAAGATTGATTAAGCTTGCGCGCTAAATAGCCATCAAGCGCATCACTAATCGCAGCAAACCAAAACACAGCAAACGCACCAAAATGATTCCATGACACTGGTAAATAAAAGACCACGATAAAAACCGGGATTAAAATAATTCTAAATAATGTAATTTGGTTAGGAATTGTCCACATAGTATGTCTAATAGTCTTATCGTTATCTAATCAAGTGAGTCGTTCTGCACGACATTTTACACAGATCATGCGTTAATTGTCATGTAAGGCGTCATAAATATTTTCAGCTAATAATTTGCTAATACCAGGGACTTTTTCCAGCGTTGTTTTATCTGCCTTTAAAACTTCTTGTAAGCCACCTAAATACTGTAAAAGTGCTTGTCTCTTCTTAGCGCCAATACCGGGAATAGTTTCTAATGTTGACTTCTTACTGGCCTTTTGACGTTTAGCCCTATGCCCTGTGATAGCAAATCGATGCGACTCATCTCGGATATGCTGCACTAAATGCAACGCTGGTGATGTTGCGGGTAATGATATTAATTGATGGCTACCCGCCAATATTAAAGTTTCGAGTCCTGGCTTTCTTGATTCGCCTTTCGCAACACCAACTAATAAAGGCGTTTTAACTTTATCAACACCAGCAAAAAATTCTTCTGCTTTTGATAGTTGTCCTTTGCCGCCGTCAATAAAAATAATGTCAGGCATTTTTTCTTCACTGGTCACCTTGCTGTAGCGTTTATCTAAAGCAAATGCCATGGCGGCATAATCATCACCCGGTGTAATGCCATGCACGTTATAACGTCGATAATCACTCTTTAATGGCCCTTCTTGATTAAAAACCACATTTGACGCTACCGTTTGCTGCCCCATGGTATGGCTAATATCAAAACATTCAATGCGTGATATACCATTGCTTAATTCAAAAACTTCATTTAATGCTGAGAACCTTGCTTGCATTGATTCTTTATGTGAATTACGAGTCATCAGTGCCGTTTCGGCATTGGTACAAGCTAATTTTAAATATTGCCCACGTTCAGTACGAACATTGTGCGAAATTTTAACTTCAAACGCTGCTTCAGCACTGATCACTTGCCTGATCTCTTGCTGGCTTTCAATGGCTTGAGTAATAATAATTTCTTTTGGAATCGCCCCTGAGTTAAGCTCATTACCGATATAATGTTGGCTAATAAACGCAGCAACGATTTCTGCATCACTGGTGTCTACTGGCACCGTTGGAAAGTAGCTTTTGCTACCGAGTATTTTTTGCTGTCTAACAAACAATAAATGAATACAGGCTTGAGACTTGTGCCTATATATACCAATAATATCCATTTCTGCGGCAGCGCCACTAACAAATTGTTGCTGCTGTACTTTTCTTAACGTTGCAATTTGGTCTCGATATTTTGCCGCATGTTCAAAGTTTAAGGTTTTACTCGCGTTTTCCATGTTTTCGACCAAATGATCTATCACCACAGAATTCTTACCTTTGAGAAATAATTTGGCTAATTGAACTTGTTTTTCATAATCCTCTGGCGATATTTTATCAACACATGGCGCAGAGCATCGACCTAGTTGATATTGTAAACAGGGACGACTGCGGGCGCGATAATAGCTATCTTCACATTGGCGTAATGGAAATAATTTCTGCATTAAACGCAAACTTTCCCAAACAGCACCAACCGTAGGGTAAGGGCCAAAGTAGTCACCCTTGATTTTTTTACCACCTCGATGTAAACCAAGCTTGGGATGTTTATGGTCAGTAATAAGTAAATAGGGATATGACTTATCATCGCGTAACAAAATATTATATTTGGGTTGGTATTTTTTTATATAGTTATTTTCGAGGATTAACGCTTCGCCTTCCGTGTGCGTTACGGTGACATCAATCGCGGAAATTTGCTTCACTAAAGCACGCGTTTTATTACTGCCGACATCTTTGCGAAAATAACTTGCGAGGCGTTTTTTTAGTTGTTTAGCTTTACCGACATAGATCACAGTCTGGGCTATATCATACATACGATATACCCCAGCTTGTTCAGAAACGGCTGCTAGAAAGGCTTTATGATCAAATAATGTATCATCATTTGATAGTGTTTTTTCAGACAATGGCTACAGAGCTTCAGTTTTCAACATACCATGGCGAATAGCCAAGTGCGTTAATTCAACATCATTGCCAACATTGAGCTTTTCAAACATCCGATAGCGATAGCTATTAATGGTTTTAGTGCTCAAGACTAGCTGCTCTGAAATATCAGGCACTTTTTCACCGCGTGTGATCATCAACATAATTTGCAGCTCGCGCTCAGATAAGCTACTAAAAGGATTTTCATCTGCAGACTTAAATTGGCTTAATGCCATTTGTTGAGCAATTTCAGGCGTGATGTAACGTTGACCACTGTTGACGGCACGAATCGCATTAATCATTTCATCTGGGCCTGCACCTTTAGTAAGGTAGCCTGCGGCGCCAATTTGCATCACTTTGGTTGGGATGGGATCTTCAGAATATACCGTTAACACAATCACTTTAACATCGGGGGCATAGCGAATGATTTTCTTCGTGGCTTCTAAGCCACCAATACCTGGCATATTCATATCCATGAGTACGACATTAGGCTCCGTCTTACGGCAAAACTGCACGGCTTCCTCGCCTGTTTTGGCTTCACCGATGACCTTAAGTCCTTTTACTTCGTCTAGGATTTTTCGTATTCCAGTACGAACCAACTCATGGTCATCAACCAGTAAAACATTTATCAACGTAGAATTACCTTATTTTTACTTTATAAAAAACGGCCTAATTAAGACAAAAAGAATATAGCTAATTGGACTTTAACACAATCAAATTCCGTGTTTTTATTTCACTTAAACCTTCACATAAATGCGTTTTAACTAGGGTCTGTTGATCTTTCGTGGTTAAATTTTGTTCGAGATAAAAGCGTTTTAATCGAGACGAGCAGTGTGTAGCCTAGTCATTCTAAGCAATCACTGCTCACAGCTACCGCATCCTGCTCTCGCTAAGTACCTACATCCCTGTAGGCAACAAAGAGTAAAGCGCTTTTAACCGAATCCTTTGGACAGCGTTTGTTGGACATTTTTACTACGTTATCGCCTTTTTATGTGGAATAACCACACGACAAAGACTCTGTCTTGTATAAATACCCAACAATTCGCTGCAAAAACAATCACGACAGATCAACAGTCCCTAAAGCTCATTTTTGTTTAACCAGTTATTCAACAAACCAATTTGACCATTTTTATATGCCGCGTAAGTCAACCGTACGGCATTACTTAAAATGATGCTATCATTCCATTTAGTTTGCTCGGCAATCAATTCGTAGCATTTTTGTGCTTCTGGTGAGAGATAACCGCGCATTTCTTTTTTACCTTTATCTTTTTGTCGTTCACGATAGCGTTTTTGTTTTTCAGCATTTGTCAGTGCTTTCTTTTTTATATTCATCAATAGTTTACCTGTTCAAAACCTGAAGGAATGATAGTTACGCATAACCAATTCTGACAAATTTATCCTGCTTTGTTAAGTTAAAATGACATTTATTTAACTGTTCGGAGTTGTTTAGCGTACAAGTGTTCGCTAAAGTAACGTTTTTAAAATTCTCAATAGATGTAAGTGATCCCATGGCACAACAAAATTCGTTCTCGAAAGAAGACTTAGTAAAAGCGGGTACTGGTGAAATGTTCGGCGCTGGTAACAGCCAACTACCATCTGACAATATGTTAATGATGGATAGAATTATTAGCATTACTGACGATGGTGGCGAGCATGGCAAAGGAGAAATAATTGCCGAGTTAGATATTACCCCAGACTTGTGGTTCTTTGATTGTCACTTCAAAGGCGACCCTGTCATGCCTGGTTGCCTTGGCTTAGATGCTATGTGGCAATTAACCGGATTTTTCTTAGCATGGTCAGGTGGTCCAGGCCATGGTCGAGCTTTAGGTGTAGGTGAAGTAAAGTTCACAGGGCAAATTCTTCCTACGGCAAAAAAAGTGACTTATAAAATCACCTTAAAACGCGTTATAAAACGTAAATTGTTTATGGGTATTGCTGACGGTACGGTTTCTGTTGATGGTCGTGTTATTTACACCGCAAAAGATTTAAAAGTGGGTTTATTTACCGATACGACAAAGTTTTAATGACGTTTTACGAACACTGTCCGCGTTGCACATCCATGTGATCGCGACATTGACTACACGAATGTAGGTACTTAGGTTATGTCTGGAACTAATAACCTGACCGTTCGTCCTGAACATAAAAAAGCCAGCAATTAAGCTGGCTTTTTTTGTCTGTACTCTGCGCTATTTAAAATTAGCTATTGGCAATACGCGCTTCAACCACTTCGATAGCTTGATCAATTCGAGCTAATACTTTTTGTTGGTCAAGTAACGCTAATGTTATGTCCAATGATGGTGAATTACCACCACCAGTGGCTGCAACACGTAATGGCATACCCACTTTACCCATACCCACTTCAAGCTCTACAGCAGTATCGTTAATCGCCGCATGAATAGGCTCAGGTGACCAATCTGTCAGTGCCGCCAACTTAGCTTTAACTAATAACAAGGGTTCTTTTACTACTGGACGTAAGTGTTTTTTAACGGCGCCGGCATCAAGTTCAGTAAAGTCTTCATAAAAATAGCGACTAATTTGCGCCATCTCTTTTAGCGTTTTTACCCTATCAGCTTGCACTTTAACGATTTCACTAAGTGCAGGTCCATTATCAATGTTAATGCCCTGCTCTTTCATGTGCCATTCAAGGTGAGAAGCGACATAATCTGGATCTAGCGTTTTCATGTAATGCTGATTAACCCAGATAAGTTTGTCAGTATTAAAGCCTGATGGCGCGCGATTACAATCTTTAAGATCAAATAGCTCAATCATTTCTTCACGAGAGAATATTTCTTTATCACCATGTGACCAACCTAAACGTACTAAATAATTCAGTAGCGCTTCAGGTAAATAGCCATCATCGCGATATTGCATAACACTCACCGCGCCATGACGTTTTGATAGACGCTTACCGTCATCACCTAATATCATTGGAATATGTGCATATTCAGGTACTGTTGCACCTAAGGCTTTTAGGATATTAATTTGTTTTGGCGTATTGCTAATATGATCATCACCACGAACGACATGCGATACTTTCATATCCCAATCATCAACGACTACCGTTAAATTATAGGTTGGTGTACCGTCAGAACGTGCAATCACTAAATCATCAAGCTGTTCATTACTAATGGTTATGTCACCCTTAACCATATCTTTGATCACAACATCGCCGTCTAATGGGTTTTTAAAGCGAATAGCATAAGGCTTATCTGCTGGGTGGTCCGTGCGTTCGCGCCAGAAACCATTATATTTCTCGATTTCGCCTTTAGCTTTGGCTTCTTCACGCATGGCATCAACTTCATCACTAGTACTGTAACAACGATATGCATTGCCTGAAGCAAGCAATTGCTCAATAACTTCTTTATAGCGGTCAAAGCGCTGAGTTTGAAAGTAAGGTCCGTGAGTCCATGCTAAATTTAGCCAGTTCATACCATCCATAATGGCATCAACAGACGCTTGAGTTGAACGCTCTAGATCGGTATCTTCTATTCTAAGAATAAAATCGCCGCCATTTTTTTGTGCATAGAGCCAGCTATATAAAGCAGTACGAGCACCACCAACGTGTAAATAGCCCGTTGGGCTAGGGGCAAATCGAGTTGTTAAAGTCATAAAAGTCTCAATGGAATAGTTTTATTTGCGAACATCAGCAAATAAAACAAAGGTTATTAATAAAGTTAGCAACATTTTATCAGGCAAAAGAGCGAAATACACCTTTTAGCCAGTTAAATTTATTAGCAAGCGGCAAGAGAAAAGCAAATAAAGTTCATAAAACCATCAGTCTGTCGAAATATAGAGCGTTTAAGTTAAATAGTTAAAAAAATAATAAAAAATTACTGGGTTTTTGTTGACAGCTTTTTCGATCTCCCTATAATACGCCCCCACAGAGAAGGACGATTAGCTCAGTTGGGAGAGCACCGCCCTTACAAGGCGGGGGTCACTGGTT
>CAJXUN010000078.1 GCA_913061475.1 uncultured Colwellia sp. | reverse complement strand
ATATTAAGTCATAGCAAACTTTATAAAGAGGCCATTGTGCACGCAGTTCTTGAACGAGAAGTATTACTAGAAAGACGTCAATATACCCCTGAGCAATCTAATCTTTGGGATAAATTGTCATTGGCACAAAAATTTGCTACCAGTAGCCTGACACAATTCGGTTACGATCTTGCCTTTATTCGCAGCAGTAAAGCAGGAAAAATTGCCGTCTTAGTATGTGATAATAATGCAGCAACTATTTCTGATGATGGTGAGATTGATACGTCACCAGGCATTACGATTAGACCTTAAGGTAATAAGTTACCGAAATGATATGAAGCCGCTAACAAAAGCGGCTTTTTTATGATTTTTATTTGATATTTTTCGTTTGCAAAAATGCTTCTACCAACATAATAAAGCCGTTGATATTATTACTCGACCAAGCTCGCTTTACGTCTTTGTCTGATTGCGCAATAAAGTTGCAAAATACTTTATATGCGCCTTTTTGGTATCCTTCATATACTTTTTTAGCCGAAGGCTGCAACTTACCTTTAGCCCTAACGCTTTCATTAAAAATGGCCGCATAGTTATTGATCATTGGGGCGATAATATCTAACCGTTCGGTATCATCTGTCTGCTTCGATCTAAGCTCAACAAATCGTTGCTTTGAAATTTCTTCGTAACGCTGCGCAATAATAGCCATCATCTCGATATAACTTTTATTTTCTTTTTTTGTCGCTGAAATTTCTCTCTGTATCAAAATAAGTTCACGTTGCAAATTTTCAGCTTTTAGGAAAAAATAAATACTTATGGCAACAAACATGCCGATGATAGCTAAAACAAAAATCATTTCTTTATCCGTGGGTAGATTATACCAATTAAATTACTCGGCTACAGTGCATTCACTCAACCGAGAAAGGAAAACATACGGGTCAATATCTTGAATATTGGGCGAATCAATCGAAAACCTAATTTTAACCGAATAGTCACCTAAGTTGGCAAAAAATCTGGTTTTTATTGCCTGCTTTATAGCAGTAAATTTAGCTAATACTTGCTCAGGGCTTTGGTGTGGGCATAAAAATAAGTATTCACCAGCACTGATCACTCCAGAATAATCTTCTTCATCAAGGCTTTCATTAATAATAATGGCTAACGCTTTACTAATATCAGTTAAAATTTTACCACTAAAGTGAAAGCTCAGCTCTTGCCAGTTTTCAATCTGTAAATAAGCAATGGAAATATTATATTGATATTTTCTCGCCATTTTATATTGCTGTTGATACCAGCGCTTAGTTTGAACCGGCTGAGCCAAACGACTTTTAGGTAACTCTATTTCATCATAACCGTGTTTAAGTCTCTGACGACGCAAGCGAAAACGCCAAAAAACAGTAAAAACTATCGTACAAAATAACACTACCACAAGCAAGATAATCACACTTTGTTGTCGGTAATACTTATCACTAAATGCTAAATTCAGCTCACTTTTTTCAGCCAAGTTCATCGCTATTTCCTTAGCTCTATGACTTGTTGTTGAGGCGGCACTTTGCCATGACTTTTTTACCTGAACATTAGGATAAAATCCCTGATATGCAGCTAAATAACGCTTTTGTGCTTTAACAACTTGTTCGTACTTTTTTTGTTTTTGATAATATTCAGCCATTAATAAAAACAATGCTATTTGCTGTCGCGACAGAACTAATGTTTCAGCTAAAGACTGAGCCGAAAGTAAAATCTTTTCTGCTTCTGTTTGCTGCTCCAGAGCATACATTACTTTTACTAAACTAATTTGTGTCGTTAATTTGACGTGCACTAAATTATTTTGGTTAAAGACGAGTAAGGCATTCACTAAGCGCTCTTTTGCCGACAAGAACTGCTGCTGCTGATACAAAACTTGCCCCAATCCTAGTTCTGCATAAGCGGCTCGAATATCAAGCTTATATTGCTGCGAAAATTGCAGCGATTGCCAAAAGGCATTATAGGCATCATCATAATGCTGCGATTGATAATAGGCATTAGCGATTAGATTATAGGTTCTAGCAATCCCCTGCATTAGTGACATTTCTGTCCGCAATTTAAGTACCCGATTAAGTATATCAACGGCATGATTATATTCAGCTAAATTGAAATGCGCTTGGGCAATAATTTCTAATAGGGTAATTTGATCGACATCTTGTTGGTTTTGATTGAGTAGACGTTCAACCTTGCTCAACTCTTTTGTAGCAAGTGCGTAATCTGCATTTAATGCATAGGCAACAGCATAATATGCTAATGCTTGTAAATGAAAATTCATATTATTCGCTTGTTCAGCCAACCAAGCGGCTTTTTGAGCGGTACCTCGCAACTGAATATATTTACCTTGAGCATAATAACCTCGGGCAATTTTCAATAATAAATCTAACTGAATAATTACATCTGTTTTATCAATTTCACTGCCGTATTGGGCAAACTGCAATGCAGCAACGACGTTCCCACGATTAAAAGCAACATCTGATAACAAAGAAAAAGCCCTAGCGACGATATTGGGACTGTAATCATTACGACGACTGATCACAATTTGAGCAACATCCATTACCTCTTGAGAGCTCAACGTTTCTTTATCTTGAAGATAAAACGAGTTTAGTAATTGACGATAATTATTATCAGCAGTAATCGTGTTTGCATTACTAGTGATAGTAAAACAAAAACTGATTAAAATGCCTAACAGCATTTTCTTCATTGAACATCGACTTCCATGTTTTAGTTTAGTTGTGATTAAATATGTTAACGCAGATTAGCGGTTGAGAACATTAAATGGTTTACAAATGAAATACATTATCTATAATCCCTGTTGAGCTACTAAAGCTCGACAAGGGCAAATCCAGTGAAAACTGGAGACGCAAAGTTACCGATCTAAGGGGAAACCTATGACAGCGGAACTGCCAAATTTAGATATAGTGGGGGCTTATCTTAATTGATCGGTTCGCCGTCATAATCTCCGGTATACTTTGCGTGCTTCCTTTGTTCCTTCATTAATGTCATGTTTTTTGTAGAGCCTTTTTCTCTTCAACATATTCAACGATTAAAATTTCTAGCATTGATAGTGGCATTGAGCCATTTTTTAACACTTGATCATGAAATTCTCTTAAATCAAAACCTTCACCTAACTCTCGCTCAGCCATTTTTCGTAATTTCTTGATAGTTAATTCGCCCATTTTGTAAGACAAAGCCTGACCAGGCCAAGAAATATAGCGATCAATTTCAGTTTGAACATTGTGTAGAGATAATGCGGTATTATCCGCCAAAAAGCTCATTGCTTTATCACGACTCCAGCCTTTAGCATGCATACCCGTATCAACCACTAAACGACATGCACGCCACATTTCATAGGTTAGTCTGCCAAAATCACTATACGGACTTTGATAAAAACCGGCTTCTAAACCCAAATATTCAGAGTACAGCCCCCAACCTTCACCAAACGCCGAAATATAAGTGCTGGTTCTGAATTTGGGCACATTTTGCATTTCTCGCGCAATTGAGCCTTGTAAATGATGGCCAGGCACTGCCTCATGCAAGGTTAACGCCTCTAAAACATATAAAGGTCGACGATCTAAGCGATAAGTATTAACCCAGTAATTACCGGCTTGGTCATCACGTGAAGGGCCTGAATATCGACCCGTAGTATATTTAGGAGCAATATTAGCGGGTACTTCAATAACACCATAAGGTGTGCGGGGTAAGGTCTTAAAAAATCGAGGTAATTGCGCATCCATTTTCTTAGCAATAAACGAAGCTTCTTTTAGCAAACCTTCAGGACTCGTTGCATAAAACTGTTTATCAGTACGTAGAAAGTGAACAAAATCCGCAAAACTTCCTTTAAAGTTTAACTGCTTAATAATATTATCCATTTCAAGCCGGATCCGTTTGACTTCCGCTAGACCCGTTTTATGCACATCATCAATTGAAATAGGTAAGGTCGTATAATGTTGCAGACGGTTTAGATAATATGCCTCGCCATTAGGCAATGAACTCGCCGCAATGTTAGTTCTAGCATTCGGTTGATAACGCTGCACCATGTAGTCATAGTATTTTTGGTACGTTGGCATAACCGTTTGTAAAATGGTTGCCACTGCTTGCGCGTTTAATTGTGCTTTAAGCGACCCAGTAAAATGTTCAGGCATGGTCAAAAATGGTTGATAATAGATACTTGAGGTTGCATCTTCTTTGATAAACGCTTTTATCGAATCCTCAAAACCTTTTAAGACCACTTGCGGTTGCGTTATTCCAGCTTCAATACCTTTATCCATCCAAAACATTTGTTGAGAAAAGTATCTGGGTAACGCCGTTAATCGCGCTAAATAATCGCGATAATCTTGTTCGGTTTTAAAGCTGACTTGACGATTAATACGGCTGATCCAAACATGGAACCCAGATTCGGCCGTTAGCGGCATGTAATGTTCGTTGTTGGTATAATTATCCAGTTGATTTTTAATCGTGTACAACAAAACAGCATGGTTTATGGCTTCGTCTCGATTAAGCTTAGCTACATCAACTTGTGTTAAACGTTGATAAATAGCACGTAAAGCTTGATCTTGCTGTTCAAGATTTTTCGGAGACAAATCAGGAAGTTGACTATTTGTTTTACCGGCAACATCTTGATTGAACGGACTTTGATGATCTTTATAAAATTGATAATCTTTAATTACCTGCTCAAGATTATGATTGATTAATTCAACTTGAGACTTAGGAGACTGACAAGCCATTACAAAGAATAAAACAAACATTGTGATTGAAAACGTTTTCATTATTAAATCTCAAATATTAATTTAAATAGAGTACCCAAATACCATAACAAAACAAAAGCATTTTTAAAGGAAATATTTGTTTAGCGTCAAGCTTTCCACGTTTCGCGTCATTTGTTTGCTTTATTCCTACTTTTAATGCTTTTTACTATGGTACTTTTGTTAAAATTGCTAGAGAATAGCGTACCAGCTATTATTAGCGATTAATGTAGGTTAAAGGTTGGAATAGTGAAGTACCATGATTCCATAGAACAAGCTGAACAAAAAATGCACGCCGCCATAAAACAATTGCAGTTATGGCATATCCCTGCGACGCCAATCAATTACGCAGTGAGTTATAACTACCTGAATCAGAAGTCAAAATCACTTAATACTGCCATTGAAAAACAACTTGCTACCGGTAAAAAGCTTGATAACTTCTTTTTAGACGAAGCATATCGCAAATTTGTCCTTGGTCAAAGTGCGTTTAGAGGAGAGCTGATTGATGATCTTGATGAGGTATTGGGTGATCTGCAAGCCAGCGCTAAGCATTCTTCAGTTTCTACAAACAAACTAGTCAACCAACTTGACGACAATATTGCCAGTTTAAAATCGACAGATAAACACGAAATAGTTACCGCAATCAAACAGATTCGTCAGAGCACTCAGCACTTTAAACTTGAACAAGAAAAATTAGCTGAGCAGCTACACGCATCTCAGCAATCAACTGACGCACTGCGTTCTGAATTAGACGATGTTAAAAAAGAAATTTATTTAGATCCCCTAACCGGACTTTATAATCGTAAAGCTATGACCAAACATTTAGATCTATGGTTATCGAATGACCCAACGAAACAGGTCGCGGCAATAGTGGTTAATATTGACCATTTTCATCAAATGAATGAACGTTTTGGGCCTATGATAAGTGACGTACTGTTAACTAAAATAGCCAACAAGGTTAGTAGTTATGTCGGTGAAAGTGGTTTACCTGTACGTTCTGCAGAAGATGAATTTTTAATTTTATTACCGGATATTGAACGTAATATTGCTGGTGAGATTGCGGAAAAAATTCGACATGGCGTGGAGAAGTTAAGATTCATTAGCAGTAAGTCAGGTGTTCGCTTACCACCTATGACCCTAAGTATTGGTGTTAGTGATTATAATGTTGCCACCAGTGCAAATAGCATCATAAGCCAAACTCGCGGGTTAATTAACGATATGACTAATACCCTGACTAATCATGTTAATGTCGCCAACACTTAACTAAGCTCACTGATTAACGCCATTAAGTTTTGTTCTGAAAACACCTTGATACCATGAGCTCTTAACAGCGCTGTAGTAACGCCTTGCCCTGAAATTTTAACTTGCTTGAACTCGCCATTATATATCGTTGAACTACCACAAGAAGGGCTTGATTCTTTCAGCAGTGCATAGTGAATGTTATGCTCATGGCAAAGCACTAACGCTTGCTTTGCTCCACGTTCAAATGCATCGGTAATATCTTCGCCGACATTAGTGCTAACGATTATTTTTTCATCAATGATTTTAATTTCAGCTGGTGCTCTAGGAACAGACAACCCACCAGCCAATTCGGGGCAAATAACGACTAAACGTTGCGCTTGCTGCCAACGTTTAAGCGTAGTATTTATTAATAAATTGTCACCTCCATCATATCTAACCTTATTGCCGAGAAAGCAGCTACTGATCAATATTTTTTCCATTACTGTTACCTTAATAAACGGTCACTGATTTATGCTTTGTTATAGAGCGATTAACGTCACAACCCGTTAAGATAAAACTTCCTTAACTGCCTGTAAGCCCAGAATATCTTGCTCTGTAAGGCATTCTAACCAACAGGCATGGCTGTATTCTTCGAAGTTTAATAACAATTCATATGTACGGTATTTCAGCCTTAAGCAGTACAAATCTGCACCTTGAACAACTTCCAATTTTTGAGCAGATAGTGACAGTAAAATATGCTCACTCACTGCGTTTATATCATCCATTGTCCATTCAACATTAAAGTGGAGCTGTAATACTTTTGCGCTAACTTGCTCTATATTGATAACTTTTATCGCGCTTTTATGAGGCATATGGTGTTTTCTCTACTTAAATTAATAGTAATTATTTGTTTAAAACCTGTGCTAGCTCAATAAAATATAAGATAAATTTTCATCTTGGCACGAAGCTAAAAAAAGCAACGACAACGGTTTGCTTTTTACATATAATCAAACGAGGATCCTTTAAAATTATTTACCAAAGAGAGATAATATTTATGAAAAAACTTACT
>CAJXUN010000077.1 GCA_913061475.1 uncultured Colwellia sp. | reverse complement strand
AAGATGGCTAACTATTTCAATACTTTAAGTTTGCGTGAAAAATTAGCGCAATTAGGCAAATGTCGCTTTATGCAACGTGAAGAATTCAGTGACGGATGTAATTTCATTAAAGATTGGAATATTGTCATTGTTGGCTGTGGCGCACAGGGCCTCAATCAAGGCTTAAACATGCGTGATTCGGGTTTGAACATTTCTTACGCCTTACGCGAGGCCGCCATTAGCTCAAAACGCCAGTCTTGGCAGTGGGCAACTGAAAACAGTTTTACTGTGGGTACGTACGAGGAATTAATTCCACAAGCTGATTTGGTATTGAACTTAACCCCTGATAAGCAGCATACCTCGGCAGTTACCTCGGTAATGCCACACATGAAACAAGGTTCAACCTTAGCTTATTCTCACGGTTTTAATATCGTTGAAGAGGGTATGCAAATTCGCTCAGACATTACTGTGGTGATGGTAGCGCCTAAGTGTCCAGGCACTGAAGTTCGTGAGGAATACAAACGCGGTTTTGGTGTGCCAACACTGATTGCTGTGCACCCAGAAAACGATCCGCAAGGTAACGGATTGGCCATTGCTAAAGCTTATGCCTCGGCCACAGGTGGTGACCGCGCTGGTGTGCTTGAGTCATCATTTATTGCTGAAGTTAAATCTGACTTAATGGGCGAACAAACTATTTTATGTGGCATGTTGCAAACGGCAGCTGTTTTAGGTCACAAACAACTTGTTGCTCAAGGCATGGACGCAGCTTATGCCCGTAAATTATTACAATACGGTATTGAAACCACGACCGAAGGCTTAAAGCACGGCGGCATCACTAATATGATGGACCGTTTATCAAACCCGGCAAAAATTAAAGCCTTTGATATATCTGAAGAGTTAAAAGTGATTTTACGTCCGTTATTTGAAAAACACATGGACGATATTATCGAAGGCCACTTCTCTGCCACTATGATGGAAGATTGGGCTAACGATGATGCAAACTTATTAAAATGGCGTGAAGAAACCGCTGAATCTTCTTTTGAAAAAGCCGCTGATTGTGATATTGAAATTACTGAACAAGAATATTATGACAAAGGCATTTTTGTGGTTGCTATGGTCAAAGCCGGTGTTGAATTAGCCTTCGAAGCTATGGTGGCTGCGGGTATTATTGAAGAGTCGGCATATTATGAATCACTTCATGAAACGCCGTTAATTGCTAACTGTATTGCCCGTAACAAACTATACGAAATGAACGTGGTAATTTCTGATACCGCTGAGTACGGAAACTACCTATTTACCCATGCCGCACAACCTTTACTAACAGACTATGTCAGCAAATTGTCGCTTGAAACATTAGGTGAAGGCTTAAAAGAAAATTCAAATGGCGTTGATAATATTCGCTTAATTGAAGTGAATGAAGCTATTCGCAGCCACGGCGTAGAAAGTGTAGGTAAAAAATTACGTGGCTATATGACTGACATGAAACGGATTGTTGAAGCTAATAACTAGCTTATAAGCCCTTTATTTAAAGCCAAACAAGCTTAAAGCCAAAAAGCGGTGTTGTGTTTTATACCAATAGCGCTTTTTTATTGCTTGTTTAGTGAGGAAAGATTATGACTGAATTTAACCCTGTCAGTGTAACAAAATTAGCCAGTATTTATTTTGATGGCCAAGTAACGAGTAGGAAAATTACTTTTACTGATGGCTCGACAAAAACCTTAGGTATTATGATGCCCGGTGAATATACTTTTGCCACTGTTGAAAAAGAATTAATGGAAATTCAACAAGGTAGTGTCGCGGTGTTAATGCCTGACAGCGACACTTGGCAGAACTATAAAGCAGGCCAAGCTTTTGAAGTAATGGCCAATTCATCTTTTAAAATCAAGGTGCATGAATTAGCCGATTATTGTTGTTCATATCTAAACGATTAGGACCAGCCCAACCGTCATTTCCTGAACATTAAAATCAGGAAATGACTGAGTTCAGCGCTATGTTCTCACTTGCCCATCGCCGAGCACAACAAATTTTTCGGTGGTTAAAGCGGTTAACCCCATTGGACCATAAGCATGTAACTTACTAGTGGAAATTCCAATTTCTGAACCTAGACCAAGCTGACCACCATCAGAAAAACGCGATGAAGCATTCACCATCACTACTGATGAGTTAATACTGCGGATAAAACGCTGACTACGGGTGATATCCTGGGTGACAATAACTTCGGTATGATCTGAACTATAGGTCTGAATATGACTAATAGCTTGCTGAAAACCATCAACCACTTTTATTGCTATTTCCTGTGCCAAATATTCAGCATGAAAATCTTCTTCTGTCGCAAGCTCTGCGTTATCAAAATAAGGTAAACTTTGTGAACAGGCATGCACTTTTACGTGTGCTGGCTGTAGTGCTAGGACCATTTTTGGTAGCAATTCTTTAGCAACATCAGCATGCACTAAAACAGTTTCAAGGGCGTTACAGGCGCTAGGTCTCTGAGTTTTACCGTTCACTAAAATATTAATCGCCTTATTAAGGTCAGCATATTTATCAATAAATAAATGACAAACACCTTTAAAGTGTTGAATAACCGGTATTTGGCTATGCTCAGTAACATAACGAATTAAACCTTCGCCGCCACGAGGAATAACTAAATCAATACTCTGACGTTGTTGCAATAACAGTTCAATAACACTGCGACTGGTATCTGGAATAACGGTAATACAATTTTTATCGATATTAGCTTGCTCTAAAACCTGATGTAAACACTTTGCCAAAGCAAGATTACTGTGAATTGCTTCAGATCCGCCACGTAGTATCACCGCATTACCTGATTTTAAACATAGTGCTGCAGATTCTGCTGTTACGTTGGGCCTAGCCTCATAAATCATCGCAATTACACCCAGTGGGATACGCATTTTCCCCACTTGTATGCCATTAGGGCGCAACGTCAAATTGTTGATATGTCCAATAGGGTCATCTAACCGGACAATTTCACGAATTGCATTGGCTATATCACTAACAGCTTGTTCGGTTAATAACAATCTATCGAGCATGGCCGATGTTAAGCCTTTTTCTTTTCCGGCAACAATATCTTTTGCATTCTCAGTGATTATCTCTGCACAATTATCCACTATGGCATCGGCCATTTTCAGTAATACAGCATTTTTTTCATCACTAGACAGCTGCGCTACAACTAATGCCGCTTGTTTGGCAAGCTCGGCACCTTTTACGATATCAAACATAAATTTTACTCTACTCGATTAATTCTAAATGTTACTTAACATCACCATATCATCACGATGAATAACCACCTTACTTGGGCAGCAACCTAGTAAAATTGATATTTCATCACTTTTCTTACCTTGAATGCGCTTTAGATCACGGTAATTATATTGGCAGATCCCTTTCGCAATATGCCGATTACTCTGACCATCAATAATATCAATGCAATCACCTACTTTGAACTCACCTGTAACGTCAATCACACCCGATGGTAGCAAAGACGCGCCTTTTTTTGTCAGGGCATTCACAGCGCCATGGTCTAGGGTGACTTTACCATTACTTTTTAAGGTGTGTTTCAACCAATGTTTTCGTGCCCGCTTTGCTCCTTCCTGCGCAACAAAGTGTGTACCAGGGTTTTCTCCGTGGACAAGTTTTTCAAAAACCTCGCTACGACTGCCGTTAAGAATGTAAGTTTCGATACCATTTTCTACTGCTTTTTCTGCGGCTTGAATTTTTGTTTTCATGCCGCCAGTGGCAATATGATTATTGGTCGCACCGGCCATGGCATAAATTGAATCATCTATTTTAGCTATTTCAGTAATTAACTTAGCCTGTGGATTGATCCGAGGGTCTTGTTCAAACACACCATCTACATCACTTAAAATAAATAAGCTATCCGCTTCACTGACTAGTGCAACTAATGCCGCTAAATTATCATTGTCACCAACTTTGAGTTCGTCGGTAGCGACCGTATCATTTTCATTAACAATAGGAATAACGCCATTTTCTAACAAAATTCTAAGGGTATTTTTAATGTTTATGTAACGTTGGCGATCTTTTAAATCACCGTGCGTTATCAAAAGCTGGCTGCACGGCACATCAAAAAAGCGTTGCCAATTCGCCATCATTTTCATTTGTCCAACCGCAGCCATTGCTTGCTTAGTTGGAATAGAGGGGTTAGGAGAGCCGTGCGCGATCAAACCTCTACCAGCGGCAACACTGCCAGATGACACTAGAATAATCTCTTTACCTGCTTGCTGACACTGGGTAATAAAGCGAGCAATAGCAAGTAAATATTTGCCACTACAGCCTTTAGTGTCTGGAGCAACCAATGCACTACCGACCTTGATGACCACACGATTAAACTTCATGAAAACCTCTCCCATTTATGTCTGTTTAGCTTGCCTTGAAATGTGATCAATATGCAATCATATTTTGCACTTAATATAGACTTGTTTGCTATTTTCTACTGCTTAATGGAATTAACATCGTTAAGTTATTATTTTACTATGCTAATTTTTCTATATATCGTTTTATATGTCTCAGAAATAAATTAATGATGCGTTTTCGTCCAAATGAATTTATCGTTTAAACACGCCAATATATGCAGATAACCAACTAAAGATGAAGATAAAGTGAGAGGTAAATCATAAGTTTTGTGACTTTCATCACAATTAACGACATCCTTATCAATAAGCACTAACTCGATTCATCGTAATTTAAGCGAGATTATTTTAAAGTTTTTACTGAAAATTAACATAAAACCCATTAATATCATTACCAGCATTTTATGTTGATAAATTTTTGGTTGTTTATGTTAAATTTTTTACCTAGCGCTGTTATTGGCTGTTTTTCACTTTTATTGTACATTTTAAATACCATACTATGGCTTATACCAATATTGATATTTTCGTTATGCAAAGCCCTAGTCCCTTTGCCTTTATGGCAAAAAACATTCAGTTATTTACTTGATCAAATGGCAACTAACTGGGTGCTATTCAACACCTTTAATCAAAAGCTATTCACCAAAACAAAAATCAAGGTTACCGGTTTAGAAAAATTAAAAATGAAAGACTGGTATTTGGTGATCAGTAACCATCAAAGCTGGGTTGATATACTAGTATTACAGCGATTATTACATGGAAAAATTCCTTTTTTAAAGTTTTTCCTGAAAAAAGAATTAATCTACGTACCGCTGCTAGGATTAGCTTGGTGGGCGCTAGATTTTCCATTTATGAAACGCTATAGCCAACACTTTTTAAAGAAAAATCCGCACTTAAAAGGCAAGGATATCGAAACCACCAAAAAAGCTTGTGCAAAATTCAAACATAAGCCGGTCAGTGTGATGAACTTTATTGAAGGCACACGCTTCACAGCAGATAAACATAAAAAACAAAATTCGCCATTTAAAAGGTTATTAAAACCTAAAGCTGGCGGCATTGGTTTTGTGCTGCAAGCAATGAAAGGTAATTTGAGTAAAGTTGTTAATGTCACTATATATTACCCCGCGGGCATCCCGACATTTTTCGATTTCCTTTCGGGAAAAGTTCAGCAGGTCAATATCGCTATTGAGACACAAGATATTGATGAATCGCTCAATGGAGATTACGTAAACGATCGCGCTTATAAAATTCAGTTTCAAAAATGGGTCAACCAACTCTGGCTTGATAAAGATAAAAAAATGCTCCAATTTGAAGAAAATGCCAACAAGGAAATATAATGCAGGCAATAATAACCTCATGGTTAACTGAACAAGGTATTAGCGCCCCTTACATTGCATTAAGCACCGCAATTATTGGCTTTATGCTAATTTTAATATTGTGCAGCATTAGTTTTTATATCGCCAAAAACTATGTACTTTTATTCATTCATAAATTAATTGCTGCATCAAAAAACACTTGGGATGACTTATTATTTGATCATCAAGTATTTTCTCGCATTGCCCTACTTGTTCCATTTGTCCTCTTATTATTGCTGACGCCATTGCTGCTAGTCGTCGATTCTGCACTCGCGACAGTGTTAATAGTTTTTGCTAAAATTGGTCTGTGTTTTCAGGTAGCAAGAAGCGTGAGTTCACTACTCAATGTTATCAACAGCCTTTATCGACAAACAGCAAGTGAACGCTATTTACCCCTAAACTCAACCTTACAAGTCATTAAGCTTGCGGTGTACTTAGTGGCCAGCATCCTGGCTGTATCACTCGTATTAGACCGCTCACCATTTTACTTACTCAGCGGTTTAGGTGCATTAACCGCAGTATTAATTTTAGTCTTTCAAGATACTATTAAAGGCCTAGTTGCCAGTATTCAGATTTCGGCTAATAAGATGGTTGCGCCCGGTGACTGGATTGAATTACCTACCTATGGCGCTGATGGTGATGTTATCGAGATTGGTCTGAACACAGTAAAAGTTAAAAACTTCGATAATACAATTACCACGGTGCCTACTTATGCGTTAACCAGTGGTTCATTTAAAAACTGGCGTGGCATGCTTAACTCTGGCGGTCGACGAATTAAGCGCGCAATTGTCATTGATGTGCGTAGTATTAAATTTTATAACCAAGAGCAAGTTGAAGCCTTAAAGTCAGTGCAATTACTCAGCGAGTATCTCGCGAAAAAGCAAGCTGAAATAAAACAAGAAACTGCAAAATCAATAAACAAAAGCCCGCTAACTGCTGCGACAATAAATACACGCCAGCTCACCAATATAGGTACTTTTAGAGCTTACATTAATGCTTATTTAAAGCAGCATCGAAATGTTCATCACGAGATGACTTGTATGGTTAGGCAACTGCCTGCCAATGAGGTTGGTTTACCACTAGAGCTATACTTTTTCAGTAACGACCAAAATTGGGTTAACTACGAAGCAATTCAAGCCGATATATTTGACCATCTCTACGCCGCAGCACCACTATTTGATTTAAGAGTTTTTCAACACCCAAGTGGCCACGATTGGCAAGGTTCAAGAGTTAGCGCTGACGCATAACCCCTTCTTGCATAGTAGAAGCAACTAATAAACCATCACGGTTAAATATTTGCCCTCTAACTAAGCCTCGTCCGCCGCTGGCAGATGGGCTATCAATACTATAAAGTAACCATTCATCTAGACGAAATGGGCGATGAAACCACATAGAATGATCTATTGTTGCCAGCTGAAAATTAGGTTGCCAGTAACTAACTCCATGTGGAAATAAAGCGGTCGGCAAAAATGAAAAGTCTGAAGTATAAGCTAATAAATATGTATGAATACGCAGATCATCAGGCAGGCTGCCATTTGCCTTAATCCACATGTGACACTTGGCTTCGGTTTTTTCAGGATTAAGCCAATTATATTGTTTAACTGCTCTTGTTTCGATCGGCTTTTCAGATAAAAACTTACCACGAATAGCTTCAGGAATAGATGCTTGATTATCAAAAATAAAATCCGTGTATGATTGTAAATCCTCTGGCCCAGGCACCAATGGCATAGTGTCTTGATGGTCAAAGCCCTGTTCTTGCTGCTGAAATGAGGCAGTCATATAGAAAATTGCCTGCCCATTCTGAATGGCATTAACACGACGGGTATTAAAACTGCGACCATCACGAATATTTTCAACTTGATATACGACGGGTTTACTTGCATCGCCAGGTCGTAAAAAATAAGAATGTAACGAGTGCACGTTGTGGGTTATAGCGACAGTTTCTTGCGCTGCTGACAGCGCCTGTCCCATCACCTGTCCACCGAATAAAGCCCTAAAGCCTAAATCTTGGCTTTCACCACGATAAATGCCCTCTTCTATTTTTTCTAATTTTAATAGCGCAGAAAGAGCGTCTAATACCTGACTCATACAAATTTTTACTCTAGTTAATCATATCCAATAAAAAATATTATAACCCGCTACAGCATTAAAAATAGCGTAATAAATATTTTAAAACGACTATTTGAAAAAATAATCGTTTTTACGTACATAAATATACATATAATGTGAGTTTATATGTTGATCTTAGCAAAAATCTAATATAAGTTGCCTTATGTAACTTATATTAAGTCATAGCAAACTTTATAAAGAGGCCATTGTGCACGCAGTTCTTGAAC
>CAJXUN010000076.1 GCA_913061475.1 uncultured Colwellia sp. | reverse complement strand
AAATCCTTCTTTCATATTTTAAAATAATCAAAACATACCTTATTTATTCACTATCAACAATAAGTTACTAATAAAACATTTCGTTATGCCAAAGACATAAACGAGAATATTTCCTTTTTATTGGATGAAAGCAGGAAATCGCACTAAACTGTATAAATAAACACCCCCTAATTTAGATTATTAAAGAATAATAATGAAGTATGCTATAACTTGGGTATTGGTCTGTTTTTCATGGTGTCAGCTAAAGTTTGATCAGTTGTATAGTAAAACCTCTTGTTAGGTGGCCAAATTATCTATACCAACACGTAGCTGCCCGCCTTCACCATCATCAACGCTGAGATCATTAGCTGAAAAACTGTAATCCAGTAAATTTTCAAAACAGCCATCATCTGTAGGTCAATATTTCATCACTACTCGCGCTGTTGTTATAATTTTATCTGCTTACTCACTAACTTATTTCTTTTATTGCCCGGCCAATTCCATCAACCGTTAACGGGAACATTTTGTTATTAATTATATGCTGAATAACCGATATCGAATGATGATACGGCCAATGTGTTTCTGGTTGCGGGTTTAACCACGCCACTTTATTAAAGTGCGACAACAGACGATTCATGTATTCAATGCCTGGTTTTTCGTTCCAATGCTCAACACTGCCGCCGCGTGCCATAATTTCGTATGGTCCCATAGTCGCGTCGCCAACAAATATCACTTTATAATCGCTACCAAAGGTTCTGATAATTTCTTCAAGATCAATAGTTTCTTGATAACGACGCTGATTATCTTGCCAAACTTTTTCATACAAACAATTATGAAAATAGAAAAACTTTAAGTGTTTAAATTCAGTATGTGCCGCGGAAAACAACTCTTCACAAGTGTGAATGTATTCATCCATCGAACCACCAATATCAAAAAACATCAGTACTTTAACGGCATTATGGCGCTCTGGTTCCATATGCACATCAAGCAAGCCACCATTTTGTGCAGTAGAACGAATAGTGGTATGTATATCAAGCCTTTCACTGGCTCCGGTACGGGCAAATTTACGCAGTTTTTTTAGTGCTAATTTGATATTTCTGGTACCGAGTTCACGGTCTTGGTCGAAGTTTTTAAACTCGCGTTTGTCCCACACTTTCACCGCACTATTATTACGGTTCTTGTCTTGACCAACACGAATGCCTTCAGGGTTATAGCCATAAGCCCCAAACGGCGAAGTGCCACCAGTGCCTACCCATTTACTACCACCGGCATGACGTTTTTTTTGCTCTTCAAGTCGCTCTTTTAAAGTTTTCATTAAAGCTTCAAGGCCACCTAAGGCTTTAAGCTGTGCTTTTTCTTCTGGCGATAAATTTTTCTCAAACTCTTTTCTGAGCCAATCTTCCGGCAAAACTTGATCAAAAATATCGATACTTTCAATGCCTTTAAAATATTCAGCAAAGGCGTTGTCATATTTGTCATAATGAATTTCGTCTTTAACCATGACGATTTTGGCCAGGTTATAAAACTCTTCTACATCGGCAAATACCACACCTTTTTTTAATAAGGCGATAAGATCGAGTAGTTCACGTAAGCTACAAGGAACCTTGTGTTTTTTTAGCGTGAGAAAGAAGTCGATAAACACTGTTATATCACCCGTTTCTTCTGCTCATAAAAGCCAGCTTTTCGAGTAAGGATACATCTTGTTCATTTTTCAGTAAGGCGCCAAATAATGGAATAATGTCTGACTTTTTATTCAACAAAACATCTTGCGCCAGATCATCAGAAATCAGCAGTTTTAACCAATCAATTAACTCAGAAGTCGAGGGTTTTTTCTTGATGCCATTCACTTCCCTTAAGTCAAAAAATACCTCTAAGGTTTGCTTTAATAAGTCTTGTTTAACATTAGGATGGTGAACATCAATAATTTTTGCCATTTCATCTTTGCTTGGAAATTTAATGTAATGGAAAAAACAGCGTCTTAGAAAAGCATCCGGCAGTTCTTTCTCATTATTCGAGGTAATAATAATAATGGGCCGTTGTTTTGCCTTAATCACTTGCTGAGTTTCATAAACAAAAAACTCCATTTTATCAAGTTCTTGAAGTAAGTCGTTCGGAAATTCGATGTCGGCTTTGTCTATTTCATCAATCAATAAAATCGGTCGTTGCTCTTCTTCAAAAGCCTGCCATAGCTTACCTTTAACAATATAATTTGAAATATCATGCACGCGCTCGTCGCCTAATTGGCTATCACGCAGTCGAGATACTGCATCATATTCATATAAGCCTTGCTGTGCTTTGGTGGTTGATTTGATATGCCATTGATACAATTTACAATTAAGCGATTTTGCCAACTCTTCAGCCAATTGGGTTTTACCTGTACCCGGCTCACCTTTGATTAACAGTGGTTTTTCTAATGCTATCGCAGCATTTACCGCCATGGTAAGGTCACTAGAGGCAATATAATTATCTGTACTTTTAAACATGAGTTACCTTATTAAATTTATTACGCTTTATTTTTGATTCACTGAGATTTTCGTGGTCCCGGGAAAAATATATTCGTTGTTTGCTGATAGCTTTTATATTCTGTTCGTTTTTGCACAGAATAAAACTCTGACGGTATCGCGCCGGTATATGTCACTAAGGTGGTATACATCACCTTTGAGGCCAGTAAACACACCCATACCTAACAATAGCCAAATAAGCAGTGACTCTTGTTGATAAAGCAATATCCAAGAAGGTATAGCCGCTATCACTAATGCGTTCCATACCATCCACTCGGCAAAATAATTAGGATGGCGGCTATATCGCCATAAACCAACGTTGCACACTTTGTTTCTTTCGCCGAGTTTTTTCATGCTGCGCAAAAATGTCAATTTTTGCATATCTGCAAGTGTTTCCATACCAAAAGCGCTAAACCAGACAATGATACCGATTATTTCGAAGATTGAAATATTCGCGTCTGAGTTTGTGGCAATAACAAACGCCGGCATAGCCAGAAATGATGCATTAGCGAGGCCTTGTAAAATAGCTTCAACTTGCATCGCTAAGGCCGTATTGGCTTTTCCAGCTTTTTGCCAACGACGTTTTTGATATTCGTAACGTGGTAGTTCCGTGTTTAAATGCCCTAATTTCCATAATTTTAATACGCCAAAGCCCATACGACTGCCAGCAAATATGTAAGCGATACTAACAATAGCAACACGTGTGCTTTCACCTTCGCCATAAAGCCAGGTTAATATGCCAATCAGTGTTAGTCCCCACGGCCAACCAATATCAACGTATGACATACGACCTGTACGCCACGTTGGCAGGCAAACAACGAAGGTAAATAACAACAATTGTAATGTGCCATTAATAAAGCCAATGAACGCCAAGCTTTCGGTGAAAAACAGTAGTAACCAACCCGCGATAAACAAAAATAATGGTGAAAAGTATTTCATGTTACTTTCCTTTTAAGCGATTTTTATCGCCACCGGTGTGCCATTAAAAGCGGCATTACCAGTTAGCGCGCAAATGCGATTTGCGTTGGTTAAGTCATTAATACTAACCCCCGGTTGCGTAGCAGCTACGGTCATTTTTGTGTCTTTTTGGTTATGCCCCCAACCTTGCGGCATAGTAACAACACCCTGCTGTATTTCATCACTGACCAACGCCGGTATTGCTATTTCACCATTGCTTGAACTGACTATTAATAGCTGACCATTGCTGATACCTAATTTTTGTGCATCTTGAGTGTTAACCTCTAAAGTGCATGGGTTTTTGCCTTTAACGAGACGCGCAGAGTTTTGTGTCCAAGTATTATGACTTTTTACTAAACGGCGACCAATAAGCTCAAACGGATATTGCTCATCACGTTTAGGTTTGGTCATTACCTCATTTAGCCTTGGTAAATCATCAAGATAAATTGATGGTAATAAATTAATTTTACCATTTTCAGTTTTAATACGCTGTGCTAAGCACGGCATTAATGGCCCTAAATCAAGACCATGTGGGTTATCAATTAGCTTTTGTAAGCTCATACCTTGCTCGCCGTATGGGCCTTTTTGTAACGCCATATCAAGGATGATTTCAGGGGTTATTTTTAAGGACTCATGATCAAGAGGTATACCGGCGATACGTGCTGACAATTCAGCTAGTATTTGCCAATCACTGCGTTGAGAGGCTAATTTTTCAAATAACGGCGGTGAATATTTAACCGTATTGCGCACTGAAAATGAATTGAAGAAAATATCAAAATGTGAATTTTCCACCCCTGTAGTGCCTGGTAGAATAATATTGGCGTGTTTGGTGGTTTCATTTAAATAAATATCCACCGATACCATATAATCTAAGCTATCGAACGCATCAGCGAACTTATCCCCACCTGGGGCTGAAAGCACAGGATTACCGGCAATGGTGATCAGGCTTTTTATTTGTCCTTCTCCCGGCGTTAAAATTTCTTCGCCGAGGGTTGCAACAGGAAATTCACCGTTAAAAAATGGTAACTTACGTACCCGTGATTGATATTGTCCAAAGGTGCTTTTATGACCTTTTTTATGATTTCTTATCATATCAAAAGCCGGTTGTGGAAACATCGCGCCACCTGCGCGGTCAAAGTTACCGGTGATAATATTCAAAACATTAGTAAGCCATTGACACAAGCCGCCAAAGCTTTGAGTCGATGCCCCCATGCGGCTATAACAAACGGCCGAGTCAGCAGCCATCATTTTGTTGGCAAGAGTGTGAATAGTATCGGCGTCAATGCCAACAAATTCTGCCACGGTTTCTGGGCTGTAATTTTTTGCTAATACTTCTACTTCATCAAGCCCTTCAATCATATCGGCTAAATGACCTAAATTAACCTTGTTATTAGCAAATACACAATAAATGATGGCAAACAGTAACAAGGCATCTTTTTCTGGCCGAATAAATAAATGTTGATCGGCAATTTTCGCTGTTTTCGTACAACGCGGGTCAACCACAACAATTTTACCACCACGCTTTTGAATGGCTTTCATGCGGCCAATCACATTAGGAGCAGTCATCATACTGCCATTTGAGACCACCGGATTTGCGCCAATAATTAGCATAAAGTCAGTTCGGTCGATATCAGGCACAGGAATAAGCATACCTGCACCTAACATAAAGTTAGACGCAACATGATGTGGCATTTGATCCGCCGACGCCGAGCTATAACGGTTAATAGTACCAATGGATTTCATAAAAGGCTTTAAGAACAGTCCATTGCCTAGGCTGTGAGCATTAGGGTTACCTAAATAGATCGCCAATGCATTTTTACCGTGTGCTTGTTGAATAGCACTAAACTTTTCAGTTATTTCGGTAAAAGCTTCATCCCAGGAAATATCTTCCCAGCCTGTTGCGGTGCGTCTGATGGGTGTTTTCAAACGATCTTTATCACTGTAGAAATCAGCTAAAGCTGTTGCTTTCGGGCAATTATAGCCTTTACTAAAGGGGTCTTTTTGATCGCCTTTAATCGATAATATTTCTTTGTCTTGATACTTAATTTCCAAGCCACACATGGCTTCACAAATATTACAATTGCGATAATGTGTTTTGATATCAGTCATGTTTTTACCTAGTGTGGTGAATAAAAATCGAGTTGCTATATTGCTGAAGCAACTCGGTTTTAAGGTGAATTAGGAAGTTAAGCTAAGTTAAGTTAAATAAAGTCAATTAAAAAGTCTCTTCAAACCACTTTTTAGTTAAACCAATTGATACCATGGCTTTGAGTTTGAACAGTGCCAACCAATCGCCAGACTCAGGCACGGCTTCACCACAACGAGGATCAGAACGCTGCAATGCACCTGTCATGGCATGATCAATAGGAATGGCATCACAGCCATGGTCTGATTCACAAATAAAGTCCCATTGCTCACGCGCTGGCGCATGGCAAGTAAAACAATTACCATCAAAACGATTATTAACATCAACAAAACCGCGTTTCGCAATAGTTGAGCCGTTTTCATTTACCTGCAATTCAAAAAACTCCCAATCGCCCGTCGCAGGAAAAGTACCTGCTTCACGTTTAACCATAACTTCAGTAGGCACAAGTTGTACCACTGAACCCGCTGGATAAGTAGCGCCCTTAGGTGCATTTGCTACCGCTAACGTGGCATCCAAATCACCTAGTAGGTTATCAACGTAGAAATGCCTGACCGGTGTCATATCACGAATACAGCTAAAGCTTGCTTCGGTAACATTAACTGCCGTTACTTTAGGTTCAACTTCCTCAGCCGTGGACGAATTAAAGGCCGCCTTTAATGCTTGTGCCGTTGAGCTAATATCTTGCTCTGAGGCTATTGCTGAACTGGCCGATAAGGACAAAAATGACGACATTATCATCAACGGCAGTAGTTTTATTATTTTGTTATTTAGCATTCTTGTTTCCAAATAAATTAATTTTCTTACGGCAAAGCCCTATAGTTTTACAATCAATTTGCCTTTATTTTTTCCGGTAAAAAACAAATTCAATCCGGTCATGGCTGATTCAAGACCATTAAGCACATGCGCACGATGCTTGATTTGTCCTTTCATTACATAAGGCGTAAGTTTCGCTAACAGTGCGGGAATTTCGCCAAAATGGTCAGGCATAGTAAAACCTTGAATGGTCAAGCGTTTTTTGATGATAGGGATCCAGTTTGGTGCTAGATCGGGTTCCGCTTTTGGATAATCGGCAATTAAGCCACAAACCGCAATACGGCCATGAGCGTTCATACGGGAAAAAACATGGTGCTGTATTGGGCCACCGGTATTTTCAAAGTACACATCAATACCGTTGGGTGTTAACTGTGCTAATTTTTCTGCTAAGTCATCCGTTTTGTAATTAACTGCACCATCAAAACCTAACTCGTTGACAATCCAATCGGCTTTTTCATCGCTACCAACAACACCTATCACAGTTAAACCATCGGCTTTAGCCAATTGACCAACAATAGAACCCACTGAGCCTGCCGCGCCTGAAACCACGATAGTTTCACCTTTTTGTGGCTTACCTATGCTGTAAAGGCCTTGTGTTGCCGTTAAACCCGGCAAAGCAAAAACCGATAAAATAGCTTCATCTGGCAATGGTGCAGTGACTTTATTTAAGCCAACGCCATCAGTTAAAAAATATTCTTGCCAACCCATCATACCCATTACTCGTTCGCCAACTTTAAAATCTGGGTGCTTACTCTCAACAATTTCACCCACGCCAGACGAGCGCATTACCGTGCCTAATTCAACTGGAGGAATATAACTTTGGGTATCAGGGCTCATCCAACCAAACATTGCAGGGTCGAGTGACATATGATTTTGCTTAACTAAAAACTGACCTTCACTAACGCTTGGCATGTCTTTAGTGACCACTTCAAATAAGTCAGGACCAACAGGGCCAGCACTGGGACGAGCGATTAAGTTTATTGCAGTGTAAGTACTCATAATTGTAATTCTCTTATTAAGTTTTTATTTAAATCGTGCGATGAACGCGTTAGTGCGCTTTAGGCGATTAACTGACTAATAGGTTTTATTTGGCTAATATTTTGCGTTTGGTAAAAGCGTTTAAAGGCTTCAGCCAGCTTTTCACTTTCTAAAAATACCCGTTGCCAATAGTGCAAACGTTGCTCTGGTTCTAAGGTAATAAAATCTTTGCGATCCGGGATTTTTCCGTAAGGAAGTGAGTCGATAAAAGCTTGCGACGGGCAGACTAATACGGTTTTATCGTAATGTTTTGCGCGAACATTTCTTGAGAGCTTTTTATCAAACCAACCGGCTTTTAGGGTCGAACTAAAATGCGGATAAAGCGTTAAGCCATCAAGCGCCAAATCAAAGTGATAGTCAATGATGCCACCGTCTCGATACATGCCGGGTTCACAATCAGCAATATCTTGTATGCCCTGCATTACCATAGGAATCGAACCAGATGCCAGTAATGCGTCTTTAATATTATGTTCACTGAATGCTAAGCGGGTTGTCGTAATATTATCTGGATCATGCAGTTGTAGTTGGCTGTCTTGATGTTGAAAAACATAACGTTCGTACTGACTTTTAATCAGTGAACGTTTTGCGCCATTACGCAATAAACTGGTTAACAATCCTAAGCCCAATAGCAATTTATTTTCAGAAGCAACAAGACCACGACACTTAGCGACAATAAAATGCGCCTTGAATACCTTATTATTGATAATTTCATCAGCACCTGAATCAGCAAATAAAATATCCAGTAACGCTCTCGCTTTATCGGTGATTTCGGCGGCCTTTGCATCACTTGAATAAACCGTTTCGCTATAATTTTTGGCTAAACGCTCAATGGCTGCAACGGGGTTTTGTTGCGCAAAGCACGCCATTCTAAAGGCGCCCGCGCTCGAACCAATTAAATTTAATGGTTGTTGTTGATGCTGAAAAAAATCACCAAAAAAGTATTTGTCTAAGCCATATAAAACAAACCATTTCGGGCCACCGCTAGCGCCTAAAAAATTACTAAAAATCTCAGGGGTAA
>CAJXUN010000075.1 GCA_913061475.1 uncultured Colwellia sp. | reverse complement strand
TACTATCTTTAAAAAGCCGAACAAAATTTAACCGCGAAAGATCAACAGACCCTAGAGCAATGAAAACATATAATCAACTAACCTATAAACAACGAGACTAGATTTACCGCTTTAATGTAATGGTTTACTGGGATCCTAGAATGTAAAAATAAAGCCACTACTATTCAATTGAAAGCATTTTAATTAGCTTCTTATATCACCGAGTAAAAAGAGTTTAGATAACGGAGCCTATCCGTTTTCTTAGGGGAAGATCACAACCGGCTGTTAACAGCTTTCTAGCAAGTAACTTCAACCGACATCGCGAGTTTTTCAATACCATGTGATGGCGTCCATCGCTTAAATTTCATAAAACCATGCTTTTCATATAGCTTAATTGCCGGCTTATTTACCACTGCTGTTTCGACGGTTGCTGCATCAATATCAAATGATGTAAGCGCATAGTTAATCAATTTATCAGCTATGCCTTTTCTAAAAAAATTTGGCATTACAGTTAAACTATCAATAGCTAAATGCTTTTCATCTATTTCTATTTCTATCACTGCAGCCAGGCGATGATTATCACTATCTATAAAGCTAAAGCCATAAAATGCAGTTTTTGCATTGACTATATCGCTAACACTTCTTGATAGTGGTGGAAAATCAAGCACGCCAATAAGCTCAGCTTCAACTTTGTAGGAATTTTGAAAAATAGTATGAATTTGCTCAGCAACAACTTCATTAGAATGTTCAAGTTTTGTTATCATACGGTTACTTTTCTCAGTACTTGCATTGCAGTTTAAAACTCCAATAAGAGGCCGAAATAGTTATAAGCCATTAACAACATTGCTTTAAGTTTTTAAACCAAACAAAAACCTTAAAATTCGGAATGGTTTAATAATAAACCAACAAATTACGCTGGTAATTAAAAACGACAAAGCCAAAAGAGCAATAATTTTTAACGATATTGGTGCTTGCCATGCAATAACATAATAGCCTATCACGACAATTACCGTTTGATGAAAAATATAAAAAGGATAGATTAACTCATTACTTTGGCTTAACCATTTAGGTGTTTTTGTAAAATAGCACTGTGCATAGCCTAAAATAGTTAAAAATGCCGACCATGCTACTAAACAACACACTAACCACCAAATAGACCAACGCATATCCTGTGACAAATACTCACTTAAATCAGGCGAGTAATAATACGCATAAAAAAGTATGGTGCTAAAAAATAACAGCAGCAAATTATAAAACCGTTGCTCACATATTGCTTGCCAAATAGCTTTGCTGCGAATAAAAAGCATACCGGCAATAAAAAAGAAAAAATAGAAAGCGGACGAAGATAGGTTTTCTATCTTTTTATCGTCGCTTGGAAACATTAACGAAAAATATACTTTTATGATTATCAGTAATATAACAAGTGAATACAGCCCGGTTTTGTAGTTTGACAGTTTTTGTAGCGCGTTAATTATCGATGCCCCTAAAGAAGAGGCAAATAATTTATTCAATGGGATAGCGAGTAAGAAAAAAACAAAGAGATATTCAATAAACCAAAGATGATTAGTTTCAAATTTTAATGCAAGCGCTGGGTACTCTCGCCAGTATGATTGCATGGCATTAATATTTTCTATGTACGTTTGAGGGGGTATAACGAACAAAGAGCCAGCCAAAAGAGGAATAAACAACCTTAAAACTTTATCTTTAGTAAATTTCAGCACCGTTACTTTTGACAGTAAGATAACAGCACCAACACCTGAGATAAAAAATAGCATTGGCAACCTAAATTGCTCAAAATACACCATAATATCATCAAGTAGCTTACTTGATTCATTGTTCATGATATGCCAATCGTCACCGTTAAACGGCATCAACACATGGTGAAGAAAAACAGCCAATATTAAAATGACTCTCAACCAATCTAATTCAGATAATCTTACCGTGCTTTTCAAATCCATTGATAAACCTTAAATATGCGCATTCGCTTGCGGTTTTTGCGGCACTGTAGCCTCTACGATATGTTGAGGTTTGGAGCGCCATTGGCTGTTATCTTGCCATGTTAGGTACGTATTCGCACAAACCAGCAGATTATTATTAGCGCAATTGGAACGGAAATAAATTCAAAAATCAAACCTGGCAACATATACACCCATTCGCTATTTAAGCTTGAATCTGTGAGCCAATGGCTATGAGTCCAAGCAATACTTGGCAAAAGAGATATTGTCAAATATAAGAAATAATTCTTGGGGCGTAATGTGTAGACTAATAAAGCTAAAGGAAAGCTTAATATAATATTTAGCAACACATCATGCACGTAGATGAGTAGGCGAAACCATGCAGAGTTTACAAGATTATCGATTAGCCAATTTGTTATCGGATTATACTGAGGACTGTAAGCCCAAAAATAGCCTAATAGGATAAAATAAATAACACCTGCTAACGCAGATAAAGCTAATGAAATAAGAATCCTTTTACGCACGCGAACCTCCTTGTGTACAACCCCCCTGTTGAGGTGCAAATTGTAGTTGGCTAAAATGTAAAGCGGAGCGGAACCAGCCAACTGTAATTTGTCCCGCTTTAACAGCTTGCTATGTATTTGGTGTTTATGAACTTTACACTAACAAACAACACTAAAAGTTAATAGATAAACGGAAGAAACAAAACACGCGCACCGACTAATTAACACTAAACCGATAACTTTAAGCCAACTAAATATTAGTGATTATATTTGCCAAACAAGCATTGGCGAAAACTCAAAAGCTACAAATGCCAAATTAATTTGAAACTACCAAAATTGAAAAAGAATTTACCTCAAAAAGAAGGCGGTACATAACGCCCTGTTAACAGGCAATAATATAGTTGGCTAGAATAAGCGACGAAGGAGCAAAAGCCAACTGTATTTTGTCCTTGTTTAACAGCTTGTTAGGCATTTATTCACTACACCCACAGAACCGCTGAGCGTCAGGTAATTTCTTTATATAATACTTCTCTGACATTGGGTTCCAAGAATAATACTCAACGTTGTCTGAATTAATTTTATAGTAAGCATAAGTTCCCGTTGCCGCTTTATAGATACCTGTACAAGACATCAACAGTAAACTTAATAATATTAATATTGCTCGATTCATCCCTAAATGCCTAACAGCTTATTACGGAGACGTCTCAATAATGTCCGTTCCATAACATTTAACAATAATCACTTAATATTCCATAATTTCAATAAATTAGAAAGCTTAATTTGACCAAAAATGTGTACCTTCAGATATTAAAGAGAAGTCTCAGTAATGTTTGAAGATACACGATTAAAATGTCTAGCTAAAATTTTTGTAAACTCAACAGCCGTTACCAATCAAGACCTTTTTGCGCTTTTACGCCGGCTTTAAAGGCATGTTTAATGGGTTGAACTTCTGATACGGTATCAGCCAGTTCAATTAAGCGACGATGACATGCGCGCCCGGTGATCAACACATGTTGCATTTTCGGACGATTATTTAATACCGTAATCACTTCATCTAAATCAATATGGCCATAGGTGATCATGTAAGTCATTTCATCCAGTAAAACAATATCAAGGCTATCGTCACTTAACATCTCTTTACTTTTTTGCCATGCTATTTTCGCTGCGGCAAGGTCGGTTTCACTGTTTTGAGTTTCCCACGTAAAGCCCGTGCCCATGACATGATGTTGAATAGGAAATTGCTTTAAAATATTCATTTCGCCACATTCCCACTTTGAACCTTTAATAAATTGCACAATACCTGCCTTTTGGCCGTGACCAATCGCGCGTAATACCGTACCAAAACCTGAGGTGCTTTTGCCTTTACCGTTACCGGTGATAACAACTAAAACGCCGCGTTCTTCGGTGGCTTGAGCAACACGCTCATCAACGCTAGCTTTAATTTTTTTTTGACGTTCAACATGCTTTTGTTCTTTCGCTGCTGCTAACGCTTTCTGCTTTTCAATATCACTCATTTTTTTACTCTCTTGCAATTTCTTTGTTGCTGTCGATGCACGCCAGCTTTATTATTTTTAACTCCAGTTAGCTTATCAGTTTTAAGTCACATGGAGAATTTTCCCTGTTAATTAATAACGATATTACTACTTCAGCTTTACTTTAAAAACACCGCGCCTTGTTAAAAATACGTAATGTTAAACCAGGGTTGCTAGGAAAATACCAATGCATATAAGAGGCAAGAATATTGTTATGCTGATAAACATACTCGCCTAAACGTTCACTTGGGTGATGGCTAGTTTGACACATGGGCTCTAAGTCAATTTCAGCACGCGAGTAATGAAAACTGTGGCCACGCATAATGTTATTGCCAACGTTAGGCTCATGGGTAGTTACTTGATCGTCTGTGCTACTTTCATAAAGTGGCGATAAATCAACCCACTGAGAGCCTATGGAAGCCAGTTTTTTCTGCATTATGGCATGACCAGGCATAAGCCCAAGCATAGGGGACTGTTGGCCTGACATATCAGTCAACTGTTCGAGTAAATACAACATACCGCCACATTCAGCAATGATCGGTTTGTTACTGGCAGCAAAGGCTTTAACATCACTTATAAAAGTGACATTGTTCATTAACTTCTCTGAATATAATTCCGGATAGCCACCAGGTATATATAGAATATCTCCTTCAGGCAAGTGGGCATCATTAAGTGCAGAACAATAACAAACTTCAGCGCCTGCTTGCTCTAAAAAGGCAATGTTAGCGGCATAAATAAAGCTAAAGGCATTGTCACGAATAATGATAACTCGAGTACCTACTAAGGCGCGATGAATAAAACTTTTTTGATCTACATATTCACTGCCATTTGCTTCAACAGCAAAAAACTCAACTTTTTCAGGTAAATCAACCAAGCCAGTATTGGCGATATGACTCGCAGCTTGGTCAAGCTGAGTATCAATATCAGCTAGCTCTTGCGCTTGTACTAATCCTAAATGCCGCTCAGGTAAAGTTATGCTGTCATCTTTTGGCAGTCGTCCATAAAAATTAAACTCTTCGGGCATACTATTACTCAGTAATTCTGCATGGCGCTCAGTATTAACACGATTAGCAATTACCCCTGAAAATGGTAAATTGTCACGAAACTTAGCCAAACCAAAAGTCACCGCTGCAAAGGTTTGTGCCATGGCTTTGGCATCAATAACACCCAGCACAGGAATATTGAAATATTGTGCTAAATCCGCACTACTGGGGGTGCCATCAAATAAGCCCATCACACCTTCAATCAGAATAAGATCAGATTCAACCGCAGCACGATAAAGCAATTCTTGGCAGCCCTTTTCTCCGACTAACCATAAGTCTAATTGATAAACTAATTCGCCACTCGCTTGGCGTAAAATCATCGGATCAATAAAATCAGGTCCAACCTTAAACACCGTAACTTTACGACCTTGATTGCGATGATAACGAGCGAGAGCGGCTGTTACCGTGGTTTTGCCAGAGCCTGAATGCGGCGCAGCAACAATGAGTGCTGAACACATAACACCACTACCTTGCTGGTGTTCTGGCTTATGTTGAAATGCTTTATTTGACACCGGTGAAGTTTGATTTTTTGCTAACGCCATTAAGCTATCCTTCTAATTAAATTATTTTAACCACTAAAAAACTAAAGCTGATTATTCGCATTAGTATTAATGACTTTGTCAGTAAAAAAATGACTTAAAGTAAAATCAATCACGATTGCTGAAATAACATAAAAAATAGGGTTAGAAATAGACTTAAAGTAATACTTATCAACACGCGTTGCGTATTCCGCCCAAGATAACTCAGGGAACTTACCTGATAATGCGTAATAGCTACCATTAGAAATAAAGAAAGCAATTGAACTGGCAATAAACAAGGCCAACGCCACCTTAGCAATGTTCATTTGCCAAGCACTTTGCTGCCAATTAGGTCGTGTGTAATAACCAACAGTAAACATAGCAGCATAGCTCAATACCAATGCAGGATATGATGTGGTGATACAGTCACCAAATTGGCCTCGATAATATGATGAGGCAAGATCTATCGTTAACGTCAGAATATAAAAGAACCAAAATACTTTAATGTTGCGTAAGTACATACCTGCTAAAAAGAAAATAGCAATTGATGCGCTCGGCAGTTGATTAAAACTGGCAAAGTGATGTGTCCGTGTGGCAAGCATAAGAAAACTTAATATTGCAAATACCGCAACAAACAAACTGATAGGTAACTTTTGGTTGACTGATTTCATAACGATTCCGCTGTCTAAAATAGATAGAATATTAACGGCGTAGGAAATCAAAGTAGGTAAACGGTGTGCTCACATAATGGATAGTCGCAGCATTGTAGTAACTTAATGCATCATGCGAACGTAAAAATGTAACTTAGGTCGTATACCGTTCTCTGAATGACCGCCCACCGCAGTTGTCGAGTAATACCTATTGATAATCAAGCTAAATAGCTTACTAGCAATAAATATGATTAGGCCGGTCTCCGGACTCCTGATCATCGCACTTGCAACACCTTCCCATATTTTCATTAACGCGTTATCAGCGTTATATCGAATACAGTGGTTTTGTTGCTGCTCACAGTTACCGTTGCGGGGGCAGTACTGGTATTTCACCAGTTTCACGTTTCATCTTCGTTCGCTGTACTAATTAGAAAAGCTTATCTAACTAAAAACACGATTGAAGACACCTAAATCTGCGCTGATATTACGCCATGCATTACGGTTATTCAACAAATAACATGGTTTACATGTCATACAGCACTCTTCAATTTCATCATATAATATGAAAACTCAGGAGAAATCATATTTGCATTGAATCAAGTTCATGATTTGGTTATTCTCCCCAGCCAATTAATTGTGTTTAACGACTGTAAGGCATAGCGTTAAGAAATGAAAACCACACTATATTTAGCACGTCACGGACAAACCCAGTGGAATGAAGTGCAGCGCTTTCAAGGTCAGTTAGATAGTGAATTGACCGAAAAAGGTCAACAACAGGCAAAAAATATAGCCTTACAACTTGCCGATAATAAAATCGATTTAATCGTTTCTTCCTCACTTGGGCGAGCAATAACGACCGCAGAAATATGCCAACAACAATTAAATGTGCCGGTGATCAATTTGGCGGGTTTGGTTGAACGAGATTTAGGCCATTGGCAAGGAGAACACGTTGCTGACATACAGCACGATAAAAATTATCACGAAATACTGCATCAATTTACCGAGTTAACACCCATTGATGGCGAAAGTGCGTTACATTGCGGAGAACGCATTTTTCAAACACTTAAGTTACTGGCACAAGGCCAACAACATAAAAACCTATTGGTTATTTTTCATGGTGAAGCATTACGTTGCTTGCTGGCGAAATTAGGTGAAAGTTCAAGTGATAATGCTTACCAATTATTCGACAATGGCTGCTTGTTATCGTTAAGCTATGATCACCACAACCATAGTTTTCAATTAATGGCTCAAAATGAGCGAACAACGCAAACTTCCTGAGTTAATTTATTTAAGTTTAATTCACTTAATCCACATAAAACACTAAGGCAGCGCTCACCTTGTTTGACAACATTTTGCCATCAGACCACCTTCAACAAGTTAGCGCTACACTGCCGGCCTTTGCTAGCGTAATAACGTTATTGATAGCACTGTTATTAGATAAAACACTGGGGGAAGCACGGCGTTTTCATTACCTTGTTGGTTTTGGTAACTTAGCCAATAGCTTGGCCAATAGGTTAACTAATAAATTAGCCACAAATCCCACCCCTGAACTCGACACAGCTGCAGTTAAAAAAAGCGCGTTAAAAACTAAATTACTGGGCGCTATGGCGTGGGGTTTATTGGTATTGCCGTTACCTGTGCTGTATTACTTTTTTATTGATCACCTAACATGGTATTGGCAAATAATGTTAGACGCCACAGTATTGTATTTAGCTATAGGTTTAACAAGTTTACATCAACATGCCATGCAAATTTACCAACCGTTAAAGTCAGGTGACTTAATCACGGCACGCCACTTTACCGGCTACATTGTTAGCCGGGATACCACGACACTTAACGAACAAGAAATGTCAAGAGCGACGGTTGAGTCGGTGTTAGAAAATGGCCACGACGCGGTCATCGCCTCACTGGTTTATTATCTCATTGGCGGAGCACCACTGGTTATTCTTCATCGACTGGCTAATACCTTAGATGCAATGTGGGGTTATAAAAACTCACGCTTTATTAATTTTGGTTATGCGAGTGCTAGGCTCGATGATTTATTGGGTTTTATTTCAGGTAAATGCTGTACGCTACTTTATGCAGCACAAGCGCTGCCAAAAAGAAATTTCATACCAGCAATATGTAACGCCTATCGCCAAGGCAATCAATATAAAAGTCATAATGGCGGTTGGGTGATGGCGGCTGGTGCTACCGTTATCGGTAGAAAATTAGGTGGCAGCGCGCAATATCATGGCAAAATTGTTCACTCGGTCACTTTAGGTGCAGGTGTTGAGGTTAGCACCGACGATATTGCTAGCAGCTTACGTTTAGTGAATCGCGCTAGTTTACTGTTAGTTATATGGGTATTTATCTGCCAATTAACTAGGGTCTGTTGATCTTTCGAGATTGTTTTTGCAGCAGTTTGTTGGGTATTTA
>CAJXUN010000074.1 GCA_913061475.1 uncultured Colwellia sp. | reverse complement strand
CACTACTCGCCGCGATTAAAACGCTTTTATCTCGAACAAAATTTAACCGCGAAAGTTCAACAGACCCTAGCTATTTTTTAATATAATTTCAAGACATTTTCGATAGGAAAAAAATGACCTTAGTGCATGGCGGACAATTACAACAAATTGCCGAACAATATAGAATTCCTGTTAGTGACTGGCTAGACTTATCAACCGGCATTGCACCTTTTGCTTATCCTATTCCGAACATACCGCTACAGGCATGGCAACAGTTACCACAAAAAAATCCAGCACTAATCACCGCTGCAAAACAATACTATCAATGTTCTGAGCTTATCGTCACTAACGGCAGCCAAGCGATTATCAAGGCTTTACCTGAATTATATCGCCAAGAGAATACCGCAGGTCGAAAGGTATATTTACCTGAGCGTGGCTATAAAGAACACGCTCAGGCATGGACGCTTGCAGGTTATCAACTACATTTTTACCAAGATTCATTACCAGATATAACCACATTATTGCCAAGTAGTGTCTTAGTTGTGATCAACCCAAATAATCCAACCGGGCAGTTTTTTGATCGCGCAGTCATAAGCCAATATCATCAAAAATTAAAACAACTCAATGGCTTGTTAGTACTTGATGAAGCTTTTATCGATGTTATGCCTAAAAACCAATCCTACTGCTCTGAAGTCAATGATAATGGTGAAGACAATAACATTCTCATATTGCGGTCATTTGGCAAGTTTTTTGGCTTAGCTGGGATTCGTATCGGCTTTTTAGTTGCTGGTAATTATTGGTGCCAAAAATTTAAAGAATTATTAGGTCCATGGCAAGTCAATGGGCCGGCACAAATCATTGCAGAAAAAGCATTAAGCGATATTGCATGGCACAAAGAGCAATGCGTTAAATTGCATACGTTACGTTTACAGCAAGAAGCAATATTATGGCAAGCATTTCCCTCAAAACTGGTGAATAGCATTCAAGGCTGTGATTTATTTCTAACACTGAGTTTTCATCAAGCTGATAATGCCAAAGCGCTTTACCACTTATTATGTAAACAAGGCGTTTATTGCCGACTTTCAGATGAACAAGATACGCTAAGGTTTGGTATCACCTTAGAAGAGAACTTTAAGCGATTAAAGATTGCCTGCGTTCAAGCTTGTGCTGAATTAGTTTCAAACAACTAATTATCCACAAAATATTAACTGAACACAGGTTCCAATCATGTGCACTCCTGTGCATCCATGCACCCGCGTTATCCTGTACATAAAAAAGGCACCTCGTCAGGTGCCTTTTAAAATTAGAAGCTAAGCTTTATATCTTAGTTTCTGTAAGTAATGCCAAGATAAAATGCACGTTCTTGAGGGTTGTAAGTGCTGACAGTTTGGTAGTCTTTATCTAATAAATTAGTCACACGGGAAGAAACACTGATGTTATCTGACACGTCATAGTTCAAGCCAAGATTAACTAATTGAAAAGCAGCTAAATCTACCGGGCCAGTAACACCAAAAACTGAGTCTGTGCGAGAGCCAACAAATTGATATTCTGCATAAATATCAACGTCATTTAAAGACGTTGTAAATTTATAATTAAACTTCTCTTTAGCACGACGGATCAATTGCTCATTGGTTGATTTATCTTCTGCGTCTGTATATGAAATATTGATATCATGTGTACCACCAAAGCCTTCATAATTTGCTCCTAGCTCGACACCATTAATTTCAACTTTTTCGAAATTGTCAGCTTGACCATTTCGTCGACCTATAAGGTCGTCAATATTTGAACGGAACAGGCTAACACTGGTATTAACTGCAGATATTTTGCTTTCAAAAAATAGCTCGATGGTTTCAGAAAGCTCAGAATTTAATGTTGGCGTCCCAAAATTTGGGTAAAATAAATCATTATAAGTTGGTACTTTAAAGCCTGTGCCGTAATTAAGTACAACGCGACTATTTGAGTCATACTTATAACCTAAACCCAAGTTATAAGTATTTTCTGAATTAATATCTTCCACATTATCATGTCTAAATGTTGCTTCATAAGTCCATGAATTTTTAGCATACAAACCATGAGCAAACACACCTAGTGTATTGCGCTTTTCTTTATCGTAAACGATAGTACTTTTGCTTACATCGTCTTGATAATAATCAACACCAACATTGACTTGCAACTCATCTGAAAATTGACTGTTATTTACAATCGAGTATTGATTACGACGAGTTTCAAAAACCCCCTGTGATTCACCATATCTCAAGCTATCAGCACTATCGCGATTTTGGCCAACTGAGAAAACAGTGTTATTTCTAACACCATTGATATCACTTTGATAGTTGCTTCGCACTAGCCACGCATGATTTTTGATATCTGAACCGTTATAGAAGCCATCAAACTCATTATCACCACTATCACTTGAAAATAACCACTCTAACGAAAAGTCAGTGGTGATTTTTTGCTGGCCTCTTATAGCAACAGAAGTCAGGTCATAACCGTCATCATCCGTTTCAGTGCCTTCCTTGACATCAAAACCATCACTTTGTTCTTTGCTTAACGTAATGCTCGTTCGGCCATCGCCATGACTAATACCAACGCCGGCTTTGTACTTTTTATAACTATCAGTACCAAAACTTGCACCAAAAAATAATTCACCGTCAGCTAACTGACGTGTAAAAATTTGAATAACCCCGCCAATGGCATCAGAACCCCATAAAGCAGCACGTGGACCTTGCACTATTTCAATACGCTCAATCATTTCAGGAGAAATAGTACTAAAGCTTGTTCCGCCAGAAGTAGCTGAGCTTACACGTACGCCATCAATTAATACTAAGGTATGATCAGAGTTTGTACCGCGCATAAAAACAGAAGCATTTTGGCCTCTGCCTCCGTTTGAGGCAATATCAATACTCGGTACAGTTGAAAGTAAATCTAAAACAGAAATTGGATTAGCTAACTCAATATCAGCGCGGGTAATAACCACTTGGCTGGTTAAAGCGTCGTCCATATTCAAGCTTGAGCGTGTTGCAGTTACGGTTAATACTTCGATATCTTTAACATGGCTTTCAGTATTCGCTGAAGCAATAAAAGATGTCGACATAGCACCAGCAATCGCTAGTGATAATAATGATTTTTGGAAAAAGTTATTTTGCTTAATGTTCATATGACCCCATTAATGATGCCCACCGCACCATATGTTTTACTACGCAAATGCGCAGTGTAAATTAAGCAAGCTCAAGTGCTCGGACTAACATTATATGGCGAACATTATAATGATTACCGTTGCGGGGGCAGTGCAGAAATTTCATCTTCTTCCCTCGAACTTACTGTATAAAACAACCACTGAAATAGTTAATGATTGTCGCTAGTTTAAATGCTTTTTATCTTGATGCTATGCGCCGAATATTCGGCTAAAGTTTATCCTTTACTCACATTTTATTGCTTGGCGTATCCACACCCTGAGCAATAATGTCTTGAATTTCATCCATAGCTAAATATTTTTCACACACATCTGCCAAGCGTTCGAGTTGTATTTCTCGATGCTGATTAATATCAATAACCGGTTGTGCCATGTTGTTAATGCCGAGCCAATTCAGCACTGCTTGTGTCGGCGCTGGGCAATCAAAAAAGCCATGCAGGTAAGTGGCAATAATTTGATTGTCTTCAGAGATACAGCCGTCAGAAATACAACCATCAGGTGTATGTTGATTCGTACCTGTTCCATCACTTTCTATATGCAATAATGGTTTGGCTAAAGCAGGCCCTGTTGACACACCGCAATGAATTTCATAGCCCGCTAACTTACTGGTTTCACCGTTTAGTGTCATGCTTGCCGTAACTTGGCTTAATGTTTTGTTTGCGGTCAGTGTGGTAGTAAAATCTAACAAGCCTAAACCCGAGACTTGCTCTACGCGAGATTCAATATGTTCGGGATCAAAGATAAACTTGCCCAACATTTGATAACCGCCACAAATACCCATGACCTTGCCGCCATAACGCAGATGTTGCTCAATTTCTTGCTGCCAACCTTGCTGCTTTAAAAAGCTTAAATCTGAGATAACATTTTTACTTCCAGGAACTATAATTAAATCAGCGCCTTGTAACGATTGGCCAATTTTGATGTATTGCAAATCAATGTTCGGCTGCAAACGTAATGGGTCAAAATCGGTGTGGTTGCTCATATGCGGCAACAGCGGGACAAAAATTTTAACTTTCGCTTGTGTCACTTTGTTATCAAGCGCGACGGCGTCTTCCGCATCTAACGCTAAATCATGTAAGTAAGGCAACACCCCTAATACCGGCTTGCCGGTGTGCTCTTCAAGCCAATCTAAGCCAGATTCCAATAATTTAATATCACCACGAAATCGGTTGATGATGAAACCTTTGACTCTTGCTTGTTCTGATTCAGATAACAGCGCTAGCGTACCAACGAGATGAGCAAATACACCACCTCGGTCAATATCAGCCACTAAAATAACAGGGCAATCTACTTTTTCGGCATAGCCCATATTGGCAATATCATGAACACGCAAGTTAATTTCTGCTGGGCTACCCGCGCCTTCAACAATCAACACATCATGGTCATTAGCCAAGCGCTGATGCGATTCAACCACCGCTTGCATTGCCACTTTTTTATAGTCGTGATATTTACCCGCTTCCATGTTGGATAATGCTTTGCCGTGTACGATAACTTGTGCACCAGTATCACTATTAGGTTTTAGCAAAATAGGGTTGAAATCGACCCGCGCCTCAACTTTAGCGGCAATCGCTTGCAGTGCTTGTGCGCGACCAATTTCGCCACCATCTTTGGTGACTGCACTATTTAGCGCCATATTTTGTGGTTTAAATGGCGCGACATTAACGCCAGCATTAACCAATACACGACAAAGTCCTGCAACGAGCGTACTTTTACCGGCATCAGACGTTGTGCCTTGCACCATTAATGTTTTCACAGTACAACCTTAGAATTAATTTTTTCAGATGACTTTAATGTTAAAGGTAGACCTGCCATGACAAATTCAACTTCATTAGCAATACTTGCAATAGCTTGATGCAGCCAACCGGCTTGGTCGACAAACTGACGGGAAAGTTCCCCCATCGGCACAATGCCGTGACCCACCTCATTACTAACCAAGATAATTTCAACCTTTCGTGGCTGATAATTTTGTGACTGAGAATTTTCTGACTGAGAGTTTTGTGATTGAGAACCATCATTTGATTGAACGTTATCTGGCTGCTGAAGGCTATTTTCTTGTTGAAGACTCTTTCCCTGTTGAAGGCGCTCTAACAAGTGAAGTAATTGCTGTTTTTCTTGTTGCCAATAACTGAGATTACACTCCGAGCCATGCTCAATTTCATCACTCGGTTTAAGCAAACTATTGCTTAGCCATAGTGTTAAACAATCGACCAATATGCAGCTATCTTGCTGACCATTTGATAAAACTAACTCGATGGTTTTGGCTAATTGCAAGGGTGATTCGATCAGTTGCCAATGTTCAGGCCGATCCGCTTGATGTTGAGCAATGCGCTGCTGCATTTCAACATCAAATGCTTGTGCCGTGGCGATATAAGTCACCGGTAAATTTGATGACTTAGCATATTGCTCAGCTAATGAACTTTTACCTGAGCGGGCACCACCAATAATAAGTCGAACGTTACTCATAGCAATCTCGCGTCATGAAACCGCCAAAGAAAGTGCTAATAACGAGAGATAAATAACCACTTCCGAAAGCTGTTGCGCTGCCCCCAAACAATCTCCGGTATAACCACCTAATTGTTGTGTAAACCAGTGCTTTAAACACCAACGTGTAAACAATAAAATAACCACTAGTTTCCAAGCGATACTAAACGACAAAGTAAAAAGAATGATCACAGCCCCTGTCGCCAATAAAATTGAATAGCTGTTGCTGGCTAACTCTTGTGCTAAGGGTTTCACTTTTGATGTTGCGTCTTCACTCACATAGGGCATATCGGCAATCAGGCTAGTGGCTAATACTCGGCTTAAACAATGCCCTAACAAAAGAATCGACAGCATTGATATCACTTCATGAGATAAGACTTCGCTTATCGCGCCCTCGTTAATAATTGCAGTATTTAATAACGCTAACAAGGCTTGATATTTGATCATTAAAATAAAAAATAACGCCGCTGCGCCATAAGTACCTAAACGGCTATCTTTCATGATATTAAGTTTGTTTTCTACCGTCCAACCGCCACCAAAGCCGTCCCAGACATCAGCCCAACCGTCTTCATGAAAAGCGCCGGTTAACAAAACACTGCAAAACATGGAGATTAATAGTGCTAGCTCAAGCGGTAATATTGCGGCAGCAAGATAAAACGCTATAGCTGAACAAGCACCAATTAACACGCCAACTAACGCGAAATATCGACTGGCTTGATTAAGCATAGTCGCCGTAACATCAACATGCAGTTTCACCGGAATACGAGTAAAAAAGCTTAGCGCCAAAAGCATTAACTGCCATTGTTCGCGCAACATGCCTTGCTTACCTAACATCAGTAACCTCTGCATCAGCAAAGCTTGCCATCTCGTTATAAAAAGCGACAGCGGCTTGAATAATGGGTAGCGCTAATGCCGCACCAGTGCCTTCACCTAAACGTAAGCCTAAATTTAATAACGGTTTAACGTTTAACCACTGCAACATTTTCTGATGCCCTTGCTCACCAGAGCAATGTGCAAACACCATATAACCTTTAACATTGGCATTGATTTCAATCGCTAACATCGCCGCGGCGGTGCAAATAAAACCATCAACAATAATCACCATATTGTTTTCGGCCGCCGCTAACATGGCTGCGGTAATTTGCACCACCTCAAAACCACCTAAACAGCGTAAAATAGCTTTCGCATCAACCAAGTTTTCAGCATGCAATGCCAACGCTTGTTCAATGACTTGCTGTTTTTTCTTTACCACTTGATCAGAAACACCGGTACCACGACCGACAACCTCGCTAGCGGGTACTTGCATTATTGCCGCCATAGTCGCTGATGCAATCGTAGTATTGCCAATGCCCATTTCACCAAAAGCCACAATATTGCAGCCACTAGCACTAATGTTAGTAATATGTTGTTTAGCGAACTTAAAACCTTGTGCTACTTGCGCTTCGGTCATTGCAGCTTGTTGGTTAATGGCTTGGGTGATATTGCCTAAACGCTGATTAATCACCGGCAATGAAGCCGCTGGTGGATGCAAAATCCCAGCGTCAACCACACTCAGTTGCCAACCAAATTGCCGACAAAATACATTGATAGCAGCGCCGCCATTAGCAAAGTTCGCCACCATCTGACTGGTAACATCGCTTGGCGCAATGGATACACCTTCGCTAGCAATACCATGATCACCAGCAAAAACCGTTAAATGAGGAGCGGTAAGTTGTAATTTATACTGGACACTATTTTGAGGAGCATGCTTTTGATGGTCGTTATTGAGATCAACGCGGGTCTGCTTTAGCTGTATGGTAGCAATTTGCTTAGCCAATAATTCAAGATCGCCCAATGCCCCCAATGGTTTAGTTTTACCATCGATTTTGGCTTGAATTTTTTCTGAATGTTCGCAACTCACAGCTTTAATATCAAACATGACATCACCTCAACAAGACCACGCTAAAGCAAGCAATAGGGGCCGAACTATTATGATTAACGTCGATAGTACTGAGAATTTGGCAAGACAATCTACTTTTGCTTGTTAACGTTAAAAGTAGATCAAAGATCCAATACTCGAGTAACCCGCTCGACGTAGCAATTAATGTCAATATTCATCTGGTATCCTGACTTACAGCGTCTAGACATATCCCTTCCCAAACACTTTCTTTCAAAAATACTTAGTGGTTAATATGTCGCTCTGTTTACAGTTGCGGGTACAGTTGTGGACTCTCACCACATTCCCAGCTTTATTTATCGCGATATTTTGCTTACCGCTTTCAATAAAATTGAATATAACATTAGTAATTTACTGGCGCGATTATCGACAGCTAGACCAAAATAGCAAGGTTTATTTTTCGTACGGGTATAACGTAAAAATATAAACCAGAGCTAAATCAAGTCTTTACTGATATAGCATCAGGTATTTTAACACTAAAGGACTAGAGTCAGCTGAGCAATAAAACCGTTAAAGCATCAATTTAGGCCATGCGTTAGCATTATCATCAAATGAAATTTGCACGTGAATTAAGCCACCATAGGGTACATCAAGATTGGTCATGTGGTTAACACCTGGTAATGGCAAACCCAGCACTTTGGCTAAAATATATCGAATAACACCACCATGGCTGAATACTAAGATATTTGATGGCTGATTTTTTCCAGCACCGGTTTGCTGGAGTTGCTCTAATAAATCTTGCCAGAAATGATCAACACGCTGCGTAAAGTTTACCATCGTCTCACCATTAGGGGGTTGGCACTGCCAAGGATCTTGCCAAAAGTCACCTAAGGTTAAGGTTTTTTCTGCTGAGGATACTGCAATTTTTTGTCTTAACTGCCAAAGGTCTTGATAACGCTTGCCGTCCCAATCACCAAAATTCATCTCTTGTAGTCCAGGTGAAATTTGCAAGGTCAGTTGGTGCTTTTCGCAGTATTGCTCGGCAAAGGTTCGGCACCGAAGTAGTGGTGAACTATAACAAGATGAAATTTCAGGTAAGCTTTGCGTGGCACGGTTCAGCTGTTGTTCTCCTACAGCAGATAAGGCAATGTCAGTGCGGCCACAGAGAATACCCGTTTGCACAAGTTCACCATGGCGTAATAAATAAATATTAAATACTGACACGCACTATATCCTCTTTTTATTCATCATATTGTACACAGTTTAACAAAAAAGCTTATATTATTAATATCATAAATATTTTATCTAAAAAGTGGTAATCTTTATCACTTAGCTTTTAGTGAGCTAAAAATACCTAGCGTTATATCAATCAACATCAAACAAGGCAACGTGACTGACAAGTAGCGAGTTGCAAGGAAAATATATGTCCTCTGTTCCAGTGCCTAAATGGCCAGAACGAATTATTTGTTTAACGGAAGAAACCACCGAAGCACTGTACTTGATGGAGGAAGATCATCGAATTATTGGCATTTCGG
>CAJXUN010000073.1 GCA_913061475.1 uncultured Colwellia sp. | reverse complement strand
CTAATTGCGCTAATTTTTCACGCAAACTTAAAGTATTGAAATAGTTAGCCATCTTATTCTCCTATACTTGGCTGTTAACCAAGGAAATTTAATTGTTTGATCAGATTTTTGACCTGAGTAACATCATAATGAAATTATCATGTTGCCTAAAGTGATATATTTGCATTGCAATGTTGCACAATTTGCAATATTGTTTTAGTCAGTTGCTGTGTTTGAGAAATTATTTTGGAATTAAAGTCATTACGGATGTTTGTCGATTTAGCCAAGTCTCTGCATTTTGGCAAAACCGCTGAGCTTCATCATGTTAGCCCTTCGACCTTAAGTCGGATAATTCAGCGTTTGGAATTAGAAGTGGGCAACTCGTTATTGCATCGCGATAACAGAACCGTGGTGCTGAGTGAGGCAGGTAAGCAATTTTATCAATTTGCACATCAGCAACTTGAGCAATGGCAACTGTTGCAGTTGTCACTCAATCAAAAACAAGCAGAGCTACAAGGTAAGTTACATATTTATTGTTCAGTAACTGCGGCTTATAGCCATCTTCCACCTTTGCTCGAGCGTTTTCGACAACAGCATCCCTTAGTTGAAATTATGTTAACCACAGGTGATGCCGCAGATGCTTTAGAGCAAGTTGAAAAACAAGCTGTGGATTTTGCCATTGCCGCTAAACCCGAGCAACTTTCACGAATTTTTACTTTTCACCATTTAGCACAAATACCTTTGTCGGTTATTGCGCCGACCATGATCTGCAAAGTTCAACAGCAAATTCAGCAAAATTTTCTTTGGTCTGAAATACCCATTATTCTGCCTGAACATGGCCCGGCACGAAAACGTTTTGAATATTGGTTCCGTAAAAAGCAGCAAGGTAAAGCAAATATCTACGCAACGGTTTCAGGGCATGAAGCGTTAGTCAGTATGGTGGCTTTAGGTTGTGGTGTTGGCATAGTACCGCGTGTAGTGGTGGAAAATAGCCCAGTTAAAGAGCGAGTACAGTATTTAGAAAACGTTGGTGAAATTGAGGCTTTTGACCTCGGGGTTTGTTGTTTAAATCAGCGTAAAGAACAACCGCTCATTCAGGCTTTTTTTGACGCAATAAAGGCATAATCTAAACAGAGATAGCATCAGTTAAATGACGTAATATTCTATCCATAGCGCGATAGGATAAGGCTTCTATTAAGTGCTTATGTTCGATGTGTTTTGCCGCCTCCATATCTGCCAGTGTGCGAGCTATTTTAAGTATTTTATGATGCGCTCTGGTCGATAAGTTAAGTTTTTCAATCGCTAACTCTAAAAATTCATTATCATCAGCGGCGAGTTGGCAGTAGCTTCTGACTTCTGCACTGCTGAGCTGTGCATTCGATTTACCTTGGCGTAAAATCTGTTTTTTGTGGCAAATGCTTACGCGTTTTTGAATGCTGCTACTTGATTCACCCCGCCCACTCTCATTCGCCCACATGCCACGCGGTAACCGAGTGACTTCAATTTGAATATCAATACGATCTAGAAATGGCCCCGACAACCTGTTGAGGTAACGCAGCACCTGTTCAGGCGTACTGCGTTTGTCATTATAAAATCCAGTTGGGCTTGGGTTCATAGCCGCGACAAGTTGAAACTGAGCCGGAAAGGTTTGTTTTATTAGCGCGCGTGAGATGGTGACCTCGCCGGATTCCATGGGCTCTCGCAAGACATCCAGTACTTTACGTTCAAATTCAGGTAACTCATCAAGAAATAGTACGCCGTTATGGGCCAATGAGATTTCGCCGGGCTGAGGGTGGCTGCCTCCTCCTACCAAAGCCGCTGACGATGCGGTGTGGTGTGGTGCACGGAAAGGTCGGGTTAGCCATGATTCAGGATTAATATTCTTATGACAAATTGACTGAATAGCGGCACTAGAGAGTGCCTCTTGTTCAGTCATCGGTGGTAGAATGCCAGGTAATCTACTGGCCAACATGGTTTTTCCTGTACCTGGTGGACCAATAAATAATAAATTGTGGCCACCACTTGCGGCAATTTCTAATGCGCGTTTGGCTAGCGGCTGACCAACGACATCGGCAATATCATGCTCACTTTTACTGCTATATTCTTGCAATGTTTTTGTGCTTACCAGTGGTAGGCTTTTTTGTTTAAGGAAATGCGGAAACAATTGACTTAAGTGCGATAGACTTAATATTTTTACCTTGGGTACCCAACTCGCTTGCTCAGCGTTTTCACTGGGTATAACTAATGTCCGGCCACTTTCTTTGCAGGCCATTGCCATAGGTATCTCGCCAATAATTGCACGTAATTCACCTGATAATGCGAGCTCACCAGCAAATTCGTATTGCTTTAAATCTGCCTCCGGTAGCTGTGCCGCCGCGGCGAGAATGCCTAAGGCAATTGGTAAATCAAAACGTCCACCCTCTTTAGGTAAATCTGCTGGCGCTAAATTTACCGTAATGCGTTTGGCGGGAAATTCATAGCCGCAATTGATAATGGCACTGCGAACACGGTCTTTTGCTTCTCGAACTGAGGTTTCTGGTAATCCGACAATATTAAATGCAGGCAATCCGTTGGCTAAATGGACTTCTACTGTCACTAGCGGAGACTCAAGCCCGACACGAGCTCTACTAAAAACACAGGCTAAGGTCATAAAAATCCATTTTTAATGTCAATTATTGCTTTATACGAGTGTAGTTAATTAATGTTTTTTGTGCGAAAAATAAAGCAATAAAGCTAAAGCGAATTAACAGTGAGATTATCTTTGTTAAAAATTTAGTGTAAAAACACTTGCGCTTGTTATTAGAGCTATGGTACTAATTTAAATAGGCTGGAAGCAGCAACACTAAAATCAATAAACTTACAGAAAATATAAATTAATATGCAAAAATTTAGTTCAGTTATTATTAACATTCTCATCGTGGTGATTATTAAATCATCGCGGGGCATTTGTTGAACTAAAGAAAATTAAAAAATCTTAAAATAACAAACCCCCCGCTCCGAAAGGACTGGGGGGTTTGTCGTTATATAAACACTAAATTTGCGCACAGCGCATTAGCATTATTACCTTTGGGAGAATACTTAAAAATTACAAAACAGGTGACTTCGTTAAAATGAATAGCTAATGCATAATTTGTGGTTTAAAAGTAAAGATAAACATGACAACTGAAAAAAAATTAACTGGCGGTGGCTTATTATTTAACGTGCTAGAACAGCATGGCGTTGAGCATGTTTTTGGCTACCCAGGTGGTGCAATAATGCCTATTTACGATGCTTTATATGATAGTGATGTAGAGCACTTTTTGTGTCGACATGAGCAAGGTGCCGCATTTTCAGCGGTAGGTTATGCTCGAGCATCCGGAAAAGTGGGTGTTTGTTTGGCAACGTCTGGCCCAGGTGCAACAAACCTGATCACAGGTCTTGCTGACGCGTTAGCCGATTCAATTCCGGTTGTTGCCATCACGGGGCAAGTTGCTACAGCAGCAATGGGCTCAGATGCCTTTCAGGAAATTGACATTTTTGGTTTATCACTTGCTTGTACTAAGCACTCTTTTCAAGTGACTGACATTGATGATTTAGCCAAAGTGCTACACCAAGCGTTTGCGATTGCACTTGAAGGAAGACAAGGACCAGTATTGGTTGATATCCCCAAAGATATTCAGTTGGCCGAAGTTAATGGCTGTTTAGAGCACCTGGTCAACTTAAAAAATAAAGTTAAATTACCACCCGCTAACGTTGGTAGTGCTATTGCGTTATTGAATCAAGCAAAACAACCTGTGCTATATGTTGGGGGTGGTGTTGGTATGGCAAATGCTATTGATGAATTAAGAGCTTTTGCAAAAACTACCGGTGTACCCAGTGTTTCAACGCTTAAAGGGCTGGGCGCTGTTGACCCTAAAGATGAAAATTATTTAGGTATGTTGGGTATGCATGGCACTAAAGCGGCGAATTTAGCAGTGCAAGAATGTGATTTATTGATTGCTGTAGGTGCACGTTTTGATGACCGAGTGACCGGTAAATTAAATGAATTCGCGCCCAATGCGAAAGTTATCCATTTTGATATCGATACCGCTGAAATTAATAAACGTCGTGTTGCGGATGCCGCGATATTAGGGGACTTAAAGGTAAATTTGCCTGCTTTGGCTATTCCATTATCAATTGCAACTTGGCAAGATAAATGCCAGACCATGAAAGCAGAATTTACCTGGGACTATAACCACCCTGGAGAGACAATTTTTGCGCCAGCTGTATTAAAAGAAATCAGTGATCACATGCCAGCAAATACCTGTGTTACCACTGATGTTGGTCAGCATCAAATGTGGGCTGCGCAACATATGTTATTTGATGATCCGAGTAACTTTTTAACCAGCGGTGGTATGGGCACTATGGGATTTGGTGTGCCAGCGGCTGTAGGTGCACAGGTAAGTAGGCCAACTGATTGTATTATTGCCGTTTCAGGTGATGGCTCATTTATGATGAATGTCCAAGAACTTTCCACTATTAAGCGCTTCCAATTGCCGGTTAAAATCGTGCTTATCGATAATGCCAAATTAGGTATGGTTCGACAATGGCAAGATTTGTTTTTTAATGGTCGATTAAGTGAAACCGATTTAGCGGATAATCCTGATTTTGTTATGTTGGCAAATGCATTTGATATTAAGGCAAAATTAATTAGCAATAAATCAGAAGTAACTGGCGCAATTGAAGAAATGCTGGAACATGACGGACCTTACTTGTTGCAGGTGAAAATTGATGCACAAGATAATGTTTGGCCATTAGTACCGCCTAACACCGCTAACGATAAAATGATGGAGAGTACGTAAATGAAGAACTATCAATTAACCATAAAAGCGGATGATAAGCAGGTAGTACTTGAGCGTATTTTGCAGGTCACACGTTATCGAGGTTTTTTAATTAGTGGCATAAACGCCAAAGTGAATACAGGTACACACGTTGGCACGATTGAACTTATGGTCAGAAGTGAGCGTCCGATCGAACTTTTGGTTGATCAAATTAATAAACTGATCGACATCAAAGAAGTCAAGGTAGACAATAGCGCATCACAGCAGTGCATTGCATAATGCTGGATTAAAACCTTCGACAACAAGTAATAAAATTAAAAATAGAAAGCGTAGCTAAATTTTGCGTTATCTATTTGATATAAAATAAAATTTAGGAATAAGAAATGGCTAAAGTTAATGCAGAACTAATTTGGTTTAATGGTGAACTCATGCCGTGGCAGAACGCTACAGTACATGTTATGAGTCATGCGCTACATTACGGTTCTTCAGTATTTGAAGGTATCCGTGCTTATAACACCCATAAAGGGACGTGTATTTTTCGTTTAGAAGAGCACATTAAGCGTTTATTTGAATCAGCAAAAATATACCGTATGAACATTCCTTTTACTGAGGCAGAAATCGTTCAAGCGTGTAAAGATGCGGTAGTGAAAAATAATTTAAAATCAGCTTATTTACGTCCGTTAGCATTCTTAGGCGATATTGGCATGGGTCTTCGTCCACCCATTGATGCGGTAGCTGATGTGATGATTGCTGCATTTAGTTGGGAAGCCTATTTAGGTGCTGATGCCATTGAAAACGGCGTTGAAGTCGGTGTATCAAGCTGGAATAGATTGGCGCCGAATACTATGCCAACGGCAGCTAAAGCGGGTGGTAATTATTTATCTTCACAATTAATTTCTACCGAAGCTGCTCGTCATGGTTATGCTGAAGGTGTTGCGTTAGATATTAATAATATGGTCAGTGAAGGTGCGGGACAAAATTTATTTTTAATTCGTAATGGTGTGCTTTATACCCCACCAGGTACGGCGTCAATATTACAAGGTTTGACTCGCGATACCGTGTTTTTCCTTGCTAAGCAATTAGGCTACGAAGTACGTGAAGAACCAATTTCTCGTGAATCGTTATATCTAGCCGATGAATTCTTTATGTGTGGCACCGCTACTGAAGTAGTACCGGTTAAATCAGTTGATGGTATTGCTGTTGGTAATGGTTCTCGAGGGCCTATGACTGCAGCCATTCAAACAGCATTTTTTGGAATTTTTGATGGCAGTACCGAAGTGCCTGAAAACTGGTTAGATGCAGTTTTATAGCTCTAGATTTTTGCTACTTCGCTAAGCTTCTTCGTTGGAAGTACTCACTTATATTGATAAGTTGCGTGCTTCCTACCTTGAAGTTTAGATGAATTAGCGGCAACTCTGCGACGTACACCTAACGACTAAATACTTATTTTAAAAGCGCATTCAGCTAGTGTTTTTTTAAAATAACTCACAGCAATATTATCAACTTACTTAAGAACTTAACGCATTTAGGGAATTTGTCATGCCAAAATTACGCTCAGCAACCTCGACTCAAGGCCGAAATATGGCGGGCGCTCGTGCGCTCTGGCGTGCAACAGGTATGACTGATGGCGATTTTGGCAAACCCATTATTGCCGTGGTTAACTCATTCACTCAGTTTGTGCCGGGCCATGTGCATTTAAAAGATATGGGCCAGTTAGTGGCTGGCGCGATTGAAGAAGCCGGTGGTGTCGCAAAAGAATTTAATACCATCGCGGTTGATGACGGCATTGCCATGGGTCACGCTGGCATGCTTTACAGCTTACCTTCTCGTGATTTAATTGCAGACTCGGTTGAATATATGGTGAATGCCCATTGTGCTGATGCCATGGTGTGTATTTCAAACTGTGACAAAATTACCCCAGGCATGTTAATGGCCGCTATGCGCTTAAATATTCCGGTAATTTTTGTTTCTGGTGGCCCAATGGAAGCAGGTAAAACCAAGCTTTCAGATCAAATCATTAAACTCGATTTAGTGGATGCCATGATCAAAGGTGCTGATCCAACAGTCTCGGATGAAGATTCTGACAAAGTTGAGCGTTCAGCGTGTCCAACCTGTGGCTCATGTTCAGGCATGTTCACCGCTAACTCAATGAACTGTTTAGCTGAAGCACTAGGCTTAGCCTTACCCGGAAACGGTTCTATGTTAGCAACACATGCTGACCGCGAGCAATTATTCCTCGATGCAGGTAAAGAAATTGTTACCTTAACCAAGCGTTACTATCAGGATAACGACGAATCAGCACTGCCACGTAATATTGCCAGTAAAGAAGCGCTACACAATGCGATGTGTTTAGATATTGCTATGGGGGGCTCAACCAATACTATCTTGCATTTACTGGCTACCGCGCAAGAAGCTGAAATAGATTACACCATGGCAGACATGGATAAATTATCACGTATTGTACCCCAGCTATGTAAAGTTGCGCCCTCAACGCCTAAGTATCATATGGAGGATGTCCATCGCGCTGGTGGGGTAATCGCTATTCTAGGAGAATTGTCACGTGCTGGTTTATTAAATACCGATGTGCCCAATATTTTTGGTACCACGCTTGCTGATGTTATTGCCAAATACGATATTAAAGTAACGACTGATGAAGCGGTGAAAAAATTCTACCGTGCAGGCCCCGCAGGTATTCGTACCACTAAAGCGTTTAGCCAAGATTGTCGTTGGGATACGTTAGATGATGACCGAGAAAATGGTTGTATCCGAAGCCTTGAACATGCTTTTTCAACTGAAGGTGGTTTAGCGGTACTTTCAGGAAATATCGCGGTAGACGGCTGTGTGGTTAAAACCGCAGGCGTTTCTGACGATAATTTAGTCTTTACGGGACCTGCGCATATTTTTGAAAGCCAAGACGCTGCAGTGGCCGGTATTTTAGATAAAAAAGTTGTCGCAGGTGAGGTGGTGGTTATTCGTTATGAAGGCCCTAAAGGCGGTCCGGGCATGCAAGAAATGCTTTATCCAACCACTTACTTAAAATCGATGGGTTTAGGTAAAGCGTGTGCTTTGTTAACTGATGGCCGTTTCTCCGGTGGCACTTCAGGTTTATCCATAGGTCACGTGTCACCAGAAGCCGCTGATGGCGGTACCATTGCCTTGGTAGAACAAGGGGATATTATCCATATCGATATTCCTACGCGTGAAATTACCCTACAAGTATCTGAACAAGTACTTACTGCTCGTCGTGCCGCGATGGCAGCAAAAGGTAAAGATGCTTGGAAACCAGAAAATCGCATTCGCCCTATCAGTTATGCCCTGAAAAATTATGCCATGTTAGCGACGAGCGCAGACAAAGGTGCTGTGCGCAACCGTGAACTACTTGATGGCATAGTTGATGGTATCAAGTAATGGAGAAACCTAATGACTGAAGCTGAACAGCAAGCCTTAGTACTTGCTAAAGCAACGCAGGAACAAGCTCTCGATTACTTGCGCAGAATACTACTGGCACCAGTTTATGATGTGGCTGTTGAATCTGATTTAACCCCTTTAACTAAATTATCTGCTCGCTTAGGTAAGCAAATATTTCTTAAACGAGAAGACCAGCAACCGGTGCACTCTTTTAAGCTACGTGGTGCTTATAATAAATTAATTAACTTATCAGAGCAGCAATGTTTACATGGTGTTATGGCCGCTTCTGCGGGGAATCATGCGCAAGGGTTGGCATTGGCAGCGCATAAGCTAGGTATTAAAGCGACAATAGTTATGCCGATCACGACACCTGAGATTAAAGTTGATAACGTTAGACGTTATGGGGCTGAAGTGCGCTTAGTCGGCAAAAGCTTTAATGAAGCACAACAAGCTTGTACTGAATTTGCAAAAGCTGAACATAAAACCTTAATCCACCCTTTTGATGACCCTGATGTTATTGCCGGGCAAGGCACAGTGGCGAAAGAGCTATTACAACAGCGTCCTAATACCGATGTAGTCTTTATTCCTGTTGGCGGCGGTGGCTTACTGGCCGGTATGGCAGTCTATTTAAAGCAGCTAAAACCTAATATTAAGGTGATTGGTGTCGAGGCCGAAGATTCCGCTTGTTTAAAAGCGGCGCTAGCGGCAGGAAAGCCAGTTGATTTAGAGCAAGTCGGCTTATTTGCTGATGGTGTTGCGGTAAAGCGTATTGGTGAGCATACCTTTGATTTGATCAAACATTATTGCGATGACGTGATTACCGTATCTACGGATGAAATTTGTGCCGCAATAAAAGACATATTTGAACAAACAAGAGTGATTTCTGAACCCGCAGGCGCTTTATCGTTAGCCGGTTTGAAAAAATATAGTTATAGCAGCCCGGGAAGTGAGTCTTTGGTGGCTATTTTGTCGGGTGCTAATATGAACTTTCATACCTTGCGCTATATTTCTGAACGCTGTGAGCTAGGTGAGCAAAAAGAGGCGGTTTTTTCGGTCAAAATACCAGAAGAAAAGGGCAGCTTTAGAAAGTTTTGCCAAGCACTTGCTGGCAGAGTGATCACCGAGTTTAATTATC
>CAJXUN010000072.1 GCA_913061475.1 uncultured Colwellia sp. | reverse complement strand
TAGCTAAGGTAAGTTTGCGCCTAGAGTTCATATCATGCTAAAAAAAGTCCATGGCCAGAAAAAAAATTGAAAATTTAAGCTTTGAAGAATCACTCGTTGAATTAGAAACCATAGTGCAAAATCTAGAACAAGGCGATCTTAACCTTGAAGAATCAATGACGTTATTTGAACGTGGACTACATTTGAGTCAACACAATCAAGAAAAGCTTAAAGGTGCTGAGCAGCAAATTCATATTTTGCTAGAAAGAAACGGCCAAGCACAGTTAGAAAAATTTAATACTGACGAGACTATTAGCAGTGACTAAACTTGCAAACCTTGACGATGTGCAAACGCGCATTGATAGTTACCTAAGCGAAAAACTAGCAAGTTTAGTGGTGAACGATGACCGACTATTGGCCGCCATGCGCTATGGTTTGCTTATCGGTGGTAAGCGTATGCGTCCTTATTTAGCCTATATTACCGGTAACGCATTAAACGCCAAACAAAGTGATATTGATGGTGTTGCAGCCGCACTAGAGTGTATTCATGCTTACTCTTTATTGCATGATGATTTACCGGCAATGGATGACGATGATTTACGTCGAGGTCAGCCAACCTGCCATAAAGCATTTGATGAAGCGACTGCTATTCTTGCTGGTGACAGCCTGCAGACCTTAGCTTTTGATATTATTGCCAATCACAACTTCTCTGATGCAGTAGACAGCAAGCGTATAGTTTTATTACGTTACCTTGTTAATGCGGCGGGCTATCAAGGCATGTGCGGTGGCCAAGCATTAGACTTAGCCGCGACCGATAAAGCCATTTCATTAGCAGAGTTAGAAGCTTTACATTCTTTAAAAACTGGAGCCTTACTTGAAGCCGCGGTCATGATGGCCGCAGAATGCAGTGATAAAGCCACCTCTCATGACAAAGAACAACTCGCTCAATATGCTAAACTTATCGGTTTAGCCTACCAAGTACGCGATGACATTATCGATATAATATCAACAGAAGAAGAGCTTGGTAAACCTGCGGGCTCTGACCTTGCTGCAAATAAAAGTACCTACCCAGCATTGCTAGGTTTACCGGGTGCACAAGAAAAAGCAGAAAACTTATATCAACAAGCGCTTCAAGCTTTAGCCACTTTGCCCTACAATACACAGAGCTTGTCCGATTTTGCGACTTTTATTGTTAGTCGCAAGCATTAATATTAAAATTTAATTGAATAATATGACTATAAATCTAACTGAATACCCTTTACTGGCCAACATCAATACCCCTGCTGATTTGCGAGATCTTGAACGCAACCAATTAACCCAAACCAGTGAAGAGTTAAGGCGCTACCTGTTAAATTCAGTTAGTAAAAGTAGTGGTCATTTTGCCTCGGGGTTGGGCACCATTGAATTAACTGTCGCTTTACATTATGTCTATAACACGCCATTTGATCATTTAATTTGGGATGTGGGGCACCAAGCATATCCTCATAAAATATTAACCGGCCGACGAGATCAACTGCATACCATTCGTCAAAAAGATGGCTTGCACCCTTTTCCTTGGCGTGAAGAAAGTGAATACGATGTGCTTAGTGTCGGTCACTCAAGTACCTCAATTTCTGCCGCTTTAGGTTTAGCGGTTGCCGCCGAGCAAGAAGCAAAAAATCGTAAAGTTGTTGCCGTTATCGGCGATGGTGCCATGACTGCTGGTATGGCGTTTGAAGCCTTGAATCACGCCGGTGATATCGATAAAGATATGCTCGTTATCTTAAACGATAATGAAATGTCGATATCAGAAAATGTTGGAGCCTTAAACAACCATTTAGCAAAACTACTTTCCGGCAGCATATATACCGGCATTCGCGAAGGTAGTAAGCGCATACTAAAAAACATTCCGCCCATCAAAGAATTAGCCAGTCGTGCTGAAGAACATTTAAAAGGCATGGTAGTGCCAAGTACTTTTTTTGAAGAGCTTGGTTTTAACTATATTGGCCCGATTGATGGCCACGATGTAAATGGCTTAGTTGATACCATTTCAAATATGCGTAACCTTAAAGGCCCTCAGTTACTTCATATTGCCACGAAGAAAGGTAAAGGCTATCAACAGGCAGAACAAGATCCAATAAAATACCACGCCGTGCCTAAGTTTGATCACACGGAAACAAACTTACCTAAAAGTGCACCAAGTTTACCTACCTACTCAGCCATCTTTGGCGACTGGTTATGTAAAACCGCAGAGCACGATAGTAAGCTGGCCGCGATTACGCCGGCCATGCGTGAAGGTTCAGGTATGGTGCAATTTAGCCAACGTTTCCCTGAACAATATTATGATGTTGCCATTGCCGAGCAGCATGCAGTAACCTTTGCAGCGGGCTTAGCCATTGGCGGCCAAAAACCCGTAGTTGCTATATATTCGAGCTTTTTACAGCGTGGTTACGACCAATTTATACATGACGTTGCCATTCAAAACTTACCGGTATTATTTGCTATCGACCGCGCCGGTATTGTTGGTGCTGATGGCCCAACACATCAGGGTTCATTTGATTTAAGCTTTATGCGCTGTATTCCCAACCTAACGATAATGACACCTTCTGATGAGCGTGAATGCCAGTTAATGCTTAATACCGGTTATCAACTAGATACACCTGCTGCGGTTCGCTATCCACGCGGTTGCGGTAATGGTGCAGAGTTGCCAGCCATAAGCGAGACCATTGAACTTGGTAAAGCTAAGCTTATACGTGCAATAGACGATAGCAAAGCCACTCAAGTAAAAGTGGCGGTGTTAAACTTTGGTACAACATTATCGCAAGCTCACATAGCCGCCGAAAACATTAACGCGACCTTAGTGGATATGCGCTTTGTTAAGCCGTTAGATCAGAGCATTATCACCGAGCTATGTGCGAGCCATGACTGTATTGTCACGGTGGAAGATAACGCCATTGCCGGTGGTGCCGGCTCTGGCGTAAATGAATTTATTCTCAGCCAAGGTATCGCGAAAAAGATCCTAAACATTGGCTTACCTGACAGCTTTATTAAACACGGTACACAAGCGGAAATTCATCAAGAACTTGGTTTGGATAGCCAAGGTATAATTCAAAAAATATTACAGTTTACCAAGTTATAGTTAATTAAATTTTTTGCAAGGCCGTTTATTAAAATAAACGGCCTGTACTCCACTATTTTAAAAATTTATTATTGTTGTGAACGCCACGGACTAATGGCTTTTATATTAACTAGAAGGCATGTGTATGCTGGTTAACTTTTTATAATTCACTAACCCTCATTCATTTTATACACCCCACATAGCTCGATTACATTGTGTTACTTTTTCTGTTAATGAAAAAATAACTGTGCTTTAATTAGGCAGATTTCTACTTTCTATATTAAATAAGGAATATTTAATGAAACTTCAAAAAAGTTTAATTTCGCTCGCGCTTATTTCAATACTTGGCGCCTGCGGAGGTTCAGACAGTAAAAGCACGACTCCAACACCTACGCCAACTCCTACTCCAACACCGACTCCAACACTTATAACTACAACGGTCGACGGCAAAGCCATCAAAGGCACGATCGCCAATGCAATTGTAACCGTATACAAGTATGTTGATGGCCAAGCGGTACAATTAGTTGGAGAAGAGTTAGACAACACTTCTATAAAAACAGAAACGGATGGCAGCTACACAGTTACCATAAAAGATTATGATGGCGCGATTAAGGTCGAACTATCCGTTGGTCCTGACACCACAATGATTTGTGATGCTCCTGCTGGCTGTGCTGATGTTGCATTTCGTGCGCCAATCGCACTTGCAACTGTCGACCCGACATTAATTTTGTCTGCTATTTCAACGGTTGGCAGTGCTAATAACGGTGCTGTAAATGTTAATGTTTCTGCTTTAACGCACTTAACTAGCGCATTAATAGAAGCTGCTGAAGGCGGCGTAAATGCACAATCAATTCAGCAGCAATCTTCCATCATTGCTAACGCATTTAATGTCACCGGCAGCTTGACAGAACTTGAACCTACACTTGTTGATAGTGCCAATGCTGTAGCCAGTGAAGATAATTTTGACGAACTGCGCTATGGCTTAATTAACTCCGGCATTATGTCTGCTTTATTTTCTGGTCAGAGCAATGCCAACAATATCATGTCAACTAGCTTAGCTAGTGCTGTCAATGACTTAATTGCAAACGACGGTGCATTATTAGTTAACCAAGATGAAAGTGTTGATGGTTTTGAGCTTTCGCTAGTTGATGTATTAAATGGCGCAGGTGAAGCGGCTAATGCGGCTGCAGAAGCCATAGCAGCAGATCCAGAACTTGCTACTAATACAGAGATGCTCTCACAACTTGAACAAGAAGAAACCAATTTAGAAAACCAATCTGAGTTTGCACAAGTAAATGTCGGTGATAACGGACGAATAGACCCGGTTGTTGAACTGCCAACAGAAGGAGATGCTATTGCTAAAGCAAAAGCTATGGTTGGAGATATTCGCTTATTCAGTCATTTATTTGAGGTAGGTACCGACTCAAACAGTGCGATTAGTGGTGAAGGTGAAGCATATGTCACCTTAATCGAAGAAGCGGGAGTCATGGTTGAAGCAGAAGCCGCGAGCTTTTTACTGCTTGCAGAAATTGCTGATGCTATTACGCAATTAAGTGCCATGCATGAAATGGGAACACTAGAAGGTACCGTGTTTTCAATTGATGAATATCTCAGTTTAGATGGCGCAGAAGGCACCATTACCTTTGATGAAGAAACTGCAAATGGCGGTGCCTTATTTAGCATAACAGCAACATCGGGCACTGAAGTTGTTAACTTAGCAATTGAAGCGGTAATTGCTGCTGATGGTTTAAGTGTGACATTAAACCTTGATGGCTCTATTGAATCGACAGGTGCAAAATTAGTAATGGCTGATGGTAGTTTTGCAAAAATCAATCTCGATGCAGCCATTAGCCGAACTGCGCTTGAAGATGATACTTTCGATGGTGATATAACGTCTGGTGAGCTCGAGTTAACGGTAACATTGGAGCAAAAATCAAGCACAAGCGTTACAAACCCAGTTAAATTTACCGGTTTAGTCAAAACTAAATTAATACCTGTATCTGTACCTTCGTTATCGATCGATGGTGATTGGGATGATAATAGCCAATCAGAGAACTATTCATTCACGCCTAGAACAGAAACCGTTATTTTACCTGAAATGTTAACCTTAAGTGGCGGCTTTAGCTCTGCTGACGGTAATTTGATTAAAGCAACGTTAACCGCTGCTATTAAAGACCTTGATAGCTATGAAGCACCTGATTTTAAATATATCGGTAAGAAAGTAGAGAGCCTTGCCACTATCAGCTTTTCTGATGACAAAAATACCATTGTTATTACTGAATCAGAGATAGTAAGTAATCAGCAACAAACCACTGAAACTCGTGTCTTTACACCTGGCTCGCAAGTAGGAGAATGGTCAGCAACAAGCAGTGTTGTTGCAGCCTTCCCTGAAGAACATTACTGGGGCACAGGTATCGAGCGTAAAATCATTGCAAAACGCTTTGATTCAGGTATTACTGAGCAAGGGGTAACATACACCCGTGCTTATGTTACCGGCGCCAGTGAAAATAATTTTGCAGCAAAATCAGTGAGAATTACGCCGCAAGATCATAACAGTGATAACCTAACCGATAGTTATAAAATAGATATTATCAGCACTTGGGATGGCAAGGAATATGATGGATCGAGTTTAACTACCTTAATTGATGCAAACGGCAATATCTTAACCAGTGACGGTAATGTACATCCATGGGATACGGCTTGGGAAACCGGCTTTCATCATAGTATTGAACAATTCATGATGGAATATAACTATCAGTTAATTGCTAATCCGTTAACAGTAAGTAATGGTGCAGAGTTGTTAGCACAAACCATATCAAACTGGTGGAAGAACGAACGCAGTGTAACCTATGATGATATTGGCCAAGTGACAACCTTCTTTTCTGAAGATGATTTAGCTGTTATTGCTAATGGGCCCGCTGCCGACTTAAATCCAGCTACATATTTGACTAAGCCATTATTAAAAGATGTTTTTGCCATAAACGTTAGTGCCGATAGTAAAACAGTTATCGCAAAAGATGCTACAGTAACAAGGACTTTTAATGTTGATTATACTAGCCAAGGCAACTTTGTTTTCGACAGAAAAGTAATGAACGATGGTGAACTAGAAGTTCATGATATTAAAACCTTTGCCACTGTCGACTCAGGCTTAGATGTAAACGAAGTCACTATGCATCGTGTGAATTCTTTCGATGGTCAAACGTATTATCGATTAATACGCCTTATCCCTATCGATGACAACGACGATGGTGTGACTGATTACTTGAACCAAGCTCGGTCTTCTAGTGAATTTATTGATGATGATGGTGTATTAGTTGACGCTAATGGTGTACCAGTTACCGAAAGTATATCTTATTATGCTGATTCGCATGAAAACGCTAATTATGGCTGGTTTATACCATTTAACCCTCTAACCACCACCAACGCACTAGAAGCATACAAAGGCTGGTTGATGAATGCACGTGGCTCTTCTTTATATACCTATATTAATGACATTGGTAATATTGAGGTAACACTCACTGAAGATGAAATTAATACACTAGCTCAAGGTATGACAACATCATTTAATGCCTATGTCACTTACCCTGAATCTACTGAATCGCTTGAAAATAAAGATGTTTTCTTAGATGTCAACGCTGCATTATCTCTAGAGACTATCTTAGGTGACTATCAAGTTAATTTAATGCTATCAGGCGAGCGTACTGCATTAAATGAAGGAAAATTTGATCTTGATATGCAGTATAAATTGCCTAATGAAGAAGCTATGCGTAAGTTTAGTGTTCATATGAAAACAGATAAAGCAGGCCGAATGACTGCTAACAATAGCGAAGGCGTACTTATGGTACTGAAAGAACCAGAAGCAGGCGTAGATAGTAATGTTATTGGTACTATTGTTGTTGGTGCTGCAGCTGAGAAGGTCGCTGATATTGAAGATCGTGACAGCGGCATTGTTATTGTTTACAGCAACGGCGAAGTTGAAACGTTATAATAAGTAATCATTTATCATAATGTTAAAAGCCAACCAAAATATTGGTTGGCTTTTTAATGCCTAATTAAACATCTATTTAAAGCGCGGAATACGCAGTTAGAATGTATTAATAAATAATGAAAAATAAAAATATTAAGGACGATTAATGAAGAAAAGGCTAATTTACATATCAATATTATTCGCTTTATCGACAATAAAATCTTATGCAACGACATCTGTTGAAGCATTCGTTACTAGCCATTCTTTTAGTAATATTTTACCCATAAAACAATTGATAGAAGATGATTGGCAGCAAGCACCTGATCAGTCAGCCAGTGATGCCTTCACCCAAAATGAAGTAGGGCTGAGAACTTATTTTGATAATTTTTCACTTAGTCTATCACACCGTTATGACTATTTTGTCGAAGCCAATGGTGATACAGCGCGAGCATTTTATCTCGATCGTAGCGATTTGGCGCTTGATAGCCAAAGCGAATATCATGCTAAGCTAAAGTTATTTCATCAACGCAGTAACGGTATTAAGGTGGGTTATAAGCTTAATTTTGATCGGTTTTCTACTGAGCTAAGAGTAGGTTATTGGCGTTTACTAGCAACTCGAGAGTCTCAACTCAATGGTTTAATCTCAAGTGATCTCAATGGAAAAATTTCTGCTGATGCACAATTAAGTGAGTTTTACACCACAAATAATTTTCTAAAACGTAAAAATAGTGATGACTGGCAAACACAAGGTTCTGGTATCACAGTAGATCTTCATATGCGTTGGCAGCCTAGCAATAACATTGATATTAGAGTCGATATTACCGATCTTTACTCCGATTATAAACTAGATAATGCTGGTTTTAGTGCTGGCAAAATAGACACTGATGGTACTTTTATTAATAGCGTCGGCGGTATCGCTTATGTGCCGCTGTATCGAGGTATAGAGACAACCGCTCGTTATGACTTTACACTACCTGAAACAGTCAATTTAGATGCGGTATATCGTACAGATAACTTAGCCTATTTAACTCATTTTACTCGCCAAGGGGATATAAATTTTTATTATGTTGGAGTTCAGTTCGAATCTGAATACAGCACGACACGATTATTATTTGATATTGAGAATACAGCTCCAGAAATCCAGTTTCATAACAAGTGGATAACAGCATATTTTTCGCTTGATGATACCGATATTGCTCAAGCTATGCTAGCAAAGCTCGGGGTAAATGTTCACTTCCAATTTTAGTTTACATCTATTATCAAAAAAGCGTATTGAGTTCACTCAATACGCTTTTCATTTTTAGCACTTAGTGCTTATATTTATAAAACTAACTTAGTCAGCAATATATTCAACAACTTCTAGGCCAAAACCTGAAAGTGAATGATATTTAGTTTGAGAGCTCAGTAGACGCATTTTACTCACCCCTAAATCAGCTAAAATTTGTGAACCCACACCAACGTTACGTGAACCAACATGACGCTTAACTTCTTTAACGGTTTCACCGGCATCAAGTTTGGCATACTTCTGTACTTGCGCAATCAGCTCCATAGGTGATTCATGCTTGCCTAGTAATACCAATACGCCACCTTCTTTACCAATTTTTTCTAACGCATCAGCCATTGGCCATTTAGCAACACTTTCACGTTGGCTAAATAATAAGTCTCTAAAGGTGTTTTCTAAGTGCACACGCACTAAGGTTGGCGTTTCAGGCTTAATTTCACCTTTTGTTAATGCGAAATGTGCTTGGCCATCAATGGTGTCTTTAAATACCGTTAAATCAAAATCACCAAATGCGGTGGGTAATTTACATTGAGACACACGCTCAATCGTGGTTTCGTTGGCATTACGGTATTCAATTAAATCGGCGATTGTGCCCATTTTAATACTATGTTTTTCGGCAATAATTTCTAAATCTGGACGGCGCGCCATGGTGCCGTCTTCATTTAATATTTCAACGATAACAGCGGCGGCTTCAAGACCAGCTAAACGTGCTAAATCAACCCCAGCTTCGGTATGACCGGCACGATTTAAAACGCCACCATCTTTAGCAATAAGTGGGAAGATATGACCAGGTTGCACGATTGAATTATGATCAGCATTTTTACCGACTGCCGCAAGTACTGTGGTCGCGCGATCGGCAGCAGAAATACCTGTAGTTACACCTTCAGCGGCTTCAATAGAAACGGTGAAATTAGTGGTGAACTGTGCATCGTTTTTATCAACCATTAACGGAAGCTTTAAAAGTTCGCAACGCTCTGCTGACATTGGCATACAAATAAGACCACGACCATGAGTTGCCATAAAGTTAATAGCTTCTGGTGTAACTTTTTCTGCCGCCATAATGAAGTCACCTTCATTTTCGCGATCTTCATCATCCATCAAGATGACCATTTTACCTTGAGCTATATCGTCGATAATCTCTTGTGGCGTGTGTA
>CAJXUN010000071.1 GCA_913061475.1 uncultured Colwellia sp. | reverse complement strand
ATCGCAAAGATTCACTGGCACTTGAGAAACAAGGCTTAGCTGAAAACTACGCTGCCACCCGTAATATTGGTAAGTTAGGTTTAGAAAAGTATTACCAAGATATTTTACATGGCTCCATTGGCCATCAAGAAGTTGAAATTAACAACCAAGGCCGAATCATTCGTACCTTAGACTTTACCCCGCCTATTCCGGGTAAAGATCTAACCTTAACGTTAGATATTGAACTGCAAATGATCGCAAAACGTGCACTTTCAGGTAAACGTGGCGCAGTGGTCGCCATTGACCCAAGAGACGGTGGTGTGTTGGCGATGTATTCAAATCCAAGTTTTGACGGCAATCTATTTGTTCATGGCATCAGTAGTAAGAAGTACAAGAAGCTTTTAGCGCCTGAAAGCAATAAACCGCTATTAAACCGTGCTGTACAAGGTTATCCGCCAGCATCAACCATTAAGCCATTATTAGCTATTACTGGTTTAGACGCTGGTATCATCACGGCGGAAACTGAAATTTATGACCCCGGTTTTTATCAACTTCCAGGCATAGAAACCAAACGACGTGATTGGAAAAAATGGGGCCATGGCAAGGTTAATTTAACCAAATCGCTTGAGCAATCATGTAATATTTATTATTACGACTTAGCTTACAAGCTTGGCATTACACGTATTAGTAAAATGATGGAAAAGTTTGGCTTTGGTGATTATACCGGTATTGATATTCATGAAGAAAGTCGAGCGATTATGCCGAGTATCGAATGGAAAAGAGCCCGTTATAATCAAGCTTGGTATACCGGTGAAACCCTATCAGTGGGTATCGGACAAAGTTACTGGTCAGTTACGCCATTGCAGTTATCACAAGCCATTTCTATCTTAGTCAACAAAGGTAGAATTAAAGTACCGCACTTACTCAAAGCCACAAGTGAAGTAAGCGCTATTGATAATGACGTAGGGCGACAACAAGCTCTGATCACTGACTATGTTGTTGATGAAAAGCCACCTATCATCCTAAAAGATTCAGCTTCGTGGGACCTTGTTCTAGACGGCTTACACAATACCGTACAAAAAGTTGGTGCTACAGGCTACACCGCCTTTAAAGGCAGCAAATATGACGCTGCTGGTAAAACGGGCTCAGCACAAACCGCCAATATTGCCCAAGATGAAGAATATGACGCAACAAAAGTAAAAGAAAGTCGACGTGATAATGCGATGTTTATTGCTTTTGCCCCGTTTGAAAATCCAGAAATAGTCATTGCGGTTGCTATTGAAAATGTTGCTGAAGGTGGCGGCGGTGCAAATGCTGCGCCCGTGGCACGTCAGATCATGGATCAATATTTTGGCGACCGTGAAATTATGAGTACAGAAAAGCGCAAACATCCACTTCATGATAACGTTTATCATCAAAACATTAAAAATACTGCAGGTAACCCTTAGTGCGTAGTTCCGGACATGACCAACAAAAGCAGCGAACGTTATGGCAACGGTTACACATTGATTTGCCATTATTAGTCGGCATTTTAACTTTGATGACACTAGGACTATTTGTTGTTTATAGTGCCGGCGGACAAGAAACTGCGGTACTTATTCGTCATGCCAAGCGTGTTGGCTTAGCTTTATTTGTTATGTTCATCGTGGCACAGATTCCGCCGTTATCTTATCGAAAATGGGCGGTGCCGGTATTTATTTTTGGTTTAATGTTATTAACCGCCGTGTTACTTTTTGGCCATGTCGGCAAAGGGGCTCAACGTTGGTTAGATCTTGGCATCACTAAGTTTCAACCCTCTGAAATCATGAAGCTTGTTGTGCCTATTATGATCGCATGGTATGTCAGCCAATATGATTTACCGACCAAAATATCAAAAATAGTTATCGCCTTTATTTTAGTATTAATGCCTACGTTACTGATTGCAAAGCAGCCCGATTTAGGCACGTCTTTACTTATTGCCAGTTCAGGAATTTTTGTCATATTTCTAGCTGGTGCAAGCTGGAAGCTGATTGGCACTTGTGTTGGGTTAGCCTCGGCATTTGCGCCGGTCTTATGGATGTTTTTGATGAAGCCGTATCAAAAGCAACGGGTATTAACATTTTTAAATCCTGAACAAGATCCACTCGGCTCGGGCTATCATATTATCCAATCTAAAATTGCTATTGGCTCAGGTGGCATACACGGCAAAGGTTGGTTACAAGGTACACAATCACAACTCGAATTTTTACCTGAACGTCACACAGACTTTATTTTTGCGGTGTTTAGCGAAGAGTTTGGCTTGATAGGCGTAGGGTTACTATTAACGGTTTATTTAGCGATTGTGATGAGGGGCTTATGGATAGCGGTTAATGCTCAACATGCCTTTACTAAGCTTTTGGCCGGTAGTTTAACGCTAACATTTTTTGTTTATGTTTTTGTTAATATCGGCATGGTTTCAGGTATATTACCTGTCGTTGGCGTACCATTACCTTTAGTAAGTTATGGCGGAACCTCAATGGTGACATTAATGGCAGGTTTTGGCATGCTAATGGCCATCAGTACACACCGACGATTTCATGTCTAGTAACTGAACGCAAATTAAATTGATTACATGACTTTCAATCTGGCCTAATCAAATGGCTTTAACACAAAAAATAACCAGAGAGTCTACTGATATTTCATGGCGATAATAAAAATAAAGCTTAAACACTGTCTTGCTTTACTTATGATACTTGTATCTGCGTGCAGCACTAATCTTGGGCGCTACCAGCAAAAACACGATAGCACGCCAACACGCTTACCCAGTGCTAGTGAGTTACACGACGCAACTCCACGAGCAGAGCAATATAGCCGAGGTGGTAATAAAAATTACCAAGTAAGAGGCAAGCATTACCAAGTGTTAAAAACTGCGGAAAACTTTAGCCAAACCGGCATTGCCTCTTGGTATGGTCGCAAATTTCACGGTCATTTAACTTCTAATGGTGAAATTTATGATATGTACGCCATGAGTGCCGCCCACAAAAACTTACCTTTACCGACTTATGTAAAGGTTGTGAATAATAGCAATGGTCGTACGGTAATTGTTAGAGTTAATGATCGCGGACCGTTTCACCAAAGTCGTATCATCGACTTATCTTATAGTGCGGCCTATAAACTTGATATGCTAAAAACAGGCACAGCGCACGTAACAATCACCGCTATTACTGATTTTAAAGCCAAAAATTTCCTACAACACCAAACAGAAAATACGCTACTAGCTTCGACTGACGTTAATATTACTCCGGTAGAAAAACCTGCTATGCAAGCAAGCTCAAACACTGATGCACTAGCAATCGATTTACCGAGCGGACAATATATTCAGGTATTTGCCAGTAAAAGTGCGCATCAAGCCAATAAGCTTGCCAAGTCATTATCAGACTTATATCAAAAAAATAGTCAGTTAGAAGAAAAAAATGGAATTTTTCGAGTTCTTGTTGGTCCGATACAGCGCAGTGACGAAATAGCTAAACTGTTGTTAACGATTAAAGCAAATGGTCACCCTAATGCCTTTATTCGTCAATAAATGTTAAGCCATAACTTGAATGATGTATGTGCTGAATAAAGACAGCGATGTCGGTGAGACCAATAATAAGTAAAATTCATCAACGGTAACAAATTGATGATAGAGGCCAATAGAATTCAAAACTAAAAATGTTATACTGTATAAAATTTTATATCGTTTTTCTAATTTTCACTAATCAATGCGCTGCAGGAAAAATATGCCCCAAATTAAGGTTATTCAATCTCCTAAAAAATCGATAAAGCTGATTGCTTTTTTAAGCTCTGTTTTATTAAGTGTTTGCTCTCTTTCTCATGCTCAAACTATTATTCCATCCGCACCAGAAGTGAACGCAAAAGGTCATATATTAATTGATTACACAACAGGTAAAGTTATCGCTGAAAGTAACGCTGATATTTTACTTGCTCCGGCGAGCTTAACTAAAATGATGACCAGCTACATCATAGGTAAAGAGCTTGAGACCGGTAATATCAATAATGATGATGTTGTTAAAATTAGTGAAAAAGCTTGGGCAAAAAACTTCCCTGACTCATCAAAAATGTTTATTGAAGTCGGCACAGAAGTACCTGTTAGCTTGCTCAATCAAGGCATTATCGTCGCATCAGGCAATGATGCTTGTGTTGCCATGGCTGAGCATATTGCCGGTAGTGAAGATGCATTTGCACAATTAATGAATGCTCATGCAGAACAATTAGGCATGCACAGTAGTTTCTTTGAAAATAGTCATGGCTTAGATAGCCAAGAGCACAAAACCACCGCCCGTGATATGGCAACATTAGCGATAGCCCTGATCCGTGATGTGCCAGAAGAGTATAAACTTTATAGCCAAAAATCATTCACTTATAACAATATTAAACAATATAACCGCAATAGCCTATTATGGGATAAAAGTATGAATGTCGACGGTTTAAAAACCGGCCACACGTCACAAGCGGGTTATAGTTTAGTGACCTCTGCTACTAAGGGCGATATGCGTTTAGTCAGTGTGGTAATGGGCGCAGATAGCGAACGTGCTCGTAAAGTAGAGAGTAAAAAATTGCTCAACTACGGCTTCCGTTTTTTCGAAACTTACACACCTTATGCTGCGGGTGAGAAGTTTGTCAGTGACCGCGTTTGGATGGGCGATCGCAAAGAAGTTGATTTAGGTATTATGGTTGATACGCCTATTACTATTCCACGAGGTCAACGCAAAAATTTACAAGCAAACTTTGAGTTAGACAAGCAACTTACTGCACCATTACAAAAAGGCGAAGTGGTTGGGAAATTATTTTTACAACTTGATGGCGAAGATATTGCACAATACCCACTTGTGACTTTACAAGAAGTCCAAGAAGGTAGCATGTTTAACAAGCTCATGGATTATGTAAAACTGCAATTTGCCAACTAGCTAGCATATAATATAAGCAACAGCGTTATACTATTAATAAACTCAGCTTTGGCTGAGTTTATTTTTTATTTTACAGCGATGATAAATAAAAAAATCACCATAAAGTTACAATCAAACATTGATATTAGATAAAACTCCCTCATTTAATAGCTCATATCAACAAGCAAATTCACTACCACTGATCACATTTACCAGAAATAGTGCTAAAATATCGACGATTTACACATTCAGCGCATGAGTTATTACCACATGGATTGGTCTTTTGGCGATTAAATTGAATAATACACCTATTATTAAGCGCCGTTAAAATACTCGCGCTTTACCAATCAAGAGAAAACACATGAATACTAAGTTTGATGAATTACTAGAGTTTCCGACAGTACTTAACTTTAAAGTGATGGGCGTCGCCTGTGATGAACTGCCAGACCTTGTTATAGGTGAATTGCAAAAGCATACACCGGGTGATTATGCGCCAAAAATAAAGCCAAGCTCAAAAGGTAATTATCATTCAATTTCCATCGCCGTTACTGTCACAAGTAAAGATCATATTGAAACGATATATAAAACACTTAATGCCATTGAACAAGTTCGCTACGTGCTTTAATCCCTACTTATTGTCCGGTGTAATCCAATTATTATTTGGATATAATACAGCCAGCAAAATTTATAGAGATATATATTGAAAAACACATTGATTATTCGGCAACTGAATAACAGCGACTACGTCGATGTTTGGCATGCCATGCAAAATTTCACCGATAATCGAGATGAAAATACTGCCGATGAACTTTGGTTGGTTGAGCACCCTCCGGTGTTCACTCAAGGACAAGCAGGTAAAGACGAACATTTATTGATGCCGGGCGATATTCCCGTCGTTAAAGTCGATCGCGGCGGACAAGTGACTTATCACGGTCCTGGTCAGCAAGTCATTTACTTTATGATCAATTTGCGGCGCAGAAAAATGGGTGTCAGAGAACTGGTTACGCTAGTTGAGAACGGCATTATTGCCTCAATGGCCGACTTTGGCATTATAGCTAAAGCCAAACCTGACGCACCCGGTGTCTATGTTGACGATAAGAAAGTTGCATCGTTAGGCTTACGTATCCGCAAGGGCTGTTCTTTTCATGGCCTAGCACTGAACGTCAATATGGATTTATCACCATTTCAACGCATCAACCCTTGTGGTTATAAAGGCTTAGAAATGGTACAAACTATCGATCTACAAGGTCCGGCCTCTGTAGAGCAAGCAGGTGATTCACTGGTAAAACATCTAAGTGAATTATTGCATACCGAAAATTTATCTTATCAAACGGGATTGGAAACAGGTCATGACCACTAAATCTTCACGCATTACTCCAGGTACTAAATTACGTGACGCCGAAAAAATGGCGCATATTCCAATTAAAGTGGTGACCTCAGAACGCGAAACCATGCTGAGAAAACCTAATTGGCTACGTATCAAATTACCGAAAAGCTCTGAGCGTATCGATAGTATAAAAGCAGCATTACGTAAACACGACTTACACTCAGTATGTGAAGAAGCATCTTGCCCGAACTTATCCGAATGTTTCAATCACGGTACGGCAACTTTTATGATCTTAGGCGATATTTGTACTCGTCGTTGTCCATTTTGTGACGTTGGCCACGGCCGCCCACTTGCTGCAAACAAAGATGAACCGCGTAAGTTAGCGCTAACCTTAAAAGACATGAAATTAAAGTACGTCGTGATCACCTCAGTTGACCGTGATGATCTGCGTGACGGTGGTGCGCAGCAGTTTGCTGATTGTATTACGGAAATTGCTGAACATTCACCGCATACCAAAGTAGAAATTTTAGTCCCTGATTTTCGTGGCCGAATGGATCGCGCGTTAGAGATTTTAAATAAAAATCCTCCACACGTTTTCAACCACAACCTTGAAACCGCGCCACGTTTATATACCAAAGCACGACCAGGTGCGAACTATCAATGGTCTTTAGATTTATTGCAGAAATTTGGTCAAGCTAACCCAAGCGTGCCAACTAAATCAGGCATCATGGTGGGTTTAGGCGAGACGAACGAAGAGATATTACAAGTGATGCGTGACTTACGCGCTCATGGCGTTACTATGCTGACCATTGGCCAGTACTTACAACCAAGTAAACATCATTTACCGGTTGAACGTTACGTGCACCCTGACGATTTTGACATGTTTAAGCGTGAAGCGGATAAAATGGGCTTTGAACATGCTGCTTGTGGGCCGTTAGTACGTTCAAGCTATCATGCCGACAAACAAGCCGCTGGTGAAGAAGTAAAATAACTTTTCTTTGATGTACAGAAAGCCTCGGTATGCATATAAAAAAGCTAGAAGATACCTTCTAGCTTTTTTGTTTCTAACAGAGCCAGCTGCTCTTTATAATAAATTTTTTAGCCCGATTTATTCCGTAAAAACAACGCGAAAACGCCACCGATAAAGGCTGTCAGTGCGGCAAAATCAAATGTCGTCATAGCGCCGATGCCATCTTGCCACAACACACCGGCCATATAGGCGCCAACTGCGCCGCCAATGCCATAAACGCCACCAATATAAATCGCTTGTCCACGGCTTTGCTGATTAGCATTAAAGTGCTGCTGAATAAAAGCGATACTGGCACTATGGTACAAACCAAAGCTTAATGCGTGAATAAGCTGTGACAACGCTAAGGCAATATCACTATCTGCAAAATGTCCAACGATATACCAACGTAACGCGGTTAATAAAATACTACCGCTAATTAAGGCTTTTAAAGAAAAACTTTTGAAGAATAAGCCCGCGAAAATGAAGATGCCAATTTCAGCGACCACACCAATGGCAATAAAAATGCCGATTAAAAAACCTGAATAAGCCAAGTTTTTTAGATATAAAGCAAAGAACACATAATAAGGTCCAAAACTCATTTGCAGCATTAAGCCCGCGAAGAAAAATAGCAGAAAATTACCATTGAATACTTTATTTTTGATCGATGAGTTATCTACTTTTGCTAAAATTTTAATGCGGGGTTGTTGACTCACTAAGGTCGAAAGAAAAAGCCCCGCTAAAATAACAATACCAATATAACTAAAAGCTTCAGGTGAATAACGTTCAATAATTTCGCCGCCAAGCATAGCCACAATGACAAAACCAATACTGCCCCACAATCGAATACGGGCATATATTTTAGCGCTTTTTCGAATAGAGTTTAGCGTCATCACTTCAAGTTGCGGCAATATCGCGGTCCAAAATAAACTGAACATTGCTAGACTAAACATAAGCGGCCAATAGCTAACAGTCCAGATAATTAAGCTAAAACTAAGTAAGGCTAGTAAAGCGCCAATTTTAACTATGGTTAGTTGTTTACCTGACTTATCCGCAAGCTGTGCCCAGAGTGTTGGCGCGACTATTTTAGTTGCGGTGATCACCGCTAATATTTCGCCAATTTCTAGTGAGGTAAAACCTCTGGCATCGAGGAAAACCGATAAAAAAGGCACCACCAAGCCTAAAATACCGAAGTACCAAAAGTAGTTCGACGATAGCCGAACGAATTGTTTTGAAGCCACGAGTTAAAAGTCCGTAGGTAATTTAGCGCTCAATATCTGGCGTTGCACATACAACATCAGCATTTTGCGCCCGATGCCTTAAATAATGATCCATTAAGGTCAATGCTAACATAGCTTCTGCGATGGGAACGGCGCGAATACCAACACAAGGATCATGACGCCCTTTAGTAACAATATCGGCAGACTGACCTTCAAGGTTCACGGTTTTGCCGCTAACGCCAATACTAGAAGTTGGCTTAAGTGCAATTGACGCTACAATAGGTTGACCTGAAGAAATCCCCCCTAATACACCGCCAGCATGATTTGAAGCAAAACCATCCGGTGTTAATTCATCTCGATGCTGCGAGCCTTTTTGATTAACCACCGCAAAGCCGTCACCCACTTCAACAGCTTTAACGGCATTTATGCCCATTAATGCATGCGCAATGTCAGCATCTAAACGGTCAAAAATAGGCTCACCTAGACCAACAGGGACATTGTTCGCGACCACCATTAGCTTTGCGCCAATAGAATCTTTTTCTCGCATAATTCCACGTAGTAATTCGTCTAATTCTCCAAGTTTATTAGCATCAGGAAAGAAAAATGGGTTTTCTTCAACAATATTCCAATCAATATTTTCCGCGCATACTTCACCAATCTGCGTGACACAAGCTTGAATAGTGATGCCAAACTTTTGCTGTAAATACTTTTTAGCGACCGCACCAGCGGCAACACGCATCGCTGTTTCACGCGCCGAAGAACGACCACCACCACGGTAATCACGAATACCGTATTTTTGCCAATAGGTATAATCAGCATGGCCTGGGCGGAATGTTTTCGCAATATCACCATAATCTTGTGAACGTTGGTCGGTATTTTCAATCAATAAACCAATCGGCGTACCGGTGGTTTTGCCTTCAAAAACGCCAGACATTATTTTCACTTCATCGGCTTCTCTACGCGCGGTGGTAAAACGAGAGGTGCCGGGTCTGCGGCGATCAAGATCATGCTGTAAATCAGCCTCACTGAGTTCAAGTCCCGGAGGGCAACCATCAATAATAGCGCCTAAACCTAAGCCATGGCTTTCGCCAAATGAAGTTACTGTAAATAATTTACCAAAAGTGTTGCCTGACATAATAATTTTGACCCGTAAATATTATTTCGCTAAACCGTCAATTTACCTACTGACGTACTTTTATTCGTTGCTGGAAAATTCCTGCTGATGTTGCTGTAATTGCGCTTTGGTTATTCGAAACACGCCATGACCACCACGTTCAAAGGTTAACCACTGGAATGGCACATTCGGAAACGCTGCTGTTAAATGCACTTGTGAGTTGCCTACTTCACAAATTAATACCCCGTTATCATTCAGATGACTCGCTGCTTGCGCTAAGATCTGTCGAACAATATCTAAACCATCAAAACCACTGCCTAAGCCCATTTCCGGCTCGTGTAAAAATTCTTGTGGTAATGCATCAACATCTTCTTGATCAACATAAGGAGGATTTGTCACTATTAAATCATAGCTTT
>CAJXUN010000070.1 GCA_913061475.1 uncultured Colwellia sp. | reverse complement strand
TTAATGGTGGCACCGTTTCTTATCTTGGGTGGCTACATTGCGTCAGATTTTTATCTTGAAAAGCAAGCCGAGCAAGCACGCATTTATAATATGGTGCCTTTTGGCCATTGTGATGTGATTAATCAAAAGTGTATTTTGAAATCAGGGGAATTTGAGGTCAATATTTATGATAAAGCTGGTACGACGACACTGAATTCAACTTTTCCGTTAGATAGTGCGACATTTTTTTTAGTTGATAAAAGTAACAATGCTAGTGCTTACCCATTAGGTATGAGTGATAGTCCGTATTATTGGCAGAGTCCAACGCCATTGCGTAATCAAATTAGTGCTAAAGGTGATAAACAAAAGTTACGGATCATTGCGAACATTAAAGGCGGGCAATATATTGCAGAATTTTATACCCAAACGGTTAATTAACATTGAAGTTTTGCCAAGTAAATCCATATAATCAAATGATTAATATTCAGTCCTAGAGAAGTTCTATGTTTCCAAATTGGCAATTAGCAGGCTTAAGTTTCGCTTATATAGGTTTGTTGTTTTTTATTGCCTATATGGGAGATAAATACCGTCATAAATTGGTACGAAAAAGCCAAGCGATAATTTATGCGTTAACTTTAGGTGTTTACTGTACATCATGGAGTTTTTTAGGCACAACGGGCCAAGCATCTAATAATTTTATATCTCATCTGCCGATATATTTAGGACCAATATTACTTTTTATTTTTGCCTGGCCATTTATTCAACGCATTATTCGTGTCAGTTTAAAGTTAAACCTCACTTCTATTGCTGATTTATTAGCGGCACGTTTTGGCAAATCACATAAACTCGCTATTTTGGTCACCGTGGTTGCCTTAGTGGGCACTATGCCTTATATCGGCCTGCAGTTAAAAGCCATTGTCTATTCATTTCAACAATTACAAGCAGAGCAAAGCTTAGCTAACTGGCATTTTGGTTTAATCGTGAGTTTGGTTTTAGCGGGTTTTACCATCGTTTTTGGTGTCCGTAATATTGATGTCACGGAACGTCACCCTGGTGTGATGTTAGCGATTGCCTTTGAGTCATTGGTTAAGTTGTTTGCATTTTTAGCGGTCGGTATTTTCGTTACCTATGTATTATTTGATTCGCCAATGGACATTTGGCGTCGCTCATCGGCAAGTCTACAACTCGACCAACAACTGAATTTTCCCAACGTGATGTCAATGTTTGCCATGTTGGTGATTACGATGGCGGCCTTTCTATCGCTACCGCGACAATTTCAAGTCATGGTGGTGGAGCTTAAAGATGAAAAAGACACCTGGCTGAGCCGGAGAATATTTCCACTTTATTTATTGGTATTCGCCATATTTGCTGTGCCGTTGGGCTTAGCTGGACATTTATTATTAGGTGATAATGTTCCGTCTGATGCTTATGTTTTATTTCTACCTTGGTATCAGCAGCAACCTTGGTTAACGCTACTCAGTTTTTTAGGGGCAATATCAGCCGCCAGTTCTATGGTGATTATCTCCTCTATAGCACTAAGTACTATGCTCAGTAATGAAATTGTCTTTCCTTGGTTATATCGGGCCAATAAACACAATCATACTGACTATGATAACTTTCGTTTGCGACTGTTAACTATCCGAAAAATATTAGTGCTATTTGTTATTCTGCTGGGTTATGGCGTGTTTCTAATGGCTTCACCCGATACTTTGAGCTCTTTAGGTGAAATAGCTTTTGGTGCCTTTGCGCAATTAACACCGGCATTGGTTGCTGCTTTCTATTGGCGTAGAGCTACCTTAACTGCGGTTTATAGCGGTATTGTTGTGGGTTTTGGTGCTTGGCTTTTTCTTAACTTTATTCCGCAATTTGGGCTTTATCCAAACCCTTTTGAAGGGGGGTTTTTACCCGCCAGTGCCACCGCAAGTTTGCTGTCTTTATCTGCTAACGTTATTTCAATGTGGTTACTGTCTCATGTCAGTCGCCAAAGTGTGCAGGAGCGCATGCAAGCCTCTTTATTTATGGAGTATCAAGCACCAAAAGCTTTGCAATTACAGCGTAATAAGCAAATTAATGTCCAAGAGCTTGCGTTATTAGTATCGCGCTTTGTTGGTGAAGAAAAGTCTAAAATTAGCTTTGCACAATTTAAACACTTAACGGTAAAGGCCCAAATGAGTAATGTTGCCTATAACCAAAAATTATTGCAGCACACTGAGAATACTTTGGCCAGTGTTATGGGGGCATCGTCTGCGCGTTTAGTGTTGTCTTCTGCATTGGAAGGTCGAGATATTGCACTTGATGAAATTGCGGTATTGGTGGAAGAAGCATCAAGTCAGCGTCAGCAATACAGCCAAGATTTACTGCAAAGCGCTATCGAAAATGCCAGTGAAGGCATTTCTATTGTTGATAGTGAATTAAATCTTGTTGCTTGGAATAAAAAGTACGTTGACCTGTTTGATTACCCTGCGGATCTTGTTTATCAAGGCAGTCCTGTACGTGATTTAATTCGCTTTAATGTCCTGAGGGGGTTATGCGGTGTTGGTAAGGTTGAACAGCAAGTCAACAAACGTCTTACCCATTTACGTAATGGCAGCCCTCATAGCTCTGAACGCGAGCATAGCGATGGCCGTGTGATACGCATCGAAGGTAATCCGCTACCTGGTGGTGGCTTTGTGATGTTATTTTCAGATATCACTGCGTATCGCCAAGCGGAAAGGGGCTTGATTGAGGCTAATGTTGACTTGGAAACGCGGGTACTTGAACGAACACAAAAATTAGAGCAAACCAATGAAGCGCTGGCGTTAGCGCGTGAAAAAGCCGAACAGGCACATGTCAAAAAAAGCTTATATTTAAAGGCCTGTAGCCATGACTTAATGCAGCCACTAGAGGCGGCGCGTCTATTTACTTCAGCCTTAGCTAGCCAAGGTAACCTAACCTCTGAGCAACAACGACAAGTTGATAATATTGATCATTCCTTAAAGGTAGCCAATGATTTAGTGGCAGATTTAGCAGAAATTGCCCGTATCGAAAGTGGTAATATTAAACCCAACATTAGCAATTTCTCAGTGAAATCTTTATTTGATGATCTGGCGAAAGAGTTTTCGGCTAGTGCAGTGGAACTCAAGGTAGAATTTCGCGTACATCGCAGCTCATTATGGCTGCGCTCAGACCGAAATCTATTACGTCGAATATTGCAGAATTTAATTGGTAATGCTTTTCGCTATGCTAGCCCAGGTAAAGTACTACTTGGGGCACGGGTGAAAGGACAAAATGTCGATATTCAGGTCTTAGATAATGGCCCTGGCATTCCTGCAGATAAACAAACCATAGTATTTGAGCAATTTACCCAGTTGGATAATCAACAGAGCTCTTCTGCCGGAGGTTTAGGCTTAGGGTTAAATATTACTCAAAGCTTAGCTAAGTTATTGGCTCACCCTCTAGCGCTGCGCTCGGAAGCGGGTATGGGTTGCAAGTTCTCTATCGAAGTTGAAAAAACCCAAGTGCAAAAAGAGGTCTTTGTTGCTAAATCAGCCGTTAATATGGGGTTAAGTGATGTCACGGTAATGTGTATTGACAATGACTCTGCTGTCTTAAATGGCATGGTGGAGCTGTTATCAGCTTGGGGCTGTAATGTACTGGCTGCTGATTCATATCGCCAAGCTATAGCGCTTTATGATGACCATAAAGCTGATATTGAGATATTGTTAGTCGACTATCAACTTGATTGCGATTTTAACGGTATAGCGTTAATTGCAGAACTGCGTGAATTGAGTAGAAATTATGTCCCCGCTATTTTAATCACCGCTACCACAGATAGTGATTTAGAAGAAAAAACCCTCGCCGCTGATATTGGTTTTATGCGAAAACTAGTTAAACCTGCAGCGCTTAGAGCAATGATGAGTGCAATGTTAACGAAAAAGCTACAAGCAAAATATTTGCAATAGCAATAACGTTAGACTGTCTAATCGCTCAGCTGATTATTCAGCATGACGGTGATTTAGCTTATTCTGAATTCGGGCTAATTATCTTGTAGTTGCACTTCCGCAATATCAAGCTGTGAAATAGCGATAACGGCCTGGGTGCGATTGCGGACATCAAGTTTACGAAATATCGCGGTTGCATGGGCTTTGATTGTTGCTTCGGAGACATGTAAGTCATAAGCAATTTGTTTATTTAACATGCCTTGGGCAAACATCATTAAAATTCGATATTGTTGTTGGGTCAAGCTTGCAACACGCTCAGCAATATTATTGTTGTCTTGCATTGGCGCCGATGCACTGTAGGCTTCGGGCGTCCAAATATTACCCAATAATACTTGCCCAATGGCATTATAAATATCGTCAACGGGGGTAGATTTGGGAATGAAACCAGCGGCACCGTAACCCATAGCTTTATGGATAGTTTCGTGATCTTCATGCGCCGATACCACTACCACGGGTATTTGTGGAAAGTGATTACGTATATGTATTAAGGTATTAAAGCCATGTGCACCAGGAATGTGTAAATCTAATAACACTAGATCACTATCGCTATGATCACTAAGTTGTTGCTCAAGTTCGGTGATGGTTTGTGCTTCCAACCATAGTGTTTGCGTTAGCTTTAACTTTAACGTGCCTAATAATGCCTGTCTAAATAATGGATGATCGTCAGCTATTATAATTTTTTCTGGCTGAATCATGTCATTGTTTCCTTTAAAAAAACCCCAAGTGAGTATAAGTAATTTTGGAACACTTGGTTATTAGACTTTAGGCTAACAAGGCTAGTGTTGATCTATTCGATGTTTTTGTACACATTGAGTAAGAGTATAGCTGTTGAATGAAAGCTTGTGCGCGATATATGCTATCGCGCTCAAGTGCTAGCTATTATTTTTCTGGAATATTTGCCAATACGGCGATTAATAACTGCCAATATTGCTCTACGGTGGCTATTTGTACCTTTTCATCAGGAGAGTGTGGAAACTTGATGGTTGGGCCAAATGACACCATGTCCCAATGTGGGTAGGCTGTTTTAAATAAACCACATTCAAGTCCGGCATGAATAACCATAATTTCAGGCACTTTATCAAAAAGTGACTGATAGGTATCACGCACCGTTTTCATCAATGATGAACTGGTATCTGGCTTCCAACCAGGGTATGCGCCTGAAAACGCAATGTTAGCACCCGATAATTCAAATACTGACTGCACCATAGTTTGTGCATCTAAACGGCCGTCATCATGTAGGCTACGAATTAATGTCATGGCAACAAATTTGTTACCTTTACTACGCATAACACCCAAGTTTAATGAGGTTTCAACAATACCCTCAATGTCATCACTCATACGTAATACACCATTAGGGCAAGCATTGAGTGCCCGCAAAATTGTGCTTTGAGTCTCAAGGGTCCAGCATTCATCAAAGGTTTCTGGCGAAATTAATAACATCTCTATATCAGTTTCGATTGAGCCCAATGACTGACGTATAGTGGTTAAGTAGTCGGCTAATTTAGCTTTAAAGGCAGTCACTTGCGCTTTGTTAATAACAAAGCTGGCGTCAGCTTCACGTGGAATAGCATTGCGCAGGCTACCACCATTTAATTCAGTTAAACGCAGATCAAACTCGTTACTCGCGGTCAGTAAAAATCGGACTAGTAACTTATTGGCATTAGCGCGCCCGGTATGAATATCAACACCAGAATGACCGCCTTTTAAGCCAGAGAGAGATAAGTTAAATGACGCTACATCGGCAGGTGCATCTTCATTAGTAATGGGGAATGTGGCTTCACCGTCGATACCGCCAGCGCAACCCATGTAAACTTCACCTTCTTGCTCTGAGTCGGTATTGATCAGTAGATCACCATCCAACCAACCTGCTTCAAGGCCAAAAGCGCCAGTCATGCCGGCTTCTTCGTCAATAGTAACTAACACTTCTAATGGTCCATGTGGAATGTCATTGCTAGCTAAAACAGCTAATGCCGACGATAAACCAATACCATTGTCTGCGCCTAATGTTGTTCCTTCAGCGGTAACCCAATCACCGTCAGCCTCAGTAATAATATAAGGTTTAATGGCATCTTTGAGGAAGTCGTGCTCAGTATCAGAATTTTTTTGCGGCACCATATCCATATGCGCTTGCAAAATAACGCCTTTTTTATTTTCCATACCCCCAGTAGCAGGCTTTTTAATGATTAAGTTACCCACCGCATCTTCTTTAACAGTCAAACCGAGTTCCGTCGCCCAAGATTGGATCCACAGCGATATTTTTTGTTCGTGTTTTGATGGGTGTGGAATGCTACAAATTTGTTCGAAAATTTGCCATAACTTATTCGGTTGTAGTTGTGCTAACTTGCTCACGGTATTTCCTTAAATATTTATTTGCCAACGCAGGTTGGCGTTTATTCGACAATGGTTATAGCTATTTATCAGCCATTAAGAACTGCCACTGTTCGTTAAAGTCATTGCTAGGTTTCTTCGTAAAGTCAGAGCGAACATATTGATTAATTTTACCTTCAGCATAAGCCATTAAAATATTGGCTAAAGCCTGCTCTGAAATGGTAAAGCCTTTACCTTCACGTAGCTTTCGTTCACGTAAAACTTGTTTAAACTGTGATTCTAGCTTTTCAAAAAATTGATTTACTCGTGCACGCAGGCGCTCGTTTTCACCCATTAAGGCATCGCCAGCCAAAATTCTGCACATGCCCGGGTTACGTTCGGCAAAGATCAGTAAAACATGTAAAATATGATGGCAACGAATAAGCGCTTCTTTGTGATCTGTTAATATTAGGTTTACTCGCGAAAAAATCGACTCTTCAATAAATTCAATTAAGCCTTCAAACATACGTGCTTTTGATGGAAAGTGGCGGTACAGTGCCGCTTCTGAAACGCCCACTTCAGCCGCAAGTTTGGCTGTTGTGATACGTTGTCCTGCACTGGTTTGTAGCATATGAGCAAGGCATTCTAAAATTTGTTGTTTACGATTAGGTTTTTGAGTTGCCGACATAAAACTGAGTCTCTTGTTTTGTTATATGTTCAGTCGTCATCATTGAAACTGATGACGACTGAATAATTAGCGTGATTGTATAGCGTTATTCAGCTGATGTTCAACAATGAAATCAGCTTTTCTATCTTAGACGCACTTACTGCGATTTTTGTAATGTTTGTTGAATATGTTGTACCAACTTTTTCGCCAGTTCACTTTTGCTCATTAAAGGCAGCACTTTTTCATCGCTTGCTGTTAACACCGTTAGCGCATTATCATCACTATTAAAACCTTGCCCTTGTGCCGCAACATTGTTTGCTGCGATCATATCAAGATTTTTTCGAGCCAGTTTGTCTCGGGCATAATGTTCAACATCTTGCGTTTCAGCGGCAAAGCCAACAGTAAAAGGTTTGTTTTTCATCGCGGCAACATCGGCAACAATATCTGGGTTCTTGATGAGATTAAGCTGCATGGTATCGTGTGATTTTTTAATTTTTTCATCGGCAATATGGTCAATGCGATAATCGGCAACGGCAGCACAAGCAACAAACACATCTGATGTAGCGGCATGGTCTAAAGCGTGTTGGTGCATTTCCATCGCACTGGTTACCGCTATTTTATGACAATGTGGTGGTGTTGCTATGCTCACAGGACCAGAGATAATTGTAACATCAGCCCCTAATTGTTGTGCAGCATTAGCAATAGCAAAGCCCATTTTTCCTGAACTGTGGTTTGAAATGTAGCGTACTGGATCGATAGCTTCACGCGTTGGACCTGCGGTAATTAACCACTTTTGTCCCGCTAAAGGTTTTGCTTTAGATGTGTCATTGTTCATGCTTTCCATGGCTTGGCAAGTTAATGTCACGAGCTCATGTACTTCTAACATCCGCCCTAAACCGACATCGCCACAAGCTTGTTCACCAGCACCAGGGCCAAAAATAGAATACTGCCATGAGGTGAGAGTTTTCATATTATTTTGTGTGGCTAGGTTATGCCACATTTGTTGATTCATTGCCGGTGCAATAGCAATAGGTGCGGCAGTCGCTAAACAGAGTGTGGTTAATAAATCATTAGCCATACCTGCCGCTATTTTAGCGATGAGATCGGCCGTTGCAGGGGCAATTAAAATAAAATCAGCCCACTTTGCCAATTCAATATGACCCATAGCCAATTCGGCTTGCGTATCTAATAAACTATCGGATACCGCATTAGCAGAAACTGCTTGTAAGGTTAACGGCGTAATAAAGGCTTTGGCACCTTCGGTCATCACTACGCGAACATCCGCACCCTGATCTTTTAATCGACGTACTAGTTCAGGCGTTTTATAAGCGGCAATACCACCACTAATACCCAAGAGAATTTTTTTACCCTGAAGAATCTGCATAAGCTGCTAATCTTAATAACGACAATGGGCGATAAGATAGCATTATTCGCAGTTTTTTTGAAATCACTTTGCAAGGATGCACATATGTTAAAAGACTGGCCTACTGATGAAAAACCACGCGAGAAGTTATTGCAACATGGTGCGCACAGTTTAAGTGATGCTGAATTATTGGCAATATTTCTGCGGACCGGCGTTAAGGGTTGCCATGTTGTTGACCTCTCGAGAAAATTATTAAAAAGTTTTGGCAGTATTGCTCAAATATATCAAGCTGATTTAACGAGTTTTTGTCAGCATCACGGCCTAGGTGTCGCAAAGTATGTACAATTACAAGCTTGTTTAGAGATGTCTAAACGTTATTTAGCTGAACAAATGAATATGGGGCAAGCGTTAACATCATCACAGAGTACACAGAATTTTTTAACAGCGGAACTGCGTCATGAAACTCGAGAAGTATTTGCCGTATTGTTTTTAAATACGCAGCATCAGGTAATAAAGTTCGAGCGGCTATTTCACGGCACCATCAATGCTGCTGCCGTGTATCCGCGCATCGTTGTTGAGGCGGCGCTAAAATATCAAGCAGGAGCGGTTATTCTCGCGCATAATCACCCCTCTGGCATTGCTGAGCCAAGTATTGCCGATAATCATATTACCACGCGCTTAGAGCAAGCACTGGCGTTAATCGATATAAAGGTGCTTGATCATATAATAGTTGCGGGTTGCCACTGTTATTCGTATGCTGAGCATGGTCGAATAAATGAGCAATAAGCTGCTTTACCATCGAGCGATATAAGAAGGAGTCTCTATGAGTGATATTGACAAAATAGTGGATAGTGAAGAAAACGAACGTCGACGGTCTTTTCGTATAGACATGGAAAAAGAGTTAATTGATATTGTTTGGTGTGATGACAGTGGCAATGAGCAACGTAAGAAAATAGCCTGTTTAGATTTTTCTCGCGGTGGCCTGAAAGTAGATTGCGACTGTGATATCGCGGCAAACACCGAAGTAACAATTGTGTTTAAAGCGGCGAATCCGAATAGTCAAAAATTATTTGGGAAAATAATTCGCTGTATCAAACAAGATAATGGGTGGTTTGAAGTTGCGATACAACTCACAGACCGTGCTTAAGCTAACGCTTGATTATTGAACTATAATGAAGTGGTTGTTGTATTTTAAGTAGTAAAAAAGGAATAACCAAAATGATGATTTTAGTAGGCGGGGAAAAAGGTGGTAGCGGTAAAAGCTGCCTCGCACAGAATTTAGCTGTGTATTTTGCCCGAGAAAAAAAAGCCATTGTATTGATGGTTGATTGCGATCCCCAGCGCACTACATCTGATTGGATACAAGCAAGAAACGCAGATCCGTCGCTACCGGCAATAAATTGTATTCAATTATACGGTAAAATTCGTAATGATTTATTAAGCCTAAACCAACATTACGACTATGTTGTTGTTGATTGTGGTGGTCAAGATAACTTAGCGCTACGCGCGGCAATGTCAGTTGCTGATCATGTGGTTATTCCCTTGAGACCAAAGCGTCGAGATTTAAAAACGGTGCCGCACATGGAAGATATGTTAAGTACCTGTAAAATGGTTAACCCCAAAATGTTAGCATCATTTGTTATTACCCAATGCCCGTCTTTACCCAACCAAGCGGGTCGAATTTTAGAGGCTAAGGAAGTCTGCAGCTCCTACGGGATTAATGTTTTAAACGCGGTAACTTTCAGTCGTAATATTTATGATGACAGTGAAGAATTAGGTTCTTCCGTGCTAGAAATTGAGCCTGATAGTAAAGCGGCTGTAGAAATGATAGCCATAGCAGAGGAGCTATTAGCAATGAAACCGGACAACTCCCATGAGTTTACGTGATTTAAAAAAATCCAAGGATGGTCCAAAGAAGAAGAAACAGTTCACGGTTGATGAATTTATTGCTGATGCCGAAAATTATGCGCAAGGTAAACCGGCAATTGTTAGCAGAGAACACGACGAATTGTCGTTACAGCAAGCTATTTTGGCAGCCAAAGAGCATGTTGAACGAAAAGAAAATGCCACAACGGAAGAAGCTCGTCGTTTTCGCCATGCTACTTTTACCTTGAGTGAAGCAGCAATAGAACAATTACAAGAATTGGCTATTGATAGCAAATTGGCTAAGTCTCATATTATTCGTATTTTGATTGATGAACTTTGTAATAAAGATCAAAAAGAAAAATTAAGTAAATTATTGGCCTCTAAAATAAGCTGAACATGCTGAATTATTGTTCTACTCGGATAATAATTCAGCATAAAGCTGCTTGTTTAAGGTCTGTTTTTAACTTTAACGTGTTGAAATATAAAAAAATTAAAAACTCCTTTCTTAAATTTTGATTAATGCTGGTATTCGTTTTTCACTTTCACTATAATATGCCACCTTTTTCAGGATCCCGAGGCGACGGTCTTGGGGAAATACAGCACGACCTGAAATTAATTTTGGAGTACTCAATATGTCTAAAGTCTGCCAAGTAACAGGCAAAAAGCCAATGGTTGGTAACAACCGTTCGCACGCAAGAAACGCGACTCGTCGTCGTTTTTTACCTAACCTTCAAACTCACCGTTTTTGGGTTGAGAGTGAAAATAGTTTCGTTAAATTACGTTTAACTCCGAAAGGAATGCGTATTATCGATAAAAAAGGTATTGATGCAGTTTTAACTGATATCCGTGCCCGTGGCGAAAAAGTTTAAGGAATTGCACCATGCGCGATAAAATTCGTTTAGTTTCTAGTGCTGGCACTGGCCATTTTTACACTACTGACAAAAACAAAAAAACTATGCCTGAAAAGATGGAGATCAAAAAATTCGATCCTCGCATCCGTCAGCATGTTATGTATAAAGAAGCTAAAATCAAGTAATTGATAGCCTCTTATTTAAAAACCCGGTTTATACCGGGTTTTTTATTGCCT
>CAJXUN010000069.1 GCA_913061475.1 uncultured Colwellia sp. | reverse complement strand
GTTTCAAAAATCTAACCTTAATTTCATCTGCAAAGTATCGAAACCTTATAACGCCGCATTAAGGCGAATTATAAGTGGAGCTCGATTTTGGCGTACAATAGCACGAAGTGCTATGCCAAAATTGAGCGGAGCTTATGATTTCGCCTTAAATGCTTTGTTATAACTTAATTAGCACAACATCTGACTCAAAATCATTACTTTCACTGAACTTTAGTAGTAAATTGACCTGCTCAAATTTAAACGTTATTGATGAAAACCCCTCAAAAGACCCCGTACAAATGATCGAGGAAACCTTTTTATTCAATAGGTCATTCTCTTTTAAAAGATCTATGCACCTTAAACCATCCAAATCGTAAAACGTATCCTCTGAGTTCCACTCTTCCCAAAATCCGAGTGCGGCATCGAGAAAAAACCTTTGGTAGAGGTCAACTTCCTTTAACTTTAAGACTACCATCAGAACGTCATTACCACTTTCTTCTGAATAGAAAGCAGAGAAATACTCTACCGTCTTATTAGATAAGCAGTCGCATTTAAAGCAATGATCGTTTGTAATTCTTTGGCCTGACACAATATCTCTATTAAGTTATAACGCTTATTATGGAGACGTCTCAGTAATGTCAGTCTCATAATTTCAATTAAATTCGCATTAATATCCCATATTTTCAGTACCTTAGTAAACTAAAGATAATTTATTTTTATTAGACTGGGGATATTACTGAGAAGTATCAATAATATCCAACATGGAATTGGTTTATATTGATAATAATATCAATTAGTTAGTGGTTATAAAGATTGATTTTGGTTTGTTACTGAGAAGTCTCAGTAATATGACACAGTCAATTCATTATAAAATATATGGCAAAAATCAAATGCTAATGTCAGCAAAGCGCACTTACTTGTCTTTTCTCTGGTGATTGGCAAAATTATACAATTATTCTAGATTCAGGTTAAATGCCCACTGCTGATCTCATCGTGACATTTTTTCGTATTAAGCTAATGAGGACCAGTTATCACGAAAACATAGCGGTCGAATAAAGGAGTAAAGATGACATCACATGCCACGCTGATCATTGGCGCTAATAGTGAAATAGCTAAAGCCATTGCAGTGCAAGTTATTAATGATGAAACCAGACAACTGATTGTTATTAGCCGTGACTGTAGCTTTTATCAACAAGAACAATTCGCAAATGCTAAAGTTATTAGTATTGATAACTATCAAGAACAAGCGATTAGTCAAGCGGTAGAAAACCTAAAAGCCAGCATGTCTGTGATTATTACCCAGGTATTTATTTGCCACGGTATTTTGCACAATGAACGTTGCCAACCAGAAAAACGCTTAGAAGACTTTTCTGCCGAGATGTTTATTGAAACCCTGACCGCTAATACCATTACGCCTATGTTGTGGTTAAAACATTTAACGCCATTACTGGCCACAAAGTATGGATGTAAAGTGGTAATATTTAGCGCCCGCGTAGGCAGTATTAGCGATAATAAACTAGGTGGTTGGTATAGCTATAGAGCCTCTAAAGCGGCGATGAATATGCTCATTACTTCTGCCGCGGTTGAACTGGCTCGAAGAGCTAAAAACGTTAAATTAATCTCTTTTCACCCTGGCACTACCGATAGCCCATTGTCGAAACCCTTTCAAAAAAATGTCCCACAAGGCAAATTATTCAATAGCCAGTTCGTTGCTAGCCAATTACTGGCTATTGTTGAATCAGCAGTTGTTGATGGTCAGGCGAGTTATTTGGATTGGCAGGGCAAAAAAATACCTTGGTAATTTGATGGTGAGAGTTCATCGTTGATTTAAAAGCTATTACTGCCAACCTATTTTCCACTGTTTGCTGTCTTTTAGGTCACGCCAATTAATGAGATATTCATTATTATTAATCACTGCTTCGATAACACAGGCAGTAACGCGCTGCTCTTCATCAAAGGTTAATTTGGTAATGGCAAAGTGCTTTTCTTTGTTCTCTACGGTTATTTTTGTCCACTTACTATGAAGCAGTGCTTTCGGGCTAACTTTATTCATGATATTCCTAACTAAATTCAATGCTCTGTATTTCTAAAGCGAAGGTGTTCGGTTGCTTATTGGCGATTAAGAATCCAAGCTCACTCACGCTGCTTGCTAACAATACTGGTGCGGTGTCAATTGCCCTGCCGCGATGTGTTGCGGTAAAGTCTTTTAAATTAAATTGATAACATAAGCTTTGCCCAGCTTGCGTTGAAAGCATAACTTTATACGCGAGAGGAAAGTCCATAACCCGAGATTTCAAGCGTAATTGATAGTCGTTGCCATCACCTTGAACACACAACTTAATAGTGGTAATTTCTTTTGCTAATGGTTTTATAGGCTTGAAGGTACTGGTAAATCCGCCATTATTTTCAATTGATATAGTGCCGAAAAACATGACCTTCTGCTCAGCCTGTTGTACTTTTCCTTGAGATAAGCCGCCCATAACAGCATCATTCGTGATGTACCAAGGCGCATCGCCCAAATCTATCATGACAGTACCTAAGCTTTATTCATCGCTGATGGCGAGTATATTTCTTCCACCAGCTTATTAAACGACTTTAACTTAGCCTCGTCTTCACAATCGAATGCAAAGCGGCCATGAAAGTACATCGACATCGTCACTTCATTATAGCTTAGGTAGCAGGTATAACCGTCTAAGTCATGCCAAGCAGTCAGCCCATGCAAACAATATTTATCATCATGCTTTTCGCCCTCTGAAACAATTTGATTGAACACATAAAGGTATTGAGAAAGCTTCATAGCGTTGCATCCGTTAATTTATAGAAATAAGGTCTGTGTGATTGCCTTTGTGCTGGGCAGTCCACACATTTCATCGTAGGCTGACTCTAAGGTTAGCTGAACAACATTAATATTATTATCGCGCAGTAATTGCTTAGCTAAATGCAAAGAATTACACATCTCAATGGCTGGTAAACAGGGTAAGGCAATAAAATTGTTTTCACTGTCGGTCGCACCGACTAAATAGTGTCTCGCATCGGCAACACCGAGTATGGTTGGCTTACATTGCATAGTAAATTCCTCCTAAGTATGTAATTAATCTTACGTCGTCATCAGGTAAAAAGTTTACTTTCCCAACAATAAATTTATCTGCTTACCGGTTTAGTCACATTTACTTTAACAATATTTATTACTTTTCTCGCACACTCTATATTGCACCAAAACAATGCAATGGCTTACTTTAGTGCACGTTCATTGTTTTTAAATTATTATTATTTTTTCCAAAAAATTAAACATTCACTATTTTACAACAACTTAAGTCAACTCAATCAATACAGAAGCTAACGGCACAAGAGTTGAACGTATAATATCAACCATAATGAATATTTTAGCGACAGTGAAAATTATGCTTTCAACTTTTATTAAACACCATAAATTGCCTGAAACATTTAAATTCACGGCAAAAGAGCACTATCAACCGCTTGCCGAGCAGATATTTAGTCGGTTTACCCAACATGACAACGCTTTTTTTGTTGGTATCAATGGTTGCCAAGGCAGTGGCAAGTCAACGTTAACGGATTATCTTGCTGAATATTTAACGACAACATATCAATTAACCACTGTAGTGATGTCATTAGATGACTTTTATCTGACCGGTGCAAAACGCCAGCAACTGGCACGTGAAGTTCATCCCTTATTAGCGACACGAGGCGTGCCCGGCACTCACGATATAGCTGCGCTAAAGCAAACATTAAAACAGTTAAAAACCAAGCAAACTGGCTTTACTATTCCGCGATTTAATAAAGCAACCGACGAACCTTATCCCGAAAGCCAATGGCCGATTATTAAAAAGCCAGTAGATATTATTTTATTAGAAGGCTGGTGTTGGGGCGTCAAGCCGCAAACTGATCAGCAACTAGCAGCCCCAGTTAACGAATTAGAATTTAGACACGATGTGAATGGCCAGTGGCGAAATTATGTTAATCAACAGCTAAAAAATGGTTACCAACCTTTGTATAAAGAAATGGATTTTTGGTTAGCACTACAAGCCCCGTCATTTGACTGTGTTTACAGGTGGCGCTTAGAGCAAGAACAAAAACTGCAGGACAAAAATGTTGGCCTAGCAAATTCTAAGGTCATGGAGCCTGCTGGCGTTTTAAACTTCACACAGTATTTTCAAAGGCTGAGTGTGCAGGCCTGCAATACTATCTCGCAGTCAGCTGATGCTATTTTCTATTTAGATCATACGAGAAATATAACAAAAATTCCCGTAGGGGTAGATGTATGAGTGCTAAAAAAGCGCTAATTTTTAGCGATCTTGACGGTACGTTACTTGACCACTATAGCTATCAGTCCACTGCTGCGCAGCCGACACTAAAACAACTGCATGACGCTAATATTCCGGTTATTTTAAATACCAGTAAAACACTGGCTGAATTAGATATTATTCGTACTGAACTGAACCTTGAAACGCCCTTTATTATCGAAAATGGTGCCGCCATTTACATCCCGATTAATACTTTTAAGTCGCAACCAGCAGACACCGAAACTATCGGTAATTATTGGCTAAAATCTTTCTGTGCACCTCATCAACACTGGTTAGACATCCTCAGCCAACAGTGTGAAAAATTTCAACCTTATTACCAAGGCTTTTCTAACTTATCAACAGCTGAACTATGCCAAGTAACTGGCCTAGATTTAGCACAAGCAGAACGCGCGAAACAACGACACTACGGCGAACCTGTGCAATGGCTTGGCGACGAGGCTACCAAGAAATTGTTTGTTGAGCATCTCGTTGAATTAGGCGCAAGCGTTGTTCAAGGTGGCAGATTTATGCATATTGGTGGCTACTGTGACAAAGGCCAAGCACTGATTTGGTTAACCGAACAATATCGAGAGCATTTCGCTAACCACGCTGTGTATACGATAGCTTTGGGTGATGGCGAAAACGACATCCCGATGTTAGAAGCTGCCGACATTGCCGTGCAAATACGCTCACCTGTTCATGACTTTCCGCCGCTGTATCAGCAATATAAAACTCGCCAAACCGAACGCTACGGTCCTGAGGGTTGGGCCGATGCAATACAGCAGCTTTTAGCGCATCAATTCGACTGATATTTAATGCAATCTAATTTAGTTTAATAAAACAAGAGGTAAACCATGGCTGACTTCTATCAAAACGGTACAGTGACGACATTACATAACTTGGCTCAGCGTGAGCCTGAAGATATGGCGGCCGAATTACTCGAGTTTTCAAAAATTCGCTCATTAGGGCTTATTTTACCTTCGTTATTTTCCGAATTAGAAGGTAAAGCGTTACCTGATATTATTAATAAAATTAAAGACGTAAAGTACTTATCTGAAATTGTTATTGGTTTAGACCGAGCTGATTTAGCGCAGTATAAACATGCGTTATCATTTTTTGCTCAATTGCCACAACATCACCGCGTATTGTGGAATGATGGCCCTCGATTACAAGCAATAGATGCCAAGCTGCAGGCACTGGGCTTAGCACCCAAAGAGCTAGGTAAGGGCCGTAACGTTTGGTACTGCATGGGTTATATATTGGCTTCAGGTAAAGCAGAGTCTATTGCCTTACATGACTGCGATATTTTGACCTATGAAAAAGAGTTACTCGACCGCCTACTTTACCCGGTTGCCAATCCACTATTTAACTATGAATTTTCCAAAGGTTTTTATGCCCGAGTTGCAGGCGGAAAAATAAATGGTCGGGTTTCTCGCCTATTGGTAACACCTTTGATCAAGGCGTTGAAAAAAACTGTCGGACATTGTGATTATTTAGAGTATATGGACAGTTTCTTGTATCCACTGGCCGGCGAATTTTCATTCCGTCGCGATGTATTAAACGACATTCGTATTCCCAGTGACTGGGGCTTGGAAATTGGTGTACTCTCTGAAATGTATCGCAATTATTCTCCGAACCGCTTATGCCAAGTGGATATTGCCGCCACCTACGACCATAAACATCAAGATTTGTCGCTCGATAATACCGCTGGAGGCCTCTCTAAAATGTCGATTGATATCAGCAAAGCCTTTATAAGAAAGCTTGCCACACAAGGTGAAACCTTCAGCGCCGAAAAGTTTAGAACCTTAAAAGCTACGTACTATCGCATCGCCTTAGACTATGTTGAAACCTATCGAAATGACGCGATGATGAATGGTCTTGAACTCGATATACATAACGAAGAAAAAGCCGTAGAAATGTTTGCCGAAAATATTTTAACCGCGGGTAATACCTTTTTGGAAAATCCGATGGAAACGCCTTTCATTCCATCGTGGAATCGCGTGGTTAGTGCTATTCCTGATATTTTATCGCAATTAAAAACAGCAGTAGAATTGGATAATCAAGAATTTAGTCAAACACTAAAGGAAAGCACCGCTTATGCTAGCGCAAGTTGAACAGTTAAAAAACAAACTCATTCAACAACTTGACACTATTTATCAGGATGTTGCCATTGCACAAGATCCTACTGATATTGCGGATGCGTTGATTGAGACTATGCGCTTAGAAAGTCATGTCACTGCGCCAACTCCTTTTACTAATCATTGGTCGGAAAATGACATTATTCTGATCACTTATGGCGATAGCATTATCGCCCCAGAGCAATCGCCACTAAAAACATTAAAGAAATTTTTAGATACTCATCTGAAAGACACCATTAATAGTGTGCATATTTTACCGTTTTTTCCTTACAGCTCCGATGATGGTTTTTCGGTGATTGATTATTCATCGGTTAATGAGTCATTAGGTACATGGCAGGATATAACGCAAATCAGTCAACAATATCAGCTAATGTCTGATCTGGTGATCAATCATTGCTCAAGCCGAAGTGCTTGGTTTGACAATTTTATTAAAGCGAAAGGTTTAGGGCATGACTTCTTCTTTACCGCGCAGCCTGATGATGACTTAAGCCTGGTAGTAAGACCTAGAACATCACCATTACTTAAAGAAGTGGAAACTCCCCAAGGTAAAAGATTTGTTTGGTGCACGTTTAGCCATGACCAAGTTGATTTTGATTTTCGTAACCCAGAAGTATTAAAAGCCTTTACCTCGATTATTCGACAATACCTTGATAACGGGGTGAAGATATTTCGCTTTGATGCCATCGCATTTTTATGGAAAGTTGTTGGTAGCAATAGTATCAACTTACCTCAAACCCATGAAATGGTGAGGTTACTAAGAACATTAATTGAAGCGGCAGAGCCACAAGCTATCATCATTACCGAAACGAATATTCCTAACCCCCAGAATTTAACTTACTTTGGCAACGCCAATGAAGCGCATGGTATTTATAATTTTTCATTGCCACCGCTATTGCTCAATACTTTACTCACAGGTAACTGTTTATATTTAAAACGCTGGTTAATGAGCATGCCTCCTGCCCAAGACGGCACACTATATTTCAATTTCATTGCCTCACATGACGGTATTGGTTTACGCCCTGCCGAGGGTTTATTAAGCGACACAGAGCTTGATAGCTTAATTCATACGATTGAAAAATTTGGCGGCAAAATTTCATGGCGCACCACAGACAATGGTGAGCAAAAAGCCTATGAAATGAACATTGCGCTTTATGATGCTCTACAAGGTACAGTTGACGGGAAAGATCAGTGGAATTTTCAGCGCTTTATTTGTGCACATGCCATAATGTTTGCCCTTGAAGGCATACCCGGTATTTATATCCATAGCATGCTAGGGACGCAAAACGACTATCAAAAGTTAGCTAACACTCACCATAATAGGTCCATCAATCGTCATCGATGGCAAGAAGATAGCTTAGAGGCGGCGTTAACAGACAACAATTTACATCACAACAAAGTGTTATCAACATTAAAAACCTTATTAGCTATACGCATTAAACAACCAGCATTTCATCCTAATGCCACGCAATTTACCTTACACTTAGGTCTACAACTATTTGGTTTTTGGCGACAAAGTCAAAACCGAAAACAAAGTATATTTTGTATTAGTAATATCTCAAACCAGCAAGTAGCCTTACCCTTAGGTGAGTTGAATTTGATAGTAAGTGATAGCTGGGTCGAATTGATCAGTGGGATGAAAATTGACCAGTTAAATAAAGTGTTAATGTTGTCACCATACCAGAGTGTCTGGATAGCAAACAGTGTAAGTCAATAGACTAGCTTAGATCTATTCGCCTTTAATAACGATAAGTGGCGATGTTATCAGCCCTATTATCACTTACCAGTGAGGGCTAAATTGTTACTTTATATCGAGTAGCCCTAACGCTTAGCAAGTTTAATATACCAAGCAGGTTGGCTTAACCGGTTTCTGCTTTGATTAACTATCATTGCAAAAATCTAGCAAACTTTAGCGTAAAATTTAGAAATTTTTGCTAAAAAGTAACATCAAATTAACGCTACTATTACTGTCGACCAATGGGCTATTAGTAATGTTTTTATCAAACCAAGTATATTCAATGTTCAAGCGGGTAAGTCCACCAAAGAACATCGGTGTTGCTACCGAAAGTGCTAAACTTTTATTAAGCGCACTATCACCACGATAAGCTTCACGGTCTTGGTTAATTTCAGATTCGTTGACACCATAGTAATAATCAACATGATTTTCATCGACATAGCTTAACGAAACTGAAGGCTCAATAAATACTGGCCCTACGCGATAACTACGTCCAAGAGTAGATTTAACCTCAACACCATTTGATCTGTCTAAGACATCAAACATTGAAGTAAACGCCATTTTCCAATCATTATGCGCATATTCAATACCAAAACCGGCATCTAAAGAGTTTTTTCGTTCTTTCATGCCAATGAAAATATCACTGTCTGACTCATCATAGCCTTGAAATCTAGGGGCTAATTTAGCTGAGACAGTAAAATCTTGATATTGGGTTACTTTGTAACTTATAAATGGTCCTAAGACGGTCAGTTTTTCTCCTTTATAACCGATTAAAGGTAAAGGAGTGGCTCGCGTACTATAGCCTTTGTAGATTTCAGTGCTAACACTAGCCCCTAAGCCATATAAAAAAGTGGACTTGTTTTTTTGCTCACCTTCAGTGCCTGAAACGTCCTGTGAAAAAGCATAAACTGGAAAAGATAACATACATAACATTAAGGCTTTAGAATGAGATTTCATTTTTAAATTCTGAATTATTTTCGGTTGATTTATCATACGTAACTAATTGAAATTCAGTTTACTTTAAAATTAAAAAAATGCTATTTAAGCATTCTGTCATAGTGCGCAGTGACAAGAGCATAAAACACAACTGACAAAGTAATGGCTTATTGTTAAAGGAAAATTAAACTAAAAATATGAACGAAAAACTCGATAATGCTGCAATACTTACCTTTAACTAAACTTAGATGAAATCAGCGAAATGTAAAAGCTGTGTACAGAACCCCATAGCAACAATGAGGGTAATAAGATGAGTAAATATAAGTTAACTATTTTTTATTTACAAAGTAACTTCTCAACTGAGAGTTTTTTATATTTGCACGCTAGTTTACTGCCAAGCGGTGTAAGTTAATACACAACAAAATAACGCTGGCGCTATTGAGCTGCACAGCCGTCGATAACTTCTATTCGATTACGACCATTTTCTTTCGCTCTATACATAGCGGTATCTGCGTCTTTGATCATCTCCTCAAAGCTTCTATGTTGTTGAGTAATTTCACAAATGCCAACACTTAACGTCACATAAACATCAGTTTCTTCAAATACTATTGCTTTATTCGCTAATGACGATTGAATACGAGCAGCCGTTTTTATTGCGCCATTTAACTCACTTTCCGGCAATATAATAATAAATTCTTCACCACCATAGCGGGCAAAAAAATCAATATTTCTAATTTCTTCACTACATACGGCACAAATATGCTGTAAGACTTGATCACCAAATAAATGGCCATACTGATCGTTAATATTTTTAAAAAAGTCACAATCAAGCAAAATTAAGGTTAATTTGTTTTTTGTTCTTTGTGTGCGAGAAAATTCTGCGTTACCTCGCTCAAACAAAGCTCGCCTGTTGGCAACTTTAGTTAATGGATCAGTATTAGATAATTGCTCGAGCACTTTTGTTCTTTCTGCAACAGTTTTTTTCATCGACGCCAAGGAAACCGTTGTTTCACTCAGCTCTGTATTCATATCATTAAAAGCATTAGCAATACCCTCAAACTCTTCAGACTTATTCGACAGCTGAATGTTTTGATAATTTCCACAACGATTTTTGGTAAATGCTAATTTAACTTCGTTAAGTGAGGTTCTAAATATTCTGACGAGTTTAAATGCGCCATAAAGCAATACCGAAAGACTAAGTGATAATATTACCAAGACAAAAGTGACTTGTTGCTTAATAGCTATATTAATATCTTTTTGCACAATGTTAAAAAGCTGCTTTGAATCTGAATTAATGGCTTCTAATTGCGTAATTAAACGCAACTTTAAATGCTCTTTAATTCTGTCATCGGCGTTTTCCAACTGATTTTGATTAATAGTTTCAAAAAGCCTGATCACATTTTTATTTTGGCTTTTAATGCTATTTTGAATGGTTTGCTGCTCAGATGTTAGCGCCGGCGTTAGCTCAAGCAATTCATCAAATTTTCGCTCTAACGTCTGCCAGCTATCGGTATTGTAATTCTCGACATAAATATCCTCACTGCGAATAAATTGCTTTAAAATATTACTGTGACTCTCAACTTTATGAGCATAGCGCTCTCGTTCAATGGCGACTTCGACCACTTGAATTGACCACAAAATACTAATAACAAGTACAATAAAAAATAAACAGCTACTTAAAGTAAAAAAGTAAATATGCTGCTGTAAGCTTAACTTCATGTAAAACCTTAATTCACAGTGATATATTTACGGCCCCTGAATCGACCCTTAATAATGCTCGACTATCAATAAAATTGACGGCATTAGACTCGCCAACAGCTGTTGTCATTTGGGCGCCAATTGCCCAACTCGCTTGAGCATTAACGTTTAGTATAAGTGATTGGTTTAAACCTAGCTTAAAAATATAGTCGGGCCACACCCAATCAATAAATTCAGGGGCTACGTTTAGTTCTGCTATCACTATATTTTTAGCTTGCTGTGGATGCGACGTAATATAATGAATAGCAGTATGCAACCCTTGAATTACGCACTCGGCTTTATCTACAAGTAATTTTTCGCCAGCTTGAGAAATTAAATTAAAGCTAAGGGTACTTAAACTTTTTGTATCATGAATTTTTATTTCATCTCCAAATACTTGCATCGCCTGAAATACAAAAGGTTCCCACGGTAAAATTGCATCGACTTCATGACGTTTGAAACCTGCTATTAATTTTTCAGGGCTGTAGTTACGCAGTTGGATATCGTCGATGGTTAAGCCTTCAATAGCGAGTAAGGTAGTTAAGATATATTCGCTAGCAGTGCCCTTAGTCACGCCAATACGCTTCCCTTTCAGGTCGGCAATCGCAGCTATATCATCTGCCGAACGCGTAATCAGCTTGACATCATTATCGGATTGCACAAACATAGCGTGAGTGACAAACGATTGCGGTTTTAGACTCTCAAAGGCAATGACAGAATCAGAACTTGTGGCAAAATCTACTTTACCGTTCATCACACGTTCAAATGCAGCTTGTCCACCGGTAACGTTCTGGTATTCAACGTTTACACACGTATCGTCAAAAGCATTGATCGCTTTCGCGACATAAAAAGGCGTCGACAGTGGAGTTGTTGACACGGCAATAGTAACAGAGTGCTTTTCCTGTTTCAGAACCTGTGGTAAATCAAAGTAACTAACACAGAGTAAAAAAAATGTGGCGACTAGCGCGCACAAAATAATGGTAAATTTTCTTTTCAACACGTTAACCTCAAATTTCACCGTGGACACATTTCATGTACATCCAAGACTCTGCGTTCATAAAGCATTTGCAATATTACTCACGCAGACCGTTTGTCCTGTGTTTGGGTTTATTATAGTTAGATATATACATGGCGGGATGGGTTTAAATAAAAGTCGTCAACTGCCACTTTGAGGTATTTAGGCTATTATCCATCAGCGCCACTGTAAACAAAATGAATAAGGCTTTGTTTACAGCTAATATCGTTAGTATCTTGCCATAACGTTCCGTCCTTAATCATAGGATATTAGCACCACTTTATGAAGCTTTCTTTATTATCGAATTAAATCAGTTGATTATCGCTAGCATGCTATATTTAGTGCTGATAAAGAGGTAAAAGGAATATGAGTAAGTGCTTATCTAGAGTTCAGGTTACTTATCTTAAGCATGCCAAATATCGTTAATATCTGAACGCTGCAGAAGTGATTCAACAATGAAGCAAATATTGCTATATAGTATTTAGATTAAGCAAACTCAATATATAGCAATTGTACGTAACTGAGGTATTTCATGGCAAA
>CAJXUN010000068.1 GCA_913061475.1 uncultured Colwellia sp. | reverse complement strand
GCAGCGTAGTTTTCAGCTAAGCCTTGTTTCTCAAGTGCCAGTGAATCTTTGCGATTAATACGTGCGACATAACCAAGCGAATGTGTCGTCAAGTCAGCAAAAGGGTAATAGCGCTTTAAGCGCGCATCAATAAAAAAACCTGGGAAATTATGCTGATTGACGGAAAATAATGATACTTGCTGCTCGCTTAAGCGAGAGTATAACTCTAGCGGCTTAAATCGACGTTTGCTTTTCAATGCGGTGAGTAGTTTGTCTTGTCTTTCTTGGCTAATATCTAATAGTTGACTAACCTCAGCCAAGCGCTTTTCAATATCATCAACTTGTTCGGGAATGACTTCTAAGCTATATACAGGCGTGTTGTCAGCCAGTAAAACGCCATTTCTATCATAAATTAAGCCCCTATTTGGCGCGACGGGTAAAAGCTTAATACGATTGGAGTTCGAACGTGTTTGGTATTTCTGATAAGAATTGACTTCAAGGTTATAAATGTTACTAAATAACACCAGTGAAAGGATGATGACGGCGACAAAGGTTATAAACGTACGACGGGCAAATAAATTGGCTTCGGCACTATGATTTCTAATGGCAACGCGTTTTTTAGGAGCCATTATTTACTCTCGATGGTAAGGGTGGTTATTATTGATTGACCAAGCGCGATAAAGACTTTCAGCAACGACAATGCGTACCATAGGGTGTGGTAACGTCAGTGGTGATAATGACCATTTTTGTTCGGACGCTTCAATACAAGCAGGGGCTAAACCTTCAGGACCACCAACCAGTAGTGCAACATCACGACTATCAACATGCCAACGTTCAAGCTGCTTGGCAAGTTCGGGAGTTGTCCAAGGTTTACCTTCTACTTCTAAAGTTACAATGCGATTACCTTTAGGAATGGCCGCTAACATTAGCTCACCTTCTTTTTCGAGAATGCGGGCTATATCGGCATTTTTACCGCGCTTCCCCGGTGAAATTTCCACTAAGTGAAAACTCATATCACGAGGAAACCTACGGCAATATTCGCTAAATCCTTGGCTGACCCATGCGGGCATTTTATTGCCAACAGCGTATAAGGTAATGCGCATTATACTTTATACTATTCCCATAGTTGTTCTAGTTGGTAACGATCGCGAGTTTCGTCAGTCATCACATGGACAACAACATCACCTAAATCCACTAAAGACCACTCACCAACATCATTTCCTTCAACACCTAAGGCTTCGATACCAGCAGCGCGGCATTCAATGGTAAGTGATTGTGCAATGGAAATAACGTGACGTTTTGAGTTACCAGAGCAAACTAGCATGTAGTCAGCGAAACTTGATTTTTTAGCTATATCTAATGTGACGATATCGCGGCCTTTCATATCTTCGATTTTTTCGGTAACAAAAGTAATTAGGTCTGAACTTTGCAAAGTGGGATCTCTATAATTGACAATAATCGGCGATAATAGCATTAATTTGTTTCTTCGTTAACTGTCTAATGCTATCAATTGCATGTTTTTTACCCAACAAGCGATTTATTTCACTGACTTGCTAGCTAAATGACAGTAATTAGGACTTTTAATGCTTCGATATTAAAAGCAGACGTCAATACGGCGGTTATCGATAAAGGCGGTGTTGCTCAATATAGTGGTACACCGATTGAGGTAAATATTGCGCGTACGCTAAGTTCGCTTTAATTTTTTCTCTGATCAGGGTCGAAGAAATATCAAGTGGGGTGCTTTCATGGAGAATTATTTGTCCGCTTTGGTGGAACTGTAATTGTGCAAGACTATAAATCAGACGATGTTTTAGCTCTGGCACTAGCGCTGATTCAAGCTCAAAGTGCGGGTAGCCGGGACGAATATTAACCACTAAATTGCATAAGGTGAGGATTTCTTGCCAACTGCGCCACTGGGTAAATGTTAACAACGAGTCCATACCCATAATAAAATATAAATCTGCGCCCGGTTGTTCGGCCTTTATTTCACGTAAAGAGTCTACGGTATATGAAGCACTGTCTCGGTTGAGTTCTCGCTTATCTAGTTGCAAGTCTTTATGGTTATCGCAAACTAACGCGACCATATCAGCACGTTGTTTTGCATTTGCATGAGTGCCAGATTTATGTGGTGGAATATGAGCGGGAATTAAATGTAATTGTTCAGTACCTAACCATAAAGCGGTTTCTTGCGCGGGTAAAATGTGGCCAAGATGAATAGGGTCGAATGTACCACCTAGCAAAGCAATAAGCTTTGGTGGACTTTGCTTAGTTGTACTCATAATCCAAGCTAAAGTTTTCACTGAGTTTGTTATGGTATAAGCTGATTAAAACATCACTGAGCAAGATAAAGGCGTTGAAGTCGCTACTGGTTTTGCTGAGTAAATCAACTTGCGCTAACCGTGCTAAAGCTTGTTCTACATTATGTAAGCTCATGTTGGTTAATGCGTATTGATATAAGGGCTTCTTTTTATCCCAAATGCGATATTGCTTAAAAACATCGTTCATACTCGTGCCGTGGGCTAATAATGCTAACATGGCATGAAGTTGGCTGATTTCTTTATGAACAAACCAAATTAATTGGCCAAATGCGCTGCCGTCATGTTGCATTTGATCTAGCATAGTTAAGCATTTTTTCAGATCGCCAATCAGCAAGGTATCGATGAGTTGAAAAGGGTTAAACTTAGCTTGCTTAATAACGAGCTGTTCCGCTTCTTCAAAACTGACAGGCTGTTGGCCAAATAAAATTGCAAGCTTTTGTAGCTCTTGTGCTAATGCCGGTAAATTGCCCTCAAATAGTTCAGCCATTAAATCAATTACATCAGCAGGTAAGGTGAGTTGTAGTTGACGAGCTTGATGACTAAGCCATTGTTTTAGTTGTTTGCCTTCAACATCATACAAGGGCAGAAAGCAGCCAGCAGCTTCTAATGATTTGAACCATTTACGTTTTTGCGTTGCAGCATCAAGTTTTGGCCCATGAAATATTAGCTGAATGTCTTGATGCAATAAGGCCAGTAATTGGTTGACGCCTTTTGCGCCGTTATCACCAATTTTGCCATTAATAAATTCAATTTCAATAATGCGTAATGAGGAAAATAAGCTCATTGATTGGTATTCTTGAAACAGTTCATCCCAATTAAACTTATCATCAATACTAAAACGAATAACTTCGTCAAAGCCTTGTTTTTTCGCCACGTTTTTAATTTTTTCTAAGGCGTCATTTTTTTGCCATGGTTCATCGCCAAACACCAACCATATTGGCTTAAAGCCTTGTGTCAGTGTTTTTTCGAGTTGATTATGGTAAATGCGCATTTCAATGACCTATAGCTGAATACTAGCCATGTCACGTAGGATTTTATTGGCCGCTTCTTGACGCATTTCCCGTAACATTAACGACAGTTCGCGACTCTTTGCTAAGGCAATGTCAGGATCATCTTGATAATCACGATTGAGCTCAAAGCTGAAGCGTTGAACTTCTTGCCCAGGGATTAGAATTTGATAACGTACGGTATAAATAAGTTCATACTCAGCGACTTGGCCGTTAGGAAAAACCGATAAGGTTCTACGATCTAAATTGTCTTGCAGCATACGCATTTGCGGTACAGATTTATCACCTTGTTGTACCAAATTAACGTCGTTAATGGTTAAGTGCTGTTTAACCAAACGGGTGAGTTCGCCATATTGATCAACAGAACTAAATACTATGGTTTGTAGTTCTGGTGCTAATAAATAATTGCCACGGAGCTGAAAACCACAACCATTTAGCATCATTAACATGAGACTAAAAGATAATATTTTACTGGCCTGGCGAATTATTATTTGCTTCATAAAGTGTTCACTTTTTATAGATAGAGATTAAATGAGTGCACAGTCCATATTTTGTACTATGCACTTTAAAAGCCGCTGAGTCTAATAAGGTAATGACGAGCGGCTACTGTTAAGGTTAATTAGCGACAATATTTAACAGTTTGCCCGGTACATAAATGACTTTACGTACTGTTTTACCGTCAATAAACTTGCTGACACTTTCATCGGCAAAACCCATGGCTTCAACCGCTTCTTTGGTTGCATCAGCTGAGACGGTGATTTTAGCGCGTAATTTACCATTAACTTGCACAATAATAAGCTTTTCGTCTTCCACTAACGCAGCATCGTCAATGACTGGCCATGCTGTGTTTTCAACTGGGTTACCATCGCCAATCATGTTCCATAAATGGTGGCTCAAGTGTGGCACGATAGGTGTCAACATTAATACCAGAGCACGAATAGCTTCATGCATCACAACACGGTCTTCAGCGCTTTCGATGCTAGCCTTACTTAGGTGATTCATTAATTCCATAATGGCGGCGATAGCGGTATTGAAGGTATTACGGCGGCCAATATCATCGCTAACTTTTGCAATCGTTTTATGTAATTCACGGCGCAGTGATTTTTGCGCCGAGTTAAGCGTTAAGCCTTCGATACTTGGTGCGGCAGTTGATATTTCAGCGACTTGAGTGAAATCATAAATCAATTTCCAAACACGCTTTAAGAATCTGTGTGCACCTTCAACACCTGAGTCAGACCACTCTAACGTTTGCTCTGGCGGTGAAGTAAACATAATAAATAAACGCACGGTATCAGCGCCGTATAAATTGATAACCTCTTGTGGGTCTATACCATTATTTTTTGACTTAGACATTTTGCTCATGCCCGCAGAAATAACTGGCAGGCCATCTATTTTACTAATGGCTGAAGTGACTTGACCTTTTTCATCACGCTCTACTTCGACATCGGTAGGGGCAATCCAATCTTGTGCACCATTATCAGCTTCACGGTAATAGGTATCAGCTAACACCATACCTTGACATAACAAGCTCTTAAACGGTTCGTTTGATTCGACTAAACCAACGTCACGTAATAATTTATGGAAAAAACGCGCATAAAGTAAATGTAAAATAGCGTGTTCAATACCACCTATATATTGATCAACCGGCAGCCAGTAATTCGCTTTAGCGGGATCTAACATTTGCGTGTCATCATTGGGTGAACAATAACGCGCGTAATACCATGATGATTCCATAAAGGTATCAAAGGTATCGGTTTCGCGGAATGCTTCTTCACCGTTGTAGGTTGTTTTTGCCCATTCAGGATTATCTTTAATCGGAGAAGTTACGCCATTCATTACCACGTCTTCTGGTAACTCAACGGGTAATTGATCAGCTGGAACCGGCACAGATTCGCCATTGGCTAAATGCAGCATTGGAATTGGCGTACCCCAATAACGTTGGCGAGAAACACCCCAATCACGTAAACGGTAATTTACTTTTACCTTACCTTTATTTTCACTAATCAATTTATCGGAAATTGCTTTAAAAGCTTCTGCAAAATTTAAACCATCAAATTCAGCAGAATTAATCAGCGTATTTTTTTCGGTAATAGCGGCTTTAGCAATGTCATCACCCTCATTACCGGCAATAACTTGTTTGATTTCTAAACCGTATTTAGTGGCAAATTCATAATCACGCTGATCATGACCTGGCACTGACATCACTGCGCCTGAGCCGTAGTCCATTAATACAAAGTTGGCGGCCCATACGGGCACTATTTCACCGCTAAGTGGGTGTATAGCTTTTAAGCCGGTATCAACACCTTTTTTCTCCATTGTCGCCAAATCGGCTTCAGTAGATTTGCTGTTGGCTTTACATTCATCAATGAATGCCGACAATTTAGCATTATTTTCAGCAGCATTAACCGCTAATGGATGCTGGGCCGCTAAAGCAACATAAGTTACGCCCATTAAGGTATCAGGGCGTGTAGTATAAATATCAAAGCTTTCAGTTGAATCAGCAACTTGAAAGGTCATTTCAACACCTTCAGAACGACCAATCCAGTTACGTTGCATGGTTTTAACTTGTTCAGGCCAATCAGTTAGTTGGTCTAAATCGTTAATTAACTCTTCAGCATAATCAGTAATTTTAATAAACCACTGTGGAATTTCTTTACGCTCGACCATAGCACCTGAGCGCCAGCCGCGACCGTCAATAACTTGTTCATTGGCTAAAACAGTTTGGTCAACCGGATCCCAATTCACGGTCGCATTCTTTTTGTACACTAAACCTTTTTCATAAAGCTGGGTGAAAAACCATTGTTCCCAACGGTAATAGTCTTTTTTACACGTCGCTAATTCACGGCTCCAATCATATCCAAAACCTAATGATTTTAATTGGTTACGCATGTAATCAATGTTTTCATAGGTCCATTTCGCTGGTGCTGAATTGTTTTTTATCGCTGCATTTTCTGCTGGCAAGCCAAAAGCATCCCACCCCATAGGTTGCATGACATTTTTGCCTTGCATGCGTTGGTAACGAGAAATAACATCGCCTAAGCTGTAGTTACGTACGTGGCCCATATGGAGACGACCACTTGGGTATGGAAACATCGCCAAGCAATAAAACTTTTCTTTTCCAGGGTGCTCTTCGGCTTTGAAGGTATTGTTATCAGTCCAAAACTTCTGAACATCGGCTTCAATTGATTGGGGATTGTAGATGGATTCCATTAAGATTTCTCAAACACGCTAAAATAGGAGCTAAAACTCACTTTTTTGACAAATTTTTAGTGATAAAACTTGTTCTTCAAAGCTTAAGTAGCAGCAATAAAATAATCCCGATAGGATACCTTATCTCTTGCCATTGCGACAAGTTAAAGCAAGTTAATGCGGAATGTTTTTCTAAGATGGCGATGGCATAACGGATAAAAGTAACTTTAAGTGCTGAAAGTTACGTTAAAATTTGCATAAACGTGCCTTGATAAGTGGTGCGATATTATGACAAGGACTGTTTTTTATTAACGGATCACTTATGCTTAAGGAAACTAGTTAAATGAGGAAAACACTATGAAAAATGATCCATCTCGTGTTCAAGACGTTTATCAGAAGCTACAAAATTGGCTCAAAGATACCAAGGAAAATGAAATTCGTTCGGTAATAGAATTAATTGAACAAGCAAAATCACTGCTGGTTGCTGCCGAACAAATTCCAGAGCAACAAGTTAAGCAATTTGTTGCGAATCTCAAATATGATTTGGCAGATTTTTACCAGCAATATCAAGCAGATGTTAAGCATTCAGTTTACTTAGCTATATTAAATGAAAACTTATGGGCCAACTTAGCGCAAATTACCGATAAATCACAAGTTGAGTGGGCTGAGCTGATGGGCGATTTTCAGCACCAAGATGGTTACCATGTTGGTGACTATGTAGGCTTTGGAGAGCTGCAATGTCAGACATGTCAGCATAGTGTCCTTTATAACCATGCAAATGTTGTCACTGAATGTATTTCCTGCGGTGGTCAAGACTTTCAACGCGTGAGTTTAACGCCGTAAAACAAGAATTTTTTGATATTGTTTTGCTGTTCAGCTGCATGTCGCTGTACACTGTATTTAATGAAGCATTATTTATTTTATTTGCTATTTAATCATACTATTAAATAGCACTCCCGAGAGATCCTCTATGACAAATGTGTCAACAAATGTACGCCTTAAAGCTTGCCAATTAACCGCAGATTTAACGGTTAAACAATTTGCCAATGCCACACCCGTAGCAGAAATAGCACAAGTATTTATTGGTCATGAAAGAGCTAAAGAAGCACTGACCTTTGGATTATCGATGCAAGCGCCAGGTTTCAATGTTTATGCCATGGGCGAACATGGTACTGGGCGTCAAAGCTTAATAAAACAGATGTTAGCGGCTACGGCGAGTCAAGAGCCGACACCACAAGAATGGTGTTACATCAATAATTTTGATGACCCAAACACACCGCATAATCTTTATGTAAGTCCTGGTGATGGTAAGCAGTTACTTACCCGAATGAATACATTTATTGACGAGTTAATGGATTTGTTTCCTGAAATTTTTGACAACCCAGGTTATCAAAGGCAAAAGGCTGCTATCGATCGCGACTTCAATAAAAAATATGATGAAGCCATTAGTGAGGTTGAAGCAACCGCATTAAAAAATGAAGTGGTACTTTATGAAGAAGACGGTGAAATTGGTTTTTCGCCATTAGTTGCGGGCAAACCACTTAATGATAAAGAGTTTGCTGATTTGAATGAGCCTAAGCGGGCAGAGTTTTATGTTTTATTGGCTAAGCTCGAAGAGTTACTGTCTGAAAAGTTAATTGAGTTACCGCAATGGAAACGTATTTCTTCTGATAAATTACGTAAGTTAAAGCATGAAACTGCAGCACAAAGCATTCAGCCATTTTTGCAGGAGCTAGAGCATGAGTTCGCCAGCAACGTTGGCGTGCTGAAGTATTTGGCCAAGGTAAAAACTCATGTTGTTGATGCGGTATTAGAGCTATTGGTTGACGAAAGTAGCGAAGCGCCTAATGACAAAGACTTGCGTAAACTGATGGTAGAACGCTTTTTACCTAATTTATTAGTGACTCGTAAAGTTGATGAAGGCGCACCGGTTATTTATGAACAGAATCCCACCTTTCAAAATTTATTTGGTCATGTTGATTTTGGCAGTTTTCAAGGCAGTAGCTATACCAGCTATCGTTTAATTAGGCCCGGCGCATTACATAAAGCCAATGGTGGTTATATCTTACTTGAAGCTGATAAATTACTCACCCAACCTTTGGTTTGGGCGCGGTTAAAGTTAGCGCTAAAGTCGCAGCAAATAACCATTGAAAATCCGCATTCAGAATATGCCCAACCAGGGGCTTTTAGCTTACAACCAGAAAAAATACCTTTGAACGTTAAAGTGATTTTGTTAGGTGACCCTGAAATTTACTACACCTTACAAGATTATGATCAAGAATTTACTGAACTGTTTCGTGTCTTGGCCGACTTTGATCGCCACTTAGAAAAAAGCCAAAGTAACTTAAACGATTATGCCAATTTAATTCGTCAACGGGCCTATCGTAATCACTACCCAGAAGTGACTGATGAAGCGGTACTTGAACTGGTTAAATACGCACTTAGACGTGCGGAGCATCAGCAAAAAATATCGGCTAATATCGTGCAAGTTAATGACTTATTAGACGAAGCCTTTTACTTGTGGAAATTGTCTGATGGTAAGAATGGTTTGTGTGGCAAGCATGTCACTATGGCGTTAGCCGCGAAACAACGTCGCACCGGACGTATGAGTGAAGCTTGGTTAGAGGAAATTAAAGAACGTCAATTGCTCATCGATACCGACGGCGGACAGATCGGTAAAATTAATGGCTTAACGGTTTTAGAAATTGGCGATAGTGTCTTCGGTACACCTGCGCGTATATCGGCAACGGTATATGCCGGTAGCCTTGGCGTGACAGATATTGAGCGTGAAGTCGATTTAGGTAAATCGATTCACTCAAAAGGTGTATTGATTTTAACCGGATATTTGGGTCATAAGTATGGTCAGGACTTTCCGGTGACGATTTCTGCCAATATCGCTATTGAGCAATCTTATGGTCATATCGACGGCGATAGTGCATCAATGGCGGAGCTTTGCGCGTTAATTTCAGCCATTGCTAAGTTACCGATCAACCAAGGTATCGCGATAACGGGGTCGATGAACCAACATGGTGAAGTGCAATCAATTGGTGGCGTTAATGAAAAAATAGAAGGCTTTTATCGGCTATGTAAAGATAAAGGTTTAACGGGTCAGCAAGGTGTTATCATTCCTAAGACTAATACTATTAATTTGATGTTGGCACCTGAAGTTATTCAGGCCGTTGCAGAAGACAAGTTTGCTATTTATGCTGTTGATAATATTGATCAGGCGATAGAAATTTTGATGGGGCAAACGGCGGGCGAAATTAGCCGAACTGGGCGCTACCCGAGAAAATCCATTCATGGTTTGGTATTAGACAAACTCTCGGCACTTTCAGAACTGATTAATGGCGCAGAGGAATAACCGTAAAATTGCTTTATTGGCAATTTATTTTACTTAAAAATAAACACGGCAAGCGCCGTGTTTATTGCTTTTCACCAAAAATAACCTTTTAAAATGCTAATAATCGCTTAAAAAATAAGCATTATTTAAATTCTTTTCTATACTCAGCTTATCAACAATATCTTTCGTTACCGCCTTTTTTGCAAAGCACACTAGCAAAATTTGATGATGCGAATATTGTCTATTAATACGTAATTATAGGTGCTATCTCAGTAGAATTAATGAAGAGAGAATGTTAGCGAAAGCGAAATAACAATAATAAGTAAATGCAGTGAGTTGGTGTTGCCAACAGGTAGCCATTATCTCCCTATAAGGTCAGGATTTACCTACCTATCAGACATTTTTAATGATGTGTCTCATCTACTTATTGGTTACTTTGCGGTGATTTTAGTATCGCTGAAGTCCAATTTAGCTAACTTAGATTTATTTTAATCGTGCAATGTTATAACCAAGGCGATTGAAAACTGCTTGGTTTAGCATTAGGTGCATGTATCGATAAGTTCGCTGTCTGTCGGTTTGTAGTTGTTTAACTATAAGTGAGGGCTTTGTGGAAACATCTGATCAAATAACCCAAGTTTGGCCAATTGCGGCTTACTTTATTATCTTGGCAGTGATGCTAGTTTTTATGATGCTGCTATCATATTTTCTTGGTCCCAAAGGGAAACAGCGCGCTAAAAACACCCCTTATGAATCCGGAATAATTTCAGTTTCGGATAATAAAACCCGTTTTACCAACCACTTCTTCTTGTACGCGATTTTTTTTGTCATTTTTGATTTAGAAACTATTTATCTTTTTGCTTGGGTCATTGCCTTTGACGAGGTGGGCTGGCCGGGTTTTATCGAAGCGAGTATTTTCATTACCGTGTTGTTGGCGGCATTAATTTACTTAGTTCGTATTGGCGCTTTGGAGTTAACTCGTCGCCACCAACCGCATCGAGAAACTCAATTGCAGCGTCTACGAGAAAGTGAACGTAAAGCGTTAGATCTTCGCCCTTATGAGCCAAATAAAGGACATCAATAATGGAATGGTCACTAACTAAAGCGAAACTCGACGATGCGATGAGTGAAATGAAGAGCGTTTCTGAAGCTGAATTAAAGCGCAATGTTTTTATGGCAAGGCTCGATGATATGGTGAATTGGGGCCGTAAAAATTCAATTTGGCCATTTAACTTTGGCTTAAGTTGCTGTTATGTCGAAATGGCAACCAGTTTTACTTCACGCCATGATATTGCACGCTTTGGTGCCGAAGTTATACGAGCAACGCCGAGGCAGGCAGACTTAATGGTCATTTCAGGTACTTGCTTTCGCAAAATGGCACCGGTAATTCAGCACCTCTATGAGCAACTTTTAGAACCACGTTGGATTATTTCAATGGGTTCATGTGCCAATTCTGGCGGTATGTACGACATCTACAGCGTGGTGCAAGGCGTTGATAAGTTTATTCCGGTTGATGTTTACGTGCCGGGCTGTCCGCCGCGACCAGAAGCGTTACTTGAAGCCCTGTTATTGTTGCAAACCAAAATAGAGCATCAACCTAGGCCGTTAAGTTGGGTTGTCGGTGAGCAAAAGGTGAGTGCAATTGGCAAACCGTCATTACGAGACATTAAGCATGGCGAACGCATTCAGGTGACCAACCTTGATTCGCCGGATCATATATAAAACATAATGGCTTTATTTGGACGGCTAGCTAAATTTGGCGGCTTAGACACGAAGAGAAATTAATACTAAAGCGGCGACAATGAAGGGAAATTAATGGTGAATCAGGTAAATATTAAGGCGAGTAATGATTGGCAGATGCTGCAAACTTTACCTTTGCTTGATGAAATTATTGCCCTATCACCAAAGCTTAATTTACAAGCCGTGAGCGCAATCGAAAACATTGTCGATGATATCCCCACTTATTGGGTCGATAAAAGTCAGTTAATTAAGTTAATGCAAATACTAAAGCATGACTTAGCTCAGCCGTTTGATATGTGTTTCGATATCACCGCCATTGATGAAAGCGAACGGCAACAGCAATCGTCTTTATCACAAGCTTTTACCGTCAGTTACCACTTACGCTCATATCAACGTAATCAAGATATTCGCATTAAAGTTGCTCTCACTAGCACAGATAAACGTTTAGAAAGTGTTTGCCGATTTTGGCCAAACGCTAATTGGTATGAACGAGAAGTGTGGGACATGTTCGGTATTGTTTTTCAAAATCACCCATATTTAACCCGTATTTTAATGCCGGATACCTGGCAAGGGCATCCGCTACTGAAAACTCATCCCGCACGTGCAACGGAAATGGACCCGTTTAGATTACCGCCTGACCAACAAGATAAAGAGCAAGCGGCGTTGCAGTTTAACCCCGAAGCCTGGGGCATGAAGCGACACAGCAAAGATAGCGACTTTATGTTCCTAAATCTTGGCCCTAATCATCCGAGTGTTCATGGTGCTTTTCGTATTGTCTTACAAATGGAGGGGGAAGAAATTGTTGATTGCGTACCCGATATTGGTTACCACCATCGCGGCGCAGAAAAAATGGGCGAGCGGCAATCATGGCATAGCTACATTCCTTACACCGACCGTATTGACTACCTTGGCGGCGTGATGAATAACTTTCCGTATGTGATGGCGGTTGAAAAGCTTGCTGGCATT
>CAJXUN010000067.1 GCA_913061475.1 uncultured Colwellia sp. | reverse complement strand
TTAATGCTGTCAGGAGTTCCTTTGATAGATGCCGAAGGCTATCGAGCCAATGTCGGCATAGTAATAATCAATGACAGGGGACAAGTATTTTGGGCAAGGCGTTTTGGTCAGCATTCTTGGCAATATCCACAAGGTGGTGTTGATGAGGGTGAAACTGCAGAACAAACTATGTATCGGGAATTAGACGAAGAAGTTGGTTTAAAACCCGAGCATGTTAAAATTGTAGCAACCACTAAGCATTGGTTAAAATATAAATTACCAAAGAGGTTAATTAGACACGAGAGCTTGCCGGTTTGTATTGGTCAAAAGCAGAAATGGTTTTTACTGAAATTGACGGCACCAGAGTCAGCAGTTGATTTATTACATTCAAGTCATCCTGAGTTTGACGACTGGCGTTGGGTATCTTACTGGTATCCAGTAAGGCAAGTTGTGTCATTTAAACGCGAGGTTTATCGAAAAGTGATGAAAGAATTTGCCTTAGCAGCAATGCCTAGTTATCGCCAAGAGCGTCGCCGACGTCGAGCTTAATTGTCGACACCTTAGATTATTATTATGTTTTGTAAAATAGCTCACTTCGGTGAGCTATTTAGTTTTAAATTATTTCCGTAGTAGCCTTTAAGTAACACCCTTTGTACCAATATTAGCGTTATGAACATGGATGACATAACCTATTCTAATACTATCAGCAGATTAGCTTTATTTAATAGAGGCTTTACATAACCTGCATTGTTGAATGTACAGTAAATAACTTAATTATAGGGATTATAATGCTTACTATTTTGCGCCGAATTGTCCTCGAATTTAGCCAAGCATCAGAACTAGACCAAGCTTTATTGCATTTAGTTAGCCAAGTCAAAGAAGCTCTCGATACTCAGTGTTGCTCGGTATATTTAGCGGATCACCAAAAACAACACTTTTTATTAATGGCATCTAATGGCCTATCGCAAAATGCTTTTGGGCGTACCAGCGTTGGCTTTACTGAAGGGCTTGTTGGTTTAGTGGGCCAACGTGAAGAACCGATTAATATTGCCAACGCTCAACAACATCCTGATTTTATTCATGCGCCAGAAGTTGAAGAAGAAAACTTTAAGGCCTTTTTAGGCACACCCATTATCCACCAGCGTAAAGTTTTAGGTGTCTTAACGGTTCAGCAAGAGCAGGCTCGAGTTTTTAGTGAGAACGAAGAAGCCTTTTTAGTTACGTTATCCGCGCAGCTTGCTACGGCATTGGTGAGTGTTGAAGCGCAAGGCATGATTGAACATAGTACCCAACACACAGGTAAGTATTATCAGGGTATTGGAGGTGCACCAGGCGTAGCCATTGGCGAAATGATTGTTGTGCATCCCAAAGCTGATTTATCGACTGTTGCGGTAAATAGGGTGAGTGACCTTGAACAGCAGCTGACGATTTTTAATGACGCGGTTGAACGAACATTTATCGAGTTTTCTCAAATGAGCGAAAAATTAAAAAAAATCATTTCAGATAGTAGCTTAGATATTTTTGATGTTTATAAACAATTGCTGGACAGTGATAATTTCAAAACTGAAGTTATTACTAAAATAAATCAGGGCTGGAATGCACAAAGCGCATTGAAAATAATTGTCGATGGTTATGTGGTAAAATTTGAAGCGTTAGATGATGAATACCTGCGTGAACGAGCCTATGATATTAAAGATCTGGGTAATCGATTATTAAATAACATTCAAAATTTGGTGGCGTACGACCAACAGTTACCTGAACAATTTATTTTGGTTGCAAACGATGTCAGCGCAACCATGCTGGCTGAGTATCAACACCAAGGGTTATTAGGGATTGTTTCCTTAACCGGTTCAAATAATTCTCATGTCGCCATTCTAGCTAAAGCACTAAATATTCCTGCGGTTATGGGGGTTGATTACCTTGCCATTCGTCAATTACATCAAAAAAAAGCGGTATTAGATGGTTACGCTTATAAACTTTATGTGGCGCCAGGCAATGCTTTAATTAACGAATATCGTCATATCTTAGCCGCAGAAAATGAACTGCAAGCGCAAGTGAAAGAAGTTGAACATTTACCGGCATTGACAAAAGATGGCCACAGCATGAGTTTGTTGGTTAATGCTGGTTTATCTGCAGGCTTTGAATACTCACAGAATGTTGGTGCTGATGGTATTGGTTTGTATCGAACGGAAATACCTTTTATGAACCGTAGTTGCTTTCCGTCTGAATCAGAACAAACCACATTATATCGCAAGGTGTTAGCGTCATTTTCTGGCAAACCCGTCACTATGCGCACATTAGATGTTGGCGGTGATAAATCTTTACCTTATTTTCCTATTATTGAAGCAAACCCATTCTTAGGTTGGCGCGGCATTCGTATTACGCTTGATCATCCAGAGATATTTTTAGTGCAAATAAGAGCAATGTTAAGGGCAAATCACGGCTTAGGGAATCTAGCCATCATGTTGCCCATGATTTCAAGCATTACCGAAGTCGATGAGGCGATGAGATTGATTAATCAAGCATACTATGAACTTAGCTCTGAATTATCACCCAATGAGCGAGATATCTTCGTCAAGCCCAAAATAGGGGTAATGATTGAAGTACCCAGTGTTATTTTTCAATTAGAAGATTTAGCTGATAAAGTTGACTTTTTTTCGGTGGGTAGTAATGATTTAACGCAATACTTACTGGCCGTCGATCGCAATAATAGCCGTGTCGCAAGTTTATATGACTTTTATCACCCAGCGGTTTTACGAGCATTACATTATATTGCGCAGAAAAGTCAGCAGCGAGGCGTGCCATTAAGTATTTGTGGCGAATTGGCCAATGAACCTACAGGAGCACTTTTACTGATGGTAATGGGATATAAAAATTTGAGTATGAGTGCTCACAGTATTGCGAAAGTAAAATGGGTTATTCGCCATGTCGAGTATACTAAATTAAAACAAATTTTAACTAAGGTATTGTGTTTAACCAATACGGCGAGTGTTCATAGTTATATGCACGAGCAGTTAATGGCATTAGGTTTGGGAGATTTTGTCCATGCAAGATTACAGTAAGTGCTTTTTTGTTTCCTTGTTACAACATTATAATGTAAGTGGTTTCAATGTTTATTAGTGTATTTTTAGCCTGTGCGTTGACTGGCGCTATTGTAGGTTTTTTTGCTGGTTTACTCGGTATCGGTGGTGGCCTTATTATTGTGCCTGTTTTGGTATACTTATTACCCTTATTAGGCATAACTGCAGAGCTTGCTTTTCCGATGGCGTTGGCAACATCGTTAGCATCAATTATTTTTACTTCCTCGTCTGCTGCATTTGCCCATCATAAAAACGGTAATATTCCTTGGCCAATAGCAAAACGATTGGCTATTTCAGTGGCATTAGGTGCTATGCTCGGTGCCGTTATTGCTGGGTTACTCTCCCTGAAAGCACTGACCATTATATTTGCCAGTGCCGTGCTTGTTTTAGCATTTTATATGCTGTTATCTATTAAAGTTGAACGCAGCGTTGCCTTGCCAACTAACTGGGTATTACAGTTTATTGGGCTTTTTACCGGTGTGTTAGCAAGTTTGATGGGGATCGCAGGTGGCGCGATACTGGTGCCAATTTTAATGTATTGCTCATTATCCATGCGTCAAGCTATTGGTGTTGCTACCGCTAGTGGCATTATTGTTGCTTTATTTGGTGCCTTAGGCTATGTGATTATTGGCATAGGGAAAGAAAACTTACCAGCCTGGAGTGTCGGTTATATCTATTTGCCGGCACTATTGGGTATCGTACTCACCTCATCCTTGTTTGCGCCATTAGGGGTCAAAGCGGGCGCCAAATTACCTTTGCGTTATATGAAGAAAGGCTTCGCAGTATTTTTAATGTTAGTGGCAATTAAAATGATGTGGTACTAAGGGCTAAATTTACTGTAATTGCAGCAAGACATTTGGCACAATATAGCGGTTATCAAAAATAATCTTAAAGGAAATCCAAGTGAAAGCATATCTTGACCTAATGCGACATGTCAGAGATGAAGGTGTTGAAAAGTCGGATCGTACCGGTACCGGCACTAAAAGTATATTTGGTCATCAAATGCGTTTTGATCTTGCGAAAGGTTTTCCATTAGTTACCACTAAAAAATGTCATCTTAAATCGATTATTCATGAGCTATTATGGTTTATTAAAGGTGAGTCGAATATTGCTTACTTAACACAAAACGGCGTAAAAATCTGGGATGATTGGGCCACTGATGACGGTGAACTCGGACCAGTTTATGGCGTGCAATGGCGTAATTGGCCTGCACAAAATGGCGAAACGATTGATCAATTAGCGCAGTTAATTGACGACTTGAAAAATAACCCTGATTCACGTCGACATATTATTACCGCATGGAACCCCGCATTATTGCCAGATACTTCGATAAGCCCAAAAGCTAACGCAGCAATAGGTAAGCAAGCATTGCCTCCTTGCCATACTTTATTCCAATTTTATGTCTTAAATGGCAAGCTAAGCTGTCAGTTGTACCAGCGAAGTGCGGATATTTTTCTTGGCGTACCATTCAATATTGCCAGTTATGCCTTGTTTACTATGATGATTGCACAAGTTTGTGATTTAGAGTTAGGCGATTTTGTTCATACTTTTGGTGATGCGCACTTGTACTTAAATCACCTTGAACAAGTTGATGAACAGTTGTCTCGTGAGCCTTTACCTTTGCCAACTATGTGGATTAATCCTGAAGTGAAAAGTATTTTTGATTTTACCTTTGAAGATTTTGAACTACAAAATTATCAAGCACATCCTCATATTAAAGCCGCGATTTCTGTTTAATTTAATTGCTGTAAAGCTAACATATAAAAAAGGAGACAAAATTGCCTCCTTTTTTATTATCGAAAAAACCTATAAATTATTTAACCATGCATTCGCATAAACTTAGCTAATAAAAATTGCTCATCTTCTTGGTGTTCAGGGTCAGGTTTTATACAATCTATTGGGCAAACGGATACACAGGTCGGTTTTTCATAATGACCCACACACTCTGTACATTTATCAACATCAATCTCATAGACCTCATCGCCCATTGAAATCGCTTCATTTGGACACTCAGGATCGCACATGTCACAGTTGATACAGCTATTTTCAATGAGCAATGCCACGGTTATTTATCCTGATTTTGTGCGAATGGATGACGTGTGGTACCGCCGTTAGTTAAGTAACGCATAATAATACCGAATGATAAGTCTAGTTCTGTATCAATACTAATGCTCACCTTATGACCAGAGCCTTTGGCGTCATCAATTGCTTCTCCTTTAACGTTTTCCATATGAGTTAAGGTAAAGCTTTTGTTGCCTTTTGGCGTCATTAATTCGAGTTCATCGCCAAGCAAAAATTTATTTTTAACGTCAATTTCAATTAAACCCGAGTCACTATTACGGCCTATAACTTCGCCAACAAACTGTTGAGTATCACTTTTGGAGTAACCGTAATCATAGTTTTGTGTCTCACTATGGCGATGGCGTTTTAAAAACCCTTCGGTATAGCCTCTATGTGCTAAATGCTCTAAATCGCTATTTAAATATTGATTAAAAGGTTGGTTATTAACCGCATCTAACATGGCTTGGTTATAAATTTGTGCCGTACGAGCACAATAGTAAAATGACTTAGTACGGCCTTCTATTTTTAAGGAATGCACGCCCATCTTGACCAAGCGATCAACATGTTCGACAGCACGTAAGTCTTTTGAATTCATGATATAAGTGCCATGTTCATCTTCAAAAGCTGGCATGTATTCGCCTGGGCGGCCTTGCTCTTGCAATAAGACCACGTCTTCAAATGGCTTTTGTTCAGGTAGATATATTTCAGCAGGTTGCTTGGCAATTATGTCACCGGTTTCGGTTTCCTTTGCTGGGTGGCTGTCATACTTCCAGCGGCAAGAGTTAGTGCAAGTGCCTTGATTCGGATCTCGCTTAGTCATGTAGCCCGATAGTAAGCAACGACCAGAATATGCCATACACAGTGCGCCATGGACAAAAACCTCTAGTTCTACTTCTGGGCAGCGAAAACGGATTTCTTCAATTTCATCGAGGGAAAGTTCACGAGACAGAATCACGCGTTCAATGCCTTGTTGGTGCCAAAACTTTACGGTCGACCAGTTTACGGCATTAGCTTGAACGGACAGATGAATTGGCATGTCAGGGAAGTTTTCTCGTACCATCATAATTAAGCCCGGATCAGACATAATTAATGCATCAGGTGCCATGGCAATAATCGGTTTTATATCACGAAGAAAAGTTGTCAATTTGCTATTGTGTGGCGCAATATTATTAACCAAATAGAACTTTTTACCTAACGCGTGCGCCTCATCAATACCAATTTTGATATTTTCTAAACTAAATTCGTTATTGCGAACTCTTAATGAGTACCTAGGTTGGCCTGCATATACCGCATCGGCACCGTAGGCAAACGCGTAACGCATATTTTTTAGACTACCGGCAGGGGAGAGTAATTCAGGCTTTAGCATATCAATTGTTGGCGTAGTAAAATTGGCCGCGAATTATAATTTATTCTCGCTGTGATAAGCAGATTTTCAAGTGATATGTTGATCTGAATCAAGATGTAAATCATGCACTTTCGCAGATGAAAACCTCTGGCCTATAGCGTTTAAGCATAAAGACTAAAAAAAAGTCTTTTAATTACTGAATTATAATTATTTTGTGCTAAATTTATCTTTAATAACAATACTAAAATTAAGGGATTTTTATGGGCGCAGAAAATGCACTTTATACAATACTTGTTGAAAAAATTAAACAGGATGCGTTAATTTTACCTACCTTGCCAAAAATTGCATTGAAAGTTCGAGAGGCAGCTGATGACCCAGAGACTAATCTAGGTAAAATGAGCGACATTATTGCCCACGACCCAGCTTTAGCATTAGGCATGTTAAAAGTGGCCAATAGTGTGGTGTTTGGTAGAACGATTAAAGTTGAATCGGTTGCTCAAGCTGTTACTCGTATAGGTCTTAGGCAGATAAAGAGTATTGCCACAGCGATGGCTGTAGAACAAATGTTTGTTTCTAATAATGAGGTGGTCTCACAGTACATGCAAAAGTCATGGAATAAAACCGTTGACGTTGCCTCTGTTGCTATTGCGCTGATGACGCTATATTTGCAAAAAAACAAACATGCTGGATTTACCCTCGACACTATTACCTTAGCTGCCCTTATTCATAATATTGGTGTTTTACCGATACTTGCTGAAGCTGAAGGACATCCTGAAGTTTTTGCCAATCCTGTATTTTTACAACAAGCTATTATAAAGTTTTCTAGTGAAATAGGTGGTGAAGTGACGAAAGCGTGGGGGTTTTCTAGCGAGATGACTCAGTTAGTAACGTCTTGGAATGACTTAACTTTATTGCCAAAAGAAGTACATTATCTTGACTTTATTCGAGCGGGAGCTGTTTACCATGAAATATTTAAAAGCGATTCGACACGGGATATTTTACTTAAAAGCTACGTAACGAAAGGCGTTTTGCCTACGGTAGATTTTATGGAGACCGAAGATTTTGCTGAATTAGTTGCACAAGTTAAAGCTATGTTTGATTAAGCTTTTATAAAGCATTTAAATATAAAGAAGGCGCTAATTGGCGCCTTCTTTATATTAAGTGTTCTGAAATAATTTATGCTTCTAAATAGTCGCTGGCTTTGAGTGAAAATTCAGCTAATAAATGATCGATAAAACGATTTAATTCGCCGGCCATTAGAGCAAAGTCGGCGTCAAGTTTTGCCACTACGTCATCACTATCGATATCATCGTTTTGCTCTTGAATAACATCATAAAATTTCAAACGTTTTACCGCAAGATCGTCACATAATATAAATGATAACGATTCGTCCCATTCAAGTGCAACTTTAACAACATATTTGTCTGCATCTAAATGTGCTTTAATTTCTTCACTGGTTAAGTCTTGGTTTTTAACTCTAACTACCGCGCCGTCATCACCTAAGGCGTTAAACTCTGCTTCCATGCCTAATTGAAAGTTAGCGCCCAAGTTGTTTTCAACTAACCAATCAGTCATGACTTCGTCAGGGGCTTTTTCTGGTGAAGCACTAGTCACAGGTAGTGTGCCCAGTGATTTACGTAATAAAGCTAAAAAATCTTCGGCTTTGCCACGACTGCTGGTGTCGATAACAATGATGTTATGTGCCGCGTTGATATAGGCACGTGTGTCACTGTAACGAGAAAATGCACGGGGTAGTAATTCAAAGATAATATCTTCTTTAAACTGTTCTTTCTCTTTTTTAGTTGCACCGCGTGATTGCTCAGCTTCTAATTGCGCGACTTTTTGCTCAAGCATATCTTTTACAACAGGGGCAGGTAGAATTTTTTCTTCTTTACGCGCACATAATAAGTAATTACCGTTAACGGAATGCACAGTTGAACTGCCGTGCTTGCCTAATGCGTCTACCCAGCCAAAATGTGATTGTTCAGTTGAAGCACAAGGTGTGAACAAGTTTTCAGATAATTGCTTCTCTAAATCTTCTTCAGAACATTCAAAAGGGCGGGTAAAGGCAAAAAAGTATAGGTTTTTAAACCACATTAAGATAATCCTATGCCCTATAAAAGTGGGCTAATAATTGAAAAACGAGCGTTATATTACCGTACTTAATAGCATCACGCACGTCTTAGATTAAGTCCCTAGTTTAAGATGGAATTCGTTGCGTATTATCGAACTTGATATCGTAACGTAGGCCTTTTTCTGGCTCTGAGCTGGCAGTAACGCTACCGTTGAGTGTGTCGTTAACAAGTTCATGCACAATATGAGTGCCTAAGCCGGTGCCACCTTGATTTTCCGCTGTAGTATAAAAGGCATCAAATAGATGTTCTAATTGTTCTTCAGATAAACCGTGGCCATTATCAGCATAGGTAATATGAACATGCTCACCATTGAGCTGAACCGAAATGGAAATTACTCCGCGATTTATTCCCTTAAAACCGTGTGCAATTGAATTAATGATGAGGTTAGTAAATATTTGTGAAATAGCACCAGCATGACAATACACTTCAGAACTTTCCGGGCAATCAACTTTTATCGTGTGATTAGTCTTTTTCAGTTTTGGGTGTAGTGAATGAATAATTTCATCGATATATTTGCCAAGGTTAACTTTACGAATTTTATCACTTATTTGATCCACGGCGACTTGCTTATAACTGGTTACTAATTCTGAGGCACGTTCGAGATTATTTAGCAGTAAGTTAAGACCTTGTGTTGAGTTTTCAGTAAAATCATTCAGCACCCGTTTCGAAAGTTTATTGTCTTTAATGTCGCCTTTAAGCTTGGTAAGTAAATCAGCTAAATAAGATGTTGAGGTTATACTGACGCCAATAGGGGTATTAATCTCATGAGTCACTTCTGCAGACATATTACCCAGAACGGCCATTTTTTCCGCATCAAGTAAACGCTCTTGTGCCTTATTTAGCTCAAGAATATAGCTTTTTAATTCGTGGTTAGTTTCTATTAAGGTTTTTTCTGTGCTACTTCGACGGCTATTTTCGGCTTGCAGCTTCCCTTGTTGGTCTAATAATTCTCGTTGCTGCATTTCCATTTTGAGCATGGTGGTACTTAGTGAAGATGTTTTACGCGCAACTTCTTGCTCAAGCATGAGATTTTGTTCATCAAGTTTTCCATTTGCAGAAATAATTTTACTTTGTGCGAGTGCCAATTTTTCTTTGTAAATCACTAGTTCATCAATCAAATTGTTATAGGCATCTTGGAGAATATTTAATTCGTTATTTTCATAATTTATCACGTGTAATTTCGATGCTTCGGGATCGTCAATATCAAATTGATTAATTTGTTCGGTAAGTTCGTTGAGTGGGTTAGTAAGCAAGTGTGAAAAAGCAATAGAAAATAATAATACTAAGGCAGCTGTTTTAACCATGGCATTGCCAATCAGAAAATAGATCCCCACTTGTATGCGATTAAAGATGACCTCGTTGCTCGACAAAAGCGTTACTGAGCCAACTTTTGTTGTCCGGCCTGAAAATTCAAAAATTAACGGGAAAGAGTGGCCAAATAAACCATCGATACTCGACGTCACATTAAAATACTCATTACCATCTGAGTTGTCATTAATTGATTCAATATTAAGGGTTTCTTCATCAGCAACTAAGCCGAGTTGGGCAATTATTTGATTGTTTTCATCAGTAACGGTAATGCCTTTAATCATTGGGATTGCAACAAGTCCATCGGCGATATCAATCGCTTGTTGGGTGTTTAGTTCCCAAACGGCGCGGGTTAAACTGCCACTAAAGGTTTTCTCAAGTGTTAATAGCTCACTGGTAATGTGGCTTTTAGTATTGATGTATTCAGCACCAATTTGTACACAAGTAACGAGAAATGTCAGGACAAAATAAAAAGACAACACTCTCGTTAGTAATTTTCGGGACAGGCTAGTTGTTTTCATTACATATTTCTTTTATTTCGCTTCCCTTGATTCTAGCTGTTTTAGATAAGGTTAAAAGTTTTTTTTTAAATAACCTTAGTTTTTATTAATAATCTTAGTTTTGTGACTACTTTCTAACAACTTGTAATAATCAGTGGCTTAATTATTAATAATGACGCTAATGGTTAGGCAATGCATTATTTATCAAAGCGTCAGCTACTATTACAGTAACAAAATGGCAAAAGAGGTTAAAGTTACATTAAACGATAAACTATTTAGCTATTGCAGGTTAAGCATTTTTATTGGTGATTAAAGCTGAAAACTTCATTAAAAGTAAAGAGGTGTCATTAATCTGTCTAAAAAAGACAATAAAAATATCACGAAAATGTCATTAAAAAATCAATAAAAATACTATTTTTTGTCATAATGTTACTAAATAAACTGCTGATGTCACAAAAGTGTCATAAAGCTTTGGCAGAATAGCCACAATTACTTTTTAGACATACTTAATCTTTTAAAGGGTTCAACATGAAACATACGTACAACAAAATCGCTGTCGCTTTATTGTCTTCTTTATCATTGTCGGCATTTGCGGCAGATGTTGACATTTACGGTAAAGCTAATCTTTCACTACAGTCTTCAGATGAAGGCGAAGGCTCATTTACTGAAGTAAAAAGTAATGCATCACGCATTGGTCTTAAAGGTACACATGATTTAGGTGATGGCTTAACCGTTATCTATAAAGCAGAATTTCAAGTGGATTTAGATGGAGATAGTGCCTCGGGTGATAGTATCACTGATCGTAATCAGTATGTTGGTTTAGCAGGAAGTTTCGGTGAAGTGTTATTGGGTAAAAACGACACTATGCTCAAACAGTCACAAGGCAAAGTTGATTTGTTTAGTGATTTGAATGCTGACATTAAAAGTTTATGGAAAGGTGAAAACCGTATGGCGGACACGGTTTCGTATAAATCGCCTAAGTTTAGTCATTTTCAAGTCGGTGTGACTTACATCGCAGAAGATTCGGTTGATGCAGAAGATGGCGTTTCAGTAGCGGTGTTTTATGGTGATGCTAAATTGAAAAAATCAAAAGTATTTGCTTCAGTTGCTGTTGATTCGGAAGTGAAAGGCTATGATATAACGCGTGCAACTGTGCAAGGTAAAGTTGCAGGTGTTGTGTTAGGTGCAATGGTGCAAACCCAAGAAAAAATAGATGGCAGCGCTGAAATGGATGGTTTCATGGTATCGGCGAAATATAAAATGGACAAAATCACCTTTAAAGGACAATACCAAGCAGCTGATTTTAAAGATGGCGATGACAAATCAGGCATTACAATTGGTGCAGATTACTCGCTTGCTAAAAGCACTAAGCTATATACCTTTTATACTAGCTTTGATATGGACAGTGGCGAAGACCAAGATTACTTAGCGGCTGGTATTGAATATAACTTTTAGCTTGGTGAAAGATAATAAGTTATTTGAGTGTATTATTTACTATTAATGCTATTAAAAGGCCGCCTGCTGCGGCTTTTTTCTTGTCTAATTGAATAGCTTAGCTGATTATGACAATAATTTTATCGGTGTCATGAAACTGTCACAATTATTTATCACAATGTTAGCTATAAAATTTTATATTTAGTCATCAGGAAGGATACATGAATAGACAAATTTTGGTTGTCGAAGATGAAGCACCAATAAGAGAAATGATCACCTTTGTTTTAGAGCAAAATGGCTTTAATGCTATAGAAGCCGAAACAATCGAACAAGCACAAGCAAAAATTAAAGAACCGTATCCGGACTTAATTTTACTTGATTGGATGTTGCCTGGTGGCACAGGGGTTAAGTTAGCAAAATCGTTAAAACAGAATGAGTATACTCGGACGATTCCTATCATCATGTTAACCGCTCGCGCCGACGAAGATGATAAAGTAAAGGGCTTTGATGCTGGTATTGATGACTATGTTACTAAGCCATTCTCGCCAAAAGAGCTTATTGCTCGTATTAAAGCTGTTATCCGACGCGTTGCCCCAACGGCATTAGAAGAGGCAATTGAGTTTCATGGTATTAAACTCGACCCCGTTGCACATCGTGTATCAATTAACGATAAGAGCTTAGATCTAGGTCCAACTGAGTTTCGCTTATTACATTTTTTCTTAACCCATACTGAGCGGGTTTATAGCCGTGAACAGTTACTTGATAATGTTTGGGGAACCAATGTCTATGTTGAAGATAGAACGGTTGATGTCCATATACGACGCTTACGTAAAGCGATTGCCGGTGAAGGGCATGAAGACTTTATTCAAACGGTCAGAGGCTCAGGCTATCGTTTCTCAGGTAAAACTAAAGACCGTGCATAAACTTTGCTGGATTTACCATAAGTAATGTCGGCAATGCTACAATCTCTGTGTTGCCAACGAGCAGCAAGGTTATGTTTTCACTAAGCGTGTTAAGTTTGTCTTAATAGGCTTAGTATATTAATACTCAAGCTTGTAATTATTGCTGTGCTTTTGGCAATATAATCACCAATACGATGTAGCTAATATGATACTGGTTATTAAAATTAAAGGATTATACTCATTGGTTGAATATTTCTTATTTCGAATTCAGGTTAGCGACTAATTTATGTATTTTCGTATTTCAGCGAGAGAACTCATTACCCGTATTGCTAGTATTATTATTGCCAGTGGCGTCGTTGGTTATCTTTTGGGCCACACTTTTCTTGCCGTTAGCGTCGTGTCTATTGGTTTACTTGTATGGCACTATAATCACTTATTCAAGTTAATTAATTGGTTATGGCAAGGAAAGTCCATATCGCCGCCACAAGCGAAAGGAGTTTGGGGCAGGATATATGACGGCCTTTATCGACGCATTCGCAAACAACGTTTAAAGCAAAAACAGTTGAATGAACGGATCCGAAAGTTTCGCGATGGTGCAGAAGCCCTTCCCGATGCGGCATTGGTGCTTTCTTCTGAATTAACCATTTTATGGGGCAATAAAAAAGCGTCACAGTTGTTAGGTGTGCGTTGGCCGAGTGATGTTGGTCAACGAATTGATAATTTAATTCGCTTCCCGGAGTTTTCCAAGTACGTTAATAGTGGTAATTATGACAGTCCATGTCTTGTTATTTCACCCGTAAATAATGACTTACAGCTTGAGTTACGGATGATGGCATATGGTAGCGATCAGGTTTTATTGTTAGCTCGTGACATCAGTAAAATACAAAGATTGGAGCAAATGCGTCGTGATTTTGTTGCCAATGTATCACACGAATTAAAAACACCGCTAACCGTAGTGCGTGGCTATGTTGAAATGGTTCAAAGCAGTGGCTCAGCATTAGAGCCTCATTGGCAAAAAGCGTTTACCACTATCGAAACCCAAGTCTCAAGAATGGATCGACTCGTTGAACAGTTATTAGTGTTATCAAGGGTTGAAAATAATGTTGAAAATGATGACCATTTACCCGTTGATTTGTCTCGTTTAATTTTAACCATAGTTGAAGATGTACAATGGTTAAATCAAGATAAGAACCATACTATTAATGATTATATTGCATCGGATATAAAAGTTAGGGGCAATGAGCACGAGCTAAAAAGTGCCTGCATGAACTTAATTTCCAATGCGATAGCTTATACGCCAGCCAATGGTGTTATTGATGTTACTTTACGTAACGACGGGCATAAAATACGTTTTAGTGTTAAAGATAATGGCCCTGGTATTAAACCAGAACACGTTAATCGTTTAACGGAACGTTTCTTTCGTGTTGATATGTCTCGCTCTCGCAATACCGGTGGCTCAGGATTAGGATTAGCGATAGTTAAACATGTATTAAATCACCATAATGCCGAGCTTTCTATTGAAAGTGAATTAAACAAAGGTAGTGAGTTTATTATCTGTTTTACCTTGCCAATCGCAGATTAAATTTCTTATGGTGATAAATTTTCGCCATAAAATTTATCACCTAACCGCCCGTTAGCAACTTTTGTTAGTTAGCTATTCATTCCTGACATTTCTATATCTTATCACCCATTTATATTTAGGGGCTGTTGATCTTTGTTTATATTTTCAGCAATAGGTTGTTTTTAATGTTAGCAAAGCAGAATGAACGGGGTTTGGTTGTTCCAAATAAGTGAAATTCTAATGCCGCTAGCGTTAAAAATAGCCATTGCCCAAAGGGCTGAGGCTAAAATCACCTTACTTTGCGTTGAAAATAGTTAATTTAGATGACTAAACTACACCATTTTCGCCTTAATTAAGGTGATTTTATCTCTCAGCTGAATGATTAAACAAAGATCAACAGTCCCTAGACTTATTTTCGCGTTGTCATTGCATTTTTGCAGTGAGAAAGATGACGTTTTTATGATGCTTGTAATATAAGTGTCACAAACTTTACTTATTATTGTCATATTCACTTTCTATAGTGTTCTCAAATTAATTATAGTTCTCATCGGAGAGTAACATGAGTTTAAAACGTGTATTAAGCGTTATTGGTTTATCAAGCCTTATCAATTTATCTGCATTTGCAGTTGATAGCGATTTACCCGAGTATAAAAAAGTGAGTGGCGTATCAGGTAATGTTTCATCGGTTGGCTCAGACACATTGGCTAATATGATGACATTTTGGGCGGAAGAGTTTAAACGCACTTATCCAAATGTAAATGTACAAATTCAAGCGGCTGGTTCGTCTACTGCGCCACCAGCGTTAACTGAAGCAACTTCAAACCTTGGTCCTATGAGTCGTAAAATGAAGTCTCGAGAAATTGAAGCATTCGAGAAACGCTATGGTTACAAGCCAACTGCGGTACGTGTTGCTATTGATGCTTTAGCTGTATTCGTTCACAAAGATAATCCAATAAAAGGCCTTCGTATTGACCAAGTGGATGCTATTTTTTCTAATAACCGCAAGTGTGGTGCCCAAAAAGATGTCGACCGTTGGGGTGACTTAGGCTTAACCGGCGATTGGACGGGTAAAGATGTGCAATTGTACGGTCGTAATTCAGTATCAGGTACGTACGGCTACTTTAAAAAGAAAGCACTTTGTAAAGGCGACTTTAAAAATAGTGTCAACGAGCAACCGGGCTCAGCGTCTGTCGTACAATCAGTTTCAGCATCATTAAACGGTATTGGTTACTCAGGTATCGGTTATAAAACTTCGGGTGTTAGAGCGTTGCCATTAGCTAAGAAGGGCGATAACTTTGTCGAAGCTAGCATGGAAAATGCCATTTCTAAAAAGTATCCACTATCTCGCTTTTTATACGTGTATGTTAATAAGCATCCAACTAAGCCGTTAGCGCCAATGGAAGCAGAATTTTTGAAAATGGTTTTATCGAAGTCAGGTCAAACTATTGTTGAAAAAGACGGCTATATTCCATTACCTGCATCAGTAGTAGAAAAAGAATTTAAGAAGTTAGGTTTAGCTTTGTAAGTAACACTAACAACATAAAAGCCTGTATTCAGTAATGAATACGGGCTTTTATGTTCAGGCCTTTCTCAGACATCCGTCTTTCAAGGCATTAGTGCATCCATGTACGTCGACGAACGGTATGCTGCGGTCACACGGATGTGAAAGAGCAGTGATGTTCAGGCCTTTCTCAGACATCCGTCTTTCAAGGCATTAGTGCATCCATGTAC
>CAJXUN010000066.1 GCA_913061475.1 uncultured Colwellia sp. | reverse complement strand
TTTAGAAAGTTTTGCCAAGCACTTGCTGGCAGAGTGATCACCGAGTTTAATTATCGCTATGTTGATAAAGTAAATGACTCTGCCCAAGGGCAACAAGCTAACATCTTTGTTGGCGCACGTCTGGGCGGTGAAGTTAATGACCGAGAACAGTTGATAGCGAGTTTGAAATCACAAGCGTATGAATTAGTTGATTTTACTGAAAATGAATTAGCAAAACTACATGTTCGCTATATGATTGGCGGTAAAAATTCATTATCAGCACAAGAGCGTATTTTTCGCTTTCAGTTTCCTGAATACCCAGGCGCACTGGAGAAATTTTTAGATACGTTAGGCGAACATTGGAACATTACATTATTCCATTATCGTAATCATGGCGCCGCATTTGGCCAAGTGTTGGCAGGATTTGAAGTAAAGCAAGAACATGAAAGTGATTTTTTTGCCCACCTGAAAGACTTAGGTTATGAGTGGCAGGAAGAAACGGATAATAAAGCTTATCAAGCGTTTCTCACCTGATATGGTTTTGTCACAAAAAGCAGCGTTTAGCTGCTTTTTTATTAGCTAAATGTTTTATACCCAAGCCACTTGAAGATGCAGGATTCAGCAAGTCGAGAAAGGGTTAGCACCAAGGCATTGATTGAAGAGAATGGTGTTCCATTGTCGAAATCAATAACGCCGGAGATGACCCTTTATCACCTTGCCCGAAGGGAGCTAAGCTAGAAAACCAACTCCGCGTTGCAGCACTTGATAAGGGAATAACCATTGTCTTCGTACTGCGCCTTGACCTGATTTCCTAGCTTAGCTCTGAAACTGCATCTTCAAGTGGTTTGGGTATATATTACTCATAAAATATCGCAAGAATAAAAGGACCTTTTATGCCGACCCCACAAGAGCCAGAGTTACAACCCGCTGCCGTTGTGTTGCAGAAAAATTTTGTCCCAATAGCGCTTAACGAGCGTATTGGCGCGATGGACATTTTACGTGGACTGGCACTTGTTGGCATTCTATTGATGAATATCGAGTGGTTTAATCGCGCTATATCAGGGCTTGGTAGTCAAGATACCAGTTTAACGGGTTTAGATCATGCTGTAGGTTGGCTGATACGTTGTTTTGTTGAAGGAAAGTTCTATACCCTATTTTCATTACTCTTTGGTATGGGCTTTGCGGTAATGTTAGTGCGGGCTAAAGCAGCAGAGCGCCCTTTTAGTGCGTGGTTTTTCTGTCGAATGCTTATTTTAATCGCCTTTGGTGTATTGCATATGATTTTTTTATGGGGCGGTGATATTTTGCATAGCTATGGCTTTGCAGGCTTGCTGTTACTTGCGTGGCTGACACTGGTTAAAAAACCAAGCTTTACGCACTATGATAATCCAAAATCAATGTTCAAATTAGCTATGGTTTGGTTGCTAATACCTGTTTTTATTTCGATAGTCAGCGGTATCAGTTTTGGCATAAGTCATGATACTTCAGAGTTAACCACGACGTGGTATGAAGAAATAAAAGTCGCTGAGCGTGTTAAAGCGATAAATTCAGCAAGTGATACGCCTAGCCAACAAGCAATGGATGCCTTGATAACAAACGACACAAAATTTCCTATATCCAAGGTCCGCAGTGACAACGATGATGCGACCGACGAGCCACTTAGCTTACTTGAGGAAAATGTTATAGAGCAATTGGCAGAAGAAATAGTTAATCAACAGCAAGTCATAAAAAGTGATGAGCTAGAAGAAATTAGTGCCCTTAGTCAAGCAAGTTATTGGCAGGCTACAGAGTTTCGCATAGATTTCGCTTGGTATATGCTGATGTTAGCTGCACCGTTTGCCTTTTTCATGTTAATGCCGTTATTTCTTTTAGGCTACTGGTTAGTGTCTAGCGGCATTATGAAAAACTACCGACAGTACCGCAATGTATTCAAGCTACTCGCTTGCTTTGGTATCGGTTTAGGGGTGGTGCTGGAAACGAGTGGGTTGTTAGTTGTTCAGCACCCTGTAGCGAACCAAGTAATGTTATTGCAGGCAGTTGGTGAAGGGCTGTTTTATATTGGCCAATTAGTCATGAGTGCAGGTTATTTTGGTCTGGTGATGTATTTATTAGCGGATGAAAAGTGGCATCGACGGTTGTCAGTATTTGCACCAATGGGCAGAATGGCATTAACAAATTACCTTATGCAGTCGGTAATTTTAAGTAGTATTTTTTACGGTTATGCTGGCGGATATTATGGTGAAATAGCACGAGCACCACAAATGTTGATTGTGCTCGTTATTGTTATAGCCCAACTGCTGTTATCTCGTTGGTGGCTTAAGTCTTATGCTTTTGGACCGTTAGAGTGGTTATGGCGTTGTTTATCTTATAAAAAATTGCAGGCTATGCGTATTCAGTAGATGCACACTACTCAAATATAAGGCCTTCTGTGTTAAAGGCCTCATATCACGCCAGTTACTCTGCCGCTAATTTTGCTTCTAGCAGGGCAACTTTTTGCTCAAGATCGGTTAATTTAGCACGGGTTTTGATTAGCACTTGTGTCTGTACATCAAATTCTTCGCGGGTTACTACGTCAAGTTGCGACAATTTACGCTGTAAAACCACTTTAGTTTTATCTTCCATTTCATTGGCGAAATCTTTTAGTCCGGCAGGAATTGAGTCCGTTACTTGTTTGGCAATTTCTTCTATTTTTTTGGCATTAATCATTAGATGCTTCTTAATTGATAGGCTATGGCGTTATTGTAACCAATATATCGAGTATTGATAATAAGATCGCAAATAAAGAATACAAGAAATTAACTCACATGCAGAAATGTTATGTCGTCTTATGAGAAAAACAGGTAAAATCCACGGTCGGCTTTTTTATCCATCAATTGAGTTATAACCCAGCAATGAAATTAAACCCAGGTCAGAACGAAGCAAAGAAATATGTTGACGGTCCGTGCTTAGTATTAGCAGGAGCGGGTAGTGGCAAAACAGGGGTTATTTGTCAGAAAATTGCGTACCTAATTCAAAATTGTGGCTATAAAGCGAAGAATATTGCCGCGGTGACTTTTACGAATAAAGCCGCTCGTGAAATGAAAGAGCGTGTGGTTAAAATGATGGATAAGTCACAAACACGTGGCTTAACCGTATGTACCTTTCACTCTTTGGGTTTAGACATTATTCGTCGAGAATTAAAAACCTTAGGTTATAAACCCGGTTTCACCCTTTTTGATGATCAAGACAGCCTCGCATTATTGAAAGAGCTTACCCAAGAGCAACTTGATGGTGATAAAGACCTATTAAGTAAATTACAGATGATGATTTCCAATTGGAAAAATGATTTGTTACTGCCTGATGATGCAATTAAGCGCGCGGTTGATGCCGATACAAAGCTTTATGCTGAATTTTATGCCATGTATCAAAAGCATATGAAAGCTTATAACGCGCTAGACTTTGACGACTTGATCTTAATTCCAACCTTGTTAATGCGTAATTTTCCAGAAGTACGCACCCGTTGGCAGAATAAAATTCAATATATGTTAGTTGACGAATATCAAGATACCAATGCTAGCCAATATGAATTAGTTAAATTGATCACCGGTGAAAAAGGTCTACTCACCGTGGTGGGTGATGATGATCAGTCAATATACTCATGGCGTGGCGCTAAACCGCAAAACTTAGTGTTATTGGGGCAAGATTATCCCAACCTTAAATTGATCAAGCTTGAGCAAAATTATCGCTCGAGTGGCCGTATTTTGAAATGTGCCAATATTTTGATCGCTAATAACCCCCATGTTTATGATAAAGCGCTTTTTAGTGAGCTTAATTATGGCGTTGAGTTACGTGTGCTACAAACTAAAAATGAAGATCATGAGGTTGAGCGGGTTGTTGGTGAATTGATCGGACATCGTTTTTTAAATAAAAGTAAATTTAAAGACTATGCGATTTTATATCGCGGTAATCATCAGTCACGCTTACTGGAAAAAGCCCTGATGACCAACAGAATTCCTTATAAAATTAATGGTGGAACGTCGTTTTTTTCACGCGCTGAAATTAAAGACATGATGGCGTTTTTACGGGTATTGGTTAATCCTGACGATGATAATGCTTTTCTGCGCATTGTTAATGTTCCTCGACGCGAAATTGGCCCAACAACTTTAGAGAAATTAGGCAGCTACGCCAATATGCGACAAATTAGTATGTTTGCCGCTAGCTTCGAATTAGGGTTAGAGCAGCACCTTAGTGGCCGTGGTTTAGTCAGTGTACAACGATTTACCCGCTGGTTAGTTGAAACGGCAGATCATGCTGAGCGGGGTGATGCTTCTGCGGTATTACGTGCAATGGTGCGTGAAATTAACTATGAAGATTGGCTATACGATACCTCGCCAAGTGCCAAAGCTGCCGAAATGCGCATGAAAAATGTCACACAATTGTTTAGCTGGGTAACACAAATGCTTGAAGGCGAAGACGATGAAGAGCCCATGACATTACCGCAAGTTGTCACCCGCTTAACGTTGCGTGACATGATGGAGCGTAACGAAGATGAAGAGGATACTGACCAAGTGCAGTTAATGACGTTGCATGCCTCGAAAGGTTTAGAGTTTCCTTATGTCTTCCTCATCGGTATGGAAGAGGGCTTATTGCCGCATCAAACCAGCATGGATGAGGGTAACGTTGAAGAAGAGCGTCGTTTAGCTTATGTTGGCATTACTCGCGCACAAAAAGAACTTATTTTTACTTATGCTAGAGAGCGTCGCCAATTTGGCGAAGTTTCTCGTACTGAAGCGAGTCGCTTTTTACATGAATTACCGCAAGATGATTTAAGTTGGGAGCTGACACAAACTAAACAAAGTATTGAAAAAAAACAAGCAACGGCAAAAATGGGTGTAGCGAATTTACGTGAAATGCTGAAAAATAAACAATAAATACAATTTAGCTAGATCTTCTGCCATTCAATACTAGTATTTAGGTAGGTATGCTAATGGATGGCTCAATTGGAACTTAAGAAGAATACGATGACAAAACGCACAACATCAGAAATCATGTTGCTGATTTTAAGTGCTCTATCAGCCGTGTTAATTTTACCCTTTGTTTATCTACGTTATACTAACGGTGATACGATAGTAGCCTTTATCGACGCATTTATTGTTTTGATTTTAATTTCTTTTTTTATTTTTGTATATAAAACCAGAAAATTAGAACTGGCAAAATTATTTCTGGCGATATTTCTCGCAACGGCTATTGCCACAGTGGTGATTATTCGCGGCCAGCCACACTTGTACTGGTTATACCCTGCTATTATTGCCTTTTATTATATTTTACCAGAGCGCACAGCGGGTATTATTTGCTTGTTTGCAATTACAATTATTTCAGTACAGATATTTCCAGCTGATAGTTTGATAGACTTTATCACTATCGTAATATCTTTATTACTTACCTCAGTTTTTTCCTATATGATTTTTAGTAATTATCGTATTACCAATGAGAAACTTGCCTTACTAGCGACAATTGATCCGTTAACATTAAGTGGCAATCGAAGAGCTTTAGAGCACAAACTCACCGACATTTTAGCTGATCAGCAGCGTCAGGCATCAACGGTATCTTTATTGCTGCTTGATTTAGATTTTTTTAAAAAAATTAATGATCAGTATGGTCATGCCACAGGAGATAAGGTCCTAGTAGAAGTGGCTGGCTTGATGAAAAATCATACCCGAGCTTTAGATGCGCTTTTTCGTTACGGTGGTGAAGAATTTATTATTGTGCCGCTAAAAGTATCATTAGCAGAAGCGAGAAAAATAGCCGAAAAGTTGCGTACCCTCATTGAGCAACATCATTTTGTTAACGAGATACCGTTAACTGTTTCGATTGGTGTTGCAGAGTACCGTTTGGATGAAAGTGCTGAAGCTTGGATCGCTCGTGCAGATGCTGCTTTATATTTGGCAAAAGAGACGGGACGTAACAGGGTGGTGCTAGAGACTGATGTAACCGCTACCAACGCAACTTAAAGGATATCTTCAATCGATAGAAATTCAGTGCACTTTTAGTCATTTAGTCGCACAATTGATGATGAAGAATGAGCTTTAGTGTCAGTGAAAACATCCTATATATATTTTTGTATATTATGTCGTTGAAAATGATTTATAAATCATATTTTGTTAATATTTGTTGATATACACCTGACTTTTTAATTGCTTCTAATGCGGAAGCTAGCCGTTCAATTGTTTCATTCGATGTTGTTAAACCCGTGGAGATATAGAGTTCAGAGGGGAAATTGGTTAAGGATAAATAAGGCGTAATATCGTTAGCATCAAAGCCAGATTTTTTTATATCACGATCTAATGCCATATAATTGGTTAATACCAAATCTATTCTTTTACTAAAAAGCATTGCCCATAGATGTTTACTGGTAACGCTTAACGACAAGTTTTCTTTTTCAGTGAAGCCATTTTCTTGCAGAAAATGAGCTGAATGATAGCCTCTTATAGTTCCTACGATGTACGGCTTTGCACTTTCAAGCGAGCGTAATTTAATATCTTGACGATTTTTTAGGCCAATCAATACCGCCAGGCTTTTATATGTTTGCCCAACCCATTGAAATGTTGCCTCGCGGTTTGGTGTTTTTAACATGGAAAACATAAAGGTGTTATTTTGGGTTTTTGTTGCTTGATAGGCGCGAGCAAATGGCTGTATTTCAATTTTTCCAGGCAGTTTTGCTTGCATGAGCACGGCCTGCACCACGTCAACCAAAGCACCGCTGGCATGACCTTCATTATCAAGGAAGTGGTACGGAGGTAGTTCTTCGGCTAAAAAGATTAATGGCTTATCCTGAGCATAACTAAATAGCGTACTACATGAGTACAAGGATAATAATATAAAGTAAAGCGTAACCTTTTTGATATGGGTCATCAGATAACTACTACTAACTGCTACTGCAGACAATATAGCCTAGGGAGGGAGTGAGGTAAACGTTTTACGGCAGCTTGGCTATTAACAAGCTGGGTAGGTAAGTGAGCTAGGTAGGTCAATTAACCTAGCTCAGCAGCATTATTCTTTAATTTCTTTAATAGCTTGTTGATTCTTTAAATGTAAGCCATTAAAAAACTTCAACAATGTATCATCATTACAGACACGATAATTTTTGTGTTCTGGTTTGCGGAAAAAAGCACTTAGCTCATGCTTGCTTAAGGTTAATTCTGCAGAATCGAGTAAAGCAATAATTTCGTCAGCTTTTAATGCCAATGCAATTTTTACTTTATTAAAAATAATATTGTTATTTATCGCTTGATCTAATTGAGCTTCTGAGCCTTCTTTTACGCCGCGAAGTTCTATGATCAGGCCATCAAGAAAGCTTGCTAAAACATTATCAGCTATACGGGTAAAAGCACTTTCGCCGTTTTTACGCAGGAAGTTGTCAATGTCATCGGCAGTTTTTGGGCATTCAGCGAGCTGAAAAATAGCGGCTGTTTTTTCATTGTTAAGGCTGAAAATATAACGAATGTGTTGTAAAACTTCGTTGTTAGTCATGTTTTTTCCTGTTGAATTTATCTATTGGATATTATCTAATGCTTGGCACGATGTTATCGCGATTTAATTAGGTAATAAATTGCTAGCAGGTATTAAGTCAAACCAATGGTTAAGCAAATTGCGATTGTTGCCATTATGGTTAGTTTGACTATTTTATTACCGTGCTGCTGCTGCTGTTGTTGTATCAATTTCAGCGTCATTAATTGCTGACGTTGTGCTTCTCGATTAGTTTTTAAATAATCGTAGACTAAATCAGGGATTTCTGGCAGTTTTTCATTCCAAAAAGGTAAGTTGTCTTTTACCTTATTAAAAACCGCTTTTACGCCCATTTGCTCTTTGACCCAGTTTTCTAAAAACGGTTTTGCTGTTTGCCAAAGGTCTAAAGCTGGATAGAGTTGACGCCCTAAACCTTCAATATAAAGCAGAGTTTTTTGTAATAATACGAGCTGTGGTTGTACTTCCATATTAAAGCGACGTGCGGTATTAAAAAGGTTAACTAATACCTGACCAAAAGAGATCTCAGATAAAGGCTTATTAAAAATAGGCTCACATACTGTGCGAATGGCAAATTCAAATTCATCGACGCAGGTATCACTGGGTACCCAACCGGAGTCAACATGTAATTGTGCAACCTTACGGTAATCACGATTAAAAAACGCGACAAAATTTTCTGCCAAATAGCGTTTGTCTTCACGGTTCAATGTACCGACAATTCCGCAATCAATAGCAATCCACGTAGGGTCAGTTGGGTTGGTTGCATCAACAAAAACATTGCCAGGATGCATGTCAGCGTGAAAAAAACTATCGCGAAATACTTGCGTAAAAAACACTTCAACGCCACGTTCAGCTAACAATTTCATATCAACATTTTTGGCGTGTAAGGCATCAATTTCGCCAACACCAATACCGTAAATGCGCTCCATTACCATGACGTTTTTAGAGCAGTATTCGCTATAGACTGTTGGTACGTATAGTACTTTGTCACTATCTCGCCCTTGGCTAAAGTTGCGCTTAAGCTGAATGGCATTACCTGCTTCACGATTTAAATCTAGCTCTTCTAAAATAGTTTTTTCGTATTCGGCAACAACCTCTACTGGTCGTAATCTTTTGCCGTCAGGTAGCCAACGAGCAACAATTTTGGCAAATAATGACATTACCGTGATGTCGGCCAAAATAGTTTTTTCAATGTTAGGTCGTAATACCTTTAACACCACCGCTTTTTCACCATCTTGGTGTCGCATAGTTGCCGTATGCACTTGTGCTATTGAGGCCGAAGCTAATGGCGTTAGTTCAAAATTAGTAAAATATTCAGCAAATAGTTCCGCACCGATTGCTGCAATAATAATTTTTTCGGCTTCTTCACCTGAAAATTCTGGTACCTTATCTTGTAATAATGTCAGTTCGTTGGCGAAGTCATCGGGTAATAAATCTCTGCGTGTTGAGAGCATTTGACCAAACTTAACAAATACTGGACCAAGGGATTCTATTGCTAGTCGGAAGCGTAGTGCTTTGCTCTTGTCACTGTGCTTGTTTCTCAGCCAAAACAAAGAGCTCCGTCCTAGTTTTACGTACCATGGCAGGTATTTTTCAGGCACAAGCTCATCAAGCCCGAATTGAAGAAATGTTTTTACTATCTTGTATAAACGTTTACTACTCACCGCAAGGCCTTATGATAATTTGGTTTGTTGATTTATTAATTCATCAATACGTTGGCTTAAAGCTGAAGCTTTCTGCTCTGCACGTTCAACATCGAGACTAAAAGAAACTATTTCAGCTGCTGTTACCAATAAGCGTTTTTCATGCACTAGCCATTCGCTAGCATCTGCTTGGATTTGTGTGGTGGCAAAATTTAATTTTTTTAACAGCTTTGCGCCAATTTTCCCTAACTTGTATGTTGGAATATCACCAATACGCTTTGCTAGCTCACTCTGCCAATCAATATCGAGTGTTTCTGCTATGTTGGCAAAGTGTTGTGCTACTTTTAGATCGCCTTGAATGTCGAGTTTATCATTTTTAATTAAATCAGTAAGTTGTTGTTCTTTTTTCAATTCAACTAAGGTCTTGATACTGGTGATGATGCAGCAGTCACTATGTTCATCATTGGTCGTGACATGGATTTTTTCATCGCTAACACTAAAGCTTAATGCAAAGGGTAATTCCGCTAGCTTTACGGTTAAGGTTTTCTCAGACAAAGGCTTTAACGCTTGTGTGCCGGATAAGTTATATTTCAGAAACTGATTTATAAGTGTTTCGATCACTGCGCTTAAGGCTTGAGCAAACATAAATTGCTGACTGATATTGCTGCGCATAAGGTTAAAATTTATAGCCTTTATGCAAAGCGACGACACCACCAGTTAAATTTTTGAAACTGGTTTGTTCAAAGCCCGCGGTATCCATCATGGCTTTTAGTGTTTCTTGGTCTGGGTGCATGCGAATAGACTCGGCTAAATATTGGTAGCTGTCTCCGTCTTTCGCCACTAACTCGCCCATTTTCGGTAAAATGTTAAACGAATAGAAGTCATAGGCTTTGTTGACTAATTCATGTTCTGGTTTGGAAAACTCTAACACCAATAAACGACCGCCGGGTTTTAACACGCGATACATAGAACGTAATGCCATGTCTTTATCGGTAACGTTACGTAAGCCAAACGCTATGGTAATAACGTCGAAGGTATTATCTTCAAAAGGTAAATACTGGGCGTTGGCTTGGACGTATTCAATATTTTGTACTAAGCCACGATCGCGTAACTTATCGCGACCAACATTAAGCATTGAGCTATTAATATCAGCCAATATCACTTTGCCTTCGCGACCAACGAGTTGAGAAAATTTTGCCGTTAAATCTCCAGTGCCGCCGGCTAAATCAAGCACTTTATTGCCTGGGCGCACGCCACTGGCATCGATTGTAAAACGTTTCCATAGGCGGTGAATACCAAATGACATCAAATCATTCATGACATCGTATTGCTGCGCGACGGAATGAAAAACGCTGGCAACTTTCGACTCTTTTTCATTTTTTTCGACAGTTTGAAAGCCAAAGTGAGTGGTGTTTTCGTCACTATTGTCGTTGTTAGTCTGATGATTTTGATCGTGTGCTGACATCATGGTTTCGCTATTAACTAAAATTATTGTTAGTTTACCCCATTTTATTGGATTAATTAACACTTGAGATCAAGCTGACAACTATTATCTGCAGCGTGAGGTACGCAAAACTGATAACGCTGCTATTTTTACGGCATCTAGCGTATTCATAAAACGGCTGAGCTAGCGCTATAATCAACTGGGGTAGCCTGGTTTTAGGCGTTTGAGTATTGCTCTCGATTTGCTAACCAGCGATTGATGAGTGCGTTGGCATGTTCAGGATATTGTTGCCATATTAAGCGAGCTTGCTGTTGTACTTCAGGGATCAGGTGAGCATCGCGTTGTAGATCGGCAATCTTTAAGTCAGCAAGACCGGTTTGTTTCGTACCAAGGAGCTCGCCAGGGCCACGAATTTCGAGATCTTTTTGAGCGATAACAAAGCCATCGTTGCTTTCTCTAAGAACATTTAAACGTTTGGTTGCTGTTTTTGATAACGGCGCTTTGTACATTAATACGCAATGTGAAGCGACTGAGCCACGACCAACCCGGCCACGTAATTGATGCAATTGTGCTAGGCCTAAACGCTCTGGATTTTCAATCACCATTAAGCTTGAGTTTGGTACATCTACGCCTACCTCAATGACGGTGGTGGCGACTAATAGGTCGATTTCAGCAATTTTAAAACGCTCCATTATCGCTTGTTTTTCGTCAGCTTTCATACGGCCGTGCACTAAGCCAATTTTCAGCTCAGGTAATTGTGCTTGTAAATGTACGGCCGTATCTTCGGCGGCTTGGCATTCCAGTACTTCGGATTCTTCAATTAGCGTGCAGACCCAATAAGCCTGTCGTTTGTCTGTAGTACAGCCTTGACGAATACGCTCAATAACATCGTCGCGGCGACTGTCAGGTAAAGCTATGGTGGTGATAGGTGTGCGTCCCGGCGGTAATTCATCAATCACTGAGGTATCTAAATCAGCATAAGCGGTCATGGCTAACGTCCGAGGAATGGGGGTCGCTGTCATAATGAGCTGGTGTGGATAATTACCTTGCCATGCGCCCTTTTCGCGTAACGATAAGCGTTGATGAACACCAAATTTATGTTGCTCGTCAATGACAATTAGGGCTAATTTATTGAACACCACTTGCTCTTGAAATAAAGCATGGGTGCCAATAACCATTTGCATATTGCCATTAGCAATATGTTCTAGGGCGTGTCGTTTTGCTTTGGCTTTAGTTTTTCCCGCCAGCCAACCAACCGAAATACCTAAGGGTTCAAACCAATGATGAAAATTTATCGCGTGCTGCTCAGCCAATATTTCGGTCGGTGCCATTAACGCGACTTGAAAGCCCTGGCCAATAGCGGTTAACGCTGCCAATGCTGCTACTAGGGTTTTACCTGAGCCTACGTCACCTTGCACTAGGCGCATCATGGGCATTTTTTTTAATAAGTCGTTACGTATTTCACCAGTGACTCTTGCTTGTGCGCCTGTTGGCGAAAACGGCAATGAGCTTAAAAACTTTTTCTCAAGCTGCTGATCTATTGCTAACGAAACCGCTGGGTGGTGATCACTTGATGCTCGCAATTTCAACATACTGAGGTTGTGGGCTAACAGCTCTTCTTTAATCAGTCTAAGCTGTGCCGGATGTTTGCCGGTTTCAATTAATGCCACAGAGGTGTCTGGGGGCGGTCGATGAATTAAGGCTAAAGCCTCTGCTAAGTCATATTGCTGATGACAAATTTGCGCAGGTAATAACTCTTCTACTTTGCCTCGTTGTAGGCGATTCAATGCTTGTTCCGTTAAGTTACGCAAAGAAATTTGTCGTAAACCGTCGGTGGTTGAATAGACAGGTGTTAAGGTTTCGTCAACCGGAGTGAGAGGTTGATCTTGATCGAGTGCTTTATACTCTGGATGCACGATTTCAAAGCCGCGCATACCGCGATTTATTTCGCCATAGCAGCGAATACTGAGCCCAACGGCAAGGTTGTTTTTTTGACTGGCAGAGAAATGAAAAAAGCGTAGATTGATGCTGCCGCTGCCATCATTGATGGTGACGAGCATCATTCTACGCTTGCCCTGTATTATCTGATTGTCGGTAACTTCACCAATAATATTAGTGAAGTTACCCGGCATAAGATCGCGAACTGCGGTGATACGCGTGCGGTCTTCATAGCGTAGCGGTAAATGAAAAAGTAAGTCTTGTAGCGACACTAAACCAATTTTCTCTAACTTACTGGCCATACCCGGTCCCACGCCTTTTAACGTAGTAACGGGAATTTTAGCTAAATTAGTTAACGCTTCTACTTGGCGAGACACCGCAGATTTCCTTGCTATAACTGTGAAGTTTACTGATTATTCGTCATCAATATTTTGCCAAGCGTCTTGCGTCATTTGCATTTGTTGCCACCATTGCTCCGAGGCAACAATTTGACCTTCTTCATCGATTTCTGGGTAAGGCAAACCTTTACGCTGACAAGCTTTGGCAAAAATAGGGTGACCGCCTTCAAATAATATCCGTTGACGGCGCTGTTGGCTTATTCGTGCTTGTTGGTACATTCCGGCTGCTTGACGTTGACGTTGTGCTTCGTATAGCACCACAGAACAAGCAACGGAAACATTTAATGACTGCACCATGCCCACCATAGGGATGATGATATCTTGGTCGGCCATTGCCAGTGCTTTTTCTGACGCGCCAAATTTTTCTTGTCCAAGAATAATCGCGGTTGGTTTGGTGTAATCAATCTCGCGAAAGTCGACCGCAGTATCTGATAAATTTGTTACCAATACTTGCATGCCTTGGTTCTTTAATTCATTAATGGCATCTTCGGTATTAGTGTAATTATGCACATCTATCCAGTTTTGACTTCCAGCAGCACTACCACCAGAAAGGCGCATGGTTTCATTTTTCCATACTGCATGCACGTCGCTAACACCAATGGCATCGGCGGTGCGAACAACTGCTGCTAAGTTATGGCTTTTGTGTACGCCTTCCATGCATACAGTTAAATCAGGTTGTCGTTGATCTAACATGCTGTTAATTCGTTGTAATCTATCCGGAGTCATATACTTGTTCTAACGTTAGTTTAAATATTGGCAAGCGTCATTAGTGTTGCCTGCCGATAAAATCATGTCATTTAGCGTTAACTGTAATTTGGTAATTCCATAATGCCATCTATTTCAATCGCAACGTCTTTTGGCAGTCGAGCGACTTGCACTGCTGCTCGTGCTGGATAAGGTTGCGTAAAATATTGGCTCATGATTTCGTTAACGGTAGCAAAGTTAGCAAGATCTTGTAAAAAGATATTCACCTTTACCATATCGTTAATATTGCCACCCGCGGCTTCACAGACCGCAACCAAGTTTTTAAACACTTGCTGAGTTTGTTCGGCAAAATCTTCAGAAATAATTTCCATGGTTGCCGGTACTAAAGGAATTTGGCCTGATAAGTAGACGGTATTATTGACTTTTACGGCTTGGCTATAAGTGCCAATTGCGCTTGGCGCATTATCTGTGCTGATAATAGTTTTCATATTTTTCCTAAGCTATGCTATTTGTTACGCACAACGCGTTGTACGTCGCTCATAACTTTAATTTTTCGGATGATGTCGGCAAGATGAACCCTGTTTCGACAAGTAATTTCTATATCAATGAGATACAGACCAGAATCTTTTTCACCGGAATTTAGTGAGTGAACATTAGAGCCGCAGCGAGCAACAACATTCGTTAATGCCGCTAGTGCGCCTTGATGGTTAAGAATTTCGATACGTAATTTGGCAATGAAATCTCGGTCGATATCAGTATCCCATCTTACTGGGAATAAACTCCCTTGTTCATGGCCTTTATTATTACGACAACCATGTTGATGTACCATTAAGCCTTTACCAGGGCTTAAATAAGCTAAAATAGAATCGCCAGGAATAGGTCGACAACACTTACCGTAACTGACCATCATGCCTTCAGTGCCTTTAATCGGCATTTTGCCTTTAGTAGTTGTTGGCTTTAGTTCCGACTCTTCGGTAAATTCATCTTTTAAACGTTTAGCGATACCAATACTTAAAGCATTACCTAAACCGATATTGATCAGCAGTTCTTCAATGGTCTTATTACCGGTATCTTTAACTACTTGGTTAAGTTTTTCAATGGCAATATCTTCTAGCTTGGTTGCACCTAAAGCATGGCTAAGTAAACGTCTACCAAGTGCCAGTGATTCTGTTTTTTCTTGTGAGCGTAAGTAGGTGCGAATTTGCAAACGTGCCTTTGAGGTCACAACAAAGTTAAGCCATGTTGCGTTAGGTCGAGCCGCAGTCGAAGTCACCACTTCAATGGTTTGTCCTGAATCCAATGGCTGACTTAATGGAAAGGGTTTGCGATCAACTTTTACACCAACGCAAGAGTTACCCACATCGGTATGGACTGCGTAGGCAAAGTCGACCGCTGTTGCACCCATAGGGAGTTCGATGATACGTCCATCGGGGGTAAAAACATAAATTTCTTCGGGAAACAGGTCTGATTTTACATTCTCAATAAATTCAAACGAGCTACCCGCGCTTTGTTGTAGCTCTAGTAAACTTTGCATCCAGCGACGTGCTTTCATTTGCGCTGTGGTGCCAGTATCTTCGCCGTCTTGCTTATATAGCCAGTGCGCTGCTACACCTTTATCAGCCATTTGATCCATATCATGGGTACGAATTTGAATCTCAACAGGAATACCATGCGGGCCAATTAAAGACGTATGTAGTGATTGATAACCATTAGTTTTGGGAATAGCAATATAATCTTTAAAGCGTGATTCAATTGGCTTAAATAAGTTATGAGCCGCACCTAAAGCGCGATAGCAATCATCGATTTTATCACCAACGATAATTCTAAAGGCGTAAATATCCATGACTTCATTGAACATAAGCTCTTTATTCTGCATTTTACGATAGATAGAATAAAGGTGTTTTTCTCGACCAATGACTTGCGCTTTAATGCCGCTTTCAGCTAGACGATTGGTGACTTCTTCTTGTATATTGTTGATAATTTCTTTGCGGTTACCACGTGCTTGCTTTACTGCGGATTTTAATGCTCTAGCTCGCATCGGATATAGTGCTTCAAAGCCCAATACTTCCAGTTCATTTTTTACATCATGAATACCGAGACGATTGGCAATAGGGGCATAAATATCGAGTGTTTCACGGGCTATACGTCGGCGCTTATCAGGACGTAAAGACTCTAAGGTGCGCATATTATGGGTGCGATCGGCGAGTTTGATCAAAATCACTCGAATATCTTGCACCATGGCTAAGACCATTTTGCGGAAGTTCTCCGCTTGCATTTCTTCTTTGTTGTCGAATTTTAGCTTGTCGAGTTTACTAACACCTTCAACAAGTTCTGCAACCGTATGACCAAACAGCTCGGCTAATTCGTCTTTGGTGGTAGCGGTATCTTCAATCACGTCATGCAACAAGGCAGCCATCAAGGTTTCGTGATCTAAATGCATTTTCGCTAAGTTTAATGCTACAGCGACCGGATGGGTAATATAAGGCTCACCACTGGAACGCATTTGGCCATCGTGTGCTTCACGCGCGACAATATAGGCCTGCTTTAACAGGTCAACCTGTACTTTTGACAGATAACTTGATACGAGTTCTTTTAGTGGTTCAAAAAGGTACAAGCAGTAATTCCTTAATGATGAATGTTATTTAGCATTTGGATAAGATTAGAATACGATTATTTTGTCGCTATGCCAATGTTTAAGCGCGCTAGTATGGACTTTTGTTACTAAGCTGTTAAAAAATGAACAGAGAACATAAAAAAACGCGTAAATCACAGTGATGTAATTTACGCGTTTCAATGCTGCTACTAACATCAAATGTTAGTGAACTATTGGTTACCACCAACAATTGCTGCAACAGCTGCTAATTCAGCAGAGTCTTGTTGTACTTGCTCATGACGCTCAGAGTTATCCATTACTTCAGTAGTAATAAGACCGGCTTCGATTTCACGCAAAGCAATGACTGTTGGTTTGTCATTTTCAGGGTCAACCAATGGATCTTTTCCGCCCGTAGCAATTTGACGAGCACGACGAGATGCGATTAACACCAAGTCAAAACGATTACCGACTTTATCTACGGCATCTTCAACAGTTACGCGAGCCATTTGGTCACTCCAACAATTAAAATTTATAAAATAGTGGCGTAGTTTACTTGATCCAACGGTAAGTAAGCAAGCACTCTACGCTAATAATTCCGCAAATAAGCTTTGATGTTGAGATGCTTGTTGACTGCGCTTTAAACGTTGGTTGTTTACTACTGTCGTTAAGTCCGTTAATGCTTGCTCGAAATC
>CAJXUN010000065.1 GCA_913061475.1 uncultured Colwellia sp. | reverse complement strand
TGATCTTAAAAATGCATCGATTAATTTCGAGATTTAAATAACACGATTAAAAAAGTGCTTTAGGGACTTTTTTAATTGACGATATTTAATCCGATGAAAGTCAAAACTTTTCTTTTACTCAGTATTAGAGAAGGCCAGATCTCAGCCAAAATGGTTTATTCCTAAACCAAAGAGTGACAATCCATTTTTTTCCAGTGATAACCGAATTGCCTCGGTGGATGCTAGTACTATCTCTGTTTTGTAATTCATCACAATTATCAAAAAGTAATGCTTTGTTTTTTTCAGGAATAACTGATTTAAATGGTGTTTTAAATTCTGTTTCGCCACCAGTAAAGTCGTCATTTAAATAAAAAATAGCAGTTTTTATACGCTGGCCAAAATGTGAAATATGCTTTTTAATGTCATCTGTATGCGGATATATATGATCATAATGCCATTTATAATATTGCTCGGGCAGGTAACGTAAAACTACTGGGGGCTCAGCAAAATATATAGGAAGGCCTGCCGCCTTAGCGAGTAAGTTCTCAAGCAGAGCAAGCGACATAGAGTCGTTAGGCATAGGTGTCGGGAAGTGAGTGTTGTTTCTTATCTCTGAATTTTTACTGTTCTTTCCTTCGCCACCAAATAAGGAAACATCCTTTAGGTGAGGTTCACAACTTTTTAATATATCGTTTATCTGCGCAGTTTTGATAGCAATGTGGCAAGTATATTTATTAGCGTCTATGGCGACAGGCTCAGCAATACTGTCGGTTAAATTTTGAAGCCTGTAGAGTATTTTTTTTTGTTTCTTCTCGCAAAAATTGTTGATGATTCCTTTAGAATAGATGACGGCGTTTTCAACCTCATCTTTTATTTGAAAACTTAAATTGGTCTCATTGTTTAAATAGCTCTCGAGCGTTTTTAATGCGGCTGTATCCCACTTTATATTTGCCGCAATCGCTAAAGCTAATTCACTTAATGAACAGCTACTTCTAATCGAATGGGCTAACCAATGGTGTGAAAATTCGGCATTATTGTTGGCCAGTCTAAATACGGTTTTTGGGTCTAATTTACCAAAGTGTTTGTCTTCAAGTAATTGTAAAAACATTATGTATCAATTATTCCTAAATATTGCAGGCTAAAATATCCAATATCCGTCTGAATATCAATGGTTATCTAGCATGAGCAATTGAACGACAAATGGTTGTAGTGACAATGCGTATATTTAGATAACTCGAAAATAGTCCTTGAGTAAAATATTTTGCTTAGTATAATAGCGCCTCACTTCTAGAGTCACTCTTAATTCCCAAGCAACTAAGAATCACTCGGTAAGTGTAAGTACAATTTGAAGGGGTATAGTTCCAATTGGTAGAACAGCGGTCTCCAAAACCGACGGTTGGGAGTTCGAATCTCTCTACCCCTGCCATTTTTCGTAAAGTGCTTATGAGTTAAATTATAGGCGCTTTAGATTTTAACCTCGATAATGTCGGGGTTGCTTTGTCTTAGATTAGACACGTAATTACAGGTAGTAGATATGAATGCAAGTACTGAAACTGAACCTAGCGGTTCATTTGATTTTTTAAAGTGGAGCGTAATTGTTTTACTTTTAGCTGGCGCTGTTGTTGGTAATTACGTTTTTGCCGAGCAATCGATTCTTGTTCGCGCCTTAGCAGTAGTTGCTATTATTGTTATAGCGGGGCTTGTTGCTATGCAAACGGTTAAAGGCCGCACAGCTGTCGCATTTGCTAAAGAATCACGTACTGAAGTACGTAAAGTGGTTTGGCCAACACGTCAAGAAGCGGTACAAACAACGGGTATTGTTTTAGTGGCAACATTAATTATGTCTTTATTACTTTGGGGATTAGATTCTGTTCTATTCTGGGTAGTAGGATTAATTACCGGTTTGAAAGTAGGCTAAAGGTATCAACATGACTGAAGAAAATGTATCACCAGAAGAAAATGCAGAAAGCAACGAACCTGTTGTTAACCAAAATCCCAAGTTACGTTGGTATGTTGTTCAAGCCTTTTCAGGTTATGAAGGTCGTGTACAAAAGACTTTAGTAGAACATATTGGTATTCATGGCTTAGAAGAAAAGTTTGGTGAAATTTTAGTGCCGACTGAAGAAGTTATTGAAATGCGTGCAGGGCAAAAGCGTAAAAGTGCGCGTAAGTTTTTCCCTGGCTATGTTTTAGTTCACATGGAGCTTGATGACGAGTCTTGGCATTTAGTAAAAAGTGTACCGCGTGTGTTAGGTTTTATTGGTGGCACAAAAGAGCGTCCAGCACCTATTACACAGAAAGAAGCTGATCGTATTCTTCAACGTCTTGAAGATACTGATAAGCCTAAACCTAAAACATTATTTGAACCAGGTGAAGTGGTTCGCGTTATTGATGGTCCATTTGCTGACTTTAACGGTGTGGTTGAAGAGCTTGATTACGAGAAAAATCGAATTAAAGTTTCTGTACTTATTTTTGGTCGTTCAACACCGGTTGATCTTGAATTTGGTCAAGTCGAAAAAGGTTAGTTGTCGATTAAACAAAAAACCAGAGTTATTACTCTGGTTTTTTTATGTCAAAAATTTGAGTTTATTGATAAGTCGGCCTTTAATGTGTCGGACGTCCTACCAAGCCTTTGAGATAATCGATACCTATTATCAATAGTGCTACTTGGTTATTAACAGCTAATACGCTCTTTTTTTGACCAAAGTAAAGATCTTATCTTGCACTTCAACCTTCGAATAATATATAATCCGCTGCCGATTTTATCTGATGAAGATAAAAGTCGATTTTTGCTAACGGGGAGCTGATTTAATAAACAGCGTTTGAACCCATACTAAAGGTATTAAAACCATGGCTAAAAAAGTCACAGCTTTAATCAAGCTACAAGTTGCTGCTGGCGCAGCAAACCCGTCACCGCCAGTTGGTCCTGCACTAGGTCAACACGGTGTGAACATCATGGAATTTTGTAAAGCGTTTAACGCAAAAACAGATTCTTTAGAAAAAGGCGCTCCAGTACCAGTAGTTATTACTGTATATGCTGATCGTTCTTTCACGTTCGAAACAAAAACTCCACCTGCTTCTTATTTACTTAAGAAAGCGGCTGGTATCAAGAGCGGTTCAGGTCGTCCTAACACTGACAAAGTTGGTACTGTTACTACAGCACAACTTGAAGAAATCGTTAAGACAAAAGAACCAGATCTTACTGCTGGCTCAATGGAAGCTGCAGTGCGTACCATTGCGGGCTCTGCTCGTTCAATGGGTTTAGTGGTAGAGGACTAATTATGACTAAATTATCAAAACGCGCTCGTCTTATCCGTGAAAAAGTAGACGTATTAAAAGAATATGACATCAGCGAAGCACTTTCTTTACTTAAAGAACTTGCGACTGCTAACTTCCGTGAAAGTGTAGATGTTGCTGTAAACCTTGGCATTGATGCTCGTAAATCAGATCAAAACGTACGTGGCGCGACTGTGTTACCAAACGGTACTGGTCGTGATGTTCGTGTTGCTGTATTTACACAAGGCGCAAACGCTGATAAAGCGAAAGAAGCTGGTGCTGACATCGTAGGTATGGAAGATTTAGCAGAACAAGTTAAAGCCGGTAACATGGACTTTGACGTGGTAATTGCTACTCCAGACGCTATGCGTGTTGTTGGCCAACTAGGTCAAATCTTAGGCCCACGTGGTTTAATGCCTAACCCTAAAGTTGGCACGGTGACTCCTGATGTTGTTACTGCTGTAAATAACGCAAAAGCGGGTCAAATCCGCTACCGCAATGACAAAAACGGTATCATCCATACTACTATTGGTAAGGCTGATTTCGAAGATGCTAAATTGCAGGAAAACCTTGAGTCATTATTGGAAGCGCTTAAAAAAGCAAAACCAGCTAATGCTAAAGGCCAGTACATTAAGAAAGTTTCTGTTTCAACTACTATGGGTGCCGGCGTTGTCGTCAACCAAGCTAGTTTAACACTATAACTTTCTGTGAAGTGTCGTTAATCGATACTTTACAAGGGCGTGATTGTAGACTATAATTTCGCCCCTTAAATTTTGGTAGGTGTTGTTTGTATATTAGCATTTAATTGCTTCAGACAACCCCGTCAAAGACCGTAGGAGCTGATACGATTCTTCGTTGAAAGCTTAATTTTTCCTACGTAGATGGTGATTACCCAGTATTTCCTAATTCTGGTCCTCGCCGTAACGGCCTAAGCGAATATTAATTTGCTTAGGGATAGTAAATACCGGTTTTATATTGCCGGTGAACCAGGAGTAAAGCCAATGGCTATCAATCTTGATGACAAAAAAGCAATTGTTGCTGAAGTTCAAGAAGCTGCCAATGGCGCTCAATCAGCTGTAGTCGCGGATTCACGCGGTGTTTCAGTTGAAGCAATTACTGTATTACGTAAGCAAGCACGTGAAAATGGCGTATGGATGAAAGTTATCCGTAACACGTTAGCACGTCGTGCATTACAAGGTACTAACTTTGAATGTGTTACTGACACATTAGTTGGTCCATCTTTAATTGCATTTTCAAACGAGCATCCGGGTGCCGCAGCACGTTTATTCACAGATTTCGCTAAAACTAACGAAAACTTTGAACTAAAAGCAGCAGCATTTGAAGGTAATGCAGTCGACGTAAACATGTTAGCTAAGCTACCAACTTACGACGAAGCAATTGCACGTTTAATGAGCGCTATGAAAGAAGCATCTGCAGGCAAACTTGTCCGCACAATTGCTGCAGTACGCGATCAGAAAGAGCAAGAAGCTGCTTAATAATTGTTTACCTCTGCTATTACTTAAATATACGCAGAGCACAATTAGCACTTTTTGTATTTATAGTTATTTCAAACAGCCAAAGGCTGTTTATTAAAAAACAGGAAATTTAAAATGTCTATTTCTAAAGACGATATCCTAAACGCAGTTGCTGAAATGTCAGTAATGGACGTTGTTGCATTAATCGAAGCAATGGAAGAAAAATTCGGCGTATCTGCTGCTGCAGCAGTTGCTGTTGCTGGTGGTGCTGCTGAAGCTGCTGAAGAACAAACTGAATTTGACGTAGTAATGACTAGCTTCGGTGAGAAGAAAGTTGCTGTAATCAAAGCAGTTCGTGGCGCTACAGGTCTTGGCTTAAAAGAAGCTAAAGACTTAGTTGAATCAGCTCCTAAAGCGATCAAAGAAGGCGTTGATAAAGCTGAAGCTGAAGAGCTTAAGAAAACTCTTGAAGAAGCAGGTGCTTCTGTTGAGATCAAATAGTCTGTTTTTAAACAGATTATTTGCCTGAAAAGGCAATGGCTGGTGATTTAAACGTCACCGGCCTTTTTGCGCTAAAGAAAGTGGTTTTTTTTTAAACCAAAACAGTGCATTATTTGATGCTTGATAAAAAAAGTATCACTGCAATATCCTGTCTGATACCAATTGGATTAGGTAATAGTTGTTCACGATGAAGTGAATTAGACAATTATTTAAGTCCAATTGGTATTTTAAGGCAGATTCGGCCATAACCAGCAAGCTGAGGAACCCCATGGTTTACTCTTACTCTGAAAAGAAACGTATTCGTAAGGACTTTGGTAAAAGTGTGCAAGTAATGGATTATCCATTCTTGTTATCAATCCAACTCGAATCTTTCCGTAAGTTTATTGATATTGATCCAACAGGTGAAACAGGCCTAGAGGCTGCGTTTCATTCTATTTTTCCAATTAAAGCTTATTCTGGTAGCTCAGAATTACAATATGTTAGCTACCGTTTAGGCGAGCCGTTATTTGATGTTAAAGAATGTCAAATTCGCGGTGTAACCTATTCTGCGCCATTACGCGTTAAATTGCGTTTAGTTGTTTATGATAAAGAAGCAGCTGCAGGCACAGTAAAAGATATCAAAGAACAAGAAGTATACATGGGTGAAATACCATTAATGACTGACAACGGTACGTTTGTCATTAATGGTACAGAGCGTGTTATTGTTTCTCAATTACATCGTTCTCCTGGTGTGTTTTTCGATCACGATAAAGGTAAAACACACTCGTCAGGTAAAGTGTTATATAACGCACGCGTTATTCCTTACCGTGGTTCTTGGTTGGATTTCGAATTTGATCCAAAAGATAATTTATTCGTCCGTATTGACCGTCGTCGTAAATTACCTGCATCGATCATTTTACGTGCCTTGGAATACTCTACTGAAGAAATTCTAGATATTTTCTACGATACAACAAACTTTTCTATTAAAGGCGATAAGCTAATAATGGATTTGATCCCTGAACGTTTACGTGGTGAAACCGCTACCTTCGATTTGAAATTGCCAAATGGTGATGTGCTAGTTGAACAAGGTCGTCGTATTACTGCGCGTCATATTAGATCGCTAGAAAAAGCTAAGCTTGAAAAGTTAGAAGTACCAGCTGAATATATCGTAGGTAAAGTATTATCTAAAGCTTATATTGACAAATCTACCGGTGAAGTAATCGCTGAAGCGAATGCTGAAATCACCTTAGAAATGCTAGCTGAATTAAGCCAAGCAGGTCATAAAGTACTTTCTACTTTATATATGAACGAATTTGATGTTGGTTCATATATGTCTGACACGTTACGTGTAGATAACTCAACTAACCGTTTAGAAGCGCTAGTTGAAATTTACCGTATGATGCGTCCTGGCGAGCCGCCAACAAAAGATGCAGCAGACACATTATTTAATAATTTATTCTTCGCACTAGAGCGTTACGACTTGTCTACTGTTGGCCGCATGAAATTCAACCGTCGTGTTGGTAATGCTGATGATGTAGGTTCAGGTGTATTATCTAAAGAAGATATCATTGCAGTAATGAAAACCTTAATCGGCATTCGTGACGGTAAAGGCGAAGTTGACGATATCGATCATTTAGGTAACCGTCGTATCCGTTCTGTTGGTGAAATGGCAGAAAACCAATTCCGTGTTGGTTTAGTTCGCGTTGAACGTGCTGTTCGCGAACGTTTAAGTCTTGGTGACTTAGATGCGATCATGCCACAAGACTTAATTAACGCTAAGCCGATTTCTGCTGCCGTTAAAGAATTCTTTGGTTCATCACAATTGTCACAATTTATGGATCAAAACAACCCGTTATCAGAAGTAACGCATAAGCGTCGTATTTCTGCTCTTGGGCCAGGTGGTTTGACACGTGAACGTGCTGGTTTTGAAGTACGTGATGTACATCCAACGCATTATGGTCGTGTTTGTCCAATTGAAACACCGGAAGGTCCAAACATTGGTTTGATTAACTCGTTATCGTGTTATGCACGTACTAACGATTTTGGTTTCTTGGAAACGCCTTACCGTAAAATTGTTGATGGTTTAGTGACTGATGATATCGACTACCTTTCTGCGATTGAAGAAGGTAATTTCGTTATTGCACAGACAACGGCTGAAGTTGATGCCGATGGTAAGTTAGTTCCAGGACTAGTTGCATGTCGTCATAAAAACGAATTTACCTTGATGTCTGCTGAACAAGTTCAGTATATGGATGTATCACCACAACAAATCGTATCTGTCGCGGCATCACTGATTCCGTTCCTAGAACATGATGATGCTAACCGTGCCTTGATGGGCTCGAACATGCAACGTCAAGCAGTACCTACACTTAAAGTGGACAAACCACTTGTAGGTACAGGTATGGAAAAAATAGTTGCTGTTGATTCTGGTGTAACCGTTGTCGCTAAACGTGGTGGTGTTGTTGATTACGTTGATGCTTCACGTATCGTTGTAAAAGTTAATGAAAATGAAATGGTGGCTGGTGAAGCTGGTATTGATATTTATAACTTAACGAAATACACCCGTTCGAACCAAAACACTTGTATCAACCAACGTCCACTATGTCGTATGGCTGAGCCTGTAGTTCGTGGTGATGTTTTAGCAGATGGTCCTTCAACAGATATGGGTGAATTGGCACTTGGCCAAAACATGCGTATCGCGTTCATGCCTTGGAATGGTTACAACTTTGAGGATTCAATGTTGTTATCTGAGCGTGTTGCTACTGAAGATCGTTTTACGACTATCCATATTCAAGAGTTAACGTGTATCGCTCGTGATACTAAGCTAGGCAGTGAAGAGATTACTGCTGATATTCCAAATGTTGGCGAATCTGCATTATCTAAATTAGATGAAGCAGGTGTTGTTTATATTGGCGCTGAAGTAAACGGTGGCGACATCTTAGTGGGTAAAGTTACTCCTAAAGGTGAAACGCAATTAACGCCAGAAGAAAAACTTTTACGAGCTATCTTTGGTGAAAAAGCAGCTGATGTTAAAGACAGCTCTTTACGTGTACCTAACTCAGTGTCTGGTACCATCATTGACGTTCAAATCTTCACCCGTGATGGTGTAGAGAAAGATGCTCGTGCTGTTGAAATTGAAGAAATGCAACTTAAACAAGTTAAGAAAGACTTGGGTGATGAGTTTAGTATTCTAGAAGATGGCATTTATGCTCGTGCGAAGAAGCTGCTTCTATCTGCTGGTTTAAATGAATCAGATCTTAACAGCATGTCACGCGACAAGTGGTTAGTTCAAAACTTGGCTGATGAAGGTCAGCAGTCTGAACTTGAGCAAATTGCTGAGCAATATGACAATATTAAAGCTGATTTCGATAAGAAATATGAAGTTAAGCGTCGTAAGATCACCCAAGGTGATGACTTAGCACCAGGTGTGTTAAAAATTGTTAAAGTTTATTTAGCAGTTAAGCGTCGTATCCAGCCAGGTGATAAAATGGCCGGTCGTCATGGTAACAAGGGTGTTATTTCAAACGTAGTACCTGTTGAAGATATGCCATACGATGAGCACGGTGTGCCAGTTGATGTTGTACTTAACCCGTTGGGTGTACCATCACGAATGAACATTGGTCAGATCCTAGAAACACATTTAGGTATGGCTGCACGTGGTATCGGTGAAAAAATTAACCGTATGTTGGAAGCTCAGCTAGAAATTCACAAACTACGTGAATTCTTGAAAGAAGTTTACAACTTAGGTGAGTCTCGCCAAGAAGTCGATATTGATTCATTCTCGGATGATGAAGTAATGCGTTTAGCAGGTAACTTACGCGCAGGTCTTCCAATTGCTACACCAGTATTTGATGGTGCTAGTGAAAAAGAGATTAAAGACTTATTTAAACTTGCTGATATGCCTGAAAGTGGTCAGTTTACGCTTACTGATGGCCGTACCGGTCGTAACTTTGAGCGTCCAGTGACTGTTGGTTACATGTATATGTTGAAACTGAACCATTTAGTTGATGACAAAATGCATGCGCGTTCTACGGGTTCATACTCGTTGGTAACGCAACAACCATTAGGTGGTAAAGCACAGTTTGGTGGTCAGCGTTTCGGTGAGATGGAAGTATGGGCATTAGAAGCATACGGTGCTGCTTATACCTTGCAAGAAATGTTAACGGTTAAATCTGATGATGTTAACGGTCGTACTAAGATGTATAAAAACTTAGTTGACGGTGATCATCGCATGGAGCCGGGTATCCCTGAATCATTCAACGTATTGTTGAAAGAAATTCGTTCGTTGGGTATCAACATCGAATTAGATCAGGACTAAGCTACCTCAAGCTACATTGCTGACGCTTAGTTAATACTGAAAGTCAGTACAGGGAGAGAACAGATTACTGTTCTCTCCGGTATTTAACTCCGACAGGAGAGAGTGTGTGAAAGATTTACTTAAGTTTCTTAAGCAACAAAATCAAACAGAAGAGTTCGATGGTATTCGCATCGGGCTAGCTTCACCTGACATGATTCGTTCATGGTCATTTGGTGAGGTAAAGAAACCTGAGACGATTAACTATCGTACTTTTAAGCCGGAACGTGATGGTTTGTTCTGTGCACGTATTTTTGGACCAGTTAAAGACTACGAATGTCTTTGTGGCAAATACAAACGCCTTAAGCATCGTGGTGTCATTTGTGAAAAATGTGGCGTTGAAGTTACATTAACTAAAGTTCGTCGTGACCGTATGGGTCATATCGAATTAGCAAGTCCAGTTGCTCACATTTGGTTCTTAAAGTCATTGCCTTCACGTATCGGTCTATTATTAGACATGACGCTACGTGATATTGAGCGTGTGCTTTATTTTGAATCTTATGTTGTTACCGAACCTGGTATGACGACACTAGAGAAAAGCCAAATTCTAACTGAAGAAGAATATCTTGATGCGTTAGAAGAGCACGGTGACGAATTTGACGCCTTAATGGGTGCAGAAGCGGTTCTTGCGTTATTACAACAGATCGACCTTGACGGTGAAGTAGCGCAAATGCGTGAAGAGTTGCCTGAGATTGGCAGCGAAACAAAACGTAAAAAAATCACTAAACGTTTGAAATTAATGGAAGCATTCGCAGCTTCAGGCAATAAGCCTGAGTGGATGATCATGAACGTTTTACCAATTTTACCACCAGACTTACGTCCGTTGGTACCATTGGATGGTGGCCGTTTTGCAACGTCTGATTTAAACGACTTATACCGTCGTGTAATCAACCGTAACAACCGTTTAAAACGTCTGCTAGATCTAGTAGCACCGGATATCATCGTACGTAACGAAAAGCGTATGTTACAAGAATCAGTTGATGCATTATTAGATAATGGTCGTCGTGGTCGTGCAATTACAGGCTCTAACAAGCGTCCTCTTAAATCTCTTGCCGATATGATTAAAGGTAAGCAAGGTCGTTTCCGTCAGAACTTATTGGGTAAGCGTGTTGATTACTCTGGTCGTTCTGTAATTACCGTTGGTCCAACGCTACGCTTACATCAGTGTGGTTTACCTAAGAAAATGGCGTTAGAGTTATTCAAGCCATTTATTTACGGTAAACTAGAAGCACGTGGTTTAGCAACAACGATTAAAGCAGCTAAGAAATTAGTTGAACGTGAAGGCGCTGAAGTTTGGGATGTACTTGATGAAGTAATTCGTGAACATCCGGTTATGCTTAACCGTGCACCAACACTTCATAGATTGGGTATCCAAGCGTTTGAACCTGTATTGATTGAAGGTAAAGCGATTCATTTGCATCCATTAGTTTGTGCGGCATATAACGCCGATTTCGATGGTGACCAAATGGCGGTACACGTACCGTTGACAATCGAAGCACAAATGGAAGCACGTACGTTGATGATGTCAACGAACAACGTACTTTCACCAGCTAACGGTGATCCTATCATCGTACCATCACAAGATGTTGTATTAGGTTTATATTACCTGACACGCGATCGTGTAAATGGTTTAGGTGAAGGTATGGTATTTACCGACATCAAAGAAGCTGAAAAAGCTTACCGTACAGGTTTTGCTGAGCTTCATGCCCGCGTTAAAATCCGTATTACTGAACATGTTCGTAATGCTGATGGTGTGCTTGAACCAAAAATTACCTTACGTGATACGACAATAGGTCGTGCCATTTTATGGCAAGTATGTCCAGACGGCATGCCTTATGATCTAATCGATCAGCCATTAGGTAAAAAGCCTATTTCAAAACTGATTAACCATGCGTACCGTAACTTAGGTCTTAAAGATACTGTTATCTTTGCTGACCACATTATGTACACCGGTTTCCACTACGCGATGATCGCGGGTGCTTCAGTTGGTATCGACGATATGGTAATTCCAGCGGCGAAATACACCATCATAGAAGATTCAGAAGAAGAAGTTGCAGAGATTCAAACGCAGTTTGAACAAGGTCTTGTAACTCAAGGTGAAAAATACAACAAAGTTATTGATATTTGGTCATCTGCCAACGAGAAAATCTCGAAAGCGATGATGGACAACTTATCAAAAGAGACCGTGATTAACGCTAAAGGTGAGCCAGAGGAGCAAGACTCTTTCAACTCTATCTATATGATGGCGGATTCAGGTGCTCGTGGTAGTGCTGCACAGATTCGTCAGCTAGCAGGTATGCGTGGTTTGATGGCAAAACCAGATGGTTCAATCATCGAAACACCAATCACTGCTAACTTCCGTGAAGGTTTGAACGTATTACAGTACTTCATCTCAACTCATGGTGCGCGTAAAGGTTTGGCCGATACGGCATTGAAAACAGCTAACTCGGGTTACTTAACACGTCGTTTAGTTGACGTTGCACAAGATTTGGTTGTTACTGAACATGATTGTGGCACGTTAGACGGTCTACAAATGACACCATTGATTGAAGGTGGTGATGTTGTTGAGCCGTTACGTGAACGTGTTCTTGGTCGTGTTGTAGCTGAAGATGTTGTTAAACCAGGTACTGATGAAGTATTACTTCCACGTAATACCCTAATTGACGAAGCTTTATGTGATTTCATTGAAGAAAATTCAATTGATCAAATGAAAGTTCGTTCAATCATCACTTGTAAAACTGATTTTGGTATTTGTGCTCATTGTTACGGCCGTGATTTGGCTCGTGGTCATATGATCAACCAAGGTGAAGCGATTGGTGTTGTGGCAGCACAATCTATCGGTGAACCTGGTACACAGTTAACCATGCGTACGTTCCATATCGGTGGTGCGGCATCTCGTGCATCAGCTGAAAACAACGTACAAGTTAAGAACACAGGTACACTGAAATTACAAAACGCTAAATTTGTAACTAACTCAGAAGATCACTTAGTGATTACTTCACGTTCATCTGAACTGACCGTAATTGATGAGCTTGGTCGTGAGAAAGAGCGTTACAAAGTGCCTTACGGTACGATTCTTAATAAGAAAGATGGTGAAGCAATTACATCAGGCGATATCATTGCTAATTGGGATCCGCATACGCATCCAATTATCACTGAGGTAGCGGGTAAGGTTCAATTCGTTGAACTTATCGATGGCGTAACTATGGTTCGTCAAACAGATGAGCTTACGGGTTTATCAAGCATCGTAGTCACTGAAGCGGGTCAACGTAACTCAGCGGGTAAAGAAATGCGCCCTGCAGTTAAATTGGTTGATGCTAAAGGCAATGACGTGATGATAGCGGGTACTGAAATTCCGGCACAATACTTCTTACCAGGTAATGCAATTATTAACCTTGAAGATGGCGCGGAAGTTGGTATTGGTGACGCGCTAGCGCGTATTCCACAAGCATCGTCGAAAACTCGTGATATTACCGGTGGTTTGCCACGTGTTGCTGATTTATTCGAAGCGCGTAAGCCTAAGCTTCCAGCTATTTTAGCTGAGAAAACAGGTATTATTGCTTTCGGTAAAGAAACAAAAGGTAAAGTACGTCTATTAATCACTCAACCAAGTGGTGAAGTATACGAAGAGATGATCCCTAAAATGCGTCAGTTAAACGTGTTTGAAGGTGAATCTGTACTTAAAGGTGAAGTAATTGCCGATGGTCCAGAATCTCCACACGATATCTTACGTTTACGTGGTGTTGCACCAGTAGCTAACTACATTGTTAACGAAGTACAAGAAGTATACCGTTTACAAGGTGTTAAGATTAACGATAAGCACATTGAAGTTATCGTGCGTCAAATGATCCGCAAGTGTGAGATCTTAGATGCAGGTGATAGTAACTTCCTTAAAGGTGAAATCCTAGAAGTTGCTCGTGTAAATATCTCTAATCGTGAGTTAGAAGCTGCAGGCAAACAACCAGCTGAATACGAAATGCAAATGATGGGTATTACCAAAGCATCATTAGCAACTGAGTCATTCATCTCAGCTGCATCTTTCCAAGAAACGACGCGTGTACTTACTGAAGCAGCAGTAGCTGGTAAGAAAGACAAACTTCGTGGCTTGAAAGAAAACGTTATTGTTGGTCGCTTAATCCCAGCAGGTACTGGTTATTCTTACCATCAAGAACGTGCGCGTGCTAAAAACGCCGTTCCGGTTGAAGAAGTAACAGTATCAGCTGATGAAGCAGCACAAGCATTAACAGATGCTTTGAACGCAGATTTAACCTCTACGAGTGAATAGTAGTCGATAAATCAGTAAAAGTAGAAGATTAACCTGTCATGTGCGAGTAAAGCTTGACAGGTTAAAGCTTGACCTATAGAATTCCGCGACCCTATATTCCGTACCTTTTGTGTATAGAATTTAGAGTCGCGGATTTTCACGTTTATAAGGGTGTAAATTTCCCCATTGATTGGAATTTACACAAATTTAACTAATCGGGAGCTATTTAATGGCAACTATTAACCAATTAGTACGTAAACCACGTGTAAGACAAGTAACTAAAAGTAACGTTCCAGCGTTACAAGCTTGTCCACAACGTCGTGGCGTATGTACTCGTGTGTATACAACTACACCAAAAAAACCTAACTCAGCACTTCGTAAAGTTGCTCGTGTTCGTTTAACTAACGGCTTCGAAGTAACTTCATACATCGGCGGTGAAGGTCACAACTTACAAGAGCATAGCGTTATTTTGATTCGCGGTGGTCGTGTTAAAGATTTACCAGGTGTGCGTTACCACACCGTTCGTGGCGCGCTTGATTGTTCAGGTGTAAGCGACAGAAGACAAGGCCGTTCTAAATACGGTGCTAAACGACCTAAATCTTAAGTTTCCCTTTCTTAGCTTATAAAGAAGCTAACGAATAGAAACGTTAAGTAAGGCCAAATAACATATTACATTTTGGGTTTATCCTGAATATAACGGAGAATTAAGATGCCAAGAAGACGCGTCGTAGGGCAACGTAAGATATTGCCAGATCCTAAGTTCCATAACGAACTTTTAGCAAAATTCATCAACATCCTTATGGTTGATGGTAAAAAATCTACTGCAGAAAAAATCGTATACGGTGCATTAGACATTTTAACTGAAAAGAACACTGAAAAAACTCACTTAGAGTTATTCGAAACAGCGCTAGATAACATCCGCCCACAAGTGGAAGTTAAATCTCGTCGTGTTGGTGGTTCTACTTACCAAGTTCCAGTTGAAGTTCGTCCTGTGCGTCGTAATGCACTAGCCATGCGTTGGTTAGTTGAAGCAGCTCGTAAACGTGGTGAAAAATCAATGGCTCAGCGCCTAGCTAACGAAATGTTAGATGCGTCTGACAGCAAAGGTTCAGCGGTTAAGAAACGTGAAGACGTTCACCGTATGGCCGAAGCTAACAAAGCATTCGCTCACTACCGTTGGTAGGGATAAAATAGCTAACATAATTGTTAGTTATTTTATAAGTGTAATGCCGTGGTTATCACCTAGTATCAAGTTCGATACCGAGTGATAGCCACAACTGTTTTATAATCTGAGAAAAACTCTCAGAAAGAGGAAGAAATTGTGGCACGTATAACCCCTATCGAGCGTTACCGAAATATTGGTATTTGTGCTCATGTCGATGCCGGTAAAACGACAACAACAGAAAGGGTACTTTTCTATACTGGTCTTTCACATAAGATCGGCGAAGTTCATGATGGCGCAGCCACCATGGATTGGATGGAGCAAGAGCAAGAGCGTGGGATAACCATTACCTCGGCTGCAACAACTTGTTTTTGGAAAGGGATGGAAGCACAATTTGAAGACCACCATATTAATATCATTGATACCCCTGGTCACGTAGACTTTACTATTGAAGTAGAGCGTTCTTTACGTGTATTAGATGGGGCAGTATTAGTGCTATGTGGCTCTTCAGGAGTTCAACCACAAACAGAAACCGTATGGCGCCAAATGGAAAAATATTCCGTGCCGCGTTTAGTTTTTGTAAATAAGATGGACCGTACAGGTGCTGATTTCTTATCTGTTGTTGAGCAACTTAATTCTCGCTTGAAAGCTAATGCAGTACCTATTCATTTAGCAATTGGTGCTGAAGATGACTTTTCTGGTGTTGTCGATTTAATCAAAATGAAAGCCATTAACTGGAACGAAAGTGACCAGGGCATGACATTTACTTATGAAGATATCCCAGCAGATATGCAAGAACTTGCCGAAGAATGGCATGAAAACCTTGTTTCTGAAGCCGCAGAAGCCTCTGAAGTATTAATGGATAAATACCTTGAAGAAGGTGAGTTATCTGAAGCAGAAATAAAATCTGCATTACGTATTCGTACGCTAAACAATGAAATTGTCCTTTGTTCTTGTGGCTCTGCATTCAAAAATAAAGGCGTTCAAGCAGTACTTGATGCTGTCATAGAGTTTTTACCTGCGCCAACAGATGTTGAAGCGATAAAAGGTATTAATAATGACAAAAACGAAACTGAAGATTGTCGTGAGGCTGATGATAAAGCACCATTTTCTGCTTTAGCATTTAAAATCGCAACTGACCCTTTTGTCGGTACACTAACGTTCTTTCGTGTTTATTCAGGTGTAGTAAAAACTGGCGACAGTATATACAATCCTGTGAAAGGTAAGAAAGAACGTTTAGGTCGTATTGTGCAAATGCATGCAAATGACCGTAAGGAAATTAAAGAAGTACGAGCGGGTGATATAGCCGCGGCTATAGGACTTAAAGATGTTACTACCGGTGACACTTTATGTGATGCAAATCATGTCATCACACTCGAGCGTATGGAATTTCCAGAACCAGTTATTTCTGTAGCAGTTGAGCCAAAAACTGTCGCTGCCCAAGAAAAAATGGCGGTAGCGTTAGGTAAATTGGCCGCAGAAGACCCATCATTTAGAGTTGTCTCTGATGAGGATACGGGTCAAACCATCATTTCTGGTATGGGGGAATTACACCTCGATATCTTAGTTGAACGCATGAAACGCGAATTTAGCGTTGAATGTAATGTTGGTAATCCACAAGTGGCTTATCGAGAAACTATTCGTTCAACAGTAGAAGTGGAAGGTAAATTTGTTCGTCAATCAGGTGGTCGTGGTCAATTTGGTCATGTTTGGTTGAAATTGGAACCTTTGCCAGAAGGCGAAGGCTTCGAGTTTGTTAACGAAATTGTTGGTGGTATTATTCCTAAAGAATATATCCCGTCAATTGAGAAGGGCTGTAGAGAGCAAATGGACAGCGGTGTGTTAGCGGGTTACCCGTTATTAGACATCAAGGTCACGCTCTATGATGGTTCTTTTCACGACGTTGACTCTAACGAAATGGCGTTTAAAGTCGCTGCATCAATAGGTTTTAGACAAGGGGTGCTAAAAGCGTCTCCGGTAATTTTAGAGCCAATGATGAAAGTTGAAGTTATTACGCCAGAAGCAAACATGGGTGATGTCGTTGGCGATTTAAATCGTCGTCGTGGCATGATCGATGGCATGGACGAAGGTCCAGCTGGTTCTAAGGTAGTGAATGCACTTGTGCCACTATCTGAAATGTTTGGTTACGCTACGGCATTACGTAGTGCAACTCAAGGTCGAGCATCATATGCCATGGAGTTTCAGCAATATAGCGAAGCGCCAAAGGCTGTTGCCGACAAAATAATTGAATCTTAGTAAGGCTTTTTGAAAGTCTGGCTCGGTCTTTTGGCCGGGCTTTTAATAAACTTTAAGGTAATTGAAAAATGGCTAAAGCAAAATTTGAACGTAATAAACCGCACGTTAACGTTGGTACTATCG
>CAJXUN010000064.1 GCA_913061475.1 uncultured Colwellia sp. | reverse complement strand
AAAACACTGGAATTCAAGTCTAAATCCAAGTTCAAAGTATTACTTAGCAGTAAAAATAACGACCGACCTCGCTAGTATAGTTCTGGTCATGACAGTTGCTTGTTAGTGCTTTCCTTTTGGATGAGCTGCAAGTAAGTCAGCAATATATAGTGAAAATAGTGAGCTCATAGCTACGGCAAGTATTGCATTGCTGCAAATATTAATTGCCAGTAAAACTCTTTTTTTCATAGAAGGTTAGCTATTTTTTGGCATACCCTTAAATTGACTTGTACGAAAAACATACTAAGTTATAGTTGTAAAAAGGTAAATAGGGCTTGTTGAACATGGACGAAAAGCAATCAAAAATCACCGGTGGCGCTTCTTCTGCTGAGCTATTAAATCGATTGGCAAGAGAATACGTAGCAAGCCAATCTCCTTGGTATAAACGCTATTTTACGACACCAATAGCCGCGCAATTTTTCTCACTTAGTTTACTCGTTTTTGTCGCCATTATTTATCTCATTGCAAGTTACGCTAACCAAGCTGAGCCTTGTCTTGATAACTGTGAAAATTCGCTTTCAATATTTCAACAAGGCATTGTTATTGATAGGCAAACACTAAATGTTGAGCTGCTGGAATATGAACTAAATAAGGTCATCACTCCTGAAGAAGTAGACAATACCCGCAAAGTATTAGAGCAAAAATTTTCTGCCTTAAAAGTTTCTTTATTACAAGGAAGGGTGGCGGTGGCTAAGGCGAGCCATGAAGTGCTGACCAATCGCCTAGGTATGTATTTTTTGCCTGATATCGCTGGCGCTATGAATTTAATTGTTAACAACCAGGAACTTGATACAGCTCAACAGTTGTATCCAGCAGAATCATTTTTTCGTTTACTTGATGAAGCCCAAGCGAATAACCGATTACCGCCATTAACGGACGTAACGTTATTCAATGAAGCATCAGGTCAGCAAGCGTTTCAAACCATGTTTGCTTTGGTTAAGTTGCAACATAGCCGAGAGCAGCAATATATAGCGCAAGTGGAAAAGTATGTTAGTTCGATGGATGCATATATGTCATTCGAATGGCTGAACCGATTACCTTGGATAGTACAATTGATATTTTGGACTTGGTTTGGCGTCCTCATTAATAATATTGTTTGGCTAATTCGTCTCACTAAAAACCGTCAAGAAGAAGACGACCTAGCTTTTTCATCGCAAGTTTATGTCATGCTATTTCCACGATTAGCTATTGCACCCTTTATCAGTATTATTTTTTTAGCGATGATCTCTTCAGGTATCGCGAGTTTTGATATCAGTAATTTAAACAATTTGCCGGCATTTTTAGTTGCGGCTTTTTTCCTTGGCTTTATGTCAGAATCTATCACATTAAGAATTCGACAGTTTTTTAATAAGTTGTTGGATTCGATCGAAACTCAAAAACAAACCAAATTGACCTTAGCAAATATTGAACCGACACCCAGCTTTAAGCCTATCGCCAATATCTCGCTAAGTAGCCTTGAAACCAATATGCGAGGTTTAGTTAATAATGACGTAAATGTCACGAATATACGTAATCAAATCATTAAAAAAGCGCGCTTAGATAGCAAGGGATAGTGGAGAAATGGATATGAGCATTGTTAAGCAATGGCCGATAATCGGTGTGGTATTTACTTTGTGTTTAAGCGGCTGTGTAGCAAATAATGAAATGACACAAGTGATTGAGCATCTTAGTCAGTCAAATAAGCAAGCAGAGCAAATTATTAAGCAATTAAGTGTTAAAGACCATCAGATGACAGCATTGGTTAATGATCGAAACAAGCAAATAAAGTTGTTGATGACAGCGCAAGTACAGCAAAGTTACTACCAAAATTTGGCGGTACTAAGATTAGCTATGATCAAAACGAATAGCGAAATTAGCGAGCTTTTTGATCATTCAAAACGACATTGTCTATCTTTGGTCGATGGCGAGGTGAAGGGCTTAGTTGAGCTCGTGAGTTCAGCAGAGCAACAAGCTGAAAAATTATTGCAAGAGAGTAAAAAATATCCAGAGGACAAAACGCTTGAATTACAAGCGGCAAAAGCTGCTGCAGATTACTTTGGTCAGCTAAATGCAACTAACAGTATCGGCGTAAATGCTAAAACTACTTGTATCGAAGGCTTGCAGTTAGAAAAAACAGTTATTGACAAAAAACTGCAAGACTTTCAAGCAGCACAAGAAATGAGCTTAGCTCAGGACAGAGAAAATAGTGTTAGCGATATTTCAGCAACAGTTTTTATAACTGTTGCTGACAGTCAAACACACTTTGATGCGCTATTAGCTTGGACCCATGAAAATGAAATTGCTTATCAAAATAACATGATGTACTTGAAAACCAACAACCTACTTTCTTCTGAAGGTGTTTTAGCCAGTGTTATTGATGGTTTTGGACAAGGTGCTATTGCTGTTGTATTTGGTAAAAATGTCGTGGTACCTAGTGCTGGCGATATCATTAACTCAGGTAAGTTATTCCTTGATGGTGTCAGTAAAAGTACTAAAGGTGATTTTTCTCGTACCTTGGCAAGCGCGAAGCAAGGATTAGCAAACATTAAGGATAATTTTGCAACAAACGTAAATGAGGTTATTCAGGCGTCAGTGATATCAGTATTACGAAAAAAAGCTGAACAATAGTGCTTATTTAATCATTAAATTTGGAGGATGGCCATGAAGGCTAATGAAGAGCTTTTCAACGCATATGTCAGTGAGGAATTTAGGAAGTCAGCTGATGAAACCAAGCAAGTTTTAGATAACAAAATAAACAACTACATTAATGAATTTCGTGATCACCTCGATAGCTTGGTTAAAGAGGTGGAAAAAACAGATTATTCGGCGCAATTCCAGCAAGAAGCTGATGTTGTTATTAACAAAGCCCAAGCAGCCGCTAAGCAAGTTGAAAATATTACTGAGATTATTGCTGAGTTAGAAAAAAAAGCCCCTGCGTTAACTGAGCAGGTGAACAAACTTAAGCAAGCCAATAGTCATTTGAAAACTGAGCTTGATGGTATACACGTCAAAGCTAATGGTTTTGGTGCGAATGTTGGCAAATTTGTCGCCTCTGGCGTAAAGCAAGTGATTACCGGCGGCTTACCTATTTTTTAACAGCAAAAACTCAACTTAATCAGGTATCTCATTAAATCGTCTATTGGTGAAAAAAATTAAGGAAAATTGATATGTATCCAGAATATATAGTTGTGCACACCGCGGCTTTTAGCGGAGAAAATTGCGATCGGGATATGATTGATGAGTGGCATAAAGCGAGGAATTGGTCGGGTATAGGTTACCACTTTGTTATTATTAACGATAAGCACAATGAAAAGGCCGATGGCACTGTTGAAAAGGGTCGACCAAGCAATAAAACCGGCGCTCATGCCTTAGGTTTAAATAGTCGTTCTTTAGGCATTTGCTGTATTGGTCATGGTGATAAAGATGATTTTACCCCGGCACAATATGAAAGCCTATATAGTTTAATACAGCGACTCATGACAGAGTTTTCGATACCGGTAAGTAAAGTGATTGGGCATCGAGAAATGAATGTTTTGGCGGATCAGAATATTATTTCGTCGCGTTATCGCACCAGTAAATCTTGCCCTGGTAATAAAATTGATATGAATTTTATTCGACAGCAGCTGCCTAGCATCAGCAATAGTAATGAGCATGAGGCTGCTGAACTTGACACTCAATCTCGGTTAGCGATGACCAAAGCTATCGCGATATTACAAAAACACCGGCAACAATTTCCTAATGCTCAAGACGAACTCGATGAGTTTATTCATCACCCTGAAATTATTGCCATGACTCGTTAGTACCGCAGATTTAGTCATGCTTAATCGAGTAAGGCTTGCATATTTTTGGTCGCGGCAATGGGGTCTTGAGCTTCTGTTATGGCAGTCACTACGGCAACGGCACTGACCCCCGTTTGCCATACCTGTTTAATACGTTGCTGGTTGATACCGCCAATTGCCACAACGGGAACCGAACCGCTAAGTGGTAATATTTGCCTTAAGTTTTCCAAGCCTTGAATTTGTCCTGTCATATCCTTTGTTTTCGTTGGAAATATAGCGCCAATAGCAAGATAAGAAGGCTGTAGTTGTTTGGCTAATAAAAACTCGTAACAGCCATGGGTACTGATCCCTAATCGTAAGCCGGCATTAGTGATAGCCGACAAATCAGCATTTTCTAAATCCTCTTGTCCGATATGAACGCCATAGGCACCATACTTAATTGCCAGTTGCCAATGATCATTAATAAATAATCGACAGCCATATTCTCTCGCCAGCTGTACGGCTTGTTTTATTATTGGCGCTAGTGCCGCAGGTTTTTTACCTTTAATGCGCAATTGAATAATTTTAAACTGCAATGGCAGTAAGCGCTTAAGCCACACTAGAGAATCAATGACAGGATAGAGGCCAAGTTTTTCTTTAGCGGCTAAATCAAGAGCAGGAAACTTTGTTAATGTTCTGTGTTGTAGCGCTAATGGGCTGATAACTTGTGGGAAATGTTCTGCTTTGGTTGGCCACGAACCCTGTTCAAAGGCGCCATAATATTGTTGATTTTCATGGTTTTTTACTAATTTTCGCGATAAAGACAAGCCTTGGTTAATAAATGCTTTAGTGAGGGTGAAAGCATCACGCAGTAGATAGTCATGAGCAAGAAAACTGGCTAAGGCACTGGCAAAACTGCAGCCGCCACCGTGGCTATAACTTGTCGCTATTCTCGGTGAGCTTAATTCGAATGTTTTTATCGATATCGGACTTGAGGTGGAGTTCAAGCTTTGTAAGCATAAGTCCGGACAATGCTTCGCTAATTCACTCGATACTGAGCTTTTAGTGTGGCCACCTTTGATAATAACAGCTTTGCAGCCCAAGGTTACTATATATTCGGCGAGGCTCAGGGGATTATGCTTGATGTTGGTTGATGACAAAGTGCTTAACTGTTTCGCTTCGAGAAGGTTTGGCGTAATAACATCAATTAGAGCTAGTAACGGGCGTAATGTCAGTGGTGTTAAGCTTGATAAATTACCGCCAACACTTGCCTGGCCGACCGGATCGTAAACAACGATTACATTAGCTAACTGTTGTTTAAGTGCTTTTAATAAAGTCACTAACCAAATGACTTGCCCGCTATTGGCAATTAAACCTATCTTTATGACGCTTGGTGGTTTGTCAAAGCGCAGGGCTTGCGCCTGTGCATCTAAAATATCGACTGTTGTTGGATTAATTGCTCTTAACTGCTCAGAATTCTGTACGGTATTAGCGGTAATTAAATGGCAAACTTCAACATTAAGGCTGTGACCGGTCTTTATATCAGCGGCAATACCTGCGCCTCCGGAGCAGTCAGCACCAGAAATAGTCCAAATAATCGCTTTGTGTTTTAATCTACTCACTGGCGATAAAGCATTAAATGTCATTGGTTATGCTCCGGATTATGCCAAAATGGCGAATCGAGTGTTGGTGTGCTGGCATGAGCCGTTTGCCGTTCGGGCATCGTTCCTGCTATATAGGCTGATTCTCCGGCAGAGATTGCAGATGCAAAAGCTTTCGCCATTAATACCGGATTATCAGCAAGAGCTATTGCACTATTGAGTAGCACACCATCAAAGCCCATTTCCATGGCGATACAGGCATCTGAAGGCTTACCGATGCCAGCATCGAGTATTAACGTCGCGTCTGGTAATCGGTGGCGTATACTGGCTAAGTTATAAGGATTCATTAGGCCTTTTCCTGTGCCAATAGGTGATGCCCATGGCATAATAACTTGGCAACCAAGCTGATATAAACGTTGGCAAATGACTAAATCGTCGGTGCAATAGGGTAATACTTTAAAACCATCAGCGAGTAACTGTTCAGTGGCAATTAATAGCTCTATCGGATCAGGCTGCAAGTTATAATCATCGCCAATTACTTCGAGTTTTATCCAATCTGTTTTAAATAATTCACGACTCATTTTGGCTAAGGTGATGGCTTCTTTCGCGCTTTGACAACCCGCGGTATTTGGCAGCAGAAAACCTTGGTTTTTCTCGACACTTTCTACAATGTAACGCCAAAACTTTTCCCCAGATTGTGCCAAAGGATTCTGCCTCTTCAGCGATAAAGTGACGACTTGTGAACTACTGGCGATGATGGCTTGCTGCATTACTTCCGGTGAAGGGTACAATGCCGAACCTATCAGTAATCGGCTATTAAGCTGCTGACCATAAATAGATAATGTCATGACTTAACCTCCAACAATGGGGAACAGTAGATCAATACTGTCGTGGTGTTGAACGTGTGTGGTGTCGTACGCTTCACGACCAATAAAGTCACCATTGAGTGCTAAAGCAAAGCTTAGTTGTTGCTGGTTATTCGGCAAGCTTGTTGCCAGCACTGAGGTAATATTCATGGGCGTGGGTAAGTGAGAAAGTTCAAACACCTGGCCATTAATATAAATTTTCATTTCTTGTCTCATTTTGATGTCATGGGTGGTTTGCTAATGTCTGACTAACTTTGAATAATTGGCAGTAAATCACTGTATTGATAATCATCAATAGGCCTTTGCTGCTTTTGCATTACGTTATTTACATGCTCGAGTATTTGGGACAGCACGATGGGAGCAATTAAAAAACCATGGCGGTAAAGACCGTTCACCTGTATTAAGGAATTTTTTGCCATTATTTTCGGCTGATTGTCGCTAAATGCGGGCCGAACTTGACTGATATGCTGGCGGATATTTGCCTCTGCAAAACCCGGATGCACACTGTAAGCAGCGCTGAGTAATTCCATCGCGGAGCGCACCGTCATTGGTGATGCATCATCACTTTCAATTTCCGTTGCGCCTACCACATAATGACCCTTACCTTTTGATGCGATATAAAGTTGATAGCGAGGATGCATTAGCCTGACCGGTCTTAAAATGTTAACTTGAGGCGCAAAAAGTTGAAAAAGTTCACCACGAACTGCACGTAAATCGCTAAGTTCTGCTTTGTTATTTAGCCGGCTTTTTAACTCGCTTTTTGTCGATTTTCTGGCGCCAATGCCACGGCAGTCAATAGCGAGATCAAATGATTGCTGCTCAATGTTGTTTGACTGTAGAGGATTACGAAAATGTAGTTCGCAACCGCGGGCAAAGCTATCACTGTTAATGCTGACGACCGGCGTTTTGCTGCGCCACTCAACCCCTTCGTCAGTGAGTTGCTGATGCAATGCAATGAGTAATTTTCGATTACCTATTTGCCCTTCGCCCGGCAAATATAGTGCTTGTGAAAATTTATGCGCTAGCTCCGGCTCCAGTGCGGCAAGTTGCTCGCGGTTTAAGTGGTGTTGGGCATGATTTGGGTAATGATGAGCTAAAAACCTGCTAAGCCTTTGGCCGTCGGCTTTGTCTTGCTCATGGCTAACAACTAACGAGCCAGATTGTTGAAAAAAGCTATAACCACTCAGTGTCGTGAGTAATTCCGGCCATAAAGGTAAGGCGGCAAAGCCCATAGCGACAATATTAGCAGGGCTGTGCATTGCTTCACCAAGCGGAGTTAATAATCCTGCGGCGGAATAGGCGGCACTTTGTTGACCGTTTTTATGGTCTTTATCAAATAGCGTTACCCTGTAGCCTTGTCGATTTAACGACAAGGCTAACAAGCGGCCCATTAAGCCGGCGCCAATAATAGCAATAGTTGGCATCTGGCTACCTAGCGCTGCGACTTGCTCTGAGGCGTTTCAAGCGGGTGATAAAGTTCGCTGCCAGTGGCTTTAAATTCAGCTGACTTTTCAGCCATACCTTGAGTGGAAATACTGACAGTTTCATCCAGCAGCTTGATTTCAATATGCTGTTCGTTATTAGCAGCATCATCTAAGCCTGCGGCATAATCCCGTACTTCTTGAGATATTTTCATTGAACAAAATTTAGGGCCACACATAGAACAAAAATGCGCAACTTTGCCAGATTCTTGTGGCAAGGTTTCATCGTGATAAGCGCGTGCTTTTTCAGGATCTAAACCAATGTTGAATTGATCGTACCAACGAAATTCAAAACGCGCTTTAGACATGGCATTATCGCGAATTTGTGCACCCGGATGGCCTTTGGCTAAATCACCGGCATGAGCGGCAATTTTATAGGTCATTAAACCTTCTTTGACATCTTCTTTATTAGGTAAGCCTAAATGCTCTTTCGGGGTAACGTAACAAAGCATGGCGCAACCATACCAACCAATATTCGCGGCACCTATGCCTGAAGTAATGTGATCATAACCGGGTGCAATATCGGTTGTTAATGGCCCTAAAGTATAAAAAGGTGCCTCGCCGCAATGTTTTAATTGCTCGGCCATGTTCTTTTGGATCATATGCATTGGCACATGGCCGGGGCCTTCAATAATGGTTTGTACGTCATGCTGCCAAGCTATTTTCGTTAATTCTCCTAAAGTGCGTAACTCAGAAAACTGTGCTTCATCATTAGCATCGGCAATTGAACCTGGACGTAAACCATCGCCTAACGAAAATGAGACGTCGTAGGTTTTTAATATTTCACAAATGTCTTCAAAATGGGTGTAGAGAAAGTTTTCTTTGTGATGGGCTAAACACCACTTCGCCATAATCGAACCACCGCGAGAAACAATACCGGTTAAGCGTTTGGCGGTCATAGGTACATAGCGCAGTAATACACCGGCGTGAATAGTAAAGTAATCAACGCCTTGTTCTGCTTGCTCGATTAAGGTATCGCGAAAAATTTCCCAAGTTAAATCTTCAGCAACACCGTTAACCTTTTCTAAGGCTTGATAAATAGGCACCGTGCCAATTGGCACCGGAGAGTTGCGAATAATCCATTCGCGCGTTTCATGAATATTGCGACCAGTAGACAGGTCCATTACGGTGTCTGCCCCCCATTTTGTTGACCAAACCAACTTTTCTACTTCTTCCTCAATTGAAGAGGTAACTGCTGAGTTACCAATATTGGCATTAACTTTAATCAGAAAGTTTCGCCCGATGATCATAGGTTCAACTTCAGGGTGGTTGATATTGACTGGGATAATCGCGCGGCCTCTGGCGACTTCATCACGCACAAATTCGGCGGTAATTTGTTCAGGAATGCTAGCGCCAAAGGATTGCCCTTGATGCTGTTGTAGCAGTATTTTGTCTTTAACATCTTGACGTTTGATGTTTTCACGAATGGCTATGTATTCCATTTCAGGAGTAATAATACCTTGCCGGGCATAATGCATTTGCGTGACATTTTTACCTTTTTTAGCTTTACGCACTTTCGGTAAGTGTTCAAAACGAAGATGGTCAAGGCCCTCGTCAGCTAAGCGTTGTTGGCTATAAGACGACGAATTCTCTGCTAAAAACTCAACATCGTTACGTGAGGTGATCCATTGTTCACGTAACCGTGGAATACCTTTATGGACATCAACGTCGACACTGTCGTCGGTATAGAACCCAGAAGTATCGTAAACACATAATGGCGGATTTTTTTCATATGTAGGGTTGTCCTTTCCGCCACCGATTAAGGTGTCAGATAAGGTTATTTCACGCATACCAACACGGATATCGTGTATTTTTCCGGGTACGTAAATTTTTCTAGAGTTTGGAAATGATTGATCAGCAAAATTTTTTAAAAACTCTGCTGCTTGGTTTCGACGCTCGCGTCTTGAAATTGAACTCATGTTCTCTCGCCTTTATTATATAAAAATTAGGCGGAGCTTTATGGGGGTAGTAACGAGGAGCAGATCTAATGGCAATATTTGACAAAAGCTATTGGAGTTACTCACTTGTTCCCTTCGCAGATATTAATCTAATCAGGTTCTACGGATCCCGCTTTCGCGATCTCAGCCCTTTGGCACTCCGACAAGTCAAAACGTTTAAATTTATTTAAACGAAATTCAATTCTAGCGCAAAGGTTTATTTGTAAGCAACAATTAAATGTCGCTTCAAAGTGAGAAAAGACGAATTGATAGAAAGTTATTTTGTGTTATCAAAGCCACTTTTGTATTTTTCGATAAATTGTTGAAGGATTTACTTCAAGTAAAGCCGCTGCTTTGGTGATGTTGCCATCGCACTTCGTAATAGCATGTTCAATAGCATTTTTTTCTACCAGTTCCAATGGAATTATCTCGTCGTTGTGCGATGGAGGCAATGATACTGCAGCAACTGATTGCGTTATTGAACCATTTAACTTATTAGCTGCGGATTCATTTATCTTCAGCGATTCAGCGAGTAAAGGTTGGATCATGGCAAGAGATATTTCTGTTCCAGAGTTCATAATGCACACGCTGTGTACGGTATTTTCTAATTGTCTAACATTACCTGGCCAAGGGTAAGAGGTGATAAAATTGCGGGCGTCGCGGCTAAAGCTACTGAAGTTCTTTTGTTGTTGCTGATTGTATTTCACTAAAAAATGTTGAGCAATGATATACGCATCTTGCTCTCTATCTCTTAACGGCGGTAAATTTAAAGGAATAACATTAAGGCGATAGAATAAATCTTCTCTAAACTCCCCATTATTAACCGCATCGGCCAACTTTACTGATGATGCTGCGATAATTTGGGCATCAAACACCATTAACTTGTTATCACCTAACGCGGTAAATTCACGCTCTTGAATTACCCTGAGTAATTTTGCCTGCAGTGACATTGGTAATGTGGTAATTTCGTCGAAAAATATTGTGCCACCGTTACTTTGAGCAAATAAGCCTTCTTGATCGCTGACAGCACCGGTAAAAGCGCCTTTTTTGTGGCCATAGAGTTGAGATTCTATGAGTGTTTCAGAGAAATTAGCGCAATTAACTGCAATAAACTTTCCTTCTCGTTTACAGCCAGACTCATGACAAGCTTTAGCAACTAGCTCCTTACCTGTACCTGTTTCACCGTGAATATATATAGGAACATTGGCGCCAGCAGCAATCGAAATACTATCAAGTAATTGCCTGATTTTACTGCTTTCACCAATGATAGATTGGCCTAGTTGGCTTTTAACAGGCGAAGTGTTTTCCCCTCCTATGCTGTCTTGTACTAGCATGACTAATTCTGAGTTTTTCCAAGGTTTGGAAATAAATTTTTCAATGATGGCTTGATTAAAACCGGCAGAGACTGAATCAAAATCCTCATAGGCACTTAACATGATACGTTTGGTATTTGGCCAAAGTTGTTTAACTTCAGACAGTAACTTATCACCGGTAATATCAGGCATACGTTGATCTGAGATGATTAATACGGGTTGGTTATCTTGAAGAAATTCGAGCGCTAAACGCGGTGAGGTGAATGATTCGATGCGTACGTCAACTTGCATTAAGGTACGTTTTAAGGCCATCAAAATCTCTCGTTCATCATCAACGATGATAATTAAGGGGCGACGATCAGTAACTTCCATAGGTCTACAACTCCGTATTAGCTTTATGACTTAACTTATTCATCACTTTTATGCAGTATATATGCAACGATCACTTTCTTGGTGTGTTCTTGATGTGTTGCTAAGCTATCTATGTGTCCTTGTGAAAGTACTGTTTTTTCATTGAGTAGTTTAAGTTTTTCATGATTTTGTATATCTTGTGCCAATATCATTCCCGGTTGAAGTTCACCTATACTTTTTGCTATTTCTAAATTTTCTGTGGCTAGTGGCGCAGTAAGCATACCAACGAATTGAGTGAAAATTTTGCTATCAAATAAACTACCCAAGCTTTTTTTCATTATTATCATAGCTTCTTGGGGGCTGAGGCATTGCGCCGATATTTTACCTGAAACCAATAAATCAAATTGAATAACAATAGCTAAAATTCGTGAAGCAATGGGGATATCATCACCACTGAGATGCTGTGGTATGCCTGTGCCGTCGAAATGTTCATAAATATGACGAACAATTTTTGCACTTGGCGTTAATGAACTCACTGAATTTATTATCTCAGCGCTCGTTTGTGGAAATTTCATCCACATTAGCTTTTCTTGTGCAGACATTTTATACCAAGGTGCATTAACGAGTGAAGATGAAAGGCTACAGATGCCTATACGATAAAATAATCCGGCTAAATAAACATGCACGCGTTGAGGCTCTACTAAGCCCATTCTACTGGCAAGCATTTTACTTTGTTGCGCAACGCGAAATGTATGACCAGAAGTATCTTGAGTTTGCATGGCAACCAAATTGGCACTAAGTTGCAGTAGCTCGTTATTGAGCGTCGATAGCTTTTGTTGCTGATTAACAATATTGTCGTGATCAGTTTGAATAAAGTTAGCTACTTTGACCATGGATGTTTGATTGGCAGATAACCGTTTATTATCTAACTTTAAATGCTTAATGATCGATAATTTTTTATTTTCAGTTCTCAGTTCATCAATTAAAGTTGTTAAAGTCGCTTTAAGTTCAACATTTTCCCATGGCTTAGTTAAATAAGCTGAAATCTTCCCCTCATTAATCGCTTGTTTTGCAAGTTCGGTATCGGCGTAGCCCGTGAGAACAACTCGCTTACATCGATTGTTGATATCTACAATGCGACTTAAAAATTCAGCGCCATTTATTTTTGGCATTTTCATATCAGAAATAACAATTTGGGTAGGGGAGTTTTGAAAGAACTCTAGCGCAGTATTAGCGTCAGTAAAGGCATGCACTTGGTAATCGTTGCGCAATACTCGCTGTAGTGCATTAAGCACTTCTTGTTCATCATCTAGCAGTAAAACTGACGGTAACATTTCTTAATCCTAAAAAAATATAGTTAAAGATGAATTAGTTGCATAAACTCATGCTAGCATTATAGTTAACCGTAAGTGAAGTTTTTAAGGGTTATTGAATATGAAAGGTGCAATTTTTACCGGCTTCGCGGAATATGTTGAAAAAGAGTTTGGTCTAACTGCTTGGCTGAAAACATTAGATAGCTGTGAACTCGCTTCTAATGGTGAATACTTATCGACTGAATTGTATGATGATGCTGAATTTAGAGTATTAGCTGATACCTTAGGCAAAATTGTTGGTGTTGACAGAGAGTATTTATTTAGAGGTTTTGGAGAATATTTTTTTCCAGTATTGATGTCACTAGGGTTAACGCTTGTTAAAGATATTGATAATTTGTTCGATTTTATGCGAGCAGTCGATAGTGTTATTCATATTGAAGTACAAAAAAGTGATCCCTTAGCGTATACGCCGACACTATTGTACGATCAACCACAAGATAATGTACTTATTGTTCGTTATATCTCACATCGACAAATGTGTCATTTTGCCGAAGGATTAATTCTAGGCGCAGCGGTGCATTTCAAACAAAAGGTTAATATCTATCAAACTAAGTGTTTATGTAAAGGAGATGAACATTGCCTAATTCGGGTCGAAATATAAATATTGTCCTAGAAGAAAAAATCGCGCTGTTAGAAAAAGCGTTAATACGTGAACGCAATGCTAAAAAACGATTAGAAGTCCAATTAGATGAAAAAGCAGAAATAGCACTTTATGAGAATAAAGAGTTTTTTGACTCTTATGAAAAAGCAACGAGCAAGCAAGTTCAATTACAGTTTTTAGCTAGTTTAACGCAAGAATTGTTATTGGATAAAAATATTGATGAGTCTTTCTATCACTTTGCTGGCAATGTTGCGAAATTATTGGATACTTGCTCGGCTGTTGTTATGCGTGTTAATCATGATACGCATAACTCGGTATGGTCATTAGCATCGGGCGATAAACAATGGCAGATAAAGCCTTGGTTACAAGGCTATGAAGATATTGTTAATCCATTCCTGACTCAGTCGGAATTGTGTTGGCATAGAATCGAGTATAAAAGCATAGGTAATAATGCAATATATTCAACACTGTTTCGCAATGATACCTTGTTATATTTGGTCGTTAAAATAACAGAGACTGAGCGGCGCCTAATTTTATTTGATATTAGTCATTTTTGTTATGGTGATGATTTTAAACAAACTTTGGGTATTGCTGCACAACAATTTGGCGCAGCAATAAAACGACGTATGACTAAAGTTGAGCTTGCCTACAATTATCGTGATTTACGCAATACTGTTAACGAGTTGAGGGCTACTCAACAACAATTAATTCATAGTGAAAAAATGAGTTCATTAGGTCAATTGGCAGCAGGGGTTGCTCATGAAATAAATAATCCTATTGGCTATATATCGAGTAATTTGAATGTTCTAAAAGATTATTTAAAAATCTATGAGCATGCTTTCTCTCAATTACCTTTGACTATTGTTCAACAATTCAATAATACCAAGGAACTTTCGTTCGCACGAAACGATGTGAATGAACTATTAAATTCTTGCATCATTGGTGTTGAGCGCGTAACTGATATTGTTGCAAGTTTAAAAACATTCTCACGAAAAGAACAAGATGATTTTTCTGCCGTTTCGATTAACGAGGTAATTGAGAGCGCGTTAAAGATAGTTTGGAATCAGCTTAAATATGACCATGAAATCGTCCAAGAGCTTGCACTGAATTTACCTAAAATCCAAGGGAATTATGGCCAATTACAACAGGTTTTTGTTAACTTATTTGTTAATGCTGCGCAAGCCATGAATGAGAGAGGTGAGTTACTAATCGAAAGTAATTTCGTTGATAACTCAATTGAAGTGAATGTACATGATACTGGCTGTGGCATGGATGAATCGGTAATCCGTCGCTTATTTGAACCTTTTTACACGACCAAGAATGAAAGCGAAGGAACGGGTTTAGGATTATCGGTGTCATATGCAATTATAGAAAAACATAATGCACTGATAAGCGTAAGCTCAAAGCCAAACCAGGGCTGTACGTTTACGCTTAAATTTCCTATTTTGAGCCTTTAATTTCAACAGGTATTAAAGCTGGGCAACAACTTTTTTTGGGTTGTAAATATGAAAAATATCATAGCGGCTAGTTGTTAAATTGTGTTGCTCGGGTGTTCTAAAAGATATAGACACTTCAATGTCACTGCCATTTAACTCCGATTTACTATCACAATACAACATGGCACTGATCGGAACTAACCCTTTGTTTAATTCTAATGAACCTGTTAACACTTGCTCTGATTTAAAGCGCGTCATTAAATGAATTTTTTTATCTATCACGCGTTTATTATTCATATCAATACGAGCGTAGCATGAGCTAATCTTTGCCATCGATTCTGAAGAGGCCTTGATAGCATGGTCTTTAACATAAAACTCTACCCCGACTTGTAAACGACCTTTAATGCGGTTTGGGAAAAGCCCATTAAGTCGGTACATGCTTTTACTTGGTTGTGCTATACCATAACTTTTATGGCTTGAAAGCGAAAAGCGCGTTTCATTCATGACGAATGAGCCAACATCGTTGCTAAAAGCCGCTTGCTCTACACTCGAAGGTAAAGGATATACTCGTGTTACCCAGCCAGGAAATAAGTCTGCCTTATCAACAGCTTCTGCTAATACTTCATTACTACCGACATTGTACGGATTTAATGTACGCAATATTGCTAATTCATTTTCGGCTTGGGCTAACAAAATGCGTTTGTCGTCCAAGTGGCCACTTAAAGCAGACGCTTTTTTCCATTGCATTAGCAAGGACCCTCCCAATATCAGGATAAATAAAATTAATAGCGTCACTCTAATTAAAGAGTCGGTTAGTGTTGTACTGCGATGACTATATCTCTCTTTTCTATAATAGCTACTCATATTCATGTCCTCACATGTGATTAAACCCAACGACTAATGTTTTAACTCTTTATCAATCGGTGTTGTTGTTAGTCTTTGCAATTGCGTTGCCACTTATAAAGTTAATGAAAATCAATAGCTTATTTTTTCGCTACCATGACTGATAGAAATTGCATCGCAAATTGCAATTGTTTGGCGTGCATTTTGCGAATTAGGCTACTGTGTTTTTTTTAACTTGTTGATTAAAATGACAAAAAAATAGGCAAGAATACTGCAATGAACGATTGTTGAACTAATAGTTAATAATTGTGAGGGGAAACGTATGCGGATAAATTGTCGGAAGATTGCCATTGCAACTTTCTTGCTAGCCACAAGTGGTGTCGCACATAGTGTCACGCAAGTTGATATTGAATTGCAGTTACTGCTAGATATATCTGGTAGCATTAATCGCTCAGAATATGATTTGCAATTACAAGGGTACCAAGCGGCTTTTGAGAGTGATAATGTGCAAAACGCCATTATGGGGGGTACTCAAGGGAAAATTGCCGTGCAATTGATTATGTGGTCTGGCCCTAATCAACAGAGTGTCATGATTGATTGGACCTTAGTTGACAGTACTGATAGCGCAGATACTTTAGCAAGTATTATCGGAGATATAGCACGGCCATTTTCCGGTTGGACAGCTATTGGGGAAGCTATTGAATATGCTTACCCATTATTTGCAAGTAACGGCTTTGTCGGTTTTGAGCAAATTATTGACGTTTCTGGTGATGGAACGAACAACACAGGTATAGCACCAAGCATTGCTTCTGCAAATGCCATTATGAGTGGTGTTGATACCATTAATGGTATCGCAATTACTACAGAACAAGCAGTTGTTGATCAATATTTAGAAGAGGTTATTAATGGTGAAACGCCGTTTTTGTTAGCCCCTGGTAATTTCGATGACTTTCAAACTGCGATAGAGAACAAAATTGTTGCAGAAATAGCCGGCACAATGCCAGCTAATGCTATTGCGGTTCCCGAACCCGGCAGCTTAGCTTTATTCGCAATACCGGCGATGTTTATTTGTTTTAGAAAGCGTGCTTATTTACTAGAGGAGAAAGTATCATGAGATTAATTAACATTATTATGCTGTGCTCAGTTTTATTTTCTGCTTTTAGCCATGCAGCATCTGATAGTAACCTTGTCTTTGACTTTGGTGTTATTCGACATAATAACGCTGGTGAGCCGGTCGCTTTTGAAAAAACCACCCAAATTCCTATTGTTAATGGTACAGAAACAACTTTGTATGGTTTAGTTGTTACCAGTGATAGTAATGAGCAATTTAACCTGAATTCAATTCATATTGTACCAATACGAACTGAAAGTGGTCAGCTGAAAAAGCTGATGGGTAAAGCTATGGTCATTCAACGACGTGGTGCTATTTTCATGCGAACAGATTTTGATGACTTGCCAAGAGAATATCAAATGGAAGTTTATATCGATTATGAATTACATCATACGATCAATTACCAGTTAGCCGATGATTCTTTAGCAAAGCGTTAAGTAAACTTTTCCTCACCAAATAGGACAAGGATGTCTATTTGTTCACTTATTTATCAGTAGATAGTAAATTTAACAGCTAGTGATTAATAATACTGTAGTTTTATCATTAAATTGTCATAATATAGCCAAACTAAATAAAGAAAAAATATGGAATGTCCTTATGGCTGAATCAAGCAGCACTAGCACCGCAGAGCAAATAACTAAAACTTTAGATCCCACTCTCTTACTCAAAAATGAACTGGACCAAGTTAGCCGTATTTACAATATTATTGTTGAGTTTTTTACCAACTACAGCTTCCAATTAATTGGTGCTTTCATTATTTTCATTATTGGCTATATGTTTGCCGGCAAAATAGCCAATGGTGTGCTGAAGTTATGTGAGCGACATAAGCTTGATGTCACTTTAAGCCGCTTTTTAGCGAATACCAGTAAAATGCTCATAGTAGTGATGATTACAATCGTTTCTTTAGGTAAATTAGGCATTAGTGTTACGCCATTTATTGCCGCTATCGGTGCGATTTCATTAGGTGCAGGTTTAGCGTTACAAGGTTTGCTCGCTAACTATGCCGCTGGATTTAATATTATTATTATTCGCCCGTTTGTCGTTGGTGATACCATCACAGTACAAGGTGTTACAGGGCTAGTGAAGGAAGTATTACTCGCCTACACTATTTTGTCAGATGAAGATAACGTCGAAATTACCATTCCTAACAAGCATATTGTTGGTGAAATTTTACATAACTCGCGCCATGATTCGTTGTTAGAGCTCAGTGTCGGTATTGATTACAGTGAAAATCCGTTAGAGGTTGTGGCTATGCTCGAAGAGGTGATTGGTAAATTAGACATTGTTAGTGAAGTACGTAAGCCGCTCATTGGTATCGATGCTTTTGCTGATAGCGCAATAAATATAGCAGTACGCTTATGG
>CAJXUN010000063.1 GCA_913061475.1 uncultured Colwellia sp. | reverse complement strand
TGATATCAAAACCTTGTTGAAAATCATCAACATTAAAGTGATGAGTGATAATTGGCGTTAAATCTAAGCCTGATTGAATCAAACTGGCCATTTTATACCAGGTTTCAAACATTTCACGGCCGTAAATACCTTTTATCGTTAAACCCTTAAAAATAATTTGGCTCCAGTCAATTGCCATATCTTGCCCAGGAATACCTAACATGGCTATTTTTCCGCCATTATTCATACTGGCGAGCATGTCAGTAAACGCCATTGGCACACCCGACATTTCCATACCGACATCAAAACCTTCTGTCATACCTAAATCTTTCATCACGTCAGCAAGTTTTTCTTTACTAACATCAACTGCACGGGTTGCTCCCATTTTACGGGCTAAACCTAGTCGGTACTCATTAACATCAGTAATCACCACATGACGGGCACCGACATGTTTTGCTACGGCCGCCGCCATAATACCGATAGGACCTGCACCGGTAATCAACACGTCTTCACCTACAAGGTCAAATGATAACGCGGTATGTACTGCATTGCCAAACGGGTCAAAAATAGCCGCTAAATCATCAGAAATTTCATCCGGTAATTTAAAGGCGTTAAAGGCTGGAATAACCAGATATTCAGCAAATGAACCTTCACGGTTTACCCCAACACCAACCGTATTACGACATAAATGCGTACGACCACCGCGACAGTTACGACAATGGCCACAGGTAATGTGCCCTTCGCCTGAAACGCGATCGCCTAAAGCAAAGCCACGCACTTCTTGGCCAATACCGACCACTTCGCCGGCATATTCATGGCCAACAACCATAGGTACTGGAATAGTTTTTTGTGACCATTCATCCCAGTTATAAATATGAATATCGGTACCACAAATAGCGGTTTTTTTAATTTTGATTAACAGATCATTATGTCCTAACTCAGGCTTAGGTGAGTCAGTCATCCAAATACCTGGTTCTGCTTTTAATTTTGCTAAAGCTTTCATTATTAACCCTCAATCACTTTCATTTCTTTACCAATACGAATAAAGGCTTCAATCGCTTTATCCAATTCAGCTTTCGTATGTGCGGCAGAAATTTGTGTACGAATGCGCGCTTGGCCTTTTGGTACAACAGGGAATGAGAAACCAATAACATAAATGCCTTCAGCTAGTAAGCGATCAGCCATGGCACTGGCCACTTTCGCATCACCTAGCATGACTGGCACAATGGCGTGATCTGCACCAGCACAAGTAAAGCCTGCTGCTTCCATTTGTGTTCTAAAATAAGCCGCATTGTCTTTTAAGGTTTTACGTAGTTCATCACCATCAGCAAGTAAATCAATAACTTTGATAGACGCATTAACGATGGCGGGCGCTAATGAATTAGAGAATAAGTAAGGACGCGAGCGTTGACGTAGCCATTCCACCACTTCTTTTTTAGCGGCAGTATAACCACCAGAAGCGCCACCCATGGCTTTACCCAAGGTGCCGGTAATAATATCTACACGGCCCATTACGTCGCAATATTCATGACTACCACGGCCTTGCTCACCAACAAAACCAACCGCATGTGAATCATCAACCATTACCATGGCATTGTATTTATCCGCTAAGTCACAAACAGCTTTTAAGTTTGCGATAACGCCATCCATTGAGAACACACCGTCAGTGGCAATTAACTTAAAACGTGCGCCAGCTTCGTCAGCTTCAATTAAGCGCGCTTCAAGTTCTGCGGCATCGTTGTTTGCATAACGAAAACGTTTTGCTTTACATAAACGCACACCGTCAATAATTGACGCATGGTTTAAAGAGTCTGAAATAATGGCATCTTCAGGGCCTAATAAGGTTTCAAATAAACCCGCATTGGCATCGAAACACGAAGAATACAAAATGGTATCTTCCATGCCTAAGAATTTACTTAACTTTTGCTCCAATGTTTTATGGATGTCTTGTGTACCACAAATAAAGCGTACTGAAGCCATACCGAAACCATGCTCGTCTAAGCCTTCTTTAGCGGCAGCAATTAACGCAGGGTGATTGGCTAAACCTAAATAGTTATTCGCACAAAAGTTCACCACATCTTCACCGGTATTTACCGCAATTTGTGGTTGCTGGGCTGTCGTTATTATACGTTCCGCTTTATATAAACCGTCTTCTTTAACTTGGTTTATTTGCGTCGTTAAATGGGCATAAAAATTATTAGTGCTAGCAGAATCGGTCACGGTAATTCCTTAAAAAGTTAGGGTCTTGCATTAAACGTATTATCATCCTAGATGACCAGATAAGCAAAGTGACATTACTTGATGAATCGCTATTTTTTATAGTCAAATTGACATATATATATGTCAAAGTGTACTATAAATGCTGTGTTTTGCTTTCTTGAATTCAGGAATATCCTTGTTAACCGAAAAAGATGAAGAGTTGCTTTCAATATTACGACTCAATGCACGCGCTAGTGTTTCTGATATAGCGAGGGCAACAGGCGTTTCTAGAACCGCAATTCAAAACCGATTAAACAAGCTTGAAAACAATAATGTTATCGAAGGCTACAGTGTGGTTTTAGGCAGTGCATATACCAGTGGCTTAATTTCGTCGAATGTCTCATTAAAAGTAAACCCTAACCTGCGAAAAACTATTTGCTTAGCCTTGAGAAAGGTACATCAAATTAGTCATATATATTCAATCAGTGGTGAGTACGATTTATTGGTCACCATACAGGCCAGCACCTTAGAAAAATTAAGTGAAGTACTGAACATGGTCTGCTCTTTAGAAGGGGTAGCAAGAACAAACTCTTCTATTATTCTTGATACTATATTTGAACGCTAGTTACTCATTCAGTGTGTCTTTCAGCCAAATAGCAATATGTTCATGCAAGTACGGCTGCTGTTTTAATAACTGATAGCTTGACGCGTTACCCTTAAATATTTGTAAAACAGACTGACTATCACCGCTCCAGTCAAACAATTCTCGCGCATTTAGCATAGCTTCGGTTTGATGTTTAGTGCTGATCAAATATATTGGCATATCAGTTAAGTGTTTAAATTGCTCTTTATCACCGTAACTCAATTCTGGTGCCATCATAACCACACTTTTCAGAGCCATTTTCTCTGCTAAATATATCGCTTGATTGCTACTGCAGCCATTAGTCACAATACTAATGGCTTGATTATTAGCCATCGCGCGTTGCAAAAATTTAAAAGCAGTAAATACGTCTTTCTGCCAGTGTAACATCAAGCCCGCTAACTGGCCTTGATAACTAACAATGTCATCGCTTTGTTGTCTAATTTTTTGCTCTGAAAACACTTCGTTTTGACTGCCGCCATAACCTCGTAAATCAAGCGCCAAAACAAACACACCTTGCTCGACAAGTGCCGCGTAAAGTGACTGGTAATCTATAGTTGAATGCTGACAATCATGTAAGAGCAACACACCGCCAGCAGTTGGCGAACCAGCGGAAAACTGCGCTGAGAGCTTGAATTGATCAGCGGTAGTAATCTGCACAGTCTGTTGAACCAGCTCTTGAGCAAGCAAAAACGGTGTAACACTAAATACCGCCGAAGCAACGAACAATCGTCGCATTAAATGGCTAAGGTTATTCAGTCTAGTTTTTCTCAACACTTTCATAGCTTCTCTCGAACATCCTTTTGCCAGTAAAACAATATTGCTGACTACTTAAATCTATAATTTAAATAACTAAAAAACACCTAGCCTAGCTATTTTATAGCTTGCTTGATTTTTTTAAGCAACTTATTAGGTATACTCTGCAACATTGATTGCTGACTTTTGAGCTCGCTAAGTGCGTTTTATCCTTGCTTTAGTTTTATACCGATTATTATTCTTACTCTTGACCCCACTACTTTTAGTGGCGTTACTACTACGCTCGATTAATAATCAAGCTTATCGACAACGTTTGTTGGAACGCCTTGGCTTCATTTCAAGCGCACTACAACCCGGCGGTATTATTGTTCATGCCGCCAGCGTCGGTGAGGTAATTGCCTTAAAACCTTTCATCACTGAATTACTTATTAATGATGCTAGTTTACCGATCACAGTAACAACATTTACCCCAACTGGCTCAGCGCAGGTAAAAAAGTTATTTTCCGATAAAGTACAACACTGCTATCTGCCACTGGATAATATCTTTTCTAGCCAATTATTTTTAAGACGTTTAAAACCCAAAGCGATGATTTTTATGGAAACCGAGCTATGGCCAAATATCATAGCTCAATGCCAAAAAAAGCGGATAAAACTGCTATTAGTCAACGGAAGGTTGTCGAATAAATCAATGCATAGCTATCAAAAATTAACTTGGTTGATCACGCCGACAATTCAGCGTTTTGACAAAATATTAACCCAAAGCCAAGTCAATCAAGATAACTACCTCACCATGGGCGCAAGCGCTGAACGATGCGAATTATCAGGTAATCTGAAATTTGACATTAGCGTAAATAACGACATTGCCGCGAAACAACAAGAACTGGCAAGTTTAATCACCAAGCAACGTAAAATATGGCTTATTGCCAGCACTCATCCTGGCGACGAAGCATTGGCATTAGCAGCATTTGAACACATAAAGCAGCAAGACAGCAATGCGCTACTAGTCATTGTGCCTCGTCACCCTGAGCGCTTCCAACAAGTCACTAAGTTAGCAAAAGAAACCGGCCATTCAGTACTCAAGCGCAGTGAAAGGCAAGCAGTAACCTTATCAACCAGTGTTTGGATTATAGATACCCTAGGAGAACTACTCTCAGCATGTGCGCTAGCTGATGTTGTCACTATGGGCGGAAGTTTTAGTGATATTGGCGGTCACAACCCATTAGAGCCAGCATTATTTAAAAAGCCAGTAATAGTGGGTCCAAACATGAGTAATTTTATTGAAATTTTAACCCAGCTAAAAGCTGAACACGGCATAGTGCAAATCGATGAAAATGAAGATATGCCGCAAGCCATAGCAGATCACGTACTGGCTTTATTTGCCGATGAACATCACGCTCAGCAACTAGGGAACAACAGCTATAAAGTCGTGCAAGCAAATCAAGGAGCGACTTTACGCTCACTGGCTGCCTTAAGAAAACTTCTTAACTAGCGTTTGTAATACAAGTTATAAATACTTGTCGAACCACGCGACTATTTCCTGTGTCGCTTGTGCTTTATTTTGCGAAAGCCCGTGATCATCGCCAGGATAAAGCACTAATTTATGAGGCATGCCTGCCTGTTCTAAAGCTGCAGCCAAGGTAATTGACTGCTCAACAGATACCCGTTCATCAGACATACCATGAAGTAATAGAATGGGTAAATCTTGGGGAATTTTATCAAGCCAATAAAGCACAGAGCGCTTCTCAAGTTCGGCTTGCCTATTTTGTTCATAATTAGGAACACGCTTACGATACACAGCTTCCATATTAGGTCTCTGTTTTAATCCAACAATAGCATCTGATTTACCTGCAATCACTGCAATGGCTTTGACTTGATCTGTTTGCTTTAGGGTTAAATATGTTTGCATGCCACCACGGCTAGCACCCAACATACCTATTCGCTCAGCATCCGCACCGTTGATATTGGGGATTAACTTAAACAGTGCCATGACATCATCAACATCTTTGCCACCAAACTCATCATCAGCCCCTTTGTTTTTGCTAAAGGTGCCTCGATACTGACTACCAATGATGACAAAGCCCTGTTCGGCAACTGGAAACAAATTACGCATCATAGAGGCAAATACCACACGTCCGTAATCGCCATTACCACCACGGTTATAAATCAATACGGGCAATTTTTCGATGCTGTTTTTGGGCTGTATAATAAAACCTTGTACTTTGATACCATCAACTACATATTGAAAATTTCGACAAGAAAGCTCAGCTTTAAAACGATTAAAGTCAGCTTCTGTAAATTGGTGTTCAAAGTTGGCTAACCGCTTAGCCCGCCTATCAACATTCTTTATTTTTTTCGCCATTTTATTACTGATAAACGTTCGCCAGGTATTATAATTAGCGAAATCACGCCCAAAACAACTTTTTTCAGCCAGAACACTTTTATCTGCAATAAGTTCAGCGGTATTGCCGAATAGTGCCAGCATTAATAAAATGCCTGCAATGAAGAGTTTATTCACATTAAATCCTTATAAATGAATGAAAAATAGCGACCTTAGCACTAAGCTCGTGACACGATAGATTATTTCTTCTTGATATACAGCCTAACACCTAAAAACGTTAATGAAATCAGTAAGATTAAACCTAACACACCTAAAAATTGGTCAACAGTTTGATGCCCGGTCCATTGTAAGTAGTGAATTTTGTATAGCTGGTTTATTAACTGCGTATCTTGTCCTGACTGGCTCAACCTAAGGTTAGCCCAATCAAGTTTAACCTCAACGCCAGTTGTTGTTTTCACCGCTAAGCCATTAACACTTAAAATATCGCCATAGCGCTCGCTGTTACGGCTAAAAGCATCACGCAGCAGTGTTTTCAGTTCTTGCTCTGATGGTATAGCTTTTACCGCTAACGACACGGGATCTAAATGCACTGTTTTGTTATCCAATTTAACTAATAGATGTTCACCTAAAATACTGTGAATTAGCCTCACTTCTCGCCATTCTTTTTTTGGAATAACCACTAGTGAAGCACTTAACGGATAGGTTTTAATCGAAAGTTGCTCGTAAGCACCTTGATAACCGGGTTTTATAAAAAATATCAGCCCGGTGATTGTCCAAGCCAACATAGGTAGTACTAAAATCAGACCGGTTATTTTGTGTAATTTACGACTTTTTATCATGTTATTTCTTCTTTTATTAGTGCCTATTTAGCGGGTAGGATAATCTAAATCAAGACAGACTTAGCTTCATGTCGGGGCAGCTAATTATGGAGTTAAACGCTTTTCAGCATTTTCTTTTATGCAGATGGGCGTGGAGAAATCAGCCTGAGTATCTAATGCCAGTGGGATCAACCATTGTAAATTTGGAATAATATTTTCAGGCAATTCAGTGACTTTAATAATATGAATCTCTTCTGCCTCTATTGTTTTGGCATTAAAGGCAAGGTCAGAGTGAGCAAAATAGACATCTACATCATAGCCATTAGGGCGAAAGACATTGGCAAAACATTGCCAGTCATCACGCTGAGTTATCACGCCGGTTTCTTCAGCGCACTCTCTGACCATTGCATCGACAGAGGCTTCATTAGCTTCAATTTTGCCGCCAATACCATTGAATAGGCCATGTTGCCATTGCGGATTTATTTTCTTAATCAAGACAATGTGGCTAGCATCTTGAGAAAATAAAAAACCGGTTACATATTTTTTCACGCATATTCCTTATGCAGATTTAGAGCAATTCACCATAGTTATCACTGATCACACGATCAATGGTTTTCTTCACTTGGGCAATACTGATTTGCATCATCAAGTCTTTCCCTTTAGCACGTGTTCCCCAAGGTAGTTTCGAGGCAGCTTTTTTATACTGCAATTGTATCGCCGATTCATATGCACTCACCACATACTGAGGGTATAAATATGGACCTGTGCGTTTTGGGTTGCTGTGAGCATATAATCCTATAACAGGCGTTTCAACGGTAACCGCCATATGTGCGGGACCTGTATCGGGCGCAACAACAAGGTGGGCCAATTTAAGCACCGCCAGTAGTTGTTTTAGACTGGTTTGTCCGACCAAATTTTGTATTTCATTTTCACCTTGGCTAAAGCCGCTGCGGCTAATAATCGCCTCGGCAAGTAGTTTTTCCATGGTGGTTGGGCCGCCACATATCACCACTTTAAAACCGCGAGCCGTTAAGTGCTCTGCCGCTTGTGAATACCCTTCAGCATGCCAATTACGTTCAGCCTTACTTGCCGCAGGGCAAATAACGGCAATAGGTTTACCCGACGTATTGGCGGCACTGAGTTTTTCACTGGCCCAAAGTTGCTCACTGTCGGTCAGTGGCATTTTCCATAATGGCGCAGTGACTTCTAAACCCAATACTTTTGCAAAACCCATAAAGCCATCCAGCACATGAGGATGAGCTTGCGCGGCAATTTTTTTATTAGTAAATAGCCATTGTGCTTCTTTCGCACGCTGGCGATCAAAACCAATTTTTACTTTGGCGGGGATGCATAGACTCGCAATGCTAGCTCGTAATGCCACTTGCATATGCAACAAAATATCAAACTGCTGTCCTTTAAGTTTTTTGCGTAAATCTTGATAACCTTTTAAACCAGCACGTTTATCGAAAATAACAAATTCAACACCGGGCATACCCTGTAATAAGCTGGCTTCAATTTTTCCGATCACCCAAGTAATTTGGGTCTCGGGCCATTGTCGTTGAATATTTTGCACCAGCGCCACGGCATGACATACGTCACCAATGGCTGATAATCGCAATAAACATAAATTTTTCGGAGCAGATAATTGACCCAGCATAAAGGATTCACCACAATAGGAGCAGAAATATAATATAGGTCTATTATCTTGAACCAGCCCGCAATTGTAAAACCCTGTCATGAAAAAACTTTTCAACAAGGCAAGATTTATTGCCAATATGACAGCGATGAAATAAGTAGTTTTATATCTGACATGCTTAATGGTGAATATTGGCAGCAACAAAATGCCATTGTCGGCAGTGCGCAAGGTCGAGGAACCACGTGGTTTATCGAGACAGAAAACGCGGATAATGTGTTGCGAAGCTGGGTACTGCGCCATTATTATCGCGGTGGTTTAATTGGTAAAGTGATTAACGACCAGTATTTATTTACTGGGCTTGAAAATACCCGTGCAGCGCGAGAATTTTCATTACTTAAATCAATGCGCGCATTAGGTTTACCGGCGCCAAAACCTGTGGCTTTTCGTGTAGTAAGACAAGGGTTATTCTATCGGGCTGACTTATTATCGTCACGTATTGAAAATGCTGATGACTTAGTGGGGATCCTCAGTAAGAAAACCATTAGTGATCAGCTTTGGCAGCAAATAGGTCAGGTGATCAAATCATTCCATCAACATGGCATTTATCACCATGATTTAAATGCTCATAACATTTTAATTGATGATAATGACAAGGTTTGGCTGATCGACTTCGATCAAGGTGAACAACGGACAAAACAAGTTAAGTGGCCTGAAGAAAATATGGCAAGATTACTCAGATCATTTCGAAAAGAACAACATAGAGTGACTAATTTTCATTGGGCTGAGAAAAACTGGCGAGCGCTGTTAAACGGTTACCAGTCTTAAAATATCAGTCTTTAATATCGGTAGAAGATCATTATTGTTGAATATTATACTGCGGCTAGGCTATCTTGGCAGCGTTGACGATACATTGCACGTGCCTCTAAAAATTCATTTTTCGCGCCGTCACTAATATAAGGTTGGATTATCACTAAGATTTTCAACACCCCTTGGTAAAACACCGCGTCATTGATTTCACTGTCATTATTTTGTGTTTGATAAAAGCTTAACCAAAAGGTATTTACTAAACGTAAAATACTGACAATATCAGCTAAATCTTCATCTAAAAATTCCATCATTTTCGCTTCACGCAACGAAAGTAATAACTCACTCACCCGTTGTGCAATGAAGCCTTGTACTTCAACATATTTATCGTGCAGCAAAGGATTTTTAGCCAACAGTACGGGTAAATTACTGTAGAAAAAGCGAAATTTCATCATCGCCTGAAATACCACATCCATATATAAAATAATGGCATCAAGTGGTTTTACGTCAGGACTCACTTCAGGCATAGTTTCTATCAATAAATTACGCGCATACTCTTCGTATATTGACAGGATAATGTCTTCTTTATTGCGAAAGTGGTAATAGAGGTTACCTGGGCTGATACCAAGATCGGCGGCAATGTGATTAGTGGTAACATTACGTTCACCTTGTTCATTAAATAATGCAATGCTGGCTTGAATTATTTTATCCCGAGTTTTCATGGGTACTACTTCTTGTATTTGTCGACATAGATTTTTCCATCATACTATCAAAATTAGCCAACATTAAAGTATTTCGAGTAAATACTTTAAGCAACTTCAATATTGACAGCTGTCAGATTTAACGGCATCTTAGCTAACAGTGAATAAAAATCAATCAAAAGGACAATGAAAATGCTTAATAATTGGCATACGATGATAAAAAGTAAGCAAGTCGATCAAGTCTCAACTTTGCTTGCCGACAACGTAACCTTGTTCTCACCGGTTATTCATACCCCTATTCAAGGAAAAAAAATGGTTAGCATGTATTTAACGGCTGCTTTTCACACATTTTTAAATGGCACCTTCAATTACCATCGAGAATTTTCAGGAGACAACTCGGCAGTGTTAGAGTTTTCTTTAAATATTCAGGGTATCGAGATCAATGGTATTGATATGATCACCTGGAATGACGAAAATAAAATTACTGAATTTAAAGTTATGATCCGGCCATACAAAGCGCTAAATATGATTAATGATCAGATGACAGCTATGCTCGCAACACTGCAACAGCAAGCCGTTAAATAAGATAGCTTTGAAATTCCACTGCTTGGCATTTACAATAAGGTTTTTACACAATAAAAAACTCTAATCTATGTCAGTAAAAGCAATTTACCCAGGCACTTTTGATCCCGTCACCAATGGTCATGCCGATTTAATCGAGCGCGCAAGTCGCTTATTTAGCGAGGTGGTTGTCGGTATAGCTGCTAGCCCGAGTAAAAAACCACACTTTGATTTAGCCCAACGTGTCGCTTTACTTGAAGAAGTTACCCAACACTTGCCGAATGTGACGATAGTCGGTTTTACGGGCTTATTGATAGATTTTGCTCGAGAACATAAGGCGCAGGTGCTGATTCGTGGCTTACGGGCGGTTTCTGATTTTGACTATGAGTTTCAATTAGCTAACATGAATCGACGTTTGGCGCCGGATTTAGAGTCAGTATTTTTAACGCCGGCTGAAAAGAACTCTTTTATCTCTTCCACCTTAGTGAAGGAAGTGGCGCTGCATAATGGCGATGTTGGGCAGTTTGTTCATCCTAGCGTTAAGCACGCACTTGAAAACAGTATGCAAAAAAAATCGAAAAGTAACTAATACGTCCTTGGTGGCGTCATTGATGCAAGCAGTATTATTTTAATAGCATAAAAAAACGAGTGCACAAAGTACACTCGTTTTTTATAGGACTTGTACTAGCGCTTAAACAGCCACTACTTTATTTGCACATGGACCTTTCTGTCCTTGACCTACTTCGAATTCAACTGCTTGGCCATCAGCCAATGTTGCGTATTCGCCACCTGATTGAATTTCAGAATGATGAACAAACAAATCTTTACTGCCGTCTTCTGGAGAAATGAATCCGAAACCTTTATCGGCATTAAACCATTTAACTATACCTTTACTCATAATGTTCTCTTTATCTTCGGTGAAAAATATAATTCTAATCTGCTATCACCATGACAAATTAGAATTTGAATTTATTGATATTGCTTTAAATTGAATATCAATTATGGATTAACGGTGCTTACCATTTTTATTTTTCATACTAGCCACCTTTCGTGCTATAGCAAGTAATTCCGGCGAAATATCGTCCGCGCCATCTTTGATTAGTTTACTAACATCACCCGACGAAAATAGTGAACCTCGCTCAGATTTAACCCCTAAAGTTCTAACAAAATCTTTTGTTTTTCCTGTGCTACAAGTATCAATGTACTTAAAGATAACCTGTTCATTAAAACTCTCAGGCGGCTCTTTTAAGGTAGCAATTTCTGCGGTAAGTGCGGTTATCTCAGACTCTAATGTGGTAATTAGCTCAGCAATATTTGCGTAGGGTTTCATACGATTATTTAACTCTTCTAGGGTTAGCTGGCGATACTACTGCCGCTCACGGCACTGTAGCAAGCAAGTCAATCTAACCATCATACTTAAAACATCAGTATACAGTGAATACCTGAGAGTAAATAGCGCTAGCCTTATATACTTTGATAAACCCTCATTTACAAAATGATCGAGCGGCACAAAGGATAATAATCATCTGCAGCATTGCTTAGTATAAATGTCACCATTAGCGTATTCTTCATTTTCGTTTGCGCCATCTAATTCGGAATTACGCTTTGATAGTACTTGATATTCTATTGATTATTGCCGCGGTATTTATTGCCATATCACTAATTTACAACACGGTAAAGTTAGGAATCTCACCCATGCCAAGTTCTAGCAAAGCTTATAAGGCTATGCTGGAATTAGTCGATGAAACGGGCACAGGAGCTATTATTGACTTAGGCAGTGGTTGGGGAAACCTTATTATTCCCTTGGCAAAACATCGACCGCAAAGACCGGTGATAGGCTATGAATTATCTTGGCTACCCTGGCTTATTTCAACCGCACTTAAAAAGGCTTTGCACTTAGAAAATTTGACCTTATACCGAGCAAACTTTTTGCAGGTAAAGCTACCTACGGCATCAGTGCTTATTTGCTATTTATACCCAGAAGCTATGGTAAAAATAGCGACTAAACTACAACAGGATCAACCCGATATAAATTTCTTGATCAGTAATAATTTTGCCTTACCCGCAAGTAAGCCCGATAAAACAATAGCGTTAAACGACTTTTACAAATCGCCCATCTATCTTTACAACATACGTGGCATAAAGTAGCCGTCTGTGTGCTTAAGCGCAAATTCAACACAAGAGACGTCAGTAAGATGTTAGCTATTTTTAATCGTTTGTATCGCCGCTTTTTTATCTTTTGGTTTTTTCTCTTTTAGCTTTTTATCTTTTAACTTTTTAACTACAGCTTTTTTCGCCACAGTTTCTCGTTGAGGCTGAGGTTTTGGTATGACCTGACATTGAGGACAGAAAACTGAACTACGATTCGATTGGCGAATTTCTTCCAATACCGTTTGGCAACCGTCACATTTTTCACCGGCTCGACCGTAAACAAATAACTTTTGCGCGAAATAGCCTGGTTTACCGTCAGCTTGGGTAAAGTCTTTTAAGGTCGTGCCCCCTTGTTCAATAGCAGCAGCCAAAACCGTTTTGATAATATCAGTAAGCTCATTAAATTTTTCTTCGCTGACACTATTTACTAAAGTCGCGGGATGAATACTGGCGATAAATAATGCTTCATTAGCATAAATATTGCCAACGCCAACCACAACGTGGTTATCCATTAAAAATGTCTTGATCGGTACTTTGCGATTACCTGCTTTCGCGAACAAATGTCCATAAATAAAATCATCGGTAAGCGGCTCAGGACCTAATTTGGTTAACAACCCCTGCAAATCATGATGCTCCGGAAACCAAAGTACCGCGCCGAAACGACGAGGATCATTCAGTCGTAACATTTTGCCATTATCAAACAACATTTCGAAATGATCATGCTTAATGTCGGGGGTATCTTGCGCTAAAATACGTACTGAACCCGACATACCTAAATGCAGTAATAAGGTTCCGTTAGCAAACCTAAGCAGCAGATATTTTGAACGGCGCTCTATTTTTTCTAAAGTTTTTCCGACCACACTGTGCACCTCATCAGGGATCGGCCAACGAAGCTTGGCATTACGTACTACTACATCAGCAACTTTCTGCCCAGCAATATGCGGTGTTATGCCTAAACGACACACTTCAACTTCTGGTAACTCTGGCATTTTAAAATGAGTCCTATTTTGACTGGTTTTCTGCATTCGCCATACGGCTAACTAGCGCATTTGCAAAACGTTGTGGCGAAGCAGCATTCATATTGAAATATAGTGATGGTTCAATTAATTCGGCTTCCATCAAAGCAAAGGTATCTTGATAGCGAACAAAATCAATACGAGCGTACAGTAAATCGCCATGCAGTTTACTAATGGCTAGCATGGTTTTATTTGCCGCAGCTTCCAAAGCAGGCTCTGGTATTACGGATAACAAACCGCCACCGTGTTCTTCTTGGACTCGAAAATCCCCCTTGGCTGGTGTTTTTAATATCGCGTGACTAAATTCACCATTAAAATAGAACAAAGAAAACTCACCTACTTGGCATATGTCGGCCATAAAGGGCTGTACCATCAATTCTCGACTGGCAAATGCTGCGCTTAACTCGGAAATTTTGCTTTGGTAATTATCTTGGGTTAACCAAAAAGTATTATCGGCATTAGCACTCACTCTTGGTTTTAACACGATTTGCTCAGTGGCGAAGTGGGTGAAATAACCCGCAAGGTTATCGGCATTAAACGCATCAGGCCACAATGTTGGTACGATAGTGACGTCATCAGCCTCTAAATGCGTTAAGTAGATTTTGTTTATATTCCATTGCACAACCGCTAAGCTGTTTTCTAAACGAGCGCTAGATTGCTCAATATTCGTCAGCACCTTAACAAAACCTTCCATATCGTCTTGGTAATCCCAAGGGCTGCGAATAATGACGACCTCGTAATCTGACCAATTGACCGCACTATTGCGCCACGATACCAGTTCTGTTTGCCAGCCTAGTGCTAGCATCGGCTGATCAATCAAGTCATCGTACGCTTCAAAATCAGCCAAACTGTCCATGGATAAAATTGCACATTTTTTCATAATATTAAGCTCTCATTTGGGTGTAATAGCCATTACACTCGTTAATTAGCAAAGATCTCTTGTGGAAATAATTGCCCATATATCTCAATTGGCAAGGCTAGCCATTGTTGGCTGCTTTGATTAAAAACCAGTAACTGTTGCTCTGTAGCATAAACATTTAACTGTAATGGTTCAGTAACGCCAGCAATATCAAGTTGAACGTCGAGTGAAAACTGGCGATCAATTTCTGGCGCCTGTGCCATAAGTTCACCGCTACTTTGCTGCCATGACATCATCATTTGCTCTAACGCTTGACCGGAAATGCTGGCTGGCCGCGCTCGCCAAGTACGACCTATGCGCTCTACTAGCACAACGTTTTGTACCGTCAACGCTAGTATCACTTGATTCTGGCCGATAATAGCTAGCGCTTGGTTAGCACTTTCCTCAAGGTTTTCACCTTCGGGTGAGTAAACTTTTTTATTCACCACGTTAATTAATAAAATAAAGCCCATTACTGCAAAAATAATGACATTATTCCAACCAGATTTTGATAATTTAATCATGACACTACGCTAAGCTTATAAACTGATGATCATCATACGAAAAAATTGAGCTTATTTGTACTTAGCTTTACACTAATGGCAATAATAAAAATACCCAAGGTAAGGTTTATCCATGAAACTATCAAAAATGAGTGCCGGTGTTTTAATACTGAGTGGCTTGTTCTGCGCATCAAGCGCTATTGCCAATCAAGCAAGTGAACAATTTACCCAGTTGCTTGATGAACATTGGCAAACGGCTAACAAAGAGCAAATATTCTTTCGTAAAGACCCCGATGCCTTTCGTATGAAGGGTAAGTTACCAGAAATGTCAGCACATGGTCGCGAACGTCGATCAAAATACAACAATGAACTATTATCTCGTATTAAAAACATTGATGTAATGCAATTATCTGCTGCCGATCAAGTCACTTATCGACTGTTTAAATATGAGCGTGAAGCGGAAGCAAAAAGCTATCAATTCCAAGACCACTTATATCCGTTAACTTACTACTCGGGGTTTCATAGCTACTTTGCCGGTGCACCAGCGAATATGTCGTTTTTAACCGAACAAGACTATCGCAATTATTTAATTAGTCTTGCTGACTATCCGCGTTACAACCAAGAGCATATTGTCGATTTAAAACAGGCGATTGCGGTAGGTCATACACATTATTGTGAAAGTTTTAAAGCTTACGAAAAATCGATCAGTAAGCACTTAGTTGATAATGTTGAAGACAGTGTTTTTTACGCGCCTTTGTTGAATATGCCAAAGGCAATTTCAGCCGCGCAGCAAACAAAGTATCGTCAACAGGTAAAAACATTAATTAGCGATACCGTATTACCTGAATACCAAGCCTTCTACGATTTTTTTACTAAAGAGTATATGACTAACTGCCGAACTACAGCCGGTATTAGCAGTGTTAAAGGTGGCGATGACTATTACCAATACTTAATTGAATACTACACCACGACTCAGCTGTCAGCTGACGAAATACATCAAACCGGTTTAGATGAAGTGGCCCGCATTCGCAAAGAAATGCAGCAAATTATCAAACAAGTCGGCTTCAAAGGTGAATTTAAAGACTTTATTCAATTTTTACGTACCGATGAGCAATTTTATACCGACAATGCTTTAGACATGTTGGAAAAAGCCAGTTACATCACCCGTAAAATGGCGGCACAACTCCCTAAGTGGTTTTCAGTGCTACCTCGCCAAACCTTTGATATTAAATCAAGCCCTAATGGCGGAGCTTACTATGTTGCTTCAGATGGCAGCGGCACAACATCAGGAACTTACTTTTTAGAAACTAAAGATTTAGCAAGCCAACCGTTATACACCTTAGAAGCATTGACCTTTCATGAAGCTGAGCCCGGTCATCACTTCCAAAGTGCGATTGCGCAAGAAGTTGATATGGCTGAGTTTCGTAAAACCCTTTATCACGCCGCTTACGGTGAAGGTTGGGGCTTATATTCAGAGCGTTTAGGTAAAGAAATGGGCTTTTACCAAGACCCTTACAGTGACTTTGGGCGTTTAACTTATGAAGCATGGCGCGCCTGTCGTTTAGTCGTTGATACTGGCATCCACGCGAAAGGCTGGACTCGACAACAGGCAATTGATTATTTAGCCGAAAATACGGCGTTGAGCATGGCTGACGTTATTGGTCAAATCGACCGTTACATCAGCTGGCCGGCACAAGCGCTATCATACAAAATTGGTGAAATTAAAATTCGTCAACTACGCGCTAAAGCTGAGCAAGCACTAGGCAATAAATTCGATGTTAGAGCGTTTCATGATCAAATGCTAAAAAATGGCAGTTTACCGATGGCATTACTTGAAGAGTTGACGATGGATTGGATAAAGCAGCAAAAATCGTAACTGGCTGTTAAACTCAGACATAAAAAAGGAGCAGCGCCTAATATGGCTGCTCCTTTTTTTATTGTTAATCATCAGTTAGATAAACCTTACTATTCACCTTGTTCATTAGCTTTCAAAGGGTGAAATAACACCCTTTCATTGTTTGCCGTCAATAACTCAGCTTTAACCACTTGTTCATCAGCCGTTAGCGTGATTAAGCCAATGCCACTTTGATTGACTAAGGTATTTCGTTGTTCAGGGTTTGGCTTACGCACTTTGACTTTCATACGACGACGCTTGGTAAACCAATTTAATGGCGAGCGACTGTTATATAAATAGCGATTTAAACGCTCTAACCAGCGCAGCAAGCCACTAGGAAATTGGTTTTTAATACCACTGGATGTGATCTGAAAAATACGCGAGCTACTGCGCCTAAACCTATGGGTAACTTCATAAAAAAATGAATAATGTACATCACCAGAAAGAATAATAAAATGTGGCGGCGTTTTATAATGCCTAAAAATATTCAACATCACATTAGCGGTTCCTGAATGTGCCATCCAATTTTCAGCATCCACCACTAAGGGCAAACCGATAAAGGTAAAAATCCGTTGAATGGTTTCAATCATCTTAACGCCATAAATCGGTGCAGGAGAAACTAAGATCACCTCAGGTTGATTAATGAGCTCTTGTTGTAAATCAGACAACGCTTCCCAATCCATTAAACCTGAAGGCTTATTCGCATTACTTTCAGAGCGCCAACGTTGAGTACGGGTATCTAGCACGATAATTTTCGGACTCGTTGCTAAACTATAATGCCATTGATCCCAAGCTAATAGTTGTTCAATAAGTTGTGTTTGTTGCGCATACCCTTGCTCGGTAAAACAATGCTTCGCCTTGGCATTAAATTCGATAAATTTGTCCGGCGCGTTACCCCAACCTTGGCACAACCAATAGCCGATTAAGGCATTGCCAATAATACGTTTAGAGAATGGATGCTCGTACGCGGCTTCTTCCCAACCTCGGGTTAAATTCCAGTCATCGGTAATATCATGATCATCAAAAATCATATACGTTGGTATATGAGCTAATGCTCGCCCAACAATTGACAAACCAGCAGAAAAGCGTTCAATTACCTCGGCTTCAGCTTGATAAGTCACGGAAAAAGCGTCTGCCACCTTGTGCGATTTTAAATCTACCCTTCGCCACATCACCGGTGACCACGTTAATATATACATGGCGAAAACTTCCGCCAAGGTCACCAGATGATTTTTAGCATTCACCGAAGTAAATATTGGCTTTTTACTGGCGGCAAATATTTTTTCATAAACCGCTTTATTAGCACTATTGTGCGGTAACAGTTGATCTCTTTGATAATAACAAAGCGGGCTAGTAAATAATTCATCGCTGGAGTTTACTACCGTGCCTTGCCACTTTTCGTCATATAAGCCTAGCAACTCGATAACCTGATGAATGGCTACTAACATCGGACCCGCGACATCATCAGCATAAATTTGGTCACCTGACATAATCAGCATTGCAGGTCGTACGGTAGCATCGCTAATAGAATCAGAGATTATATGGTCAACTTGTACTAAGCCATCGCCACTATCAAAGTGAGGTTTGCGACAAGAGCCATGCAACATCTGCTTAATATCGGATTTTATCGCGAAGTTAGGATACTTTTGTCCTGAATATAAGATCTCAGGCAAGCACTCTACTAGCGAGTGCTGTTGTTCATCGATAGTCCAAGTAAAATTATAAGCCAGTAAAGTATTGATGGGTAAGGCGTCTTGAAAGTCTATCGAGATTAAATTTACAAACGCCTGCTCGCCAATGCGAACTTGTTGATTTTGTTTACTATCCAAAGGTACTTCAGCCAATACAGTTCGCTGATCTCCAGCATAGAGCTGAAAAGTCAAAGCATATGGCTTACTGGTGACTAACCAAAAGGTCAGTTGCTGTTGGCTAACATGTCTCAGTAAAGGTCCGGCAATAACCTTAGGAATAGTTTGACAAGTACTGATAATAACTCCGATACCAATTAATATGTTTTCTAGCCCACCATAAAAAATGCGTGAAGCTTTTTAATTTGTCATCAGTTTATATCAGATAAAAATATCATGGCAACTTTAGCCATGGGATAAAGGTAAGAAAATATAAATTGGCGTCAAATTTATTAACCGTGGTCTGATGAATGATTTTTTTTAGGCAATAAAAAACCCGGTATAAACCGGGTTTTTAAATAAGAGGCTATCAATTAC
>CAJXUN010000062.1 GCA_913061475.1 uncultured Colwellia sp. | reverse complement strand
GAATTAAGAACCCGCAGTAATCGCCTTGCTGACTTTGCCGATGTTAATGAAGTTGAAAAGGCCTTAAATCAGTTACAAAATTTGAATAATCAAACACTGGTCAAAAAGCTCGAACGTGAACCCGGCAAACGTGAGTCTCGCTATGTGCAATTATTCTCAGATCTTGACGACAGTTACGTTGTTGAAGCTAGCGTTACTCAAACAGCAGTAGCCAGCTCAGAAAGTAATGACCAATTGCTCCAGCGAGTTACAGCCTTAGAGCAACAAGTTGCTGCATTAACCGAGCAAGTCATTTGTTTAACTGAGCTGATTGAAGATAGGTGATTATCAGTACAATGGAAGTGCATGTATAGTATGTAAAACAATTGCTTACGAAATTTTATATTCTATAAATCTAGGCTTATAGAATAAAATAGAAAAGGATTTTCATGAAACCAACAGGTATTTATGAACAGCTGATTACTCAATTAGTTGAGCAAAACTTAGATCGAGAGTCATTCCATGTTGGCGAACGATCACTAGAAGCTGGTGAAGCCGCAGTATGGTTGTCTCGGTTCCTAAGCCGTATCATTGAAATTGCTATGGATTCGGTGCCGAGTGGTGATAATCGTATTAGTGAACAAATAAGTCTCGCCAATACCATTGTTCAATGGCTTAGTAAGCATATTCGAGATGAAGAGCTAATCAGTGAAAACCTGCTTGATAGCCAAGGAAAAATCCTTACTGCACTATTTGATAAAGCCAATCCTATTGCTGCTGATTTACCTAAGTATGTTGAATCAATAATGCCAATAACAGGGCTAACGCAGAGTGAGTTGTTCTGTGGTAGTAACGTTGGCGTTTCGCTAGAAACCGAGATAAAAAGAGAAATCCAGTCTTCGGATAAAATTTTTTGGCTAGTATCGTTTATAAAGTGGGCTGGCATTCGAATATTTAAAAATGAATTAGAGTCTTTTACTCGTAGTGGTAAGCAATTAAAAATAATAACTACATCATACATGGGCGCTACCGATGCAAAAGCAGTAGAGTTTTTAGCATCCTTGCCCAACACTGAAGTTAAGCTTAGTTACAATACTAACCGTGAACGGCTTCATGCAAAGTCCTATTTATTCATACGTAATACCGGATTTCATACTGGCTATATTGGTTCATCTAATTTATCTCATTCAGCCTTAACGAGTGGATTAGAGTGGAACCTAAAGATCACCTCTCAAGAAATACCTCATATTATAGAAAAATCATTAAGTACCTTTGAAACCTATTGGGAATCACCTGATTTTGAACACTTTGACGGCGAAGTAGAAAGCAGGGAAAAACTGAACAATGCACTGCAAGAAGCAAAAGGCAGTTTTAACCCATCAACGCCTAGCTTCTATTTTGATATCAAACCTCATTCCCATCAACAAACCATACTAGAAAAATTACAAGTTGAGCGAGACCTACATAACCGGTATCGAAACTTGGTGGTTGCTGCTACAGGAACAGGCAAAACTATAATTTCAGCTTTTGATTTTTCTCGTTTCTATAATAAAAATCCCGAAGCAAAGTTTTTGTTTATAGCTCATAGGGAAGAAATACTTAAACAGGCATTGGGCGCCTACCGTGGCGTATTAAAAAATAGTTCTTTTGGAGAGTTGTGGGTAGGTAATAACAAACCAAGCAAGTATCAGCATCTATTCGCCTCTATTCAAAGCTTAAATAATCAAATTGATACATTAGCCTTAAGTGAATATTACTTTGATTATATTGTCATTGACGAAGTTCATCATATATCTGCAAGCAGTTATCGCAGCGTATTAAAACACTTTAGCCCCAAAATTCTATTAGGTTTAACAGCCACGCCAGAGCGGCACGATGGAACAGATATATTAAACGATTTCTGTAATGTCATTGCTGCGGAAATACGATTACCAGAAGCGATAAACCAACGTCACCTTTCACCCTTTCAATACTTTGCAATAGATGACGATACTGACCTAACTAAAATTTCATGGTCTAAAGGACGTTATGATATTGCAGAATTAACAAACCTTTACACGCATAACGATCAACGGGTCATGCGTATATTACAAAGCCTTGATGAAATTGTTACTGATATAGCTCAAATACGAGCACTGGCGTTTTGTGTTAGTAAAGAACATGCAAACTTTATGGCTCAAAAGTTCACCCTGCATAATATTGCTTGTGGCGTTTTAACTAGCGATAACAGTAAAGACCGTGAATTTATGCAGCAACAGCTAAGATCAAAGCAAATTAATGTATTGTTTGTTGTCGATATTTTTAATGAAGGTGTCGATATTCCAGAATTAGACACTTTGCTATTTTTACGACCTACTGAAAGCTTAACTATTTTCCTTCAACAACTAGGTCGAGGGTTGCGATTAACCAACGACAAAGAATGTTGCACTATTTTAGATTTTGTCGGTAATTCACGACCAGAATATGATTTTTCACATAAATTTAGAGCATTGGTAGGCAAAACAAATCAGGCAATAGCGAAAGAAGTTAAGCAAGGGTTCCCTCATCTGCCTTTAGGTTGTCGAATTGAGTTACAAGAACAAACTCAAGTAATGATCTTAAAGAATATTAGCCAAGCGACATTAAATAAAAACAAACTAATCAGCTTAATCATAAATTTCCCACACGTTACCAATTTGCCATTAACGCTAACTAATTTTTTGCATATTTATCCTAGCATTAGCCTAGAAGATATTTATAAGGTCAAATGTGGTAAATTTGGCGGTTGGTTGGTGTTACTTGCTGCAAGCAAGAACAAAGAAATAGCTACGAGTAAGAAAGAGCTTTTTGCCGCATATTATCGAGCCATTAATAATCGATTACTTAATTGTTCATCAATATCGTACCTACGGTTTGTTAAAGAGCTTTGTGATTGTAGTTTTTCAATAGAGGCCATGACAAAAGACATGGGTGAACCAAACCATCAGCAACAGTTTGCATTGATGTGTCATTACGATTTTTGGGATAAAACAGGTAAGCAGCTTGAATTTTCTGATTTGGCTGAAAGTATAATTTCATTAAAAGATCCAATACTTCAATGTGAGTTAAAGGAGGTTATTTCAATACTTATTGAGCGGCTTGAAGTCAATGAGTTTGCGATGCCAAAGGTTAATAACACAGTGGTTGATTCATCAGCACTTAAAATGCATGTCCGCTACCCGAAAGAACATATTTTAGTCGCCTTTAATGACAGTACATTTATTAAAAAATCATCAAGTCGAGAAGGTGTTTTAAATATAACTGATGCAAATACGGCATTGTTATTTGTCACTTTGAATAAGTGTGAAAAGCAATTTTCAGCCACTACCATGTACCATGACTATGCGATTAGTCCCACATTATTTCATTGGCAAACTCAAAACAGCACCAAACCGAACTCTGGGCGTGGACTAGGTTATATCGAGCAGAAAGAGCGTAACAAAACATTCTTGTTATTTGTCCGAGAGCAAGCAAAAGATGAAAATGGTCGAACCATGGGCTTTGTTAATTTTGGCCCGATAGACTTTGTGAAATATGAAGGCAGTCAGCCGATGAATATTACATGGAAGCTTAAAATCCCCATGCCGGCTTATTTATGGCATGAGACAGCAAAGCTGGCGGTAGGTTAAAGAGTATAGCGCGACAAATACAAGGTTGAGCACTTTTTTACAACATTATTGTTGATGCACTAACCCAGTATCATCATTTTCAAAGCCATGACAAATATAACCCACTAATAGGCGTTTTTTCTTCGCCATTTGATGAAAGTGTTCAAAGCCAACCGAAAAGGCAAATGGATTGGCATTGTAGTCGGCATAAGATTGATCGGCGCCGTTCTTAGCCTCACGAACGCCGGCGGCGAATGAACTTAAAAAGTCGTCGCGATTGTTAAGTAGGATAATGGTAGTGCCAGTACTTCCTTCTACAAGTTCTAGCGCCCCCAAGTCGATATACTTGTCGACTACGGCGCTATTGAAATAGCCACTGTATTGTTCCGTTTCATTATCATAAGAAACCGCAGAGTCATCCGTTGCTTCCATTAATGAGACAAATAATTCTCTGACTTTTTTTGAAATCATTAATCTTCCTTTCTAAATTATGTTCTCTTAGCTTTTGCATATTTTTCGGTTGAATGTATCTAGCTACCGAGTATTTTAAGTGGTAGCGATAAGGCATCATTAGCTGTTTGGCCAACAAGCCAAATAATGGCACTTAAACCACCCACGGTAACCACATACCATACAGCTGATACGATTTGCGCATAGCGATTAAGTGGCAGTAATTGGCTGAGGTGTCGGCGCTTATATTCAAAGAATATTTCAATGCTACCAATGGCCAGTAAAAAGCCTAATAGTGCTAAACCAAAGTGATAACTGATATAAATCCCTAATGCTGCACCTAACATACAAGCAACTATGCCTACCTTAGAGTTAATGGAAAAAGCGATGCTTTTAAGTACATGACCACCATCTAAAGGCAGAATAGGTAACAGGTTAAACAGGTTGAGCAGGGCATTAAATACCGCTAAACCAGCCAACATTTCAATATCGGTAAGCCAATAACCAATTAAACAAGCGATAGAGAGTATTAAACCGAAGAAGGGGCCCATTATTGAAATAACCACGTCTTGCCAACGGGTGTTAATTTTGTCATCGCTCAGCGCTAGGCCACCAACGAAGGGAATAAGGTAGATGCCCTTAGTTTTCAAACCAAAATATTTCATCGCTTTAATATGACCATATTCATGGAAAACTAAGCAAAGAATAAGTGCAATGGCAAACTCAATAGAGAACAACCAGCTATAGGCTGCCAAACTGCCGGCAGCAAATAGCACTTTGATCACTTTCGCGCTTTTAAATAATTTTAAGCCTAGGCCAGCCATACCGATGAAGCTAAACTTAATTGGCTGTTTTTCATGGTGAATTATTTGGCGTTGCTCAATGTCTTTTTCATCAAGGGTATTATTTTCTAGCTCTTGGCCATTGATCAGAAGCTGAAATTGCAAGGTAAACGGTTGCCATTGTAATGAACCATTTAGCTCTACGAGTACTTCGCCTTGTTCACTTTGTAGGCTGAACTGATGCAAGAATGACTCGCTGTCAGCATTGGCATTAATTTGTGAAACACATTTGCCGTCCCAGAATAGCTCTTGCCATCCGGCCATTGAACCTTCTAATCGTAACTCTTTGCCAAGACATTCTATTGCTAATAATTGCACTGTATTACCCGATAAATAAAACCTTGCCCGATTATCACTATATTTTTCTGTGCAGCAAGGTTTATCGAGAAAAATTGTCTATTAAGCCATATAAAGAACGAGTAATGACGTTTTTACGGAGATGCTAGTAGCGCGGCTTTTGTGATTGTCATACCATGGTGTCATATTCAGTTTTAAGACTTATTTATTATGCGCCTTTTAATCATTTTCTTTATTTCTACTCTTGTTAGCAATAATGGTTTTGCTCAAGCTTCCGCTCGCTTTTTTACAATTGATGAAACGCCTGACTTAGGAAAAATGGCTGATTTTAAAGCCAGTGCCTTGTGCGATGTAGCCGGTAAAACCCAGCGCTATTTAACTGCATATGCTGATGACAAGTTTGCTGTGCATGCTGGAACGGTGTTTGACGAGAGTGTGACGTTAACCAAGGTAGAAAAAACACTGACGTTTATCTGCCAAACTTATCGTGAAGATGTGCGAGCAGGCCGTAATAGTCGACTGCATGATAAACGATTTTTAATGGCAAACTTTGACTTTTATCAATGGACGCCTGACTTAGCAACGGCGCATAAAATTGCGAAAAAAAGCACCAACACGACCAAAACGCGCATGCTGAAGGCTATTCCAAGTGACAAGATATTCTTAACGAAATATTACACTAAGTTGTTAACGGCCAGCGCTGTGAAAACCGCTGTTTATGATCAAGCGTTGTATGCGCTACCTTATGACGAATTAGGCTTGACCTTGGAAGAAGCGAACAATGACTTATCCATTACGCGTAATAGATATACTCGCCAAGACATTATTGCCGGCGTTTTAGCTAACAAGCAATTAGCCAAACCTTTGATATGGCTGACCGAAGAAGCTTTGCATGATGTACTTTTGCAAGGCACTGGCGTAGTTGAGGTGGATGGTGTTCGACGTTATTTTAATGTTCATCGTAATAACGGCATTGCTTATGATTATGCCATAGGAAAGCGAGAGCAAGCGCGTTATTGGTATTTTTCGGAAGTGCCGAGTATTATGGGCTATGGAGAAAAGCTCGATAGTAAGATTGCTATTTCGCCCCATGTGTCGTTTGCCGGCAATGTTGCACAGTTAGGTTTAGGTAAGTTGTTTATGGTGAGCTACGAGCAAGCCAATGAAAAAATATCGCGCTTGGGCGTACTCGCCGATCAAGGTGGTGCGTTTGACAATAACTTGTTTCAACTCGATTTGTTAGTTGATAGCTATTACGGTTGGCAAGATTATCATCAAGCGAATAAGCACTTACCCGATTATGCCAATGCTTGGTTGATGTTGATGAAGCCAAAGCGCTCGGTCGACGGCAATTAACTTAGATCAGGCAACATGGCTTGTTAGTTTATTAGTCGGTTCTTTTGGCGCATTATTGTTTTCACTCGGCTGATAATCCAGTGGCGCAGCAATCAGTAACTGGCGAATTTTTGCTTCATCTTCATCACGCATTGCATCTTTTAATTCATCGATGATTTTTGCAACGTCACTATAATGTAGTGAACGCTCATTGGCGGTTAAAATGCGTTGGTGTTGAGTTTTTTTCGCATTGTCGTCAATTAGCAGTTCTTCATATAACTTTTCACCTGGACGTAAGCCACTGAACTGTATGGTAATATCACCATTTGGGTTTTTCTCATCTTTAATGGTTAAGCCCATTAAATGTGTCATCTTGTAGGCTAAATCAATAATCTTTACTGGGTTGCCCATGTCTAGCACAAACACGTCACCGCCAGTACCCATAGCCCCCGCTTGGATCACTAATTGTGCTGCTTCAGGAATGGTCATAAAGTAACGGATGATATCCGGATGAGTAATGGTGATGGGGCCACCGCGTTTAATTTGTTTTCGAAATAGTGGCACAACAGAGCCAGATGACCCTAATACATTACCAAAGCGAACCATGACAAAGCGGGTATGGTGATCTTTTTTGGCAAAACCCTGTAATACTAACTCTGCTAAGCGCTTGGTTGCGCCCATAACATTGGTCGGCCTTACTGCTTTATCGGTGGAAATGAGTACGAAAGTTTCTACTTCACAATAAATGGCCGCTTGAGCAATTTCATAAGTACCCAAAACATTATTAGTAACACCCGCAATAACATTATTTTCAACCATAGGTACATGCTTGTATGCTGCGGCATGATAAATCGTTTGTACATTATGTTTGCGCAAGATATGGGTCATCAACATGCCGTTTTGCACATTACCAATCAGGGGTTCAACATGAAGTGGGTTATTGGTCTCTTTTAATACTTCTGTTAACTCTTGATGAATTTCATAAAGTAGCGCCTCACTAACATCAAGTAATATGAGTTCTTTTGGCTTGTTTAAGACGATTTGTCGACATAATTCTTTACCAATTGAACCACCAGCACCGGAAACCATAACAATTTTATCGCTAATGTTTGCGCTGAGTAATTCTGGTATGGGTTTAACAGGTTTGCGGCCAAGTAATTCATCGACCGAAACTTCTCTTAATTCGTCAATGGTCCGTTTTCCTGAAACAATGTCTGACATGCCCGGTACTATTAGTAATTCAAGGGCATGTGGTTCAATATGCGACACTATCTGTTTTAAACGGATAGGGTCAACTTTTGGTATAGCGATCAGTACTTTAAACTGGCCATGCTTTTTTGTTAGCTTAGCAATATGTTGCGGTGCGTAAATTTTTAGCCCTAGCACTCTGCGACCGACATAGCGTTTCTTTTCATCTAAAAATGCTAAAGGCTGATATTTATTGCCTTGAGATAAAGCATGTACTAATTGTCTACCAGCACTACTTGCACCATAAATAACAACGCCTTCACGTTCATCAAACCAATGTTTTTTAGAAATAAGACTGACTATGGCTCTGGCCCCCGCAATTTGAATACTGGCAAGCACTAAAAATACGATAGGAACGGAGCGAGGTACGAAAGCGTCAGCAAAGAAACTGGTTAAATAGAAGATGATGCTGGCAACGATCAATAAGAGCTGAATTTTGAGAAAAGCTTTCGCGTTGAAAAATCGCACCACAGAATTGTAGACATCAAAGGCATAAAACAGCGCTAATGTAGAGCTGATAACCGCGATGAAAGCTAAATTTTCATGCCAAGAAATTTCAATGCTATCAACGCCCAATCGAATAATATATGCAAGATAAAACGCAATGCTCAATGCTAACAGATCGTAAGCCAGCGCCAACATCAACTTAATTGAGCTTGGAATTAAATCAATTCGTCTAACCATGAAAGTATACCTTACAACACGCCGCTTTAATGCAAATCTGCATTAACGATCTTTAACTGCTATTCTTGCAATATATTGTTACATTGTCATTGTTTAATTTTAGAAATAATGTGAGTTATTTAACAAAAATTTGTTTTATTTTTTACTATCAATGGCATCCAGTGCTGTAGCTAACGCTAGGCATACATCCACCATTTCGCTATTAGTAATTGTAGGATGAACTAAAAACATTAAACTATTTTTACCTAATGCTTTAGCATTTTTTAAGGCCACTTTTGGTTTAAAACTTGTGTGCTCAAAAGCTTTTTCTTTATAAACTTCTGAACAGCTACCTGAATAACATGGCACACCTAATTTATTGATGATCTCGATGATATCGTCACGAGAAGTATTATTAGGGAGTTTGTCAATATCGACAAATACATAACATTTATAATAAGCATGAACGATATAGTCAGGCACGCTCGGCACAATTAGCCAGTCGTACTGTCGGCAAACCTGAAAAATTTTCTCAGCATTTTCATTACGTAACTTAGTCCAATCGGCCATACGTGTAAGCTGGATACGACCAATAGCTGACTGCATTTCAGTCAGACGCCAATTAGTACCAAAGCTTTCATGTAGCCAACGATAACCAGGAGGGTGTTCTTTTTCATAAACGGCGGCATAAGATTTACCATGATCTTTAAACGCCCACGCTTTGCGCCATAGACGTTCATCATTGGTGGTTAACATGCCACCTTCACCACCAGTGGTCATTATTTTATCTTGGCAAAATGACCAAGCGCCGATATGACCAATACTGCCAACAGAACGGCCCTTGTATTTAGTGCCGTGTGCTTGGGCGCAATCTTCTATCACATAAAGTTTTTTCTCCTCCGCTAGTGCCATAATATCGTCCATTTCACATGGCCAGCCAGCTAAATGCACGCAGATAATTGCTTTAGTTTTTTTCGTTAATACCGCTTTAATTGTCTCGACACTAATATTTTGGCTGTCCAGTTCAACATCGGCAAAAATGGGCGTGGCACCGGCATTGATAATACTACTTATCGAAGCGATGAAAGTTCTTGAGGTGACGATGACTTCGTCACCATCTCCTATTGAAAGGGCATGTAATGCTAAATCTAGTGCTAGTGTACCGTTGGCAAGGGCAATAGCGTATTGACTATCGGTATAGGCTGCAAACTCTTTTTCAAATTCTCGACCTTGTTGTCCGGTCCAGTAATTGACTTTATTTGATTGTAATACTTGGCTAACGGCTGAAATTTCTTCTTCGCTAAAGCTAGGCCATGGTGAAAGTTGAGTATTGAGCACAGATGATCCTAAAATGTTAAATAAGTGAACGAACAGGGGTGGCGGGTATACCTAAATAAAGTGTGTTGCTTTGAGTTGATTTAGTAATAACAGCACCGGCACCAGACTGGGTGTTTTTAGCAATCGTAATGTATTCAACAACTGAGCTGCCAATGCCTAGCCATGAGTATTGACCTACTTCTACTCCACCTGCAATATTCACGCCCGGTGAAATATGACAATAAGCATGAATGTGACAATCATGATCTATCGTGGCCGAGGTGTTAATAATACAACCATCCTCGATGTGAGCATCAACATTAATAACGGCATTGGCGAAGATGACGACTCCTAAGCCAAGATTGCACTTTTCGCTGACAAAAGCCGTAGGGTGAATCAAGGTAGCAACACAGCGCTTTGCACTAAATAGCTGCTGCAACAAGCTGGCTCGTAATAAGTTATTACCCATGGCGACTATAAACTCAGTATTGTCATTATAATCAATCCAACTACTTATTGGTCCTGCAATTATCCAATGAGCATTTTTTTTACGTGCTGAAAAGCAGTCATCAAGAAAAATTATGTCAGTATAAATACCAAGACTTTCTGCGCAATCAGCCACAACACGGCCATGGCCGCCCGCGCCTAATATGATTAAAGTTTTATTTTTTTTCATTGTTGACCTGTAAACTTGCTCATGGTCGCTTCACCGTCTGCGTTGATATCAGTTTGTGCGAATACTTTTTTTACCGTGAGGAATAAAATTTTTATATCTAACCACAATGATTGATTATCAACATACCAAACATCAAGTTTAAATTTATCCTGCCAACTAATAGCATTGCGACCATTAACCTGTGCCCAGCCAGTGATACCTGGTTTAACTGTATGCCTTCTCGCTTGCTGTTTTGAATATAACGGTAGATATTCAACTAATAGTGGTCTTGGGCCAACTAAACTCATATCACCTTTTAAAACCGACCATAAACCAGGGAGTTCATCTAAACTTGAGTTTCTTAATTTTGTGCCAAATTCGGTTAAACGTTTACTGTCAGGTAAAAGGTTACCGTTTTCATCATGAGCGTCTCGCATCGAACGAAACTTTTTCATGGTAAAAATTTTATTATTTAAGCCAGGTCGCTGCTGGCTAAATATTACTGGGGTACCAAGGTTTCGAGCAACTTTTCGCGCAACCATAATATATATTGGAGATAATAGAATTAGCGCAAGTGAGGCGGCTAATATATCGATAGTCCGTTTAATGAGTTTATACATAATACCTAGCTAGCATTGAGCAGCCTGTAAGCCGCAATTTTCCGTTTTTACTTTATTTTCCAATATAACAGGAGTAAATTAAACAGTACAATAATAACAAATTGATTTTCATATCTAAGTCCCTTATGCATGCGGTAGTTCGTTTATATTATTTATCACGTTGGTGTTATTTAAAAAATATCCCCCTTTTACCTAAACTTATTCATTACTTTATCCGCATTGTTTTTGCTTGTGATGTGAAATATACTGCTGAAATCGGCGAAAACGTCGGTTTTTTTCACAATGGTTTAGGTGTGGTTATTCATAAACACGCTAAAATAGGTGCAGGTACATGCCTATACCAAAACGTTACTATTGGTGGTAATGGTAAATCGGAAGCTGAAAATGGAATTCCTGTCATCGGTAAAAATGTTTTTATTGGTGCAGGAGCTGTCATACTAGGTCCTGTGACTATAGGGGATAATGCTCGTATTGGCGCAAATTCTGTTGTGTTGAGTAATGTTGCTGAAAATACTACTGTGGTGGGTTCTCCAGCTAAGTTAATCACTAAAGGTTAATGCCGCTATGTTGAATAAATCGGCACCGAAACGGGTTTTACATGTCTTTATGAATTTAAATCTAGGTGGAGCAGAAAGCCGCATCATGGATTTGTTTCGCAGCCAAGACGTTGATGTTTTGATTAATGACTTTGTGATTATGACTAGTGAACCTTGCTACTTTACTGATGAAGTACTAAGCAAAGGTGGTAAAATTCATGTCATTGATAGTCCACGAGATGGCATCCTAAAAAATCTTTGGCAGCTGTACCAGTTATTACGCAAAAAACCACAGTACACAGCCATTCACGCGCATACTTCTTATTATTCGGGTTTATGTGTGTTTATTGCTTTTTTAGCGGGAATCTCAGCTCGTATCACCCATGCGCGCAATACTAGCACTGGCATGAATAATTTATCAACACGAGTGATGTTTTCACTTGGCCGAACATTGAGTGCTTTATTTGCAACTAGCCGCTTTGCCATTTCAAAGGATGCAGGTGAATTTTTATATGGCCCTATTCCAGACGGTAAAAAAGTAAATGAAGGCCATTTTGATGTTATCGCTAATGCTTTTGATTTTCGTAAAGTTAGACATAAGCAAAGCGCTGGAGATGCTGAAAAGTTAGCATACGCAATTGATGCTAAAATACTTAATATTGTCAGTGTCGGTCGTTTTTATCCAGTTAAAAACCATGGTTTTCTATTAAGCATCATCAAAGACTTATCTCGTGAACGAGATGATTTTTGTCTACATTTCATTGGCGATGGTGAATTAAAGGAGCAGTTACAGGGCGAGGTTCAGCGTTTAGGTTTAACACCTAAAGTAAGGTTTTGGGGCAAAAGATCTGATGTTGATCAGTTATTGTCGCTATTTGATGTCATGGTGATGACTTCACTCAGTGAAGGATTAGGAGTCGCGGCGTTAGAAGCACAAGCAGCAGGATTACCTTGTTTACTGTCAATGGGCATTCCACAAGCCGCCGATATTGGCGTAGGTCTGTGTCAGTATCTGAATTTAAGCGCAAGTCATGGTTTATGGGTTAATGCTATTCAACAGCAAGCCTTGTTGCCCGCGGTTAGTAAAATCGATATTGATCAGCAATTTGAAGACCGAGGTTACAGTTTATCTGCCACTCGTCAGCGATACTTGGACGCATATTTAAAACATGAAAAAAATTAAAGTGTTACAGGTTATCCCTGCGCTGACGCTCGGTGGTATATCTTCAGTTGTGATGAATTGGTATCGACATTTGGACGCAAGTAAATATCAATTTGATTTTATTAGTTTTAATGATGGGCCACTAAGAGAAGAGATCACAGCACTTGGTGGTGTGATTCATATTATCCCCACCATAAAGCAACAACCTTTTCAGCATTTAAAAGCCTTGAATAAAATTATATCAAGTGAAGCAAGCTACGATGTTGTTCATGTACACAACAGTTTTAAAAATGGCATTTTACTTTGGTTTGCCAAATACCGTGGCGTTAATGTTCGCGTTTGTCATTCACATACTGGCGGCGTAGAAAACAAGTTGTTGTTACCTTTGATGGGACTACTGAAAGCCATTGTAACTAGTGCAAGCAATGTACATCTTGCATGTGGAGAAAAAGCTGGGAAGTTCTTATATGGTAACGCGCCGTTTAAGGTGATTAATAACGCTATTTCGGTTGCACGGTATTTAGTTAAGCCAGCAGATAATATCGCCATTAAAAAGCAATTTTCACTACCACTAGATAAAAAGTTAGTGCTGCATGTTGGGCGATTCTCTGTGGTAAAAAACCACCAATTTCTTTTACAATTAGCCCAGCAGAATAATCTTGACTCAGCGATCCACTTTATTTGTGTTGGTGAAGGCCCGTTAAAAGTAAGCTTTGCAAAACAAATACAAGATGCAAATGTACAAGCTCGTTTTACGCTATTATCGGCGACACCAGAAATACCACATTTATTACAAATTGCTGATGGGTTTATTATGCCGTCATTATTTGAAGGGATATCAGTGGCATTATTGGAAGCGCAGGCAGCTGCCTTACCTTGTTTAATTTCTGACACGATAGCGAAAGAATCAGATATGGGGCTAGCGTTGATTTCATTTTTGGCACTTGGCGAAGTTTCTTCTTGGGTAGAGCAATTAAATCAATTACGAGCTATAGCGCGCTCTAATGAGCAAATCACTGCCGCATTTTTTGAGAAAGGTTTCTCTACCGACGGTGTTTTACAGCAACTAACTGAAATCTATCAAATCAGGGAGCCTGTGTGTTAATAGGTAAGCTCGCACGCTTGCTTAATGTTGAAATTGCACTTAGTGCAATGCTCATTATTTTATACGCTATAACATCAAGTGCACCGTTGTTATTACTTGTTGTTTTGGTCGGTATTGTTTGTGCTGCTATCTTGCCTTTTGGCCGAAGTATTCAGTTGGCATTTTTTTTACTACCTTGTTCTGAGGTTTTTACACAATCCCCTTACATCGCTATTTCACTACTTACTTTTATTTTTCTGGCTATGTTTGGGCGATATCTATTAACCCATGCCTTTGATACCAACTATTTTTCACCTGGCTTATTATTGATGTTGTTAGTGATAGTTTATGAATTAATGCATACTCTCTACAATCCTGTTATGGCATCAACGCAAACCATACGTTGGACTATATTTTTTGTTTTCACCTCTTTATTACTGTTTGACCGCAACAAATATTGTTCATTTTCACAATTACGTTTTGTATTGTTGTGCGGCGTTATCATTTCTACCGTTTATGGCTTGTTACATCAGTATTTTGCGCCTATAAGTACGTATTCATTAAAAGTTATTACTCGTTTCGCTGGTGGTGCGGGCGATCCAAATAATTTTGGTTTGTTTTGCTTATTACTGATTTATTTCTATTTACCAACAATACCGCGACAAAAAATACCCCAAAAGACTTATTGGATTATTCTTATGATGCTAGCGTTCGGCGCATTGACAGTTTCCCGCAGTTTTTTCATTGTTGCCACACTGAGTTTGCTCACTTACTTTATTTTTTATTATCGCTCGGCGTTAGGCGATATTTTTGTTCGATTTCTACTTTCATTTAATGCTTTGCTGATCTTATTCTGCTTATATTGGTTTAGCGGTGCTGCATTTATTGGTGAGTTAGATATATTTACTCGATTTAGTGGTGATAACTTATCTGATTTAACCGGTTCGCGTAGCGATATTTTACAAGAGTATGTCCGACTTTTTTTTGAGCTACCTTATAATTTTGTACTATTTGGTGCGGGTATAAACGGTTACTTAGGGTATTACAACTATTACTTTTTACAGGCTGGGTTATTTCCTGAAATCGTAGGGCCGCACAATACCTTGCTTGAAATTTTGATCAGTTTTGGTTTACTCGGCTTTATTTTGTTTGCCACTTATATTTACTTAGGTTTCCGTTCGGAAAGAATTCGAACGAACAATACCCACATATTTCGGCTGGCATGGTTGCCAATAATTGTATTTGTTTTGTACTGTTTTAGCCTACAAAATCTAGGGAAATACGGTAGCTACTTTATTTTAATGCTGATTATTTATAACACTTATAGAAAAGAATCCTAGATGACCAATCTCAGTCATGAAAGGCGCAGTGGCGTCATATTAAGCTATTTCTCTATCACGATTAGAAATGTTATTGCGTTGCTATTAATCCCATTTATTATAAATCATTTGGGCGTTAGCGATTACGGTATTTATAGTTTAGTGTCTGCCTTGGCTGGCTATTTAATTGTTTTGGAATTTGGCTTGGCAAATACCACTATTCGCTTTTTGTCAGTCTACAAAGCAAGTAATGATAAAGTCAAAGAATCTGAATTTATCAGTAGCATCATTGTTATCTATGGTGCATTGGCATTGTTTGTTGCCGGCGTAGGGATGATTATTTGGTTTAAATTGCCTGATATGTTTCATTACTCAATGACTGCGGTTGAAATTAGATTACTGCAGTCGGCGTTTTTGGTGTTATTGATTAACGTTGTTATTACCTTAATGAGTAATTCTCTTACGGGTATTATTAGTACCTATCAGCGTTTTCGTTTTCAAAAAACCACTGAAATCTTAGTTTTTATCGGTCGCTGCATCAGTGTTGTTGTATGTTTGCAATTCGGCTTTGGCGTTTTAGCTATTGTAATTATAGATACGGTTACTAACCTTATTCATAGCCTTATTCGTTTTATCTATATACAGCGAAATATTGATATTCACTTTCAAGCTAGGCTGCCTGACAAGGCAACACTGAAAGAAATTTTTGTTTATTCATTTTTCATTGCGCTAAATGTAATCGTCAATCAAATTAATTGGCGGGTAGACAACCTCATTATCGGAACATTAACTAATAGTAAAACCTTGGGGATTTTTAACGTCGGCAGCCAACTGGTATTTAGTTTTATTGCATTTGCTAGTGCTATTTCTAATATATTCACGCCAAAAATTGTTCAAATGGTAAAGCAAGGTGTTGTTAACTCTGTGCTGATGGCGCAACTTTGCACTATTGGCCGCTATCAAATGCTGGTGCTAGGTTATATTTTGATTATTTTTGCCATTTTTGGTGAATTGTTTATTGCCTTATTTGTTGGCGCCGAGTTTTCAGAAGCATTTATGGTCGCTCTTATTCCTATGGTGCCATTTATTTTTGTTTTAGCACAAACCTCGACAAATGCAGTGTTACAGGCGTTAAATAAACACAAGGTACGTAGTTTATTATTGTTGGCGACGGCGATAGCGAATGTTGCAATTTCAATTATATTGGTTAAGAAACTAGGTATGATCGGTGCGGTATGGGGCACAGCGGTCGCCTTGTTTGTTGGTGAATTGCTATTGGTTAATATCTATTTATATCGTGTTGTAAAACTGAATATGTTGCATTTTTATCGTGAGTTATTACGTTACTCTATGCCGGCCATATTAGTAAGCGGCCTGCTAGCTCTACAGGTCTCAAACTACGTCCCGTCTTCATGGTTTGGATTAATTATGGGGTGTTTAATTACTGGCTTCATTTATGTTACGTCTAGTTACTTCTTGAGTTTAATGTCCAATGAGCGCAAAGAAGTTAATCGCTTAATTTTTAGAAGATGATAGCAGTGGTAAATTATATGTTTTACATAAGGCGTTGCTGCTGCTTTTTTATTCTTTTAAGGTGTTATTTTTGAAGATAATTATTATTGGTGCTTATCCAAACTCCATTATTGGCTTTCGTGGGCCTTTAATTCGCTCCTTTGTCGCAGCTGGCCATGAAGTTGTGGTTATGACTGCCGCAGCTTCAGAAGATGTTGTTGCACAAGTAACCGCATTAGGCGCGACATTTAGGCCTTACACTGTGCAACGTAATGGCTTGAACCCCATGACGGATATTAAGACGTTATTGGCAATTAAAAGAGCGTTAACAGAGTTAGCGCCCGATCACGTGCTTGCTTATACCATTAAGCCCATCATTTGGGGCGGCATTGCTGCTCGTATCATAGGTTTTAGTGGTTTTAATGCCATGATTACTGGCCTAGGTTATGCGTTTGAAAAAGGCTCTTTTGCTCGTAATTCAGTTAATTATCTTGTTAAGCACTTGTATAAGTTTTCGTTGGCAAATGCTAAAAATGTAATCTTTCAAAATATGGATAACCGAAAATTATTCATTGACTTAGGACTCGTAAAAGCAGATAAATGCTATCGAGTTTTTGGCTCGGGTGTTGATATTGATGAGTACCAACAGCAGCTTTTACCTACAGGGAATATCACTTTTCTACTTATCGCACGTTTACTGGGCGATAAGGGAGTAAGAGAATTTGCTAAGGCCGCACAAATAGTTAATCAACGCTATCCTGAAGCTAAATTTCAGCTTTTGGGTCCCTATGATAGCTCGCCAGATAAAATAAGCGCTATTGAAGTGGAGCAATGGCAGGCTAATGGTCAAATTGAATACTTAGGTGAAACTGATAACGTTATACCTTTTATTCAAGCTTGTCATGTCTATACTTTACCGTCCTATCATGAAGGGTTGCCACGAACGGTACTTGAAGCCATGAGTATAGGGCGACCAATATTAACGACAGACGCTTCTGGTTGCAGAGATACTGTTATAAACGGTGAAAATGGCTGGTTAGTGCCACCGCGTAATGTTGAAGAACTCGCTAAGCGGATGATTTGGTTTATAGAGAATCCTGAACAATGGCAGAGCATGGCAAACAGCAGTCGAAAAATGGTGCAAGATAAGTTTAATGTCCATCAAGTTAATAAAGCGATAAGCGATATTATGGGCCTTTAATATTGCCGCTTAAACGCAAAGTGATATTGAAGCTTATTTTGTTCTATATCAAATAACCATAATAAATAATGCAAATGATATTGATTCTTATTTAAACTCATGGTTAAATGCGCGCAATTCAAATTATTGTTTCTTTTATAGGCTTAGCTATGCGAATTTCTTCTTCTTTTAAACCTGCGTTGATCGCTTTATCTGTCGTTAGTGCTTTATCAAACTCTGCAATGGCAGATGACGATATGGAACATTTAGCTATTTTTGGTAGTGCTCAAGCGGTAAATGACGTGCCTGGCAGCGCGCATATGATTTCTCAAACCGACTTAGAAAAATTCGATTTTACCGATATTATGCGTACCTTAACCTCAGTGCCTGGCGTTTATGTTTTAGAGGAAGATGGCTATGGCTTACGTCCAAATATAGGTATGCGTGGTACTGGCCAAAACCGTAGTGAAAAAATTACCATAATGGAAGACGGTGTTTTAGCTGCGCCAGCGCCTTATTCGGCACCCTCTGCTTATTACTTTCCAACCGCTGGCCGTATGCAACAAATTGAGGTGCTAAAAGGCACATCAAGCGCTATGTATGGTCCTCGTACGACTGGCGGCGTGATCAATATGTTATCTCGTACGATTCCTGAAGCAGCGTTAGCTGGGCAAGTTAATTTAAGCGCTGGTGAAGACGGCTTTGGTAAAGCACATGCTTACGTTGGTGGTGCAGGCCAAAATGTATCGTCAGTTTTTGAAGTGTTTCGCTACCAAGCGGATGGCTTTAAAGATGTTAATCATACCGGTGATGATACCGGCTTCGTAAAAAATGACATTATGGCTAAAGTCATGATCAATAGTGATGTCGATGCAAAATATTATCAAGAATTAGAGTTTAAGTTAAAGTATTCAGACGAAGATTCAGACGAAACTTATATGGGCCTAACAGAAGCTGATTTTAACGATAACCCATACTCACGTTATTCGGCGTCGCAACTTGACAATATGGACACCAGTCATAAACAATTGCAAATTAATCATCATATTAAATTGTCTGAGCGTTTCACATTGGGCACCTCAGCTTACTACAATGACTTTAGCCGTAATTGGTATAAGACAAGTAAAGTAGGTGCTTGGGCCACTGATGAAGATGGCAACTATATTTTTGATGGCAATAATGAACATGTTATTGATAAAGATAGCTTGAGTGGCGGTGGTATTGATAAAGCCGCGGCTTTTGATCGCAATGCTAATAACGAATTACTTTACGTTGATGTAAAAGCTAACAGCCGAGATTATGAGTCGCAAGGTATTCAAACGGTATTAGATGCCGACTTTGGTGACCATCAAGTAAAATTTGGTGCACGTTACCACGAAGATGAAATGGACCGTTTTCAGTGGGTTGATAGCTACACAATGGACAATAGCTATGAAATGACGTTAACCGAAGCGGGCATTCATGGTGCAGACTCGAATCGTATTGATTCAGCTCAGGCGCTGGCTTTGTTTGTTCATGATGAATATACCGTTGGCGATTTCATTATTAATGCCGGTTTACGTTATGAAGATATGACTATTTCACGTAAAGA
>CAJXUN010000061.1 GCA_913061475.1 uncultured Colwellia sp. | reverse complement strand
TGGCGTGGCTTGCCAGCACTGTCAATGGCCTTATCCATATTTACTGTTGCTTTAGTGCTGCTTAAAGTTGAGTTGATCATCCAAGAACAGGGAGTTTTACTGAGCTTTGCAGGGAAAAATACTCAGTTGCAAGAACAAAAGCTTGCTCGGTTGGTCGACGAAAGATTACAAAGCTTTGCCCAAGAACAACAAGTCGTGTTAGCCAATTATGCCGCCGATATTAAAGTAAAACAGCAGGATAATAATTTACAACTAGCCAGTTACATTATGGCTGCTTCTCGACAAGAGCGAAAAGAAGATATTGGCGACTTTATTCAATATATTAATGCCGAACGTAAAGATGAAATTCTGGAACAAAATATTAAGTATCAAGAGCTTGAACGAGCAATTAAATACCATAAAGTATATCAACGAGATAGTGTTGATGGTTTTGGATTAAAACAGGGTGATATAAAAAGTACACCTGCTAATTGGACTGCTGAGGAGTAGAATATGAACAAATTGAAGTTATTACCATCAACGCTAATTTTGCCTTGTTTACTCATGTCTGTTACTGGCTTTGCTGCAGAGCAAGATAATGATCAGTATTCAGGTATATATAAACAACTGTCGATTATGAGTGATATTATTAAGTCATCAGTTTCAGACAAGTCAGCGCGTCAGCCATCACAAATAAATAGTATTCAAAGCACTTATTTACGTGGCCAAGGTGTTGTTTTTACTATTAGCTCAGCAGCAAACAACCGTCAATGGGGGCATTATAACTTTAATTTCGTCATGCCAGAGATGCCAGAAATGCCTGTTGCTCCCATTGCACCTGAAGTGAATCAAGATTTTCGCGAAAAGTATGATATTGATGTTAATGAAACTGTTTCAAAAGCTCTGGAGTCTGCGGCTGATGGTTATGAAAGAGTGGTTGAAGTGTTTGAGCATAACCGTGATAAAACTCGAGCATTTAGAGATCAGCAACGAGATATTGCCTATCGATTAAGAGACGTAGAGCGTGAAAAAAGAGATCTAAACTACCAATTATCACGTGCAACAGATGATCGTAAAGCAGAGTTGAAAAGTGAGATCTATAAGCTGACAGAACAAGAAAAAACCTATCGCGGGCAGCTGCAGAAATTGACAGAATTAAATAATAAAGTGGCAGCTGAGCAAAAAGTAGAACAGGAAAAAAGAAGCCAAGAAAGATCAAACTACTATCAGCAATTAGCCGTAAAGTTGACTGAGACCTTGTGTTTATATGGCAATGGTCTAAAAGCACTACCTAAAAATGAGCATGTTAGTGTGATTTTACAAGCTGCAGGAGAAAAGTCAGCAGGTCGGTATAAAGACAGTATTTTAGTATTTAGCAAAGAAGATATTACGAGTTGCTCGGCAGATAAAATAACTGCTGTCAGCTTAATGAATAAAGGCAAGGCCTATCAGTTTTAGTATTCAATGATTGAGCATTAAAGGTCTTATAAAAGAAATTTTAAAGCCGCATTTAGCGGCTTTTTATTATATGGCATACGCCCTTGTAGTATTAGGTTAATTCGGGAGTTTAGTGCCCACTTGCGCTGCAGTCGCCCATTAAGCTGTTTGGTTTCTTTTCTGCTTTTATTTGAGCACTTAAATGGATTTTTCTATTTACTTTTTTAGCGTTAATCGCTTCATTATTACGCGGCGTGCTTTTTGACGAGAAATTAAAATAGGCCAACACTTGTTGTAATTTGTCATTAAATTTAGCGGCAAATTCAAAAATGGAATTCCTTTTTTCAAACTTGCTTGGTACTAAATTAGAAAAATCAGCAACTTGGATACCAAGTAAAGGTTGTTGAGATGCTTTGACAAATGAAGGAAGGCGAATGCTAGTATTGGTAAATGCTTCGCTGGTCAAGCTCGGATAAGCATAACTATATGATGCGCTTGTTGCCGTTGAACTCATTTGGCTTGAAGTACTATTTGCTGGAAAAACATTTTGTTGTTTTTCTTTCATGTCGGGTTTTGCATGGACAATTGTGCCAAATAAACCAACGATAACAAAAATAGAGCAAACTAAGTTTGATTTAGTAGGTCTTTTCATTTTGCGTTCCTCATCAAATATCTTCCTTTATCGTTCCCTGATATTGCTATTGTACCATTATGTTACAAATCAATATAGATTGGAATTTGACTTTACGCGATAGCAATAAGATAAACCGTATATTTTATCAGACCAATGACGCATGTGTTACTTATCGTGGTTGCTGAATTTAAGGCATCATGGATTGCTTTAAGCAATTTTCCTGAATGCTTTTGCTAGTATTAGCTAAATAATAATGTCGGTGTAGAAGCAAGTGTTTGGTAAATTAGGCGAGGTGGTAAAATAATTTTTTAATTCTAAATATTAGCTTCTGCTGAAAAGTCACTAGAACTGATCAGCAAAGGGCTAACTGACGCGATGGCTTATTTAGCTTGCGCTTTGTATAAGAGTCTATTTTTATGCAGTAAAGGCTCAGTATAACCATTAGGTTGTTGATGACCTTGAAATACTAACTCGAGCGCGGTTTGAAAAGCGATATTGCTGTCAAAGTTATCAGACATTGCATGATATTGACTATCGTGTTGGTTCTGTTGATCGACAATCGCTGCCATTTTTTTCATGCTTGCTAGCACTTGCTCAGGTGTACAAATGTTATGTTGTAACCAGTTTGCCATATGCTGGCTGGATATACGTAAGGTAGCTCGGTCCTCCATCAGGCCAACATTGTTGATATCAGGTACTTTAGAACAGCCAACGCCTTGATCAATCCAACGTACCACATAACCTAAAATGCCTTGTGAATTATTGTCTAACTCATCAGAAATTTCTTGCTCAGACCATTGGGTATGTTCCGCTAGGGGGATGGTTAAAATATCATCAATATTCGCAGGGATACGACTTTTAAGTTGCTGCTGCAATTGTAAAACATTGACTTTATGGTAATGCAAAGCATGTAGTGTTGCGGCAGTAGGTGATGGCACCCAAGCGGTATTTGCACCGGCTTCTACGTGGTTAATTTTTGTCGCCAACATATTAGCCATTTGATCTGGTATTGGCCACATCCCTTTACCAATTTGTGCTTTGCCACTGAAGCCACAAGCGAGTCCGATATCAACGTTATTATCTTCATAAGCAGAAATCCATTTTGTTAATTTGATATCTGCCTTTCTTGCCATAACGCCGGCAGACATTGAGGTATGAATTTCATCACCGGTTCGGTCAAGGAAACCAGTGTTGATAAATACCACGCGCTCTTTTGCCGCATAAATACAAGCTTTTAAGTTAACACTGGTACGACGCTCTTCATCCATAATACCCATTTTCAAGGTATTACGAGGCAGTGATAAAAGCTCTTCAACACGATCAAATAGCTCATTAGCAAAGGCAACCTCTTCAGGACCATGCATTTTTGGTTTAACAATATAGACCGAGCCGGTTTCACTATTACGTAAGGTATTTTGCTGATTAACGTCGTAAGTTGAAATCAATGAAGTGATGACAGCATCCATGATACCTTCAGGTACCTCATTGCCGTGTTGATCAATAATGGCATTGTTGGTCATTAAGTGACCGACATTTCTAACAAACATTAAACTGCGTGCTTTGAGCTTGCCTTGTGTGCCATCAAGATTTTGAAAAGTCTTATCTTGATGCATTACGCGCGTGTGCTGCTGACCAGATTTTTCAAAGCTTTCAGATAAGGTGCCTTGATTTAATCCCAACCAATTTTGATATGCGATGACTTTATCTTCTGCGTCAACGGCTGCGACAGAATCTTCACAATCCATTATGGTGGTTAGTGCAGACTCCATGGCGATATCACTAACACCGGCAGGGTCGCTTTGAGCGATTGTACTTTGCTGATCAAATTCAACAATAAAGTGTAAGTCATGATGTTTAAATACCAGTTCGTGGGGTGATGTTGGTTCACCGGTAAAACCGATAAGTGCTATCGGATCAGCCAGTTGAGTGCTTTCGCCATTACTTAGCTTAACTAAGAGCGTATGGTCAACAACCTGATAGCTCTGTACGTTGTGATGTGAACCAGTAACCAGTGGAATACTTTGGTCTAAAAAATCACGAGCAAAAGCAACCACCTTAGCGCCACGTTTAGGGTTATAAGTTTTGGTTTTCTCGGCACCGTCGGCATCAGTAATAACATCTGAGCCGTATAATGCATCATACAAACTGCCCCAGCGTGCATTAACGGCGTTTAAGGCAAAGCGAGCGTTCATTACGGGCACAACAAGCTGCGGTCCAGCCATAGTGGCGAGTTCAGCATCAACATTTTTAGTTGAAATAGTGAAGTCAGGCACAGGTGCTGCGAGGTAGCCAATCGTGGTGAGAAACTCTTTATAGTCAACAAAATCAAAATTTTCGGCTTGGTGCGTTTGATGGTAAGTGGTGATTTGTTGTTGCAGCGACATACGCTTAAGCAACAGGGCGTTATTTTTGGGGCTTAAATCAGTAATGATTTTTGCAAAGCCATCCCAGAACGTATCTACAGCGATGGTAGTACCAGGAAGAATTTGTTCGTTAACAAAGCTATATAACTCTTCTGCTACCTGCAAATTTGCAATTGAAATTCGTTTTGTCATGAGACACCTATTTTGTAAGTTTGGAAGAATTTTTTCTTACTTTTGACTATTAATTTAAAAGCTATACGTGCAATGTAAAAATTTTGTTGACTCTATGCAATAGCGACGCGACCAGCAAGCAATATCAATTTAGCCTAATGGTTTAAATTTAAAATAAAATAAAAAGTTAACTCATTGTTAATTATTAATAAAGATAGCTATTTTTTATTTTATACATAGTTTCATTCATGATATTGTTTATTTTTATTTTTGGTATTCATATTGTGAATTTAAATGCTTTTAACCTTTTCGGCGCTCTGACGACAAAATACTGTTTTCTAATGCTACCAAAGGGAAGCTAAGAAAGTAATGATAAACGGGCTGGTAATTGCCGTGATTACCGCCGAAACAATTAAGGCTAACGAACTATAGGCAGCATGTTCGTAGCTGATATTACTGACCGTGGCGGTACCAATTGCATGGCTAGCGGCACCAATAGCTAAGCCTTGCGCTTTCGGTGACTTCACTTTGATATATGTTAACCATCGTGGACCAACTAAAGCGCCAAAAAAACCGGCAAGAATAATCGTAAATGCTGTAATAGCGGTATTACCGTCTAATTGCCCAGCAATAGCGATAGCAATTGGGGTCGTAATAGATTTAAGTGATAGTGCGACAGCAATGGTGTAATCGCCGATAATTAACATGGTAATAATAAAGCTGCTGATAATCGCTATTAGCGCACCTATTAATAATGTTAAAACAATATTTTTCCATTGTTTAGTGATGGTTTCTAAGTGTTGGTAGAGAGGAAAGCCTAATGCAACGACAGCGGGCTCAAGTAGCGCGTTGAGCAGCCAAGAGTTCGAAAAGTAACGATCAAAGTTAATGTCTTGCCAGAGTAATAGCGCCATAAGCACTAAGATACTCATTAGCATAGGTTGTAACCAGATGGCATTTAATTTTCGTTGTAGTACAGCAACAAATTGAAACAGCACTATGGTGCCGGTAACGGCAACAACAGAGGATAATAGATGGGAGTGTAACAGCTCAGTAATTAGCATATTTATCACTCCTCACTTACAGCATAACGCTGATAAATAAGCCCGACCAGGGTCAGTAATATAAATGTTGTTACAAAGGTGATGCTAACAATGGCTAGGCCAAATTGTCTAACCAATTCAAGGTGGTTGACAATACCAACACCCGCAGGAACAAAACAAACCGCCATATGTTTTATACACCAAACAACCGTGCTTTTAATTTTATCGGCATCAAAAAGACGAAAATGTAGTGTTAGGGTAAAAGTTATTAAACCATATAAACTGCTAGGTAATAACGGCGCAAAATACGAACATAATTTACCAAAAGCAAGGCAACTACAGATAGCGAAAACGCTATACGTGACATTGAATACTTTTTTATTAAATGTTTTCACACGCCGTTTACCTTGTTTACCTAACCTTCATTCGCAGCTTCGATAACTAACTGTCTAAACCATATATGACTTGCGTCATGATGTAACAGTGGGCTCCAAATCATTTTAAGTTCGATGTCGGGAATATCAAATGGTGGTTTGAGAATGGTATAATTGCTATCGTTTTTATGAATTAAAGCGGCACGAGAAGGTAAGGTGGCCACCAACTCATCTTCAAAGGCCAATTGCATGGCAACGTGATAGTTTCGCGTAAATACTTTAATATCCCGCTTTTTACCCAAGCGCGCTAACGCTTCGTCTACCCAACCTAGTTTTTGAACGTCTTTCGGATCCATACCGACCCCGACACCAAACCCCGTTTTAGATACCCAAACATGTTTTGCCGATAAATAGGTGTTGAGGTTAAATTTTTCAACAACCGGGTTATCTGCACTTAATAAGCATGAGAATGTATCACGCCAAATAGTTTTTTGATGGAACGATTGTGGTAGTTCATCAAAACGATTGATGGCCATATCAATTTTTCCGGCTTCAACATCGTGAAATGTCACGTCGCTGGGGGTCATAATATCAATGGTGACATTAGGTGCTATTTGATTGATGCGCTTTAATAGTTTTGGCAACAAGGTTGATGCGGCATAATCACTAGCCATTAATCGAAAAACACGATGACTATGTTGTTCGTTAAACTCTTCCTCGCCTTGTAGCGCTTCTTCTAGCTCCAATAAAATTTTACGAATGGCCGGCGCTAAAGCTCTAGCACGTTCCGTTGGCACCATACCGTCGGATGTACGCACTAAAATAGGATCATTAAACAATGTACGTAAGCGTTTTAAACCATTACTCATCGCGGGCTGAGTAATATTCAACTGTCCAGCAGCGCGAGTGACATTTTTCTCTCGTAGTAAGACATCAAGATAAATAAGTAGGTTTAAATCAATTTTCGAGATATTCATAAAATTAATAGTCTAGAATATAAGTATAACGTAGATATATGTCATGGCTTATGGTGATAATCAAGTAAATTCACCTAAAAAATTAAATTATTTTGCATGATGTTGGCATAATTAATAGCTACGTTGCATAGGTTACTGTTTGAATTTGTTAAATAATATATTTGTCATTTTTAGAGTTAATGCCCTATTATTTTCTCTGTGAATGGTAGGGATGCATATTATATATTTTATTTATTTGCAGTGGCTGGTTTACTATTTGTGTTGCTCGGTGTGACAACTTACCTAAGTCGTTACATCACCAAAATTATAAATACTGTCAGTTAAGACTTTTGGAGAAAGTAATATGTCTAATTATCAAAGCGCAATCGAAGCAGTTAAAGCAATCAAAGAGAAAGCTGGCAGTGCATGGGATGTTATTAATCCTGAATCAGTAGCCCGCATGCGCACCCAGAATAGATTTAAAACTGGTTTAGAAATTGCCCAATACACTGCCGACATAATGCGCAAAGATATGGCGGCTTTCGATGCAGACAAAACTAAATATACTCAATCTCTAGGCTGTTGGCATGGTTTTGTTGGCCAACAAAAAATGATTTCAATCAAGAAACATTTCGACGGTAAAACCGATCGTCGCTACTTATACCTTTCAGGTTGGATGGTGGCGGCACTTCGCAGTGAATTTGGTCCACTTCCAGATCAATCTATGCATGAAAAAACTAGCGTAGCTTCTCTAGTTGCAGAGCTTTATACCTTCCTTCGTCAAGCGGATGCTCGTGAGTTAGGTGGCTTGTTTCGTGATTTAGATAAAGCGACAAGCGAACAAGAAAAAGCAGCAATACAAGATCAAATTGATAACCATGTAACCCACGTGGTACCGATTGTTGCCGATATTGATGCCGGCTTTGGTAATGCTGAAGCGACTTACCTAATGGCAAAGCAAATGATCGAAGCAGGCGCTTGTGCCTTACAAATTGAAAACCAAGTAGCCGATGAAAAACAATGTGGCCATCAAGACGGTAAAGTAACAGTTCCTCACGCAGACTTTCATGCGAAAATTCGTGCGTTACGTCATGCCTTTTTAGAGCTAGGTATCGATAACGGTATCATTGTGGCACGTACTGATTCTGAAGGTGCTGGTTTAACCAAAGAAATTGCTGTTGTTAAAGAAGCAGGTGACTCTGGTGATATCTATAACTCTTTCTTAGATGTTGAAGAAATCGGTGTAGCTGATATGGCTGAAGGTGATGTTTGCTTCAACCGTGACGGCAAACTGGTTCGTCCTAAACGTTTACCTTCTGGTTTATACCAATTCCGTCAAGGTACTGGTCATGAACGTTGTGTATTTGACTGTATCGGTGCACTAAACGCAGGTGCTGATCTACTTTGGATTGAAACAGCGGTTCCTACCGTACACGAAATTGCGGGCATGATGAATGATGTGCGTAAAGTGCACCCTGATGCGAAACTTGTTTATAACAACTCGCCATCTTTCAACTGGACGCTTAATTTCCGTCAGCAAACTTACGATACTATGGTTGAAGAAGGTAAAGATGTTTCTGCCTACGACCGTGATAATTTAATGAGTGCAGAGTACGATGAAACTGAATTATCAGCGATTGCTGATGAGCGTACTCGTACTTTCCAAGCAGATACAGCACGTGAGGCCAACGTATTCCACCACTTGATTACGCTACCTACTTACCACACTACCGCATTGTCAGTAGACAACTTAGCGAAAGAGTATTTCGGCGAACAAGCGATGCTTGGTTACGTTAAAAACGTGCAACGTGAAGAAATTCGTCAAGGTATCGCCTGTGTTAAGCATCAAAACATGTCAGGTTCTGATATGGGTGATGATCACAAAGAATACTTCGCCGGTGAAAACGCACTTAAAGCGGGTGGCGCAAAAAACACCTCTAACCAGTTTTAATTAACTGCTAGCGGCAAGTTAATCGCTTACTAAACAAATCCCAACCGAAGCAAAAAGCTCTACTGATGAAGTAGAGCTTTTTTATTTTATAGCGCTTCAGTATATTATTATTTAATTACCCAGCCTAAAAACGTCATTAACCTAACGTAAATTGTTCGCTATTGAATGATGAAAAAATCTACTGAGATTAAGTTTATATAATTAAATATCAATGAACTTAGCTGAACTCTATCAAGTAGAGCTTTCGGCAGTTGGTGATTGAGAAAATAATGTTCGTGCGCCTATATAACAGCATTAATAACTTTGTTGAAGTGTAATGATGTGATCTCGTTTACGCTAATGCCATAAAAAAACCAGCAGATAATCTCTACTGGTTTTTGAAGGTTATATATCGAAGAAGTAATAACTAGAAGCTATAAACTAAAGTCATTGCTGTTTCTGTGTTTAAGTTTTCTTTGTCTTCATCAACTTCAGTGTTGTAGTCGAATGTTACGCTAAACTTCAGCTGTAAAGTTTCAATTAGTTTGGTTGAGATTGAGGTTCTAGCTGAATATGTGCTGTTTGCATCACTTTTAGTTGCGTACTTTGCGACTAACTTCTGTTTAAATAACACGTGTTCGTTTAACTGACGCGTATACAATGCTTGTGCTTGAATGATAAAGGCAGATTTAGTTTCTTCTGGCTCTGTTTCTGTTGCACGAACTACATCACGTTTAAAACCTGGACCAATATCAGCATCTAAAGTGGTATTTTTGGTTTCATACCAACGACGACCCCAACCTGTTGAGACTGAACTTTGGCTTTCAAAACTACTAAAGCGGTTATCTTCATAAGAAACATTAGCGTAAACATAGTTTGGGCTTGCTTTATCAAGTGTATAGTTAGTTTGGCCCACTAGTGACCATTTTTGATCGCTGGTTGAAAATGTTTCCTCACCAGTGCCGGTACCGTCATCTTGATCGCTTTTCTTGACCAATAAATCTAACTGCACGGTTGACTTCCATGCCGCTTCTTCATGAGCAAAATCAAAGCCAGCTTTAACATCTGCACTATTGGTATCACCGGTTTTAAACAGCATGCCTAGTTCTGCAGATGCAGTGTAAGGTGATTTTTCTTTCGCAGTGGTTGCTTCTTCTGCTGCTGTTGCTAGTGATACACAACACAACGCGGCTGATATTAATTTAAGACTCATTTTTTTCCTCTTTATTCATATGGACAGATAATTGTGGGAATGGGATTTCGATACCTTCGCGATCCAATTCGGTTTTAATTTTTTCTAGTAAATCGAAATAAGTTGGCCAGTAATCAGTAGATTTAACCCAAGGTCTGACCACGAAATTAACGCTGCTATCAGCGAGTTCAGAGACACCAACAGTAACAGTCTGATCTTTTAATACTCGCTCGTCGGCACTGACTAACTTATGTAATAGTGCTTTGGTTTTTGCGAGGTCGGCATCATAACTCACACCGATAATCAAATCTATTCTTCTCGTCGGCTTGGTTGAGTAATTGGTAATAGTGCCGCTAGTAATAGCACCATTTGGAATGATAACGGTTTTATTATCACCGGTTCTTAATTGGGTTGAAAAAATTAGAATCTTTTCAACAATACCAGAGACACCCGATACCTCAATAAAGTCACCCGATTTAAATGGCTTGAAAACAATCAATAATACGCCTGATGCAAAATTTGATAAAGAACCTTGTAACGCTAAGCCAATAGCTAAACCTGCAGCACCAACGATAGCAACTAGTGAGGTGGTGTTGAAACCTAAATGTGATATTGCAGCAACAATAACGATAAAGAATAACATGCCGTAAAGTAGGCTGCTAATGAATGAAATGATAGCATCATCCATGCCTTTATGACGCATGACTTTGATCACGCCTTGGCGCACCATATTGGCGATAAATTTACCGATAAAAACGATCGCTATTGCTACGATTAACTTAATAGCGAAATCTATCAGCATTTGTTGATTATCGACAAGCCAGTTTTGAATAATATCCATTGTGTATCCTAAGCACGGTTATAAAGGGCGAATTATAATAAACATCAAAATAAATAGCATTGTTTTGTTACTGAGTTCATTAAATTAATAGCAAATATTTTTTCAATCTTAAGCTGTAACATCGAAGAATAAAAAAAGCGACTTCGCGTCGCTTTTTTAATAAATTATGTTAATTTTCGTTCGTTGAAGCTACTTAATTATAGCGTCTAGTTTACCGGTAGAATACTGCATAAACATGTTATCTAACGAAATGGGTTTAATTTTTGATGCTTGGCCAACGGTGCCAAAAGCTTCATAACGTGCTTTACAAATATCTGACATCGCTTGAGTTGATGCTTTTAGGAATTTACGTGGATCAAATTCACTTGGGTTTTCAGCCAAGAAGCGGCGTACAGCGCCGGTTGATGCTAAACGTAAATCGGTGTCAATATTGATTTTACGCACGCCATTTTTAATACCTTCTTGAATTTGCTCAACAGGTACACCGTAAGTTTCAGGTATCTTGCCGCCAAACTTATTAATTACTGCTAGCCAATCTTGTGGTACTGAAGATGAACCATGCATAACCAAATGCGTATTAGGAATGCGGTTATGAATGGCCTTAATACGGTCGATAGCTAAAATATCGCCAGTAGGTGGGCGAGTAAATTTATAAGCTCCGTGTGAAGTACCACAAGCAATGGCTAAGGCATCTACTTGAGTTTTTTGTACAAAATCGGCTGCTTCTTCAGGATCAGTAAGCATTTGCTCCATTGTTAGCTTGCCAACAGCGCCAATACCATCTTCTTCACCAGCTTCGCCAGTTTCCAAAGAACCTAAACAACCTAATTCACCTTCAACTGAAACACCACAAGCGTGCGCCATTTCAACGGTACGACGCGTAACATCAACATTGTATTCGTAGCTAGAAGGTGTTTTACCGTCATCCATTAATGAACCGTCCATCATTACTGATGAAAAGCCTAATTGAATTGAACGTTGGCAAACACTAGGAGATGTACCGTGATCTTGATGCATAACTACCGGGATATGTGGAAACTCTTCAATTGCGGCTAAAATTAAATGACGCAAAAAAGGTGCACCAGCATAAGCTCTTGCACCTGCAGACCCTTGTAAAATAACAGGACTGTTGGTTTCGTTAGCGGCAAGCATGATAGCTCTAACTTGTTCTAAATTGTTAACGTTAAAGGCCGGAATACCGTAGCCATTTTCGGCGGCGTGATCTAACATTTGGCGCATAGAAACTAAAGCCATGAACTAACTCCTGTGATTGTGAATAGAAACAAAATTGATTTTAAAAAGTTTCATTGTGAAACTTAACGCTTTCGTATCGTAATTATATCAGAAGGGTTTAATAATTTGCACTAGAAAAAATCGTCACAATTGGCTTAATTATTTAACGCTATAGTAATTTGCTTGGTTTGTTTATTTATTACTAACAAAAGAGGGGTTTATGTAACTTTTTATTGCGTTGTTGGTAAGTATTTATGTAATTTTACTACTGTTTGTTCATTTAAATGAGAGGTTTTTCTCAAAGGCGTTGTAATAAGATTTTTCGCTATGGCAAAAAAAAAGCTGAGCGAGCAGCTACGCACGGTCAACTTTTTTGGATAACAGTTGTTGTTTTAACGCTTATTGCTTGGCACGCGCTTCTAATATTTCTACTGCCGGCAACTTCTTGCCTTCTAAAAATTCAAGAAAAGCGCCACCGCCTGTTGAAATATAGGATACTTGCTCAGCAATACCGTACTTATCAACTGCTGCTAATGTGTCGCCACCACCGGCGATAGAAAAAGCTTTGCTATCAGCAATCGCTCGAGCTATGGTTTCTGTGCCTTTGCCGAATTGGTCAAACTCAAATACACCTACGGGGCCATTCCATACTACCGTACCGGCATTGGCGATAATGTCTGCTAACGCTTTAGCGCTTTCTGGCCCGATATCAAAAATCATATCACCATCCGCAACGTCGCTAACATTTTTAAGTGTTGCTTGCGCGGCTTCAGAAAACTCCTGACCGACGACTACATCTGTTGGAACTGGAATTGAACCATTATTGTCGCTGGCTTGTTTAGTTAAGCGTTTTGCTTCATCAACTAAGTCAGCTTCGAATAAAGACTTACCGACATTGTGGCCTTGTGAGGCAATAAAGGTATTGGCAATACCGCCGCCTACAACTAGTTGATCAACAATGCCGGCTAATGAATCGAGTACCGTTAGTTTAGTTGATACTTTAGAGCCGCCAACAATAGCAACTAGTGGACGGGCAGGGTTATCAAGTGCTTTTGATAATGCGGCTAACTCACCGGCTAATAGTGGACCTGCACAAGCAGTAGGGGCATATTTTGCAACGCCATGTGTGCTGGCCTGGGCGCGATGAGCAGTGCCAAATGCGTCCATAACGAAAATATCACAAAGGGCAGCGAGTTTTTTTGATAACTCGTCGTTATTGTTTTTTTCGCCGTCGTTAAAACGAATATTTTCAAATAACACCAATTCGCCAACGTTAACTTCTACACCATTTAAATAACTTTTCGCTAAGCGCACAGGTACGTTAAGCGCTGCAGCGAGGTAATCGGCGACCGGCTGTAAAGAAAACTCTGGATTATATTCGCCTTCAATTGGACGGCCTAAATGCGACATTACCATTACTTTTGCACCTGCTTCGAGTGCTAGTTTGAGTGTCGGTAGTGCCGCTCTTAAGCGTGCATCTGACGTTATTTTGCCATCTTTAACCGGTACATTTAAATCTTCACGAATTAGCACACGTTGATTGTTTAATGCTAAATCCGTCATTTTAATTACTGACATGTTTATTCCCTGTTGATAGAAGTTTAACGGTTAGGTAAATTGAAACTTGTTTATAAATTTATCATCTTGATTGTTATTCGCCAACCTGTGACATGGTAAAAGCGGTGTCGAGTAAGCGATTTGCAAAGCCCCATTCGTTATCGCACCAAATAAGCAGCTTAACTAAGCGCTTGTGACTAACGCGTGTTTGGTTACCATCGACGATGCAAGAGTGCGGGTCATGGTTAAAGTCGATAGAAACTAATGGCTCTGTGGTATAGCCTAAAATGTCCGCTAAGCCATTGTTTTGTGCATCGATAATCGCTTGGTTTATATCACTAATACTTACGTCGCTCGACAAATTCAAGCTCAAGTCCATAGCAGTAACATTGATAGTAGGTACTCGTACTGCAATCGCTTCAAAGCGACCGGCAAACTTAGGTAAAATGCGCTCAATGCCCGCGGCAAGTTTTGTATCAACCGGAATGATTGATTGGCTCGCTGCACGGGTTCGGCGTAAGTCCGGATGATAGGCGTCAATAACTTGTTGATCATGCATTGATGAATGAATGGTGGTTATTGCGCCACTTTCAACGCCAAAGGCTTTATCTAATACCTGGATAACCGGTACCACACAATTGGTGGTGCAAGAACCATTGGATACGACTTTTTCAGCGGCGGTGAGTAGTTGATGATTGATACCATAAATAATGGTAGCGTCTAAATCTTGCGCGCCAGGGTGTGAAAAAAGCACCTTTTTTGCGCCTTGCTTTATATGCTGTTGACCATCTGCTTGACTACCATAAATACCCGTACAATCAATAACGATATCAACATTATGTTGCTGCCAAGGTAGGTCACTTATTTCGGCTTTGTGGCTCAGAGCCACTTCATCACCGGCAATAAATAATTTATTTCCGTCTTGTTGTACCGCAAATGAAAATCGACCATGGGTTGAATCGTATTTTAATAAGTGCGCTATACCTTCAGGTTCAGCAAGTTCATTAATGGCGACTAGTCTAAAGTCATGTGTTCTAGCGTTCTCGTAAAGCGCACGAACGACATTTCTGCCTATTCTACCAAAGCCATTTATTGCGATATTAATTGACATAGAGTTCTAATATGTAGCGCTCGATGTTGAATTGACAAATATAACTCAACATAAATTGTTGTGTGATGAAGAAGTAAATAGCCAGCTGAGAAAAGCTCGACTGGCTATAATACTAGAGGTGTTTACAGACTTTTAACTGTGTTAACGACGTTATCAACAGTAAAACCAAAGTGCTCAAGTAGTACATTACCCGGCGCTGACTCACCGAAAGTAGTCATGCCAACCACTTTGCCGCTTAAACCAACATATTTATACCAAAAATCAGTGTGAGCTGCTTCAACCGCAACACGTTTAGTTACGCCTGCAGGTAACACTGACTCTTTATAATTAGCATCTTGCGCATCAAAGATATTCGTTGATGGCATAGAAACAACACGCACATTATCACCTAAGCTTTCAGCGGCTTCTAGTGCTAATGACACTTCAGAGCCAGTAGCAATTAAAATAACGTCTGGTGTACCAACACTGTCTTTTAAGATGTAGCCACCTTTAGCAATATCAGTAACTTGAGTGCTAGTACGACTTAGCGCTGGTAAACCTTGGCGAGAGAATATTAATGATGTTGGCGCTTTTTGGCGATCAACTGCGTTTTTCCATGCTACCGCTGATTCGGTTGCATCAGCAGGGCGCCATGTCACCATATTTGGTGTTGTACGCAAATTAGTTAATTGCTCAATGGGTTGATGCGTTGGACCATCTTCACCTTGACCAATTGAATCATGGGTATAAACAAAAATGTTTTGAATACCCATTAATGCTGACATACGTACCGCGTTACGTGCGTATTCCATAAACATCATGAACGTAGCGCCGTAGTTAATAAAGCCACCGTGCAATGAAATACCGTTCATAATACCGCTCATACCGAATTCACGTACACCGTAAAAAATGTAGTTACCGGCAGCATCATCTTGAATACCTTTTGAACCAGACCAAAGCGTTAAGTTTGAACCAGCTAAATCGGCTGAGCCCCCCAATAATTCTGGTAACATAGCACCAAATACTTCAATAGTATTTTGTGAAGCTTTACGAGAAGCAACATTTTCAGCTTTTTCCTGACATTCTTGAATGTAAGCATTAGCTTTTGCTTCAAACTCTGCTGGTAACTCACCTTTAATTACACGACGTTCATACTCAGCAGCTAATTCAGGATGAGCTGCTTGGTAAGCGGCAAATTTATCATTCCAGCTTGCTTGCTCTGTAGCGCCCTTTTCTTTTTGATCCCAATCAGCGTAAATATCAGCAGGGATCTCAAAAGGTGCATGTGACCAACCTAACTTTTCTCGTGTTGCAGCAATCTCTTCATTACCTAAAGGTGCACCGTGACAATCGTGCGTGCCTTCTTTGTTCGGAGAACCAAAACCGATAATGGTTTTACAACAAATCATGGAAGGTTTATCAGTGACTGATTTAGCTGCAGCTATAGCGGCTGCGATAGCCTCTGAATCATGACCGTCAACGCTAACTACGTGCCAACCGTATGCTTCAAAGCGAGCAGGGGTGTCGTCAGTAAACCAACCTTCAACTTCACCATCAATTGAAATACCGTTGTCATCCCAAAATGCAATTAGCTTACCTAAACCTAAGGTACCGGCTAATGAACAGGCTTCATGTGAAATACCTTCCATTAAACAACCATCACCTAAAAATACATAAGTGTGGTGATCTACAATGTTATGACCTTCACGGTTAAATTGTGCCGCTAAGGTTTTTTCAGCAATTGCCATACCTACCGCATTAGAAACACCAGCGCCTAATGGGCCTGTAGTTGTTTCAACACCTGGTGTGTAACCATATTCTGGGTGACCTGGCGTTTTAGAGTGCAGCTGACGGAAGTTTTTTAATTCACCAATGGGTAAATCATAACCGGTTAAATGCAATAATGAGTATATAAGCATTGAACCATGGCCATTTGATAAAACGAAACGGTCACGATCAGCCCATTGTGGATCTGTTGGGTTATGCTTTAGAAAGTCACGCCATAAAACTTCAGCGATATCTGCCATGCCCATTGGGGCTCCAGGGTGTCCTGATTTAGCTTTTTGCACGGCATCCATGCTTAAAGCTCGAATTGCATTGGCCAGTTGTTGACGCGACGGCATAATTGCTCCAATTATTGTAAAGTTTGATAGGATATAAATTGCGCTTATTTTCGCCTAGACTACCCCCACACTGCAAATTTTATTAGCACTTTTCTGTGATTATTTTTAACTTAAGCTTAACTTTGGTTAATTCGTCGCTTTTACTCGACTATTATCGATTTTTGCTGAGCTGATGGTTAAATAATGAATAAATCGTACATCACAGCTAAATGCTATAAGTAAGCTATTGAAATAGCAGTTAAGATCCTATAGGGTTGATTGGTTGTATGTACAAATAAAAATAAAAAGATATAACCTGACATAGGATTGAGTAATGAACAGGTCGTCGTCACGCGGAATTAAGCTGACTACAGTAATATTAGCCGTATTAATATTGGCGGTATCAGCGTTGTTGAGCAGTGGTTCAACAGCAGGCGACAAGGACGTTGTAATAGAAAAAGCAAGCACTGAGCTAGTAAATTAGCTCAGTAGATAATAAAAACCTCGCAATAGCGGGGTTTTTTTATCGGCTAATAAGCAAGTGAGTTGAAATACAACGGTGTGACTTTTGTAGTATCAATCCTTGCATACTGGCGTCCCCACCAGGACTCGAACCTGGAGTAGCGGCTTAGGAGGCCGCAGTTTTATCCTGTTAAACTATGAGGACTAATATTTTTAACGTCGCTATTCTATAAACTCTCTGTTAAAAATCAATAGAAAAATTATCTTTAGTTAATTCATGACAATAAACAGTTAACATACTTTAATAGCGCACCGCTAAATCGTTAATTTGGATGTTGTCTAAAATATGTTGTTCAGTGGTGGTGGCGTGAGCGCTGTCTTGACTAACAGAATTAACAATAACTTTATAAGGGCTAATGTTAAAACCTGGGTAAGTGCGTTTGTCATCACTGATAAAGCTGTCTAAATGTAATAACGAGAACTCATCGCCGATTTTAACACCGTGTCTTTTACCCAAATTAAAGATCAGCGAGTTACCTGTAACTTGAACAATACGGCCTTGAGTTGGTTGGCACATCATGTTTTCATCAATATCACTAACCATATTATCTAAGGTTAGGCTGATTTGTTGGCCATATTCACTTTGCCAAAAGTTATGGCTTGTTACATCGACTTGTTTGCGCTTATCGAACTGCCAAGGTGCTGAACTTTGATAATATTTATCTAAAATTCGTTCACCGGTTGTACCATCGTGAATATAAAGTGCGATGTTAAATTGACGTTGATAAATTTTTTTTTGCCAAAATTGCCAGTCATTATTTTCGTCGTTCGCCATTGATAGATCTTGAATTTCCGAAAACAGAACGTATTGGCTATTAGTCATATTTGCTAATGACATGGTTAGATTTTTTAAGCTTTGGGTATTTAAAGTTTGATTAAGACGCGAAAACTCAGTTTTAGTGTGTAATGCTAGATTAGTATCTAAATAGATACCTTGTTGTTGTATTTTATTTGCGAGATGCTTTACTAGGGCTTTGTCTAACGCGTAGAGGCTGCCGACATTAGCTTGTTCGCGGTGTAGTATATTACTTCGAGTTATTAGCATTGATTTTCTATAGTCGGCGGCGAAGCATTTCTTTTCTTGTGAAAAAATGTCAGCACGAATAGTGACAGTGACAAGGTCATCGCTATAACTTTCACTGATCAGTTCTAATGAATTGACACTGCCACTAGCACGAATACTAATTTCATCTTGGGTCAGTAAGCCGTTGACTACCTGACGAACGCTTGACACTGATGCACCTGCAACCAATAGGGCTTTTTTTAAGGCATTTTGTACCGCCTGTGTTTTTGCTGCCTTATTGTCGCCATCTTTAATGGTTGCCACGCCCTGTGATTCATACCATTGCCCAACACTAGAAGTACTATATATAGCAAAGCATAGGCATAATAAACTTAAGCGCATAAATATCTCTTTTTAAAATGAATTCGATCTATGCTTTGAAATATGCATGTTTTGTGCCTATTTATTAGGTAAGAAAAATTTGGCTAAGTGAAGTGATCAAACGATTATTTGTACTTCTTATATTGTTCCTGATAAACATAGCTGCTTGGTCTTGGCCAAGTATTTAAGTTAGCTATGTTTACCTAGCGTATTTAATTACGCTTTATCTTTATTGTAACCTGAAGTTGTAAATATAGACGTTCTCATTCTTGACTTTTTCTCTAAGAAATTGATTACTATTGTTTTAATCTATTTTAGAAACGACGAGTTTAATCATGAGACGGTTTAGTCATTAATATTGGCGCGGATCCTGCTTTAATATTTGCATTGATTTTATGACATTGGCACTAATTGAGGGGAGCTCAATGAAAAATTGGCTTATAGCAATACTAATACCGACAGTGATGTCATGTTCTATGGGGGCTAATGATGACTTTTATCGTTCGTCTTATGTCGATAAGCAAGAAATTGACAGTTTTGAGTTACCTCGGCACGCGATAAATGATGTGGTCAAAGGCCTTGCTTATCAAATGTTGGAAAGTAGTTCATTTGTTAACCCTAAAACCCCTATCGCCATTGCATCATTTGTTGATTTAAAAAATTTAGAGTCGACCAATTGGCTTGGTAATCAACTCTCTGAAAGTTTTGTGCATGAAATGCAACGCCATGGCTTAGTTGTAATTGATTTTAAAACCACAGGGCATATTAGAGTAACGGCTGATGGTGACTATGTTTTTAGTCGCGATTGGAAAGAGTTACCTGAACGTCAGATAATTGACTATGTAGTTACAGGCACCATGATGCAGCAAGAAGCAGGCATTTTAGTTAACGCGCGTATGATTGGTATGCAATCTCGTGTTGTTGTTGCGACAGCGCAATCTTTCATTCCTGCTTGGGTTGTTGGCGATGACTTCAACCACCATGAAAATGTCAAAATGAAAGACGGTATGATTTTACGTGATAGCGCTATGTTAGTGGATGATGCTCGTGCTATTGAAATACAACAGTAGTATTACCGAGATATATCGAAGGTGAATATGAATATGTTACGTAATTGTGTTGGCGCTTTATTTAGCGCTATGGTGCTAAGTGCATGCTCAACGGTGTTTGACAAACATGTCGAGTGGCAAGCTGTTAAACCTGAAAGTTTTCCTGTATTAACAGCAATTGGACAAGCGCCGATTAGTTTACAAAAATCTGCAGATAAAACTCAGCGTATGCTAATGGCAATAAATGCCTCGAAAATAGCCGCCTATGCCGAGTTAGCTGAACAAGTTTATGGTCAAACGATTGATGGTAAAACCACTATGTCTAACTTAATTATTGATAACCAAAAATTAAAGGCATCAGTACAAGGTATCATTCGTGGCGCAAAAGTGGTGAAAAGTTACCCTGTAGGTGATAGTTACACCACAGAGTTGATGCTAGATTTTAAAGATGTTTATGAAATATATAATGCGTCTTCAAATCGTCAAGAAATCAAGGATATTTCATACTACTAGTTAATTATTCTGTGGCTAGTAAAAACCAGCGATTGCTGGTTTTTTTATGTTCAGGATGAACGGTATGTCATGATCACATGGATGTGAATGAATGGCGATGTTCAGGATGAACGGTATGTCATGATCACATGGATGTGAATGAATGGCGATGT
>CAJXUN010000060.1 GCA_913061475.1 uncultured Colwellia sp. | reverse complement strand
TGAACGTACTAAGGCGCTTGAAATGAATATGAAGCGTACAAGTAGTATTATTGATACAGCTGTAGATGCTATTATTATGATTGATAGTCATAATATTATCTTGATGTTTAGCCCTGCAGCAGAGCGAACATTTGGTCATAAAGCTGTCGATGTTATTGGTCAAAGTATTCTAATTATTATTCCTCCTGACTATCACAAGGCTCATTTGGCTGGAATGAAAAGGATGGTTGCGGGACAAGCCGCTAACTTACTTAACAAAACCATTCAAATCTCTGCTTTACATAAAAATGGTAATATTTTCCCGACAGACTTTTCTGTTTCTGGATGGGTTGAAAATGAAGAGCATTTTTTTGTTGCGATTCTTCGCGATATCAGCGAACGCAAAATGGTCGAAGATGAACTTCTCCACGCAAAAAATGAGGCTGAAATTGCCACCCAAGCTAAAAGTGAATTCCTCGCCAATATGAGTCATGAAATACGTACGCCGATGAATGCAATTATTGGTATGAGCTATTTGGCAATGCAAACCAATCTAAGTCGAAAACAAGCTGATTATGTCAATAAAATTCAGAGTTCAGCGGAAGCCTTACTTGGTATTATTAACGATATTTTAGATTTTTCAAAAATAGAAGCGGGTAAACTTGATCTTGAAGATATACCTTTTAACTTGAACGATACTATTGACCATCTCGTGCAAATTATTTCACATAAAAGTCAGGAAAAATCCTTAGAATTACTCATCGACTTATCGCCAAATTTACCACTTGACCTTGTTGGAGATTCTCTAAGATTAGGACAAATATTAATTAATCTCGCTAATAACTCGATTAAATTCACCGATCAAGGTGAAATAGTGATCAAAGCAAAACCTATCAAACAAAACGATAAAAATGTCACGGTAGAGTTTTCAGTATGTGATACAGGTATTGGCATGACCGAAGAGCAATTAGGCCGATTGTTTCAATCCTTTAGCCAAGCAGATGCTTCAACAACCCGAAAATATGGAGGAACTGGTTTAGGCTTAACCATTAGTAAAACGTTAACGGAATTAATGCAGGGTGAAATTTGGGTTGAAAGTACCAGTGGCGAAGGTAGTCAATTTTACTTCACCGCAACTTTTGGCATTGCACAAAAAAATACTGCGCATATCCAAGCATCACCAGCAAGCTTAGTTGATTTACCTGTGTTAATTGTTGATGACAGTGTGGCTGCAAGAGAAATACTTTTTACTATGTCAGAAAGTTTAGGCTTTAAAGCTGAATTAGCAGCTTCTGGCGCAGAAGCATTAGAGAAACTAAAACTTGCAGAGCAGAACAATCAACCGTACAAATTAGTACTTTCTGATTGGAAAATGCCGCACATGGATGGCATTGAATTAGGCGAACAAATCATTAGTGATGGTTTCTTATCTCAACCACCTAAGTTTGTCATTGTGACCGCTTATGACCGTGATGAAATGTTGAAAAAAGCACAACATATTAATTTAGCTAGCTCGATAACTAAACCTGTATGCGCATCTAAATTACTCGATACTACTTTAAGAGTAATGGGAGAAACACATGGTCTAAGCTCAGAAGTGCAAAGTAATCGATTAGATATATCATTTGCTCAAGCTATCGTTGGAGCAGAAATTTTATTAGTGGAAGATAATGAAATTAATCAACAAATAGCCGTTGAATTACTTGAAATGGCAGGGTTAGTGGTAACGGTTGCTTGCAACGGAAAAATCGCAGTAGAAACGGTTGAAAATAAAAATTTTGATGCGGTATTAATGGATATACAAATGCCGATAATGGATGGTTATACTGCGACCAAAGAAATACGTAAAGACGAAAAAAATATTAATTTACCCATCATTGCGATGACTGCTAATGCTATGAGTAGTGACAAGGAAAAGTGTATCGCTGCCGGAATGAATGACCACCTTCCAAAACCTATTAATCCACAAGATGTTTATAAAACATTAGCCCAATGGATTAAACCTACCGGTAAAGTATTGAGTGATGTCAGGAAAAATCAAATTGCACATGATGAAGTTGACTTGCCTATATTACCGGAATTTGATGTTAATTCAGCCTTAGCCAGAATGGCAGGTAATGTAAAAGCGTATCGTAATACCCTTAAAAAAGTGGCCAGTTCAGAAGTTGATGCAGTTGATCGTATCAAAAAAGCATTAACAAACAATGAGCTGCAAACAGCGTTAATAGCCGCGCATACATTAAAAGGGGTTTGTGCAACGATAGGTGCAACTTTTGTCGTACCACCAGCAGAAAAATTAGAACGACTTATTAGTGAAAAAATAGAAAAAGGAAAACCACTCGATAGTGATGAACTAGAAACACTATTTGTGGAATGTGCAGCTAAGCTAACTCAAATGGTGGGTGCCATTGATAACGATCAACAATCCATTCAGCCAACAGATAATAAACCGTTATTTGCTGTTGAAGTAGTTACTAAATTAGTCATAGACTTAAAAGAACAAATAGACAATTTTGACAGTGCCGCTAATGAAACATTACAAGACATATTTACTTATATTGAAGCGGATGATTTATCAAATGAAGTTACAGAGCTAGCTAGTGCATTGGAATTGTACGACTTTGAGCGTGCTGAAATTTTATATAAAGTATTTGAGCAAGAAATCACTAATTACTGTCATCAAGGTAGTAAAGTTGTTATTGATGATGAAACGTTACTGAGCAAGTTTGATTTTATAGCGCAGCAAATTGATAACTTTGATTCAACGGTAGTCGATGCTGTTGATGAATTGTTAGAGTTTGAACTAACTACAGAAATATTTGACGCGTTAGAAAAAATAAGGGATGCGTTAAGTCAGTATGATTTTGATAGCGGTGAAAAACAATTGAGTAAAATTAAAGCATCATATTTTAAAGAATTAAAGGAATAGGAGAAATAATAGATGAGTGAAATAAAGAAGCAAACCATTTTAGCGGTTGACGATACTTTAGCCAATATTGATGTAGTGAAAGGTGTGTTAGCTCAAGATTACCTAGTTCAAGCTGCGTTAAGTGGAAAAATGGCTTTAAAAATTATTGAAAAGCAAAAGCCTGATTTGATTTTACTCGATATAATGATGCCCGAGATGGACGGTTATGAAGTCTGTAAAATATTAAAGTCTCAAGCTGAAACTAAAGATATTCCTATCGTTTTTTTAACGGCAAAATCGCAAGAAGATGATGAAACTAAAGGTTTAGCGCTTGGTGCAGTTGATTACATAACGAAACCAATAAGCCCACCTATTTTAAAAGAACGCGTTAAAAATCATTTGATTTTGCAAGCATCAAGAAATTTACTTGCGAGACAAAATGAAATATTAGAAGAGCGGGTACTTGAGCGAACATCGCAACTTTCAGAACTTCAAGATGTCGCTATGGTTGCTATGGGGGCACTCGCCGAATCGAGAGATCCTGAAACAGGGAATCATATCAGAAGAACACAACGCTACGTGAAGGTGTTAGCTACTGAAGTTGCTAAGCATGATAAATATAAAGCAGTGTTAACCCCTGAAGTTATCACCTCTCTTTATAAATCAGCTCCGTTGCATGACATTGGCAAGGTTGGAATTGAAGACAGTATTTTATTAAAGCCTGGTAAACTTACCGATGAAGAATTTGAAGAAATGAAAAAGCATACCACCTATGGTCGGGATGCTATTGCCGCAGCAGAAACATCAATAGAATCAGCAGATAATTTTTTGATTTTTGCTAAAGAAATTGCTTATTCACATCAAGAAAAATGGGATGGCTCAGGTTATCCTGAAGGCTTGGCTGGTGAAGATATCCCATTATCAGCTAGATTGATGGCTGTAGCCGATGTCTATGATGCGTTAATAAGTAAACGTGTTTACAAGCCAGCTTTCTCTCATGAAAAAGCGGTGAGTATTATTACTGAAGGCAGAGGTAGTCACTTTGAAGCCTTGTTAGTTGATTGCTTTCTGACGATTGCAGATGATTTTAAACAAGTAGCAAAAGATTTTGCTGATAAAGAGGATGAAATCCAATAACGTTAATATTCAACATTGTGATTGGGTACTATGGTGCCGCTTTTAATTCTGCGATTAAGCTTGTAGCATTTTTTGATTAGATAAAAGCTAATTAGGCAATCGTGAATCGTATTGCTGAATAAGTACCTAGTCCAGTACCACGTTTTTTTCCATGAGTGATGAATATATCAACGAATCTAGCTTGAGTTTTTTTCAGGGTTAATTCTTGATTATTAATAGTTTTTATTAAAATGTTTGAGTTTAGTACAAATGTTATGCTCACAGCAGTATTGTCAGGCGCAGTCTCGATAACATTAGCCAGTAAATTATTAAAAAAATTAAAGCAGAATAATTTGACGTTTAAATAACAGATATTTTAGAAAAATTTTTCGTTATCAAAGAGTCTTTTTGATTACGTTTGTTTTCCATAAAAGATCTTATTGCTCAATTATTAGTATTGATAGATATAAATTCATCGTCACTTGTCTTATTTTTGAGCTGTAAAAGGAGCATTTGTTCATTAATCATCTGTCTTATTAAATCATCTGAATCAGCAACGAATTCAACAATCTGTTCTGAATATTTTCCCGCTTCTTAAAGAGTAAACGCAGCTGCAATGCTAACCGGTAAGGGGCCTTTAAATGGCGGAGGGTAATACGTTCATATATTTTTTAAGTGCACCTTTCCATCTCACTTATGAGTCGAAAGCGCCATAGTAAAATACCGCTAGTGTCAGTTATCCTTGAAAATAGTTAGCATAATATTGGTGAGCATTGAGATAAAGATTAAGGCAGCAATATGGCATTAGTGATAATTACAAGCCAATCTCATTTAGTGCTTAGTATTCAAGGATTATGTATAGCGACACAAGAACTTATCGTATTGTTAATCGTATTTTTCGCGATTTATTCATGGTTTGAGACAACAGTATTGACGGTAGCTTTTTACGTGGTAAAGTAGCTGTGTTTATATACAGTCAAGTGTGGTTGCTGACATCGGAAAGTTTATTATTATATGGAATGATAAATGTTTGAAGCTAGTCATTTGCAAAAGAAGATAATCCATATTGATATGGATTGCTTCTATGCCGCGGTTGAAATGCGTGATAATCCCGAATTACGCAATGTTCCAATCGCGGTTGGTGGTAACGGGCCGCGCAGTGTGCTTTGTACTTGTAATTATAAGGCTAGAGAATTTGGCGTGCGCTCTGCGATGCCAAATTCGCGGGCGAAAGCGCTTTGCCCTGAGTTGGTTATTGTTAACGGTCGTATGGCGGTTTATCAGCAAGTTTCGCAACAAATAAGAGCCATTTTCCTCCGCTATACTGATTTAATTGAGCCCTTATCGTTAGATGAAGCTTACCTTGATGTTACCGATTCTTTGATGTGTTTTGGCAGTGCAACGTTGATTGCTGAGCAAATTCGCCGTGATATTTACCATGAACTTAACTTAACAGCCTCTGCCGGCATTGCGCCGAATAAGTTTTTGGCTAAAATTGCTAGTGATGAAAACAAACCTAATGGTCAATGTGTGGTTACGCCAGATGATGTTAGTGCTTTTGTTGCTGAATTACCGTTGAAAAAAATTCCAGGTATTGGCCCGAAAACCAGTGAAAAGTTGAAAGCTTCTGGCTTTGAAAGCTGCGCGGATGTGAGGGCTAGTTCGGTAGCAAAATTACATTCTATTGTCGGTAAATTTGCCAGTTCTTTATATCAGCGCAGTTTTGGTATCGATCACCGAGCACTTGAAACCAAGCGCGAGCGAAAATCACTAGCAATTGAAACCACCATGGCGGAAGACATGGACTCAATTGAACAGTGCCAATTAGTATTGCTCAATTTATTTAACAAACTTAAACTACGTTTAGAAAAGCATCATGATCGTGAAATAAACAAACAAACGGTGAAAATTAAATTTGCTGACTTTCAGCAAACTACCGTGGATATACAATCGAGTGCTTGTCTTGAAGAGGTGTTTATTCGATTACTAGAAAAAGCGATGACACGGGCAAATAATCGCAAGGTGCGCTTGATAGGTTTGTCATTGGGATTTGTCGAGCACAAAGCTGATGAAAAACAAAGTCAACTAACCTTGTTTTAGCGGATATTTTTGTTATCAAGTGGTTTGGGGATATAAGCAGCGGAACGGACTATGTTGCCAACCTAAAATTTCAGTTTTTATTGCACATATTCCTCTTTCACAGTTTTTCTGTACTATCTCAATAACTATGAAAGCTATGTTAATTAACGATATAACTCGTCATTATCACAAATATTAGTCGATTTTTTGGTAAAATGATAAGCCAAAGTACCGTCACTTCGCATGCGATCTAAAATAGTATTGAATTGAGTAACAAACGCTTTTGATATTTTTTGTTTGTTAAAAATGAAATGAATAGAGTTCTCCGACAGCACTAAAGAGTGAATGGACATGTCTTGATAGGCTGAATTGGTTAATTCATGGCAAAGTACCATTTCATCATCTACCACAATGTCCACACGGTGGTGATTTAACATTTTTATGCGTTTACTTATGTTATCGCTAAAAATAAAGTTATTGTGCCCCGCAATCGCTTTTTCTATTGCATCGCCGTACCACCCTGCTAGGTTTATCGCGATAATCTTTTCTAGCAGCAGAATATCTTGCAGGCTTTTGGCCTTTGCAATATCGTTGTCATTAATACGATAAGCGAAGCGATTGACTTCTTGTCGATATAACGTGGAATAACGATGTAACTTTAATCGTTGTTTATTCTTGCTCGCACCTAAACCAATGTCAAAACGGCCTTGACTAATTTCATATAAAGATCGTCGCTCAGGATATTGAGTAATGACTAATTCACAGCCTAATTCAGCTAATATGCTTTCTAATAACTCAAGATCTATACCTTTGTATTGCTGATCGGTATCTTTATAAATGTAGGGCGGCCAATTCGAGGTGGTGGACAACATTAAAGGTTTGTCGCACTCTTTGGGGGCTGCAACGACGATGGCGCTTTGGCCGACAATCATGAATAGAAAAAAACACCGTGCACAATATAAAATGTAACTTTTATTCATTTTGCCTCACCCATACTTTAATGTTGACAGTTATATATTAGTATGTTTTTGTGCGTTAGGGTAAAAGATAAAATTTGCACTTATTAGCTGTCTAAATGGCGTAAGGTTGGTGCTTTCTAATTCAATAGTGATAAGTGACAGTCATAAAGTTAACGTTAAAATTGGTGATAAAATGTTTAAAAAATCTTTAGTAGCAATAGCTATGTTGTTGTGTGCCGCATCGAATGCACAGGAAATGGCCAATGCCGATATAACCATGCAACCGGCGGCAGGTGATGTTTACATGTTACAAGGTCCTGGTGGCAATATTGGCGTATTAGCGACAGTCAAAGGCTTGTTGCTGGTTGATGATAAGTTTGCGCCTTTAGCTGAAAAAATTGAATCGGCGATGAAGGGCATTAAGGATAATGAACTTAAATATGTGATCAATACGCATTATCATGGTGATCATACTGGCGGTAATGAATTCTTTTCTCATAAAGCGCCAATTTTTGCCCATGAGAATGTGCGTAGCCGTTTGAGTAGTAAAGCTGACCATCATTCAGACAGTTTACCTGTGGTAACATACAAAGATGGCATCACCATTTATCTGGACAACGAAGAAATTCAATTAACACATTTACCTTCTGGACATACTGATGGTGATACCTACGTGTATTTTAAAAACGCTAATGTACTGCACACGGGTGACCTATTCTTTGAAGTGGGTTTTCCTTACGTGGATTTAAAAAGTGGTGGTAGTGTTAAAGGCTATTTAGCGAGTGTTAATCATATGCTAAATAACACGCCAGACGATGTCGTTATTATCCCTGGGCATGGTAAATTAACGAATAAGAACGGCCTACGCGCGTTTGCTGACATGCTGGCGTTTAGTATTGATAAAGTTACTAATGCACTGGCAGCGGGAAAATCTGAGCAGCAAATTATTACCGAAGGAATTGGTGAAAAATATCAGCATTTATCGTGGGCATTTATTACTGAAGAAAAATGGCTAAAAACGTTAGTTGCAGACTTAAAATAAGTAGCGCTGTCATTGGAAGTTGCTGAACGTGTATACTGAGCTGCAGACTTACAGTATTTGATTTTAAAAATAGGAGCTTATTAATAGCTCCTATTTTTATATGCAATTGACAATTTAATCGCGTGTTTTACTTGAGGTTTGCTATAACTTTGTTGTAACAACGTTCTTTATCAAAATGTGAGCTATGTTCGATTAAGGGCTGTTGACTTTTTGAAGTAGAAATTAGATTTCAAATGATTATTTCAGGTCAAAGACGTTAGTTAACCTAAGTTCGGGATAATGGATGTGCGAAAAAATTTATATAGTCCAATGTTTACAATTACTCTAGTCAACTTTTATAAAATTTGGCGCATAGTTTATTATCAATGTTATAAGTTCTGCGTAAATCAAGGCTTATTTTTGTCCCTAATAGCGAGCAAAAACTGTTATAGCGTTCGAGTTACTGAAAAGGGCAATAGTGCCTATGGTATAAGTTATTAACGCTTTAACAATCAACAGTAAATGTCCATTTAGCTTTTTCAGCATCGTACACAATATATCTAAAGCAGCGTAAACTATTATTCCGCTATTAAGGAACGTAGATAATGGGAATTAGTAAAAGTCATTTAATCATCGCAATTGTCTTATCAGTATTAATGGTTATGCTGCCGAGTCAGGCAACAGAAAAACTTCGCATTATCGGAGAAGACTCTTTTCCACCTTATAATTATTATGTAACCGATGGAAAAAAAATCAAAAAGGAAATTAAAGGCTTTACTGTCGAACTGATTAAATTGATTCTCTCAGATATAGGGATTAAAAATGAAGCAACGATTGAACTTTTTACTTGGGCAAGGGTACTTAAAATTATCGAAAAGGAACCGAACGTTCTTATTTTAGATATTGTGCGAAACCCTGATAGAGAAGAGCTTTATAAATGGGTTGGCCCAATCGCCCCACGCGAAATATGGCTGTATCAATTAGCCGCAAGGAAAGATATTCACGTGACATCAATTCAAGATGTTAAAAATTATAGCGTGGGTGTTATGCGAGGTTCATCATCGTCTGAAAAACTAATGAAATATGGTTTTGAGGAAGGAATTAATTTAGCTTTTGTAGCGAAGGAAACTCAAAATATTCATAAGGTTATGCGGGGGCGTGTTGATTTTGTTACCTTTAGTCCTGTGGAGTTAGAGTCGCGATTGAAATTGCTTACGCCGCCAGTTAATATCAATATTTTTGAGCCTGCTTATTTACTATCGGGAGAGCATGATTACTTTTTTGCGCTAAGTAAAAGTACACCAAACGAGGTAGTGATTAAATTACAAGCAGCGTTGGATAATATTAAAAACGACGGACGTTATCTAAAGCTTTGGAAAAAATATATGGAGTGATTATCTAGTCATGATAACTCAAAGCGATAAATTATTTGATTGTGGAATATAATAATTCAGGCAAACGCAAGTTGGTCGAATTGACACATATATCAATACATCTTGATAAATGAGTAATAAGTAACTTTGATCTGTGGCATTGCTAATAACCTCAAGCAATCCTAAGCCATAGGTTGAATGACCAAATTCGCTAAATATACACTACTCATCAATGCTTATTGATTATTTTTTTAGCAATGAAATAATAAGCATTTGAACTAAATATGACCATCATAAACAGCATGAAGTAGTAGCTAATAAAGCTAAAGCCACTGCTGACATTAAAAAATAACGACTCACTCTGAACTGCTAAGAACATGCCAATCAACATAAATAGACTACTGCTGGCATGTAAGCCCCACTTTTCTAATATGCCATAATGCAGTATGCATCGGTTACATAAATACCAACAGGCAGGGATACAAAAAATTAACATGACGATTGTCATGCCACTCAATAAAAATGGCCAAAACTCAACAGAAAAGCTGGCCGCTGCTACTGCATGGTGGTGCACATGTTCACCGCTAGCAGAGTATGACATATCCAACTGATGGCCAAGCAACATACCAATGCCCCCCATGATCCATGTTGCCCATATATGCTCAATTAAACCGGGTACCCTAAGTCGGCTAATTACCGAAAAACTGACCACATAAACCAAGCTAAATATAACTAAATTAATGAGGCTAATTAACAGCGAGTCCTTGGTCCAATAGTACATTAAAGCAATTTGTATCAAGCCAACAAGGTAGAGTAGTAGGCGAATGGCGCCTGTACGATCGTTTGAAACTGTCAAGCTTTTAATGTTAACGGGTCGTTGCTTCTTCACAATTTCTTCTTGAAATATATTCGGTTTAAGAGAACGTGTTAACGAAAAAATGTCAGGCATGCGTCACCTATACTTTCAAAGGTAGTGTGTTAAATAGAGATAAATCGCGTATATAGCGTTAAAGCCGTAACGATATTTTATTAAGAACTTAACTAATTCAAGACAAAATATCGCTCGCTTAAAGCATTATTCGTTACTGAGTAATAAGCGCACATTGACAGTTGGATTTCCCATCATTTTATGAGGAAAATGGTCACCAAACTGACTGTGATCTAGCGGTTCAACCCAAACGCCTAACTTGCCTTTTGATACTTTTGTTAAAGGTAATTCGAAATCCAAATGTATAATTGCATTTTCTACACAGTTTTCGCACTTGTCCGCTTCGTTAGGTTGAAAAACTGCCCGAGAAGCAATTATTTTGTCATCTTTAAGTAGGTGCACTTTAAAACTGCCTGGAATTTTCAAACGATTGATACCTTTAACGCGGGCATTAACCTTGTCGGTATGTACAAAGAATTTATCTGAGGCAAACGTTGAGCCTTTAGTCGTGGGGATCATCTTCATCATGGTGGGTTTCGCTTGTGTATCATAATTGACATCAAGACTTGTTACCGAGTCAACAATTTTGACCGTAGTTAGGGCTGTTGGTCCATCAGTAAAAGGCGCTAGTGCTTGCCAAACCGGTACGGTAAAAATTCGACGACTATTGTCAGATTGTATCGTGGTCAATAGTCCGGCTAATGTGGTGGCCTGCATTTCACTTTGCCACTGCCAAAACAAGCGATCTAAATTACAGTGATAAAACCAGAATATTGGGTCAAATGCCGAAACCTGCTGGTTTGCCATGCTATCGCCAATAGAGACATGTCCGCCATCATGAGCAGCGATAGTGGTGTTATTTGCTCGATTGTCGATCATGCCGGTATAGTCTTCCCAATCGGTTTTGGTAGATGCTCGATTGAAATCTTCAAGAACAGAGTAGGTCTTAAAGTTTTGTGCTATTTCAGCTGCTTTATATCGTGTTGTAACGTATCCCTCTTTATATCCGTTACCAATATCTACTGGCAAGGTATAGCTGTCGAATGGCGGTTGTGACAATACCTCGGGTAGTGAAGTATTGAGATCCCAATACGGTAACGTAACATTTTCACAGCCAGGCACCGAACGAAGCGCATTTTCAAAACCCACTAAGAAGGCCCTGTGCCATGGGTTATAACCCGGTGCGTGGTGCATACAATATTGGCTAGGTAAACCGTGCCAACTGGCATGAAGGTAATAACTGTTAGGGTCAGTAGGCTCTTTTTTCATTATTGCGGTAAATGCTTTCTTCAGCAAAGCTAATTCTGACGCGCTAAGTGTTGATATCTCTTTACGAATTCTTGTCGCTTGCACCGTTTTGGCTGCTAAGGTATTTAATCCTAATAATTTAGATTTTGTTGAAGCAGTTCCTTGAGGGTATCCATTAGAGATCCAGTTAGAAAATGTTGTTTGCCAGTCTGCGGGCCACGGGTTACCCGGAGGCATCCGTCCTGCAGAAATTTGTCCAAAAATAGAAATGGCATGGGATTTAACCGTAAGATAATCACCTAAATTTATGCCATGTGGCAGCATATGAGCGATATCTGTTTTGGTAAACATGTATCTAATTTCCCCATACCACGTTGGGTTGCTAGCGGCGTCATTGCTTTTATTTGTAGTCACTTTAACTTCCTTTTTAATTTATATTACGTTGTCGGTATGGGGTTCTTACGCATTTAACGGCAGCGTAGAATCGCCTTGTTGTGCTTTACTTCAATCAAATAGTGCATTGAAAATAGTCAAAATATGATGGCGCCATGACTGTTTATTGATTAACGCCTAGCTTATTACACTGAATAATAACGATATATATTACTTACAGCGCATGACCCTAAAATTCGTTAAAGCCAATCAAAATTGGGCTCAGTACGACTAAATTTGTAAAACTTATTTACCTGTAATATGTTTAAACATATGACTGACATCGGCATTTTTTTCTGGAGCGCTATAGTTGTGACAATCAAAACAATTGGCCGCTGGTTTTACCTGAGCAGGGCTTGTATAGATTACGCCTGAAAACCCCTGCTGAGCATTAGTTTCCATGGTGGTATTAGCTAGTTGAATAGAGCCGCGTTGATTAGCTTTTACTGATGAAGGCTGTTTTATATCGTTTTCCCAGAGTGCGCCAACAATTTTATAATTTCTTAATACCTGCAAGGAATTGCTGTCAGGTAAGGTATTAAAAATATCTGTTAGCTCAGCATTGATTGAAACAATGTTGCCACGGTTCTTATCTGCTTGATTATCACCTGGCGCTGTTCCTTGTGCGTAAACTTGACAAATCTCTGTAGGGCTTCCAGTTAGCGGACTATCGTCAGTTTTAGCTGGGGTTAATGTTTTATTAAAGTTACAGGAAGCAATACTGCTACCTGTAGGTAATTGTATTGCACAACTTTTGCTGGTGAAGCTCCAGTCATTTGATTTTTTTAAGTTAGGTTGTTTTTGACAATCAGGTGCATTATTTTTGTGCTCAAAAGTTGCCCAAATAAATTCAGGATGAAGTTCTGTGCTTTTGACTAAATGAAAGCCAACCATACCGTATAACTCGGTATCTTCTATGCTGCCATTATTATTAGTATCTGAGGTGATCCAAATATAATTAGCTTTGTCTGCTGCGGTAATCGTGCGCCAAGACGACTTTATTTCCGTTGTCCCTGCTGGCAATGTAGGTGAACTTTGAACGACATTACACATGTTTTTATCAAAACGTGCTTGATACAAAACGATGTTTTTATTTTGATCATAGATAACGGCATTACCCAGCGCTTGGTTCATTTCAGCAGGTAAGGTGAAATCTCCTCCCGTAACTTGGTTATCTTTTCCGGTTCTGACAAAAAGTTTAGACGTTGCGGTGTTTTCTTTACATGAATTTTTACCTAAACCTAGGAACACTGGGTAGCTGGCGATATCTTGATAAACCCGTTGTTCGCCGTTGCGCTTATTCATTAATGAAATAAACCATTGCCAAGAAAATTCATAAAATTGACATAGATTTTGACCACCACCTGGGATTTCGTCGGGTGGATTGTTTGGTGAAAAAACCCAGCTACTTTGGGCTGCACAAGTAAAGTTATTCAGTGTGTTGCCTTGAGTATTTACTAAGCTATCGGTACTTTTTTCATTTATTTCAACATTGCCACAACTGGCAACCATCACGGCAAGTGCTGATGACAGGGTAACTTTTTTAAATGTAATCATAGATAAAATCCCTTTGATAAAATGATCTCAACCTTATTATTTATTCTTAAAAGCTTAGGATAAAGTTGAGTTTTAAAATATTACATCGCATTACAGTTAATCCCCATAGAGATAACAATTTTTGCTAAGTGGTGAATTCATTATTTTAATGGGTGTGAGTAGGGGGATATCGATCAGCTTAATGTTAATCGTTGTTTGAATATTGATAGCTGTGGCCGATTTTTAGCATGTTTATTGAGTTTTGTAGATATCGCTGTACGCGGCACCATGGTGATATTGCATGATATTACTATCGTTAGCACTGACAGTGGACGATATTTATTTCGCGTAAAAAGGTGGTGATGGACGGTCAATTTTAGCAGATAAAAAAACCGCATTGCTGCGGTTTTTTGTTGTTCGATAGCGCAATTAAATCAGCGCTAAGTTTTTGTTTAGTTACTGATGCTTACTGATGAGATCGCAACCTTAAGGTGCTTGAATCAGCGTCATATATCAACACGCGTTGATAGGCAGGTAATAAGTAACTTTGCGCCGTTCCATTGCTAATAACTTCTGACCAAAGCTCAACCTGTGCGTCATTATATTTACTGTAAGTAACACCGAGTGTTGGGTCAAAGCGGTAAAAATAACTACTATCACTGGTATCTGTGCTGGTATTAAATGTTTGCACGTTAGGGTTGGCTTGCAGCAAGCCATTATCAGTGTAGGTGGTGTTATCAAAACTAGCCCATTCACTGACACTATTCGCCGTATATATAGTATTACCATCATGACTCAAAGAAAAGTTAGATAAGCTGGTAAAGGCGAGGTTAGTATAAGCCGGCTCATTGGTTACTGAAACCATTTCACTGGCATAAGCGTTATAAGCTAGCGTAAAGCGTTCAAGCGATGTTGTTGACTGTTTATAAGTCATATAGACATTAGCGCTATTAGCTTGAGCAACTGTTGAAGCAAAAAATGCGTTTTCTTGATCCCAGTACTGACGAACTAAGTTAAGGTCGGCATACTCAAGTGTTTGCGTGATAACAACAGGAGCGCCGGCAACCATTTTGATCATCAGAGGGCGAAACTCTATGGTGATATTATCACTGTCTATTTGGCTAAATTGATAATCGTTTAAGTCAAACTTATAATGATTGACCCGCGTCTGTTCCACTTCATCATCATCGAGATAAGTTTCGCTATTCGACGCTAATAACATAGAGCCATCAGGATGAATGACTAAATTGGTTAAGTCTACATCAGCTAACGGTGACGCCGTTGTGTTGATTAGTGTACCAGAAATAACATTATAGGTACTTAGGCTATCGCCACTGGCAATATAAACGTAAGGTCGCATCGGATCTAAAACAATACCTGAGGTATTAAAGCTAATACTTGCTATATCAACATCAGTGGCGTCACTTGAACCTTTATTGAATGTGACGTTAATGCTGCTCGGTAGCGCTGAGCCTGCCGTTGTTGGTGATAAGGTTATCACGGCATTATGAATGCCATCGGTGGCAATATTGGCCGGTATTCCGGTAATAGTGAGGGTGTTATTGGTGCTATCGGCTGATAACGATAACCAGCTAACATCGGTGGTTGCTTGCCATGTAATGTTGCTTTCGCTATTGATGAGAATATCAACGGTATGCACAAGTGTTTGTTCAGTGGCTAAGCTGTTAAAAGCAAGTGCAGGGTAGTTGCTACTTAGTCTTATGGCATCGATGGCAAGCTCTACGGTAATAACTCTAGTGGTGTTAGTTAGAGGGTCGTAAATTGAAATGCTTGCGGTCATTAAACCCCAGCCGGTAATTAAGCTGCGATCGATATTAACCAGGATACTATCGCCATTTTCGTCACTTTGTCTGGTTAATATTAACCAAGGAGCACTGGCTGTTGCTTGCCAACCCGCGCCAATATGGCTAAGGGTAAGTTCTTGCTGCGCTATTGTGCTGTCACCAAAGTTTGTGCTAAAAGTTAGCGTGTTGGCGGAGGTGCTAAATTGATTTAAATTAATAACATCTATGCTGTCGGTGCCGGCTGAGGTTAAAACTGCTCGGCTATCACCCTTAGCAATTAGAATATTAGTTGGTTGATTTTGTCCTAATTCAATACTGCTCGCTATGGTTTGCTGTTCATTGTAGACATCGATTTTAAAGCCAACTTCATCTTCAAATCTTACATAGTGCGGGCGATCATTAGCACTATAGGCAAGGGCTAAATTAGTTAGGGTTTCATCACTCGTTAGTACGCCATTATCGATAAATGTTGTACCATCAAAGCTTATCCATTCGCTTGTTGGGCTAATGGCGTAGATATTTTTTTCGTCTGAGGTGACGAAGAAGTCAACAATTTGTTCATTTTCACCTAATAACTCTGGGCGATAGCTGTGACTGATCTGAGTGCTAATAGGGTTTCGACCAAAGTCATTTATTTTCACATCCATGCGCTTTATCGACATTAACTCTGCAGGCGTACTGATATCTAAAGCAAATAGGGTTTGATTTTCTTCAGCGACATTAAAAGCTCTGGCAAAAAAAGCGTTGGGGGCATCAAACCCTTGGCGCATGAGGTTTTTATCAGCAAATTCCAGTATTTCAGTGGCAACAAAGTAGCGACCATCAAGGCGAATGAATTTTACTGGCTGGTTGCTAATATCGCTATCGGTTAGTTCGACCACCGTCATATCACTGAGGTTTATTTGATACCTGTGGGTTGTTGTTTCACTTGTATTCTCATCAATAACGAGTGTTTCGTCGGCTTGGGCCAACATCATGCTGGCATCTGGATGAATAACTAATCGCTCTAACAAGGTATCAGCAGGGGCAATGACAGTGGTTGATAGTAATTCGTTACTATATAGATGGTAGCTACGCAGTTCATTACTTGTTGCAACATAATATTGTGGTAAAAGTGGGTTAGTCGCAACACCATTATCGTTAGCAACGATATCGAGCGTATTGGTTTCAGTAATGGCATCCGACTTATAAAAGCTGACTTGAATAGTTTCTGCGATTGCTGTGGTTTGTTCGTCGCCAGTTATGGTTATTTCAGCAAGTGCTGTCGAGTTATTGGTTAAAGTACTGCTATCAGCGGTAATGGTTAATTGATTGGTTTGTGAATTGGCGGTTAGCGTTAACCATGTAGCTTCCGTGCTTGCTAGCCAGCCCCAAGGTAAAACACTGTTTGAATTGATATTAATCGTAGTTCGGCTATTGCTGATATTAGCAGTTTCAGCAAATGCTACGGTTGCACTATCAGCAAATAAATGAATGTTGTCTAAACTTAACTCTACGGGGTATTTGGTGGTGCCTAATGGGCTAGTAATGTCGATGGTAGCACTATAGAGGTTAGCTTCTGTTAGCTCAGTAATATTAGGCGTTGCGGTAATCGTTGTTATCCCGTCAACAAACGACTTTTCAACAGTTAACCAAGGTGATGAGCTTGCTAACGTTAAGTTGTCAGCGGTTGAGCTGATATCGATAGTTTTCGCTGCTATGCTCTCGACGCCAAAGGTATCATCGAAGGTTAGTGCCTGCCAAACCAGTAGTGAAACATTAATATCTTTGTGAGAAAAGTTAGTGGTTTCTGGATCTCCACTCGATAGGCGTAATGTTGTGCCGTAGAGATCAGCAGTCAGTAAGTTGGCATTGCTAACATCTATATGAATAGTAGCTGATGTGGCTGTGACGTTTTCTATGCGATAGTTTAACCAATTGACTGATGAGGCATTCGGTGCAAATCCTAACAATAAGCCATTACCGTCAAAGGTGACATCGACGGCAATAGTGTGAGTTTCTTCTTGTAAGAATTCATTGGTAAAGGCTACTGACGAAACCGATGAGGTCACGGTGAATATTGGAGTTTTATCACTTGAGCCGCCACATGCTTGTAAAAATAGCGAGCTAAATAAAATAACCAAAATTAAACGCATGTTGTTAATTTGTCCCTTCATACCGGTCCCTGTTTTTATTAGTAGCTAAAGTTTAGCTTTTATTTATAACTGAATGCCGCACTACAGTGACTAATGCATTACTTCAATTGATATCAGTTTATTTTGCGCGATTATTGACATAATGTAAAACTTATCATGGTTAATGTTTATTTGATTGATAAATTAAATCGCTATAAATAAGTTAGTTCTTATTTTTCGTTCATCGAAGATATAAATCAATTCAAAATAATAGGTAACATATTTACCTTTGCAAACGTTATTTCACATATCACTGATGTAGCATGCTATGCCATTACCGAAGCACATTGACTTAAAATGCTGCTGGCCAATAGCTCATCGGGCAGCTAATTAGGTAAAGGTAGTCTTTCGAACGGCATATAAAAGCTATTAGCATCAGCGCAAACGTAATTTATGGTGGAGTTGTAAAGAAGTTGCCAAGAAACTGTCAAATTAATTGGTATCTTCAAGCAGAGCTTGCGTATAATAAGCGCTTTGGTGCGTCCCTAATAATAGCGTAAAAAATAAAGCTAAAAGAGTGTGCTTTATGTCACGGCGTGGTTTATCAACCGATGAAATCATGGCACTATTAAACGCTTAAACAGATTTAATTTTTCGAAAAGTTGGAAATACAAATGATTGAAACTAGTGCGCAATTGCGTCAGGCATTTTTAGATTTTTATGCATCTAAGCAACACCAAATTGTTGCGAGTAGTTCGCTTGTTCCTGGTAATGACGCAACATTATTATTCACCAATGCCGGTATGGTGCCATTTAAAGATGTATTCCTAGGTGATGACACGCGCAGTTATACTCGAGCTACCTCATCACAGCGCTGTGTTCGTGCAGGCGGCAAACATAATGATTTAGAAAATGTTGGTTATACTGCTCGTCATCACACCTTCTTCGAAATGCTCGGTAACTTTAGTTTTGGTGACTACTTTAAAGAAGAAGCGATCAATTATGCTTGGGAATTTTTAACCAGCGTATTAGCACTACCAAAAGAAAAGCTATTGGTGACTGTTTATGAAAGCGATGATGAAGCCTATAACTATTGGTTAAAGGTAATAGGTGTACCAGCAGAGAAAATTATTCGCATTGGCGACAAGTCAGCAGATAAAAAATTCGAGTCAGATAATTTTTGGTCGATGGGCGATACTGGCCCATGTGGACCTTGCTCTGAAATTTTTTATGATCACGGCGAAGATATTTTTGGTGGTCCTCCGGGCTCTGCAGATGAAGACGGCGATCGTTTTATCGAAATTTGGAATTTAGTTTTCATGCAATACAACCGTCACGCTGACGGTACTATGGAAAACTTACCTAAACCGTCAGTTGATACGGGTATGGGATTAGAGCGTATTTCCGCGATTATGCAAGGTGTGCATAGCAACTATGAAATTGATATTTTCCAAGGCTTAATTCGAGATACCGCAAAGTTACTTGATTGTAACGATCTTGAACATAAATCATTACGCGTTATTGCCGATCATATTCGTTCATGTAGCTTCTTAATTACCGATGGTGTTATGCCGTCAAACGAAGGTCGTGGTTATGTTTTACGCCGCATTATTCGTCGAGCCATTCGTCACGGTCATAAATTAGAAGCTAAATCATTTTTCTTTCATAAAATTGTCGCATCACTTGCACAACAAATGGGTCAAGCTTACCCAGAGCTTATTCAGCAACAGGCTATTATTGAAAAAATTCTCCGTATCGAAGAAGAGCAGTTTGGCCGAACACTCGACCGTGGTATGGCGCTTCTAGAAGATATATTGTCAGAGCTTAAAGGCGATACAATTGCCGGTGATGATGTTTTCAAACTTTATGACACTTACGGTTTTCCTGCTGATTTAACGGCAGATATTGCTCGTGAACGTCATTTAAGTATTGATCATGATGGTTTTGATGCCGCTATGGCTCAGCAACGTATTCGTGCGCAAAAAGCTAGCCAATTTGGTACTGATTATAATGACACCATTAAATCTGAGCATCGCACTGAATTTAAAGGTTATACCCGCAATGACATGTCTTCTACTGTTGTTGAGCTTTTTAATAACGAAGCAAGCGTTGCTGAATTAAAAGCAGGTGAAGCCGGTATTGTCGTACTAGATAAAACCCCGTTCTATGCTGAGTCAGGTGGACAAGTAGGTGATAGCGGTATGCTACACCTTGATGATGGCGTTTTTGAAGTTACCGACACATTTAAATTAGGTCACGCGTTTGCACACCGAGGTATTGCTCATAACACTATCGGGTTAAACCGTCGTGTTAAAGCCGAAATTAACATCGAACGTCGCGCTGCAATTGTTAAGAACCACACCGCAACACATATTTTACACGCGACACTTCGTAAAGTGTTGGGTGAGCATGTTACACAGAAAGGTTCGTTATGTGATGCTGAAAAATTACGTTTTGATTTTTCTCATTTTGAAGGCGTTACGCGTGAAGAATTAATAACTATCGAGCGCATGGTCAATGAACAGATTCGCTGTAATTTAGCCCGTGAAACCAATTTAATGCAAATTGATGAAGCGAAAGAAAAAGGCGCTATGGCCTTATTTGGCGAAAAGTATGACGATGAAGTGCGTGTTGTTACTTTAGGCGGCTTTTCTACCGAGCTTTGTGGTGGTGTTCATGTTGACCGTACTGGTGATATTGGCCTATTCAAAATAGCCTCAGAGTCAGGTATTGCTGCTGGTGTTCGTCGTATAGAAGCCGTAACAGGCGAAGGCGCACTAAACTACTTTGAAGCACAAGAACAAACGTTAAGTAATATTGCCGCTTTAGTTAAAGCTGATCCGGTTAATGTTACAAGCAAAGTAGAACAAGTATTGTTGCGTAATAAAGAGTTAGAAAAAGAATTAGCACAATATAAGCAGCAAGTAGCAAGTCAAGCGGGTGCTGATTTACTTAGCCAAGCTATCGAGTTCAATGGTGTAAAAGCGCTTATTGCCAATTTAGAAGGCGTAGAAGCTAAATCACTTCGTGGTATGGTTGATGACTTAAAAAATAGAATGGGCTCAGGCATCATTCTATTGGCAACCGCAAGCGATGACAAAGTGAGCTTAATTGCTGGCGTAACTAAAGATCTTATTGGCCGCGTAAAATCTGGCGAATTAGTCAATGTTGCAGCACAAGAAGTTGGCGGCAAGGGCGGTGGTCGTCCTGACATGGCACAAGCTGGAGGCAGCCAACCAGAAAACATTGAAGCGGCTTTAAAGGCCGCAGAGAGCTGGTTAACGGTTAAATTGAGCTAAGCAAGTCAACAAAATATAAAATTGATAGAAAGGGGCTTTTTGCCCCTTTTTTTATTGATAATTATCAGGGGCTGTTGATCTTTGTATAATAATTCAGCTGAGAGATAAAATAACCTTAACTAAGGTGAAAATGGTGTAGTTTAGTCATCTAAATTAAGGTTATTTTCAACGCAAAGTAAGGTGATTTCAGCCTCAGCCCTTTGAGCAATGGCTATTTTTAACGCTAGCGGCATTAGAATTTCACTTATTTGGAACAACCAAACCCCTTTAATTCTGCGTTGCTAACATTAAATCAACCAGTTGCTGAAAATATGAACAAAGTTCAACAACTCCTAGTAGCTCATAATTCCTTAAAAAATCATCATTAATCTTCTAGTTTCGATGTTAGCTAACTTGCTAATGAACATAGCGTAGCGTTAGCTAGACTAATTTTTATTTAAATAATTTATTTTTAAAGCGAATATTTTATTTATCTTGAAGGTCTAATGTTAATAACATGTAATTACAGCGTTGTTATTTGTATTATTTGATAAAAATTTACCTAAATTTACAAAAAACACTGAATATAGTGTTTATTGTTTCACCAAGGTTGTTAAAATGAACGCTAGTGGTTGCATTTGCATTCTACTATAGCTTTTACAGGTTTTCTGTTCAGTGCTAAAAATTGGACATTATTGATGGGATCTATAATGTTTGATAAGTATTTTAGATACTTATTGTGATCTTTAGTGCACTTTTACGAAAATTAGACTAAATTTAATTTGTTACTAGCTTATATATATTTAGTGGATCTCGTTTTTATACATAAAGGAAATTAAGATGTTAATATTAACTCGCCGAGTTGGTGAAACGTTGATGATCGGAGACGACGTCACAGTGACAGTGTTAGGGGTTAAGGGTAATCAGGTACGTATAGGTGTAAATGCGCCAAAAGAAGTATCAGTTCATCGTGAAGAAATCTATATGAGAATACAATCGGAAAAAGGAGAGGGTGAATCCTCAGAGAGTAAATTTTAATTGTTCTCTCATAATTAAAGCCGACAGTTGTCGGCTTTTTTGATTTCATTGTAAAAATTACTAGGACCTTTTCATCGCGTATTGGCTGATTAATGTTTGAAAAATGAGCGTGTTGTTTGAATTCTCAGCAAACAGTCAAAAAATCGAAATAAATACTGAAAAAAGTTTGACTTATTTTTTTAATCCCTTATTATTCGCACCCATTGGAGAGGTGGCCGAGTGGCCGAAGGCGCTCCCCTGCTAAGGGAGTAACTGGTTTATCCCGGTTCGAGGGTTCGAATCCCTCCCTCTCCGCCATTCTTTTAGATTGGCATCGTAAGAACAACGATGATGAAATAGTTCATGTGAACGTAGAGAGTGTTTACTAGGTTGTCTACCTAAGTATTTACTGTTTAGTTCATTATCTCTTAAACTAGAGATATAAATAACAAGTTTAAATAAGGACGCGTAGCTCAGCTGGATAGAGTACCTGGCTACGAACCAGGCGGTCGCAGGTTCGACTCCTGCCGCGTCCGCCACTTTTCTTTAAGTGGATAAATAAAAAAGAATAGCTAGTATTAAAGCTAATTAAATAATAAATACTATCTCCTAAGCATGAGATGTTAAAAAAATGTTTATCGCGAATACGTAGGCTAGTTGGATAGGTTATCTAATGTTAATGGCTACGAACACGGTTCGCTATCTCCTTAACTTGAGATATAAAAAAACAGTTTATTGCGGACGCGTAGCTCAGCTGGATAGAGTACCTGGCTACGAACCAGGCGGTCGCAGGTTCGACTCCTGCCGCGTCCGCCACATTAA
>CAJXUN010000059.1 GCA_913061475.1 uncultured Colwellia sp. | reverse complement strand
CGGCGTGATGAATAACTTTCCGTATGTGATGGCGGTTGAAAAGCTTGCTGGCATTACGGTACCTGATCGAGCAAAAGTTATTCGTATTATGACCGCTGAAATGTTTCGCATTCTCAGTCATTTATTATTCTACGGCACCTTTGCGCAAGATATTGGTGCACTTTCACCTATTTTTTATATGTTTATCGACCGAGAAAAACTCTTTGGCATTATTGAAGCGTTTACTGGCGCTCGCATGCATCCGAGTTGGTTCCGTATTGGTGGCGTGGCGCAAGATTTACCGAAAGGTTGGCAAGGCTTGGTACGTGATTATGTGAATTACCTGCCTAAGCGCCTTGATGAGTATGAAAAAATGGTCATGCAAAACTCAATTTTAAAGCAACGAACCGTCGGTATTGGCGCTTACTCAGCACAAGAGGCGATTGATTGGGGGATAACAGGTCCAGGATTACGCGCAACCGGTTATTCATGGGATCTACGCAAACAACGGCCTTATGGTGGTTATGACCAATTTGATTTTGAAGTGCCGCTTGGTCATAACGGTGATTGCTATGATCGCTGTCGAGTGCGGGTAGAAGAAATGCGTCAGAGTATTCGTATTATTGAGCAGTGCCTGAACAATATGCCTGAAGGACCCTACAAAGCCGATCACCCACAAACAACGCCACCGTTAAAAGACCTAACCATGCGCGATATTGATACCTTGATACCGCATTTTCTTAATGTTTCATGGGGGCCGGTGATACCGGCCGGTGAAGTCTCGGTAAGTGTCGAAGCGACGAAAGGCATAATGGCATATCACTTAATTAGCGATGGCAGCACCATGAGTTATCGTACCCGCATTCGCACGCCCAGTTTTGCGCACTTACAAATGCTGCCGTTAATTAGTAAAGGCCAAATGGTGGCGGATCTTATCGCAACTTTGGGCAGTGTGGATTATGTCATGGCAGACGTGGATCGTTAGTGATAACAGTAATTAGCCATAGCGAATAACAAGGTTTAGCAGAAGAAAACGATTAATGTCAGACAATTTATCTTAATGGCTTATAGCAAAGAAAGAGATAATTATGGAAACAATCGATATTTTGACAATGGATTATCAACATTATCTAACGGCAACGGAAATTGCTGCGATAGAACATGAGGCCAGTATCATGGAAACACGCGAAGCGGCTGGTATTGAAGCACTTAAAGTGGTGCAAGAGCACCGAGGTTGGGTTAGTGATGAAAGCTTATTTGCCATTAGTGACTTGTTAGCCGTGCCGGTTGCTCAGCTTGAAGGTGTAGCGACTTTCTACAACTTAATTTACCGGCAGCCGGTCGGTCAGCATGTTATCCATTTATGCGACAGTATTGCCTGTCACCTTACCGGGCTAGATTCCGTACTTAGCGCCATTAAAGAATATTTAAATATTGATTACGGCCAGACCACTGGAGATGGCAAATTCACGTTACTGTCAAACGCCTGTTTGGGCAGTTGCGATAAAGCACCGGCAATGATGATAGGGACAGCACATTATCAGCATTTAACAGCAGAAAGCGCCGTTGAGCTTTTACAGCAACTGGCGAGTAAAGGAGAGCTTGATGACTGAACAGATAGTAAATAATAGCGTCAAGCCTTTGACCCAATGGGTAAATTTGCAACAACCACTAGCATTTGATGATTATTGTCAAGCGGGTGGATATCAAGGGGCAAAAGTTGCGCTATTGCAACATCAGCCAAACGAGGTATTGGAAATTGTTAAAAACTCCGGCTTAAAAGGCCGAGGTGGCGCTGGTTTTCCCACCGGTATGAAGTGGAGCTTTGTGCCAATGTTTGATGATGATGACGAAGATGCGCCAGATAACAAGTATTTAGTTGCTAATGCTGACGAAATGGAGCCGGGCACATTTAAAGACAGATTATTACTCGAAGGCGCGCCACATCAATTAATTGAGGCAATGATTATCGCGGCCTACACCATAGGTGCGAATAAAGCTTATATTTTTCTGCGTGGTGAATATCATTTAGCGGCGCAACGTTTACAACAAGCAATCGATGAAGCCTATGAAAATAATTGGCTAGGGAAAAACATTCAAGCCACTCAATTTTGCTTAGATTTATACGTACATAGTAGTGCGGGGCGCTATATTTGTGGTGAAGAAACCGCGCTAATTAATGCCTTAGAAGGTAAGCGCGCTAATCCAAGAGCTAAGCCGCCTTTTCCACAGGTCAGTGGCTTATTTGGTAAACCTACCATTGTTAATAATGTTGAGACCTTGTGCAATTTACCGCACATCTTAAAAAATGGTATTGCATGGTTTCAAGGCATTGCGCCAAATAGCGATGCTGGCAGCAAAATTTATGGCGCCTGTGGACGGGTAAAAACTCCTGGTTTATGGGAATTACCAATGGGCGCAACGTTGCGAGAAGTGCTCTATCAACATGCTGGCGGCATGCAAGAGGGGTTGCAATTTCGAGGCTTATTACCCGGTGGCGCGTCAACCGATTTTCTGGTGGCGGAGCATTTAGATACCCCGATGGATTATGATTCTATTGCCAAAGTGGGCAGTCGTTTAGGGACCGGTGGTTTGATTGTGTTGGATGATAAAAATTGTCCCGTTGCTATGGTGCTAAATTTATTACGTTTTTTTGCTCAGGAGTCCTGCGGTTGGTGCACGCCGTGTCGAGACGGTACGCCGTGGGCCGTTGAAGTGCTAGCACGTATCGAACACGGGCAAGGAAAAATAGCAGATTTAGACACCTTAGCTAAGCTGTGTGACTTTATGTGGATAGGAAAAACGCATTGTGCATTAGCCCCTGGCGCAGTAGAGCCATTAAGAAGTGCCTTAAAATACTTTCATGACGACTTTTTACAGCATATTGAACACGGATGTTGCCATTATAACCCCGCCTCTGTAGCTAAACGTACACAGGTATCTCAAAGTCACACTAATCAAAGTGTCGCTGCTAATCCAACGATGGCGGGGCAGTCATATGAATGAAGATAAAGTTACCATTTTTATTGATGATGTGCCTTACCAAGTGAGTACAAAAGATAACTTGTTATCTGGCGTATTGTCACAAAAATTAAATTTGCCCTATTTTTGTTGGCATCCGTCTATGGGATCAGTTGGCGCCTGTCGACAATGCGCCGTGATGCAATTTCAAGATGAAACAGATCAACGAGGTCGTATGGTTATGGCCTGTACTACACCGGTAACCGACGGTATGCGTATTAGTATTAAACATGCTGAAGCCAGTGAATTTCGTGAGCAAGTTATTGCCGCCATGATGACCAATCATCCGCATGATTGTCCGGTTTGCGCTGAAGGGGGCGAATGTCATTTACAAGATATGACGGTCATGACCGGCCATAGCGTACGTGAATATCAGGGCAGCAAACGCACGTTTACTAATCAATATTTAGGTGAGCTAGTCGGCCACGAAATGAACCGCTGTATTACTTGTTATCGTTGTACGCGTTTTTATAATGATTATGCCGGCGGTAAGGATTTTGGTGTTTATGGCTCAAAAAACCAAGTGTATTTTGGTCGTCAATCTGATGGCGCGTTAGAGAGTGAATTCAGTGGTAATTTAGTTGAAGTGTGCCCAACAGGGGTATTTACCAATAAGGTTTTTTCATCGCACTATACCCGAAAATGGGATCTGCAATCAGCACCCTCTATTTGTAGTCATTGCTCGGTGGGTTGTAATGTTAGTATTGGCGAACGTTATGGCTCAGTACGGCGGGTATTGAATCGATATAATGCTGATATTAATGGCTATTTTCTTTGCGATAGAGGGCGCTTTGGTATTGGCTTTGTTAATGGTGAACAACGTATAAAGCAAGTCAAAGGTATTGCGCAACAGTCGCCATTGGCATTAAGTAAATTAGATGTTGCTAAAGTCTTGTCGCACTTTAGACAGAAAAGTTTTATTGGTATTGGTTCCGCTCGTGCTTCGTTAGAAGCTAACTTTTATTTAAAAAATATTGTCGGTGCTGAAAACTTTAGCCCGGGCTACCTTGACGATGAAATGAAAACAGCGGCACAGCATGCGCAATTGTTGGCATCAAACGCAGCGACAAGTTTAACGGAAATTGAAGGTTGTGATTTTATTTTTGTTATTGGCGAAGATATCACTCAAACCGCGCCAAGAATGGCGTTATCGGTTCGACAAGCACTGCGTAATGCTGCTAATGCAATAGCTGCGAAAATTGGCATCCCCTCATGGCAAGATAGTGCAGTAAGAACCGCTGGCGGAAAGCTACTTTCACCACTTTTTTTATTGCAAAGCACCAGCACTAAGCTCGACGATGTTGCCGAGCAAACTTTATTATTGTCGGTGGCAGACATCTCAAATTGTTTGGCCACATTGGTCAAGCTGATTAAATCCTGTGTTATCGAAAATACTAGCGACGTTAAGCAGCAGTTAGCTGATTTAGCTGAGCAAGGCCAGCTCAGTGCTGTTGAGCAAGAATTTATTTTTTCAGTTTATCAAGGTTTACATAAAGCTAAACAGCCGTTAATTATCTCGGGCACGAGTTTAGTTTGTGCACAAATGTTGAGTCAAATTGATAGTCTGATGCAGGTATTTAAAAAACAAAGTAAGTTGAAAACGCCTGCGTTGATTATTGTGCCGCCAAGTAGTAATAGCGTTGGTTTACTGTCGATTTTAGATGAGCAATCATTATCGATAGAGCAAGTGTTGTCACAACTGGGTGAGAAAAGTAATCGTTATCAAGGGTTAATATTACTGGAACAAGCGCTGGAAAAACTGTCCGAAAATCAAGTGAGGCAATTGCGAGACTCAAGCGAAACCTTGATTGTGCTTGATCACACACAACATCGACTTTCAACGCTTGCCGATATCGTGCTACCGGTTGCTGCGGTGAGTGAAGGCGATGGCCATTATGTTAATTATCAAGGTCAAGCACAGCAATTTTTTCAAGTGCATGCACCAGTATTGCCAATACAAGAAAGTTGGCGTTGGTTAGATATTATTGCGGACATTATTGGCATAAAAGCCACTTGCGCAGCGTCCGAAAATCAGACGGTGCACACGACCACAGCTGCGGTTAAAAAACGCTCCTGTGAATCATTAATGCAGTTGCAGCAGTTTTTTTCTGACAGCTTGGCTCAATGGCCTGATCTTATAACGGCAGAAAGTCTTAATCCTGACGACAAGGCGATTGCGAGAATGCCTCACCGAGCTAGCGGGCGCACGGCTCAAATGGCCAATATCAGTATCCATGAAGCAAAAACCACCCAGAAGATTGATGATGATTATACTTTTTCGATGGAGGGGCAGTCGGTTATTAACAGTGCTGATATGCCTTTTACGTGGGCACCCGGTTGGAATTCAAATCAGTCAATTGGGCAATTTCAAGCGCAAATTAATGGTGGGTTAATAGCGCAAAAATCAGCGCTGTTTATCCCTATGTCAAGTGCGATAACCAACAACCTTTGTTGGCAATTGACACAAGCACATAGTGGTAATGTTAACGACAGTCAATCTCTCAGCGCTCTTACTTATGTTCAACAAGAAAGTCTCTATTTCGGTGAGTGGCAAGCAGCCCATACGCCTGAATTTCAAATGCTGGAGCCAAGTAATCAACTATCGATTAACGCTGAAACTGCCGAGAAGTTTGGCGTTAAAAAAGGTCAATGGTGCAAAGTGGTTTTTTCTGCAACGAATGAAAAAATGCAGTTAGCCAGTCAAAGCGTGATCAGCCAAATTTGTATCGTTGAGCACTTACCTAGCACATTAGCTTTCGGTAATTTCTCGCTTTGTCAGTCTTTAAATCATCAATTAGAAATGGCCATTTCGTTAGCGTGTGACCAAGAAATCACGGATTATCTTGGGCAATATAATGAGCGCTTAATCGCGGCAAAAAATAGCAAGGATAATGTGCTCGAGAGCTTGAAGCTTAACGATCAAACCATTCCTATTCGCTTGATGTCTGGAGGGTTAGATGATGGTTGAAATGCTTTGGAAATTAGTTGAAATCACCATCATTATCGCGTTACTTATTCCGATAGCGGCGATGTTGGTATGGGTTGAACGGCGAGTGATAGGTATCTGGCAAGACCGCTGCGGCCCGAATAGAGTTGGCCCTTTTGGCGTTTTACAGTCATTGGCTGATTTGCTGAAAATTCTGGGTAAAGAGGATTGGATCCCACCCTTTAGTGACCGTTTAGTTTTCGTTTTAGCGCCGGTTATTGGTGCTATGTGTGTGCTGATGAGTTTTGCTGTGGTGCCATTTTCTCCTAGTATTGGCGTTTCGGATCTCAATATCGGCTTGCTGTTTTTTCTTGCTATGGCGTCCTTGGCTGTTTATAGCGTTGTGCTGGCCGGTTGGGCATCAAATTCTAAATATGCCTTATTAGGCGGTATGCGAGCGGCAGCACAAACAGTGAGTTATGAAGTCTTTATGGGCTTGTCAGTGATGGGGGTCGTGCTACTCACCGGCAGCTTTAACTTACGTGAAATTGTTTTAGCACAAGCCGATGGTTGGTTAATTCAATCACAATTTATTGGTTTCTTTATTTTCTTAGTTGCCGGTATTGCTGAAAGTCATCGGCTACCCTTTGATTTGCCAGAAGCAGAAACCGAGCTTACCGCTGGCTTTCATACTGAATATTCTGGGCTGAAATTTGCATTGTTCTTTTTAGGTGAGTATTTAGGCGTAACGCTTATTTCTGCGATGTCAGTGGTGTTGTTTTTTGGCGGTTGGCTGATGCCAGAGCCGCTAGCATCTTGGCTATCTCCTTTACTGTGGTTCATTATTAAAATTATCTTTTTTGTGCTGTTTTTTATTCTTTTAAGAACGTCACTGCCTCGGCCACGGTTTGATCAATTATTAAAATTTGGTTGGGTAGTTATGTTGCCGTTAGCACTATTGAATCTTTTGGTGACAGCGTTACTGCGTTTAACAGGAGTGCTATAACGATGAATCATTATCCGCTAGTGATTTCTGAAAAAATTAATGCTGAAAAAGTTAATGGCAACGGAGGCTCTGATGCTTAGTCAACTTCGTACTATGTGGTTGGTACTGAAACATACCTTTACCAAGGCCGATACGGTTCAATATCCAGAGCAAAAACCTTATTTAGCACCGAGATATCGAGGACGAATTGTACTGACTCGAGATCCCGATGGCCAAGAGCGCTGCGTCGCGTGTAATCTTTGTGCGGTTGCCTGTCCGGTTGATTGCATTGCACTGCAACAAATAGTTGATGACGATGGTCGCAAGCGTGCTGACTTTTTTCGTATTAATTTTTCCCGGTGTATTTTATGTGGTTTTTGTGAGGAGGCCTGTCCTACCTATGCTATTCAATTAACGCCAGATGTGGAGTTAGCCGAATACGATAGACAAAATTTAGTCTATGAAAAACAACACTTACTCATCAATGGTTCCGGTAAATATCCCGACTATAGTTTTTACCAACAATCAGGTATTGCCATTGCAGGTAAAGGCAAAGGGCAAGGGCAGCAAGAACGCCCGCCGATTGATATTAAAGGCTTAATGCCATGAATCACGACATGAATACTTTAGGTCAAACTTCTGTTAAGGAGAGCGCGAATGCTAGCTAATTTTGCCTCGATTGATAGCTTATTTTATCTTGCTGGTCTCGTTGCCGTTATTGCCAGTTTAAAGGTCGTTACCGGCAATAACACCGTGCACGCGCTGTTATATTTAGTGGTGTCATTACTCGCCGTTGCTGTTTGCTTTTATTTAATGGGGGCACCGTTCGCGGCAGGTTTAGAAGTGATCGTTTACGCGGGTGCCATTTTAGTATTGTTTGTTTTTGCGGTGTTGATGTTTGGTTTAGGTGCAGATGAAACGGCCAATGCGCCACAAAATAAAAATGTCGCTAATATGTTTGGTGCAATGTTCTTGGCATTTGCGCTGTTAATAGAAATTGTCATTATAATCAACAATGCCGATCTGCAGCAAAACTTACAAGCCAATGTTATTGACTCGAAAGCTGTTGGCATCATGTTATACGGTCCCTATTTACTCGCCGTCGAAATCGCGTCTTTTTTACTGCTCGCTGGCTTGTTAGCTGGCTATCACTATGCAAAACCTGATGTAACACGGGGACCGCTATGACCAGTATTCCGTTATTTCATGTGCTGATCTTATCGAGTTTACTCTTTGTTATCGGTTTTATTGGCGTTGTGGCAAGAAAAAACACGTTGTTTATGTTGATGAGTTTGGAAGTGATGCTTAACGCTGTTGGTGTTGCTTTTATCGGTGCCGGTAGTGTTTGGCAACAAGCTGATGGGCAAGTGATGTTTATTTTAATTTTAACCTTAGCGGCTGCTGAAGTTGCGGTTGGATTAGCGTTATTAATTCGCATGCAAAAGAAATATCGTTCTTTAGATATTGATGCACTCAATCAGATGAAGGGGTAATGAACGTGTTATTAGCCAGTTTACCTTTCTATCCTTTTGTGAGTTTTTTACTGCTAATTTTCTTTGGTAAAAGATTGTCATGGCGACTAGCTGCCACGATTAGTGTTAGTAGTATGGCGATTTCTGCACTGGTTAGCGCGATATTACTCTTTGAACTATCAGTGACTAAAAATCAAGTTATGACAGCTAACCTTTGGCATTGGTTTGAGCTAAGTTATGCTATGGGTAGTAGTGACGTTAATGTGCGCTTTTACCTTGATGGCTTGTCTGCGGTGATGATCAGTGTGGTGACCGGCGTAGGTTTTCTTATTCATTTATTTGCTGCCATTTACATGAAATCTGATGTGAATTTTTCACGCTTTATGGCGTATATGAATCTCTTTATCGTTGCTATGTTGATCTTAGTATTAGCGGATAATTTAGTCTTGTTATATCTCGGCTGGGAAGGTGTTGGCTTATGTAGCTTTTTATTGATTGGCTTTTGGTATCAAGAACAGAGTAATGTTTTAGCCGCCCGTAAAGCCTTTATTGTCACTCGCATTGGTGATACCTCGATGGCGATAGGTTTATTGTTACTGTTTAATAGTTTTGGTCAATTAAATATTGAAGCGGTAACACTGCTTGCAGAGCAAGCCAATAGTCTTAGTGCAGGCACTAACGCCGAAAGCGCAGATAATATTTATTGGATTGCTTTGTTATTGCTCGGTGGTGCGGTCGGCAAGTCGGCGCAATTACCATTACAAACCTGGCTGCCTGATGCGATGGCAGGGCCTACGCCAGTCAGTGCGTTAATACATGCCGCCACTATGGTCACAGCCGGGGTCTATTTAATTGCTCGCATGCATGGCATTTTCTTATTGGCGCCTGAAGTGATGAATTATGTTGCTTGGCTAGGCGCATTAACGCTTTTACTTGCCGGAATTGCTGCATTAGCGCAAACCGATATTAAGCGGGTTTTGGCGTATTCAACTATGAGCCAAATAGGTTATATGATGCTCGCGTTGGGCGCGGGTGCTTGGACGGCTGGTGTCTTTCATTTAATGACGCATGCGTTTTTCAAAGCACTACTTTTCTTAACGGCAGGGGCCGTTATTTATGCGCTGCATCATCAGCAAAACCTATTTAAAATGGGCGGGCTGCTGAAAAAATTACCTTTTGAAAGTAGCTTGTTTATTATTGGTTTAATTTGTTTGATGGCGCTGCCGGGTACTTCTGGCTTCTTTTCGAAAGAAGCTATTATTGCCCAGCTCTGGTCGTCAGATACCGCAGGACCAATGTTATGGTGGTGCGCGATTCTAGGTGCACTATTAACCAGTATCTATAGTTGTCGTTTGTTCTTTCTCGGCTTTCTGGGTAAAGCGCGATTTAATGAAAATGTTCAGTTAAAAAAAAGCAGTTTGCTGCGTACATCATTAATTATTTTAGCTTTGTTATCGTTATTTGGCGGCTTGATCCCGCTTGACCTGACGTTAGTCTTTTCATCCGTTATGAACTTACCGTTAGCACAACTGACAGAGCCCACTTGGCTGCATACGGTTGCTATTATAACGCCCTTTATTGGCATGGTGTTTTCATGGTTCTATTTTAAGTCTTATCGGATTTCTCACCTTGCGGGTAAGGAGCATATTCTGCAGCCAAATAACGGGCGCTTTGTTGTGTTCTGCAGACAAGGCTTAGGTTTTGACGGCCTTTACAAAAAGCTTTTTATTATGCCTTATCAATGGTTAGCGCAGATAAATAAAAACGATATTTTCGACCAAATCATTATGCTAAATGCTTGGTATGTTGGCTTATGGCATGATGCATTAGTGCTTGTGCAAAATGGTAGCCTGCGTTGGTATCTAGCGGCCTTTGGATTAGCCATAATGCTGCTATTAGGAGTAAGTCTCTTATGACCTTAACCTGTATTATGTTGGCTTTATTATTTGCCGGGGGATCAGCGTGGCGAGCTGAAAATCACTGGCAAGGTAGTGCCAAATGGTTGGCATTAATCGCTTTGGCGTTGCTAGCAACCGTTTTCGCGGTCTTTGTTATGAGCGCGAGTAACGACTTTGCTCAGTTACAGGTACTAAGTCGTGTTTCTTGGATTGAAAGCTTTAATATTGAATATAGTATTGCCCTCGATCAGTTAAGTATTGTCTTAATCACACTAACTTGGCTGCTCGCGATTATTTGTGTACTCGTGTCTTGGTATGAAATTCAAAGCAATGTTGGCTTTTATTATTTTAATTTACTGTTAACCATTGCCGGCATCATTGGTGTTTTTGTTGCGGTTGATATGTTTCTTTTCTTCTTCTTTTGGGAAGTTATGCTACTGCCCATGACCGCGATTATTGCCATTTGGGGCCATGAGAATCGTCAATTTGCCGCCTTAAAATTTTTCATCTTTACGCAGGTCAGTAGTTTACTGATGCTGGTTGCTATTATCGGCACGGGCTATTTCCATTTAATGCAAACGGGACAATTAAGTTTTTATTATCCCGATTGGTTATTGCTCGACATACCATTGTCAATTAGTCAGTACTTAATGTTCGGCTTTTTTATTGCCTTTGCGGTTAAGTTGCCGTCGGTCCCCGTACATAGCTGGTTACCTGATGCTCATACTCAAGCCCCCACTGCGGGTAGCGTGTTACTTGCTGGCGTGTTATTAAAAACTGGGGCATACGGTTTAATTCGTTTTGTTATTTTTCTATTCCCACAAGCTAGCCTGCAGTTTGCACCGATCGCCGCAACATTGGCAGTAGTGAGTATTGTTTATGGCGCTAAAATGGCTTTCGCTCAACAAGACTTTAAACGTTTAGTTGCGTATAGCAGTATTAGTCATATGGGCTTTGTCATGCTGGCGTTATTTGCATTTAATAGCACCGCTTATCAAGGGGCTATTGTTACGTTAGTTGCACACGGTTTAAGTAGTGCTGCGCTTTTTTCATTAGCAGGGATGATTTATCAGCGTATACATAGCCGAAATTTAACCGACATGGGCGGCTTTTGGCAAAGTGCGCCTCGTATGGGGGGCTTTGCGTTGGCTTTTGCTGGCGCCGCTTTTGGTTTACCGGGCTTAGCAAACTTTATTGGTGAATTCTTTAGCCTAGTTGGTGCATTTCAAGTGATGCCGGCATTTACCATTATTGCTGCTTTAGGCCTTATCGGTTCCGCTATTTACGGTATGGTGTTATTTCAAACAAGCTTCCAAGGCGCAGCAAAACAAGACATTATTGATTTGCAGCTCAGAGAGTTGCTTATTTGTGGCTCACTATTGTTGATGCTGTTAGCGATTGGTTTATATCCAACGTTATTACTTAAATTTTCATTTGGGGTCTAGGGTGATGATGGCTATAGCGAGTAACACACAGGCTTTATTCACCATGTCGATGGTAGCAGCAATTTTACCACAACTTATTGTTGCCTTTGGTGCCACGCTAGCACTTTTATTAGTGGCTTGGCGTCGTTCTCAGCGCACCATTGCGATATTTACCAGCGTGGTACTTGGAATGTCTTTGTTGGTTAATATGCGTTTATTAACCATGCCGGCGATGCAAGTAACGCAATTGTTGAAAGTGGATGGTTACAGCAGCTTTGCCTTCAGTTTAATCCTTATTTCTGCTTTAGTCGCTTTGCGTATGAGCCATAGTTTTCTTAAAGCACATACGGAAGTACACGATGAATATTATCTCTTGTTATTATTAATGGTGCTTGGTGGCGGGGTTTTAGTCACTAGCGATCATTATGCGAGTTTGTTTTTAGGTTTTGAGCTATTGAGTATTAGCCTCGTTGGTCTAGTCGGATATCATCGAGAAAGCGTTTATAGCGTGGAAAGTGGCTTTAAGTATTTGATATTAAGTGCGACAGCTTCAAGTTTTATGTTGTTAGGTATTGCCTTTATTTATAGTGTCACTGGCAATATGAGCTTTAGTGCGGCCATACCTAATGTCATTTATCACCAACAAGGGCTAGGCGTTTTTTTTCAGTTAGGACTGCTATTATTTGTTTCAGGTATTGTGTTCAAACTGTCAATTGCCCCGTTCCATTTCTGGACGCCAGATGTCTATCAAGGCTCGCCAACGCCGGTAACCATGTTAATGGCAACCGTTTCGAAAGTTGCTATGTTTGTGGTATTGCTACAGTGCATTGTGGCGCAGCGATATTTACTATTAGAAAACTTTCAATTGTTTTTATTGAGCTTTGCCATTACTTCTATGTTATTAGGTAATGTTATGGCGCTAAAACAACAACACTTGAAACGGCTACTTGCCTATTCATCAATTGCTCATATGGGCTACCTGTTGATTGTGATTATTGTCGCTTCAGCGCAAGGCTTAGCATTTACTTGGCAAAGTACTTTATTTTATCTCGCGGCATACATAGTCGCTAATCTATCGATTTTTATGGTTATTGCATTGCTACAATTGCAGGGTAATAATGGGCTATATCAAGAAGATATAACTCGAGATGATTTACACGGTTTATTTTGGCGCACCCCCAGCTATGCCTTGCTAATGATACTTGGGCTGTTGAGTTTAGCGGGTATTCCGTTAACCATGGGGTTTATTGGTAAATTCTATATTTTAACTCAAGCAACGCTGGCGCATGCTTGGTGGTTAATTGCGACGCTGATAGTTGGTAGTGGAATAGCTTTGGGCTATTATTTACCGTTAATTTTTAAGATGTTTGAAGGTAGATCGAAAGCAAGCGACAAAACTAAAGCCACTTTAGGTCCTAAGGTAGGTCGTCGTATAGATAAGCTGCTAGTTTATAGCTTTATTCTACTCGGCTTGGTTTTAGGTATATTGCCAGACATCATCAATCAATTTATTGGTTGATCGTTATAACTGCTAATTTCACCAAATAATTGTTTGTTTAACCAAAAACTAAAGCTTTTTAAGTTTTCGAATAAATATTTCCTGCTAAGTCTCTGATATTATATTGCTTTTATTTTGGCGTGATTTTTGATTGTTTTTAGAAAACATCAATAAAAACAATCAATTTATACAGGGAAAAACCAATGAAATTAGCTCAATCACTCCTTTTTATCACGACTGCAACATTGTTAAGTGGCTGTATTGTGGTAGCAAGTCCTTCATATGCTAATTACCATAGCCAGCAAGAACTTGTTATTGATGCCGAAAACCTCGCTAAACTGAACGTTGAAGCGGGGGCGGGTTCATTAATTATTTCCGGTTCTGATAAAGCTAGTAAGATTACCGTTGTTGCCGATATTTATACCGAAAAAGGTAATGCTGACAATTATCAATTTGAGTTGACTGAAGCAGGCACAAGCGCACTTTTAATCGCAAAAATTAACAGTAGTAGTGGCTTTTGGCAGGGTGATTCACCACATATAGATATTAAAGTCACTATGCCCAGTCGACTGATGTTAACAGTAGATGATGGCTCGGGTTCAGCAAGTATTAGTGATATTGATGGCGCAGTGGAAATAAAAGATGGCTCAGGTGACTTAACTATAAAGGGTATTAAAGGTAATCTTGACATTAATGATGGCTCAGGTGCCCTTTATATCAGTGAAGTTATTGGCAATCTACAAATTGTTGACGGCTCCGGTGAAATGGAAATTAGCGAAATTGATGGTAATGTCGATATTGATGATGGCTCAGGCAGTATCTACGCAAAAGATATTTCAGGTAATGCCCGTATTGAAGATGGTTCTGGTGACTTGAAAGTTAGAAACGTTGATGGTGTGATCACCATTGATGATGGCTCTGGAGATATTGATGTTGAGCGAGCAGGTGGTTTAAATATTATTGAGAGCGGCTCAGGTGGTTTACGTGTAAAACAGGTCGAAGGTGGCTTCGAAATCAATAAGTAGACACGGCCGCTGCAATCATCGTATCAGGTTAAAAAGCACTTAAAAACATGTTTTTGCATATTTTTAAGCGCTTTTTGATATTAAATACGCTTTAGAAGGTATTATCACTTGTATAAAATTACTACATCTGTATAATGCGCGCCTCTGTGATAGTGAATCGAAAGTTTCAAAGTTAAACTTAGATAATTACAGATATTTTTTAATGAGTGGGGTATATCCGCCCAATAGACTTGCCCAGTTAACTGTTCAACGTTAACGTAATGAATGTGCCTTAAGTCTTCCTGGTGGTTTCCTCGTATATGTACGTAGGAATTTTGGCGTTTTGCCAGTTTCTACCATGAGAAGACAAAAATTATATGACTGATCTTAACAATGCCTCAATAGGCTTTGACGCCCTTGGTTTGCCTGAAAACTTAGTATCTGCTGTAAAAGCACTAGGTTTTGAAACATCAACTGCAATACAAGCGCAAACAATTCCTCCTTTACTTGCTGGTAAAGATGTTCTTGGTGAAGCACAAACAGGTACCGGTAAAACCGCAGCCTTTGGTTTACCTGCACTAGCAAAAATTGATGTTAATTTACGCAAGCCACAATTGATGGTGTTAGCACCAACACGTGAATTAGCGATTCAAGTTGCTGAAGCAATTGAAACCTTCGCTAAAGACATGAAAGGTTTAAAAGTTGCTACTTTATACGGTGGCCAATCTTACCAACCACAATTTCAACAGTTAGAGCGTGGCGCACAGGTTGTTGTTGGCACACCAGGTCGTTTAATGGATCACTTACGTCGTAAGAGCCTTAAATTAGCTAACTTATCATTTTGTGTACTTGATGAAGCTGATGAAATGTTAAACATGGGCTTTTTAGAAGACATCGAGTGGATCCTTGAACACTTACCAAAAGAAACCCAAATGGCATTGTTCTCTGCAACTATGCCAGCACAAATTCGCAAAGTAGCGAATCGCTTTTTGAAAGATCCTGAGCACATTAAAATTGCTGCAGTGAAAAAAGAAAAAGCGAACATTACACAATACGCATGGAAAGTAAGCGGTATCAACAAAATGACTGCCTTAGAACGTATTGCAGAAACTGTTGATTACGATGCTATGATCATTTTTGTTCGTACACGTAACGATACCATTGAAGTCGCTGAAAAATTAGAGCGTGCTGGCTATGCTTCTGTTGCCTTAAATGGTGACATGAACCAAGCACAGCGTGAACGTACGGTTGACCAATTGAAATCAGGTGTATCGTCAATTCTTGTTGCAACAGATGTTGTAGCACGTGGCCTTGATATTCCACGTATTTCATTAGTGATTAACTATGACTTACCTGGTGATAATGAAGCTTATGTTCACCGTATCGGTCGTACAGGCCGCGCTGGTCGCAGTGGTACTGCAATTTCATTTGTCCGTCCACGTGAGATGTATTCATTACGTCACTATGAACGTTTGACTTCTGGTACGGTTGCTATGTATGACTTACCAAATATCCAAGAAATAGGTAAAGCACGTATCGAGCGTACTCGTACTGAATTAGCTGGCGTTATTGCTGATAAAGAACTTACCGCAATGCGTGAAATCATTGAAGCTATGGCGTCAGAGTCTGAACTTTCAATGACAGATTTAGCGGCAGCGTTGCTTTATCAAAAACAGTTAAAGCAACCATTACAACCAAAAGAAGATCCAAAGCCTCGTCGTGATGCTCGTGAAAGAAATGATCGTGAAGGTGGACGTAATGATAGTCGTGGTGCTCGTGATTCTCGCGGTGGCCGTAATGACGCTCGTGGTGGTCGTGACGGTGGTCGTAATGAAAATCGCGCTGAACGTGCTCCGCGTAAAGCGAAAGTTGCTCGCAGTGATGTTGATTGGCAGACTTACCGTCTAGAAGTGGGTAAAGAGCATGGTGCACGTCCTGGTGATATCGTTGGCGCAATCGCGAATGAAATATCATTAGACAGCAGCTACATCGGTGCGATTAACTTGCACGAAAAGCATAGCTTTGTGCAATTACCTAAAGGTATGCCTGAGAAGTCTTTTACTCAATTAAAGCGTGTTCAAGTTCGTCGTCAAGCACTTGCGATTACGGTTTCTGACAATCAAGCAGCTGCTACAGATCGTCCAAGTCGTCCACGTAAAGAACAACGTACTAACTAATCACTTGCTTATATAGCATTTGAGAAAAAGCCAACTCTGTTTCAGAGTTGGCTTTTTTTTTACCTATAGCATTTGTTAAGCAAAATTGGATATCAGGCTCAGCGATATAGAATAAGTTTTTGCCGCTTATCTGAACGATTTATCGAGGTGGAAATTTACTGTAACCTTATCGTTACATCTCTGAGTGGCGCTAGCTATAGTCTTGATCAGAGTCGTACGAAATTCATCTGCTTTACACGTAAAAATAGATTTACGCCTTACAAAACCTCAGTTTTTTCATTCACTTCCTCTGCGTTCAATTCAGGGTAATAATCGCATCATTGCTAGAATGAGAGAAATAATTATGACAGAAGTAAAAAATCCACTTAATTTACGTGGTATCGAATTTATTGAATACGCATCGCCAGATTCTGATTTTATGGAAAATGCCTTTTATGGTTTTGGTTTTTCAAAAACTAAAAAATTTAAAGGTCGTGATATTGATTATTTTAATCAAAACGATATCCATTTTTTCTTAAATAATGAACAAGCAGGTTTTTCTCGTGAATTTGCCAAAAATCACGGTCCTGCTATTTGTTCAATGGGTTGGCGTGTTGAAGATGCTGAATTTGCCTTTGAGCAAGCGGTAGTTCGCGGCGCTAAGTCAGCACAAGATGCCGACAACAAATTACCATATCCTGCGATATACGGTATTGGCGACAGCTTAATTTACTTTATTGAAAAATTTGGCGCTAAAGGTTCTATCTATCAAGATGACTGTGAAGACCTTGCCGATCCCGTTATGGTTAAAGATAAAGGCTTTTTAAGAGTAGATCACCTAACCAACAATGTTTATCAGGGTACGATGGAGCATTGGGCTAATTTCTATAAAGATGTATTTGGCTTTACTGACGTTCGTTACTTTGACATTAAAGGCGAGAAAACCGCTTTAATTTCATATGCCTTACAATCACCATGTGGCATGTTCTGTATTCCGATTAATGAAGGTAAAGGCAGTAAGAACAACCAAATTGATGAATATTTAGATGAGTATAACGGCCCGGGTGTTCAGCATTTAGCTTTTATTAGCGATGATTTACTAGGCTCGTTAGATCAACTTGATAAAAATATTATCGATACCCTCAATATTGTGCCTGAATACTACGATGACGTATTTGACCGTATTCCGTGGGTGAAAGAAGATCACCAGCGTATCCGTGATCACCAAGTACTGGTTGATAGCCAAAAAGAAAATTCTTACTTATTACAAATTTTCACTAAAAATATCTTTGGTCCTATCTTTATCGAGATGATCCAACGTGTCGACGATCAAGGTTTTGGCGAAGGTAACTTCACTGCATTATTTAAATCGATTGAACTTAATCAAATGGAACGTGGTGTACTTTAACCACCGATTCACTCGATAGATTTTATCCGATTATACAAGCCAGCTTACGCTGGCTTTTTTATGTTCAGGATGAACGGTATGTCACGATCACATGGATGTGAAAGAGTGACGATGTTCAGGCCGTTCTTAGCCATCCATGGCTTCACGGCATTAGTGCATCCATGCACGTCGATGAACGGTATGTCACGATCACATGGCCGTTCCTAGCCATCCATGGCTTCACGGCATTATTACTTCCATGTATGTCGATGTGACAGAGTGACGATGTTCAGGCCGTTCTTAGCCATCTCGGTAATTGCTCCTGCATTACTCTAATGTCTTACATCCCTTTAAGAAAATGGCTCTACGGCATTATTGCATCCATGCAGGCAATGTCATGATCACATGACCGTTCTTAGCCATCTCGGTAATTGCTCCTGCATTACTCAAATGACGTGAATCCCTGCAAGAATATGGATCCACGGCATTAATACTTTCATATATGTAGATGAACTGACCGTTTTTCGTTTTTTAATAAGAGTAGACAAAAACTAAGTACCTGCATCCATGCAGGAAATATCCTTATGATTGTCCCCTTGTGATATTTCTTAAAATCTTAGGCAATTCTCAATGTCATTGTGAAAGAGTGGCTGAGAGTTATTCACTGGCAATGAGCAGCTACTAGAGAGTCGTTTGGCTGCAACTAAGTTTCTTATATGTGCTGTTCAAGCTTGATAACGTATAAGTAACTATTGGCAGCAGTCACTTTTGAGTTGCTAGCGGTCACTTTGTGCTCACACCTGACATTAACTATGTTTTGTTCTTTAGGTCCCTGATTAGCCACAAGCGGACATTGTCTTTAGTAAAATCATAAACATATTGGGGGGGGGAATTTTAACCAGAAATCACAATATGTTTGAGGGACGTGGGTAAGTTCATTCCGGTCGTTAGCAAGGGCCAATTTTTCAGGTTTTTCTTGATCACGTTGATACGACAACTGACGCTTCAGCAATTACCTTGTATAGTTCAAATTGCGTAAAAAGTTATTAAGATATTTGGCTAACGATATAATAAATACCTATTTTAAATGATGTATTAGGTGTCTCTCATATCAAATTGTAGCAAACACACAATTCCCATGATTTACATTACTCTTTATGTTGTTGTTTTTATGTGGTATTTTTTTATAAATTCAATGTACCCTTAAAAATCCCCTAAAGATCCCCACTTCGTGTACAGCCAGTTCATTCACTTTCAGAAATAATAATTACCGACTTTAATCAAACGTTAAATAAGGTAAATTATGAAAACACGCAACTTATTATTTAAAACCAAAAAAAATGTACCTAACGGTTTATCAAAAGGCCAAGCAGTACTTGAAAAGGGAGGTTTTTTCTACCAAACAGATGTACTTGGTGTATATTCCGATATGCCTTTTGGTTTGCTTTTTATGCAAAACATTGAAAAGATTATAGATGAAGAGCTAGAAACTTCGGGCTTCTCAAAAGTTGCACTCGCAACACTTCAGTCACGTCAATTGTGGGAACGAAGCGGCAGATGGGAGAAGTATAATGCAACTAATACAATGTATACAGCAACAGACGGCAGAGGAAATGAGTATGCCCTAGCGCCGACCGCGGAAGAATCAGCCTTCCAGCTAATGGAATTTTCTGCGACATCATATAATGATCTTCCTATTCTTATCCAGCAGACTTCGACTAAGTATCGCAACGAAATACGGCCGCGTGGATTGACGCGTGGTAGAGCATTCAAAATGAATGATGCCTATAGTAGTCATGCTACATTACACGAACTGATACACACTTTTGATTATACACTTAAGGCATATAATCGTATTTTTGAAAGAATTGGCCTGCCAGTTATTGAGGTAGAAGCCGATTCTGGCGCGATTGGTGGGGAAGGATCAACAGAGGTTGTTCATATATCACCATTAGGTGACGACACTATTTTGAATTGTAATGATGCTAATTGCTCTTATGCAGCTAATGTCGAAAAGGCTAATGCTGTCATTTCTAAGCCTAGAAGTACTAATTATCAAAAAAGCTATAGAGAAGTTCACACACCAAATATAAAGTCGGTTGATCAGTTATGTTGTCATTTTGATTTAGATCCAATTCAAATGATTAAAACGGTAATTTTTGAGGTTACGGGGTGTCCTTCAATGCCCTTTGTAGCTGCTTGTATTCGGGGCGATTTAGAAATAAACCCTACCAAACTTTCGAATGTAGTAGGTGCTCTTGAAGTCAATCCTGCATCAGAAGAAGATATTAAAAACCTCACAGGGGCAGATGTTGGTTTTGCTGGGCCTATCAACCTTGAATTACCAGTTTTCTTCGATGAATCTTGTCGTGATTTAAATGATTTTTTATGTGGCTGTAATCATACCGATTATCATGCTATTAACGTTAATTTTGGTGCAGTCTTAAAAATACCAGAAAGCTTCTTTAACTTACTCATGGCAACAGACGGTATGCATTGTCCTAGTTGTTCTGATGGTATTTTAGAATCAAACGTGGCTATTGAACTAGGTCATTGTTTCCAGTTGGGTCAAGGATACTCCCAACAAATGGGCTTCACTGTGATTGATGAATGTGGCAAAGCTATACATCCTTACTTAGGGTGCTATGGGATAGGTGTATCGCGCGTTGCAGCTGTAGCTGCTGAGTATTTTGCTCACTCTGATAAAAAAATGGTACTTCCTTTAAGTATCGCTCCATATCAAGTGGCTATTATCCCTGTTAATACAAAAGATCAGGTGCAAGTTGAGCTAGCGAGTACCGTTGAAAAATACATGCTGACCATGAAGCTGTCTTGTCTTTTGGAAGACAGGACCATCTCCTTCGGTAAACGTATCGCAGACCATGACTTGTTCGGTTCTCCAATTAGAATAATTGCGGGTAAACTAGCTGATCAAAACATTGTTGAAGTACATAACTTACTCATCGATCATATTGAGAAAGTCCATCTTGACGATCTACCTGATGTGATTAATAGCATAGTTGAACAATCGTTAACCGTTCCTACTCCCTTAAATTAACTCATACGCTGACTTACCTAACGATAGGTAAGTCAGCTAAGGATTATGAAATGAAACACTCTTTATTTATTTTATTGATCGCTATATCAACAATGAGTTGGGGTTTAATCGATGTAGGTAGCTATTCACTTGCTCGATTATTCTTTGACCAAGACCAACAAGACTTACCTGCATTTACTTTAGCGTTTGTACGTTTTGCTCTAGCAACGTTAGTATTGATTTTACTACCCATACTTATTGTTACGTGTCGTAACATAGCTACTTTTAAATCGCTTTTGATTGTTCGAAGAAGCACATCTATAGCTACCATTGACACATTATTGTTCCAGCAAACGATTTACGGTGCTATCTGGGGTATTTCAATATCATTTTTTGTTATGGCTTTTCAAATTACTAATTCCGGTGAATTTATTTTTATCCTGGGTTTATGTGGATTTACTCTCTTTCATGAATTAGTAAAAAGTGGTGGTAAATTCAATGATCGGCTCATTGCTATTATTAGTTTTAATGTCTTTATCATGGCCTTCTATCTATTTGGTGTAAACGAACCTTTATGGTTAGAAGATCAGGCAGGTAACTTATTATTTAGCATTGGTTTCTTTATTATTACTTATCATTTATCGTTTGAATTTAAATGTAAGGTCGTGATGACGGATGACGAAGTGTTAACTATTTTACCAGAAGCCTCACACTTTCAAATTCAGTGGTTTAAAATGTTGATACAGTTTATATCTGCAACAATTATTGCCTTATTTTTCTTGGTAGTATGGGCTTTAGATAATGAATCTATTCAGCTACAACAGTTATTGGTTGAACGAGTAAACCCAGTTAATGTGTTTGATATATTGCTTGTTGCTATCTACATCATTGTAACAACCGTCATATCTTATTTTGCTTTTAACTATGCTGTTGAAAGACTGAATTATTTATCAGCCAAAGATAAACACATTGAAGACGGCTCAAAAGTGTCTGCCTCTCTAGCAAGCTTAGAGCCGTTAACGGCTTGCTTAATTGCCATATATTCAGACGGTGGGACTAAGTGGTATTTACTGGGCAGTATTGTAGCCTTCATGCTTTACATGGCGTATTTAAGTAAACGTAATGGTTTAGGTATTCCAGTAAACGCATAATTTAATCGGTGAGGGTAGTAGATACCCTCTCTTTTTCTTTAAACTTCTGTAAGATAATCTTTCGGTAAACTGACATATTTAACTAAATTCAATCATATCAGTATTGGTACACCATTATTTTTTTTGAAAAATAGATATCGATATACAAGTTATATAATATTACTGAAAAGATTATTCAATTAGAGACTGAATTGTGGTTGAGCCAAATATTACTGAAGCATTAAAACGAATTGAAGAGGCTAGGTTAAGTGTTACAACTAGCCTTGATTTATCAAATCTTAATTTAAAAGTTTTACCCCTAGAATTATCTCAACTAACAGCTTTGATTACCCTAAATTGCAGTGGTAATCGATTAACGACGCTTGAAGGTATTAAAGACCTTACAGCGTTGACTACCGTTAATTGCAATAATAATCAATTAACGGCGCTTGAAGGTATTAAAGGCCTTACTGCGTTAACTACTGTTAATTGCAGTAATAATAACTTAACGACGCTTGCCGATATTAAAGGTCTTACTGCATTAGCTACTCTTGCATGCGGTAGTAATCAATTAACAACGCTTTCAGATATTAAAGGCCTTACTGCGTTGACTTTCCTTGATTGTAAGCTTAATAAGCTAACAACCCTTACGGATATTAAAAACCTTACTATGTTGACTCACCTTTATTGTCGTGATACTCAATTAACCACGCTTGAAGGCATTAAAGACCTTACCGCGTTGACCGTCCTTGAATGTAATAATAATCGATTAACCACGCTTGAAGGCATTAAAGACCTTACCGCGTTGATTACCCTAAATTTCAGTGTTAATAGGTTAACAACGCTTGCAGATATTAAAGGCCTTACTGCGTTGACTACACTTAATTGCGGCAGTAATCAATTAACAACGCTTGCAGGTATTAAAGGACTTACTGTGTTGAATGCCCTTTATTGCGGTAATAATCAATTAACAACGCTTGCAGGTATTAAAGGTCTTACTGCGTTGATTACCCTTAATTGTATTGGGAATTACTTAACGACGCTTTCAGATATTAAAGGCCTTACTGCGTTGATTACCCTTAATTGCGGCAGTA
>CAJXUN010000058.1 GCA_913061475.1 uncultured Colwellia sp. | reverse complement strand
CATTGGTATCGATGCTTTTGCTGATAGCGCAATAAATATAGCAGTACGCTTATGGACACCGACCGAAAATTTGTACAGCGCAAAATATACTGCCTATAAAGAAATTTATTTGGCGTTAGATAAAGCCAATATTAAAATTCCATTCCCACAGCGCGATATTCACCTTATCAAGGATATGGTTTAATTTTATGTTCCTGAATATCACGTTATTATGGCGTTAAATAAGACTCGACTTGATCGTTTTTTAGCACAATATTGTCAGATCAGTCGCAAGCATGTGCGACTGATGCTAGCGCAGAATAGAGTGCAAATTAATGGTGTTGTCGCTCATCATATTGATGAGATTATTGATAACTTCAGCCATGTCATGTTAGATGGCGAGATCATTCAAGCGAATACAGCACATTATATTATGCTGAACAAACCGATTGGTGTGGTTAGCGCAACCCGTGATACTCAGCATAAAACGGTGCTTGATTTACTCGAGTACCCGTTTAAAAATGAACTGCATATTGTTGGCCGGCTCGACTTAAATACGTCTGGTTTAGTGTTACTAACCAATGATAGTCGTTGGTCTGAACGCCTAACTTTACCTGAACATAAGGTCATTAAACGTTATATTGTCAGTTTGGAAAATAAATTGGATGAAAGCTATGTCGCGGCGTTTGCTGAAGGTATGTATTTTGGCTTTGAAGATATCACCACTAAACCGGCAAAATTAACCATCATTAATGATTATCAGGCGGAAGTTGAACTCATTGAAGGGCGTTACCATCAAATTAAACGTATGTTTGGCCGCTTTCGAAATCCCGTTACGGCTTTGCATCGCTGCGCCATCGGCAATCTGCAATTGGATAGCGAGCTAGCTTTAAGCGCAAGTAGGAGTTTAACGGCACTTGAAGTGAAAAATATTACTCAAATAAGTATGCTTGATCAGTAAACTAAGAAAAATAACTCAATAATAAGGAAAAAAATGACTAAAATTATTATGTTAATTATTGTGCTAGGCTTAATCGTTAGCTTTTTCGTACGCAAGAATAATAATCGCGAGGTAGCTAAAGTTAATGCTGTTCTAGCAGCTAAGTTTTTAGCAGATAACAAACAAGCCGAAGGCGTTATTGAAACCGCTTCTGGTTTGCAGTATCAAGTATTAAGCGCTGGCGATGGTGATGTTCATCCTAAGGCAAGCTCAAAAGTAAAAGTGCATTACCATGGTACTTTGCTTGATGGAACCATATTCGATAGTTCAGTCGACAGAAACCAACCGATCAGTTTTGGTTTAAAGCAAGTGATTAAGGGCTGGACTGAAGGTTTACAATTGATGACAGTGGGCGAGAAAACGCGTTTATTTATACCGGCAGAACTTGGCTATGGTAATAGCGCTGCGGGTAAAATTCCACCAGGATCATTGTTGATTTTTGATGTTGAACTCCTTGCAATAGAATAACTTATTACCAGTTCAACCATTATTAGTTCGCCAAAAATTATCGATTTAACCGCTGTTTATATTAGTATAAACAGCGGTTAAATTAATGACCCTACTACTCCTCTCTAAATGCCTCAGCAGATAAGTGATGACGATTAAGTAACTTGTAGAATTCTGTGCGATTACGCTGTGCTATTTTAGCTGCTTGTGAAACATTGCCGGCGGTAATTTTTAATAGCTTTGCCAGGTAATCACGTTCAAACTTATCTCTAGCTTGCACAAATGATGGCAAAATTGTAGTTTTATCACGTAAGGCATTCTTAACCAGCATCTCACTAATTAATGGCTCTGTAGATAATGCCACGGTTTGTTCGACAACATTTTGCAATTGTCGAATATTGCCCGGCCAAGTTGCGCTAATGAGCATTTCCATGGCTTCAGGTGAGAAACCTGAGATGTTAACTTGTGACTGCTCTGCAGAGCGGCCTAAAAAATATTGCGCGAGTAACGGAATATCTTCTCTGCGTTCAGATAACGGTGGTAGCTCTAATTCAACAACGTTAAGTCGATAATACAAATCTTCACGAAAGCTTTTGTCTAGAATGGCCTGCTGCAGGTTTTTATGGGTGGCTGAAATAATCCTAACGTCCACTTTAATTGACTGTGTGCTACCAACAGGGCGTACTTCTCGCTCTTGTAATACTCGAAGTAACTTGACCTGAAAACTCATCGGCATATCGCCAATTTCATCTAAAAATAGCGTGCCACCATCTGTGGCTTGAAATAAGCCTATATGATTTTTTTCAGCACCGGTAAATGCACCTTTGCAATGACCAAACAATTCAGACTCTAGCAGTTGTTCAGGAATAGCGGCACAGTTAATGGCCGTAAACTTTTCTTGAAATCTAGGGCTAGCTAAATGAATCGCTTTTGCCAGTAACTCTTTACCTGTGCCGCTCTGGCTGTGAATAAGTAAACTAAAATCACTCTTTGCCACCTGCTTACTTTGTTGTAAAAGTGATTCCATAACTGTACTGCGACTAATGATTTTATCGCGCCATTGATTGTCAGCTTGATTATGGTTTAATTCTGCGGGTTGCAGCCTGATCGCTTGCTGTACTATTTCAAGTAATTCTTTGCTTTCAAAAGGCTTAGTGAGAAAGCTAAAAACTCCTTGTTTTGTGGCATTAATAGCATCTGGAATCGTGCCGTGTGCAGTCATAATGATCACAGGAATATGAGGATGTTTGGCACGAATTTGTTCGAACAATGCCATACCGTCCATGCCTTCCATTTTAAGATCGCTGATCACTAGTTGTGGATGAAAGCTTTCTAATCGCCCGAGTGCAATTTTGGCGCTTTTTGCTGACTCGACTTGATAACCTGCCGCAGATAAGCGAATGCCGAGTAAGCGTAATAAACTAGGATCGTCATCGACGATGAGGATTTTACTGTTTGTGTAAACGGCTGCCGGATTAATATTACTCATGAATTGCTCTCGATGCATTTATGGTTAAAATTTATGCTGTAAATTTCGTATTGATCACAACCCTATTTGGTTAGGTTGGCGTTTTAAAAGTGAGTTATTGCTCTCTTTTATCAATAGCTTGTTCAATGTTTTTTAATTGTTTAATGATCTGTTGTAATAATTGTACTTGCTCAATTAATTGTTGCTGTTGTGCAAGTGCTTGTTTTTTCTGCTCTTGCTGCTGTGCTAGTAAGCGATTTCGCATCAGTAAACGTTGATTTAGTTGATCTCGTAGTAGAGCAATAAATGCTTGTTCGCTAGGATTGATATGGGCAAAAGCGGCATTGCCACCTTCATTCTTCAGTTGGTTTAACAGCGCTTTAGCGTTGAAAGTATTATAAATAGGCGATTTAGGTAGGCTGTAGAGTAAAAGTAATTTTATTTGTGGATCATGGCCACCATATTCCTGCGTGGTTTGTTGTGCCACGTTTGCTTGCTGTAACGTTACTTCTTCCGCTAATTGTTGAGGGGTAAGTTGCTGCAGCGCTAAATAATATTCACCATACGTTTTTTTATCACTTGCGCGATCTGCGGTAAGCTGACAAGCAGATAACAAGGTTAAAGCGATAAAAAACACTATATTTGAGCTTGAAAGTTTCCAATGTTTTGCCATTAGAGTTGTTCCTGTTGTCGAAAAGCGCGTGGCAAGGTGATTTTCATTCTAGTGCCTTGTGATTCGCTTTGCTGATGCAAAAGTTCAATGTTGCCATTGAGGCGCAGCAACAGCTCTTTTACTATAGTTAAGCCTAGCCCACTGCCTTTTACTAAGCTATTTTCTGGTGCGGGTCCTTGATAGAAAGCATCAAATATTTTTGTCTGATTCTCGTGCGCAATACCAACGCCATGATCGCAAATAAAGAGTTGCAGGTGACCATCAACTAATGCCGATGAAATATCGATGGCACCCTCATCCGGAGAGTACTTAATGGCATTTGATAATATGTTATCGATAATAACTGCAACCTGCTTACGGTTGCTAAAAATAGCGATATCAGTCAACTTATTATTGATGACTATTTTTTTACGCTTGATATCTAATTTTCGATCGGTCAACACCTGCTGTACAACATCATTAATTTGCAATGACTCTGAGTCTTGTAAACTTGTTGAGTCGAGTACGATATTAAAGTCGAGCAAATCTTCAATATGTTGTTGTAAGCGAAATACGCTGTTTTTAATGATCTGTGATATTTCCTGCTGATCAGCATTTAGCTCGCCGACGCTATTATCATATAATAGCTCGGTACCCTCTCTGATAGCCGCTAGTGGCGTTTTCAACTCATGTGATATATGTCGAATAAAGCTTGATTTTTGTAGCTCTAAGGCCTGTAAACGCGTACGCATACTTTCTAATGCTTGCACTATTTCTTGAATTTCTGGTGCGCCGGTGACTTTAATTTCTTGATCAAATTTACCCCGCTGCAGTTGTAAGATATTTTGCGCTAATACTTTAAGCGGACTGGTAATTAAAAAAATAAAGATGCCGGCAATAAGTATACTGATCGGGATGATCACTAAGCTTCGGATCATTATATCGCGAGTCGCTTGTGCAGCTTGTTTAATATTGGTGATATGTAAGCTATTTAACTCGTTACTACGTTGAAATATTTGCTCATAAACGTTAGTTAGCACATTAAACTGGCTCTGCAATGGTTTGATAATCGTGCTGTCCGTTGCTGATTTTAGCTTTGCTTCTTGCATAGTTTTTTCAATTAGCGTGGTTATGTTTTGGGAATATGCTTTGAGCAAATTTTGTAATTTAAGATCTTGGCTATCTGCCATTAATGTTTGTGTCAAGAGCAGTATTTGCTGGCTTTGCTCTTGATAGCTTGCTGCCAGAGCAGGATCTCGAAGTACTAAATATTGCGCTGCGCTGCGCTCCATCTTAATTTGGCTACTCTTCAGTACTTGTAGGCTGTCAAGTACGTTGGCAATGTTGGTAATTAGTCCAGTGCTCGTTTTAGCAAGCGTATTAACTTGTGATGCGCCAAAAATTAGCGCAATAACTAAGGGTAAAGCGACTAAGCCAAAACCTAATAAGGTTAGCGACTTTATTGATAAAGCTTTTATTGAAAAGCTTTTATTACGCGCTTTAATTGCCGGTGTTCTTGAATTACTCACAGTACGTACAGTGCCTTTATTGAGTGCAATTGACTGGGGTAGTGTTAGCTAAAATAGTCTTGAATACAATAGTGTCGCAAAAAAGAGACAAGGTGATTTTATTATTTTATGTTATTTAACTGGTTGTTTTTTAGTGTTATTTATTGCTTTTTATTGTCAGGTTAGCAATTTGAAAATCTTCAGTATTATAATCTGTTGTCAATAGGAGACACTTTTTTTACGGTGGTGTATTTTTATCTAATAAAATCAACAGCTTAATTTTTTGGCATAACATGTGCTAATTCATCATTGTATGTGGCACTAGCCATGGTCGGCATATTCGTTGATGTGCTATTAATCAATTAAAAGGATTCAAACATGAAAAATATTAGCTTGAAAAAATTGTCAATTACCGTTGTTGTCGCTTCACTTGCTTCGAACCTAGTTTTTGCTAATAACGATATGGGTAAGGCACTAGCAAAAGTAGAACAGCCAATGTCATCTTTTTCTCAATTAATCACAGATTATGATACCGATAAAAACAATACTTTAAGTGCAAAAGAACTTGCTAAAAATGAAAAATTAACGAAAGTTTTTGCTCAACTTGATGCTAATGGCGATAAAGAAGTTAGTGAACAAGAATTTAATCAGTTTTTAAGTAAAATGAAAAAATCTTTGACGTAGATATAACCTTTTAGGGCGAATAGCTCAACTTTTGTCGGCTGCAAGTTTTTATTCCCAACCACGTAGCCGACCTTTTATACAGAATTTAAGGCCCAGAAAATGAATGACCAATCTTCTCCTGATAGCTTATCCCGTTATGTTCAAATTGATAAATGGATTTTTGAAGTGAAATCTGTGCGTGCACTACGTGTAGATGATTTTGGTAAACCTTATTCGGCTATTGCTAATTTTACTTTAAATGGTAATAGCGCTTACATCGATGGTTTACTGACCAGGGAAGATGATGATTTTACCCGTGAAGATTATCAAACATTTGTAAAAATGAGCCAGCAGTTAGGGGTTAAAAATGTCAACTTTGATCGTTTTAAGCAACAACGTAGAGTGTCAGAGATTGTTAAGGTGCCGGCTATGAATCATATTAAACCTCAGTTAACACTGGTAAAGGCATAGTAAATAGACCTTATTTAGTTTTAGAATAGTGTTTTACTATCTAAAAGGCATGTGAATGAAGTCGGTTAAAGTAGATACAGGCTATATTACTCCCTCTAAAGTTATTTGTGTCGGGCGCAATTATGCCAGTCATATTAGAGAGTTAGGTAATGAAATCCCTGATGATATGGTGTTATTTATGAAACCCAATGCTGCAATTGGGCATCAGCTAAATGCCAAGCATCAAGAGACGTTGCACTATGAGGCAGAGCTTTGCTTTATGTACCAACAAGGAGAATTTTGTGCCGTTGCTATCGGTTTAGATTTAACTAAAAGGGCGCTGCAGTCTCAGTTAAAAACCAAAGGGCTGCCATGGGAGCGCGCTAAAGCGTTTACCGATTCAGCGTTGTTTAGTGATTTTGTTACGCTAGATTCTGTTGATGAAAACTTGGCGTTAGAGCTTCATATTAATGGTGAATGTCGACAGTCGGGAGCCATTGCAATGATGTTATATTCACCGCAAGCAATATTAAAAGAAATACAGTCCTTTATCGAATTAGAAGATGGCGACATTATCATGACAGGTACGCCTGCCGGAGTTGGTGAAGTTGTTGCGGGTGATCTATTTGAAGGACGAGTATTATTGCATGATACCGTGCTTGTTACTAAACAATGGCGAGCAAGCTAGCTAAAATACACTATAAGCCCGTCATTTGAATTATTATTTATTTTCGTTGAGCTATGCGATAATTAGTAAAATTTATCGCTTAAGCTTCTCCTATGAAACGTATCATCCTTTATACCATGAGTAATTGCCCACATTGTCAGACAGCAAAGCGCTACCTCGAAGAAAACAATATGCCATTTCGGCTATGTAATATCAAAACTCCCGCCGGGCAAAAAGAATTTTCGAAATTGAACTTGCGTGGTGTGCCTGTGCTGAAAGTAGGCGATCAGCTACTAAAGGGTTTTAATATCAAGAGTTTTAATCAGCTTTATCAAAATTAAGATCATTAACTAAAGTGAATAGTTTGGCGCTTGATCGTTTATATAAATACTCAGTTGAAAAATATCAGTGTAATATAGCGGCAACGATTGCGGTATCAGGCGTATGATTTTCAGTCGTTTATTTATTTTTTTTGTGATAGCTTAATATTCAAGGCAATATAACCTCTCAGTACGGATACTCGATGAAAAAAACTTTGCAGAGCTATTATGCAACGTTAATTATACTCTTATTAAGTTTGCCATTAACGGCAATGGCTGATAGTCGTGTTAACTTTATCGATATGGATCATGATATTTATCTTGAGCCTTGGTTGTCCTATCAAAAAATCATTGGCTTGCAGGCTGAAGCTGAATCTTATGATGAATTAGATTACCTGTGGTGGTTACTCCGAAAAGCTCAAACTGAAAATTTAATTTATTTTTATGATGATTTTAACCGCTCAGTTAAATTAGCTAATAGCTTAGTCACAGCAAATACGCCATTAAAAATTCAAGCACGTTTAAACTTATTTCAGGGACTTATTTATCGCAGAAATGGCGATTACAGTCTCTCTCAAGAAGCTTTTATCAAAGCACTTATACAGGCAAAAGAAGCCAAACTCAGTCGTTTATATGTTTATGGAAAACAAGAGCTTGCATATACAAAAACATTAACCGAAATATTTGAAACGTCCTTAGCTGATATCCAAGAAGCGTATGTCGAAGCATTCGCATTGAAAGACCAGTTTTTAATTGCTTCAATAAATGAAACCTACGGTGCTATTTATGGTTATTTAAACGACTATGAAAAATCAATTGAATATTATCAAAGAGCCCTTGAAGCCTATCAGCATCTAAATTATCCAGCCCATGTTGCGGAAGCTGTTTATGGCTTAGCTTCAACCTATAGATATTGGAAAAAATATGATTTAGCCATTGAATATTTTGAAAAATATCAACAACAAACTGGCTATACTCCAAACTCAAATCTTAGCTTTTTTTCCGCCTATGGTATCGGCATGACCTTAGCGGAAAAAGGCGATTGTATTGACGCTATTGCTATTATAGATAAAGCACTGGCGCTGAAAGGGGTTGTAGACTACAACGCTGAATTATATAAGCGTAAAGCGAGTTGTTTAATTGAACTCGGCGATTTAGAAAAAGCTGAAGAGGCCATTGATAGCGCAGCGAATATTTTTGTTAACATTCCAGAGTTAATAGGAACCACTTGGCATCTTGAGGTGATGAAAATATCTAGTGAGCTAGCCTATGCTCGAGGTCAGCATGATATAGGTTATAGTTTGCTTAAGCAGTATCACCTTGAGTTTACGGATTTACTGTTAAAAAATTCATCAGACAGGCTATTGAAAGTAAGGGCAAGCATGGAAGTTGAGCGGCAAAAAGTCGCTCAAGCATTGGCAGAAAAGCGCTTACAAGTAGAAATTTTAGAGTTAGAAAAACGTGAGAATAATAGTACACAACATATTTATGTTAATTTGTTTATCGCTTGTATTGTCTTGATTGTGCTCATTGTCATTATTGCACAATACCGAACAAATAAAAAAATGCATGTGCTGACGATTAAAGATTCACTCTCTGGACTTTTCAACCGTCGTTACATTTTTGATTACTTGCATAAAGCGGTGTCAGGTGGAAGCCCCGAAAAAATGCAACTCTCCATTGTGTTAATTGATATTGATGATTTCAAAAAAATAAATGATAAATACGGGCATCCTGTAGGAGATGATGTGATCCGTTGTATTGCTGAACTAGGCCTCAAGGTTTTTCGCCAAGACGATATTTTTAGTCGAATTGGTGGAGAAGAGTTTCTTTGTGTTTTGCCGAGAACAAATATTGTTGCAGCAGAAAAAATTGCTGAACGATTTTTGACCTTAATTAATCAATCAAAAATGGTTAAAGGTCATCAAGATACCGTGACGGTGAGTATCGGTATCGCTTCATTATCGCCAAAATGTAGGGATATTAATCAACTTTATATCAATGCAGATCAAGCGCTTTACCAAGCAAAACATCTAGGAAAAAATCAAATTAATGTTTTTTAATCCAAAACCATCTTTTCTACGTATAACTAGAAATTAGTACGCTAGTTGTAAGGTCCGTTATTGTTCAGGCCCGTTGTCAATTGCAAAGTTCAAGTGTTTATCCATTATGAATAGTTTAAATAGGCTCGCAGAAAATATAATTAGTTGTTTGCAGGATTATATTAAAGGCCGAGGTTTTCGTGCTTTAGTGCATTTTGAGCTGGAAGGCTGTTATCAGAAAGCCACCGGCCAGCCTGTTGACTATCAACGTGTTAATGAAAAATTATTAGCTTTTGGTATTGATGGTGAAGTTGTTGCGGAATATTGGAGTAATCAATGGGAGTATGTCTCGCTTTTCAATGGCCAAAGCCCGTTAAAAGAGGCACATAACCTTGCGCGGGCAATTTACTTTTTACCTCAATGGTTTGCTAATCAAGGTGTCACTAAAACGTTAATTAAACCGGTAGTTTGGGCGGGAGACAACGGTAAACTAGCGGCGGGATGCGCCAATATTTTTAGTGGTGATAGCCGAGACGTCCATATTCCTAATGCCGTACAGATTAACGTCAGTGTACAAGATTTATTAGGTAATAATTTATTGGTATCCGGAGACTTCGCCGAACGTCTACAGCGTAGTTTATTGCAAACGAGTTTAGCTAGCTGCTTAATTTATTTACCTGAAGAAGAAGCGTTTGAGCGTTTGGCGCTAAAGTCGAAATATGGCCTAGCAGAAGAGTTATGTTCGCCTATCGATATATCAGGAGGGCATCAAGGTAGCGTGGCACTATATCGCGATATTGGTAAGCATAATCAAAAAATGGGTGTTGAACCTTTAATCTATGATGATAAAAATAACGTCTTGGTGAGTCATGAAAATTGGCATAAAACTGCGCGTATTGAGCATAGATTAGGCGCATCGAGCGAGCAATATAACCCGTTCTTGAATGTGATTTATACCTTGTTAAATGTTATTGAAACCATTGATTCTGTTAATAATCATGAGTCAGTACAAAGTGATGATTATGGACAGTTACCAAGCTCACTGCATGACCAAGATAATGAACTTGGTGCCATTACGTTATTTAAGAATAACGACTGGTTTCATCAAAGCATAGACAGAGTTATTGCGGCATCGAGCTTTCCGCTGAAACCAATAACAGCGTTGAGTATTGGGCGGCAGATACAACAAGATTACTTAAAGCAATTTCAACGGCCTGATATTTTTATTTAACGTGGCTTATTTTGAGATATAAATTCAGATTACAATAAAATCTAGTGAAAAATTACATGATAAATCAATTGAAAACACCAACACTTGTTGGCAACTCGGTAGTAGAGAAGCGACAAGAGCTAATTGCATACTTTAAAAATACTTGGTCAACTTACGAGTCTTTGTTCTCGTTGATCAATAATGACGATGCGTACCTTTTAAGGCCTGAGCCATTGCGTCATCCGTTGGTATTTTACTTTGGTCATACGGCAACTTTTTATGTTAATAAATTAATATTAGGCAAGTACATTTCACAGCGAGTTAACAGTCGAATTGAAGCTATTTGTGCTGTTGGTGTTGATGAAATGAGCTGGGATGATCTCAATAGCGAGCATTATGATTGGCCGAGTGTTGATGAGGTGAGAACGTATCGACAGCAGGTCTACAACCTGGTGCTAAATTTGATTGAAACCATGGACTTGACGTTACCCATAACGCAAGACTCATTAGCGTGGATCATCTTGATGGGTTGTGAGCACGAGCGAATTCATCTTGAAACATCGTCGGTTATTATGCGTATGTTGCCGCTAGAGCATTTAACCAGTCAAGCGTCTTGGCAACCGTGTGCACAATCATCTGCTGCACCGAAAAATGAATTAATATCCGTTCAGTCACAAAAGCTGTCGTTAGGCAAAAAAGTGCAAGACAAGACTTTTGGTTGGGATAATGAATATGGCCATCAAGAGTTTGAGGTTGAAGAGTTTAGCGCTGCTAAATTTTTAGTGTCTAATGGTGAATATCTGGCGTTTGTTGAGGCTGGCGGTTATAAAAATTCGTTGTTTTGGTGCCAAGAGGGTCTGTCATGGTTGCAGTTTACTCAAGCTAAAATGCCAAGGTTTTGGCGTTATAACCAAGGTCAATACTCTCAACGTAATTTACTCAATGAAATGCCATTACCGTTAGATTGGCCAGTAGAAGTTAATTGCTTAGAAGCAAAAGCATTTTGCCAATGGCGTCAACAAAGTAGCAGCGGTTTTGTGCGTTTGCCCACTGAAGCACAATGGTATTGCCTTCGAGATAGCGTTGCGAATGGACAAGCACAAGAAACGTATCTGCCTGGCAACATAAACTTAACTGACTACGCGTCTTCATGCCCGGTTAATCAGCACCCGCATGGCGAATTTTTCGACGTTATAGGCAATGTTTGGCAATGGACAGCATCAGCGATTGATGGTTTTGCCGGTTTTAGTGTTCATCCTTTGTATGATGATTTTTCTACTCCAACCTTTGACGGTAAGCATAATTTAATCAAAGGTGGCTCTTGGATCTCAACCGGAAATGAAACCTTAGCCTCATCGCGTTATGCGTTTCGAAGACACTTTTATCAACATGCGGGTTTTCGGTATGTGATGAGTCATAATCCTGAACCAGAGCAAGTGGCAGTAAACCAGTTTGAAACAAGCAAAGATATTTGTCAGCAGTTAGCCTGTGACTTTGCTAGCAATACCTTAGGTTATGAAAATTATGGCCTGCAAATAGCAAAGCACGTTGCAAGCTTAATTAAGCCTGAAAATGTCAGGGCTGAGCGCTTGCTAAATTTAGGCTGCAGCGTTGGACGAGTAGCATTTGAGCTGAGTCAGTATTTTCAACATATTGACGCTATTGATTTTTCTGCTCGCACTATTCAACATGGCGTAAAACTACAAGCAGGTGAGAGTGTACGTTACACCAGTACCATTGAAGGCGATATTTGCCAATATAACGAAATAACCTTAGCTGATACGGTGCAACAGTTTAAGAGCGAACGGATATTATTTAGTCAAGGTGATGGTTGTAACCTCAAAGAAAACTTTAATCACTATGATGTGATTTTGATTCAGCATGCGTTAGAGCAAAGTTATGATCCTAAGCGTTTATTGTCTAATGCGGTTAGTCGATTAAAGCCATCAGGTTTGTTGATTATTGTCTCAGACTATCATTATCAATTGCAGACCACAGAAAAAGTGAAATGGTTAAGTGGTATCAAAGTCAATGGTGAAAATCTTGCTGGTTTTGACGCCTTAACTAATCAACTGAGTGAGAATTTTGAACTGGTGAAAGAACAAGAACTAGCTCGAGTGGTGGCAAGCTCTGCGCGCAACTTCAATTTAAGCCATTGTCAATTTAGTGTTTGGCGAGCGAAGTAGCTTTATGTCTGTACTTCGACTCCCCAAGCACATAGCGTATAGTCAAGGTTTAAGCAATGAAGTCACCAAGAGTTTAAGTGATTCAACCGCGCAAGCATTGACACTAGGCGAATTACTTCAGTTTAGTGTCAATGACATCGAAGCAACGCCTTTACAGTATTCGCCGGTTCAAGGGGATGCCTTGCTGCGCCAAGAGATAGTTAACTTTCATCAGCAGTTAAATTGTCATAGCGACACGCTTGAAGCTGATAATGCCGTGACTTTTTGCGGTGCCCAAGAAGCACTCTCGGCAATTTATCAAGCGCTGCTAAAAGCCGGTGATGAGATTGTGGTATTGACACCGAGTTATCCATCTTTGGTGACGATGGCAAAATCGAAAGGCGTTGTTGTTAGAGAGATAGCGTTGAGTGCTGACAATCAATGGCAAGTCAATATTGAAGACTTCACAAAAGTGGTTAATGAAAAAACGCAGTTAATTGTGCTTAATTCGCCACATAATCCCACTGGCAGTATTATTGATAGCACATTAGCTGAGCAAGTATTACAACTTGCTCAGCGCTATCAGTGTTACTTACTGAGTGACGATGTATCACAAGCAAGTAACTATCGTGGCTTAACGTTAGCACATGGTTATTTGGATTATTCAAAAAGTATTGTTGTTGGTGTGATGTCAAAAAGCTTTGGTTTGGCTGGCATTCGTATTGGTTGGGCAGTAACTCCCAATAAAGCGTTACTGAAAATTTTAATTGCCATTAAAGCGGTTAATTCGATTTGCTGTTCTAAAATTGATGAAGCACTAGCCTGTATAGCGCTAAAAAATAGCCATGCAATTTTATCGCGCAATAATGAAATTATTAGTGACAATATTAAGCTTTTCTCCGCATTGGTTTTGCGGCATAAAAAGCGCTTAAGTTGGTATCCACCTCAAGCAGGCATACTTGCCTTAGTTGAAGTGAAAAATATTGAGACGATGACGGCTTGGTCAAATGCATTAGCGAAAAAAACCGGCATACTCACCTTACCGAGTGAGTTATTTGGCCTGCAAGGGAATTACTTTCGTTTAGGGCTAGGGCAAAAAAGCTTTGCGCAAACATTGGTGAAGTTTGAACGTTATCTGCTAGAAACCCCACCGTGCTAATCAAGTATTATTTATGCTTTGTTTGCTGAGTTAAAGTACGTAAAACAACATCATAAAAAAGTGGCAAATAGCGGCTAAAAAGACAAAAAAGTGCCAAATGGCATGGCTATACTTTTTATCTTTTCTGACGTAAAAAAAGGTTCCTAAGCCGTAGATAATGCCACCTAAAGCAAGTAGCAATATGCCTTCATAGGCAAGTTTAGCGTTTAATTTATCAATAATGGTCAGTGAAATAAAGCCTAAACCTAAATAGGTGGCAAGTGATAATTTTTTATATTTATTACCAAACTTGATCTTAAAGGCAATACCTAAAAAAGCTAAGCCCCAGATGATAATCAACATGCTTGGTCCAATATCATCACCTAAGGTTACTAACATTAAAGGCGTGTATGTACCGGCAATTAATAAGTAAATCGCACAATGGTCGAGTAACTTAAATATTCGCTTTGCCTTATCATGTAATAAGGCGTGATATAAGGTTGACGCGCTAAACAGTAAAACAAGGCTGGCGCCATAAATACTGAAGCTAATCACTTTAGCCATATCAGCTTGCAGCCAAGCCAAAGTAACTAACAGTGTTAAACCAGCAACGCTAAGTAATGCGGCTAGTCCGTGGCTAATGGCATTGACAATTTCTTCAGCTAAGCCGTAATCTTGAGTTTGCACGTTATATATTTCCCAATTTCAGTGTACACGTGTACGCTGTTTATAGTAGCAAACTGCAGATTGGAATACTAGAGGTCAGACCTTTATGGATAGATTGGGTATATAGGCTCGCTCAGCGAAATTGAAATTATCAGGGCAAGGTAAAGTTCTCACGCAAAATAGTGATGGCTTTTGGACTTTATCAAAGGGACGTATTAATACTGGCTGGTTTGGTGTTTAGTTATCTTCTAGTGAAAATAAAAAACTTTTATTAGCGGCTAAGGTTAGCAGCCAAAAGTTAGTTTAGTTATGGTAAGAATTGCGCTTATAAACTTGACGGAAATATAAGCGCAAATAAAAGCAAGTTATAATGCGAGATCTATAACCATCTCACGTAACTCATCTTTAGAGATCGAATTATCATGGTTCTTATCAAAGCGATTAAATATGGTTTCACACATACGAATGCCTTTATCTTGTAATAGGCAGTCAATCAATTCGACGAATTCACTTCTATTGATTACGCCATCTTTGTCTTCATCAAACACTTCAAATAATTCATCAACCCACTGATTTAATTCCATCAGTCATCCTCTCTTCGGCGAAATATATCTACTGCTGACTTTATCGTTATTTGAGCCATATGTGAATGATTAATTCGGTTATTTCGTGTAATAGTGTTTTTTTTCCGCATCTCACTATTGTTTAGTGCGAAGGTTATAGTAATGTTTGATTTAATGAGCGCTCAGGTAAGGTAAACTCGAGAGAAAGGAAGCGACTCAGTAAGCTATTTTTCGCTCTATCGCCATCGCTAGCCCTATGTTAGCTAGGTTACGTAACAGAAAATGAGCTAATTTCAGGTTATTTAAAAATAACTGTAATAAATTTTTGATTGGCGAGACTAAGCAGTCATTGTTTTAAAAGGAGGATAAAATGAAAGTAAATTGGAAAAATTTATTTGTCACAAGTTGCTTTATTTCACTAGCAGGGCTTAGCCATCAAAGTCTGGCCGAAGATCTGTTAAGCCAAAAACTCACAGTTGAAAATTGTCATGTAAAAGGTATCCGCCAACAAGTGCAATGCGGCACTTTAGCTGTGCCAGAGAATTATGCCAAAGCTAACGGCGAGAAAATTACTATTAACTTTGTCGTGTTACCGGCAATAGACAACAGTAAAGCACAACAGCCATTAATGTTTTTAGCGGGCGGACCAGGGCAGGCTGCAGCAGAGCTTTCTGGGCAAATTTATACTGGTTTTAATGAGATCAGAAAAACCCGCGACCTACTGCTAATTGACCAACGTGGCACAGGTAAGTCGCATCCATTGCAGTGTGAAGAGTCAGTAGAAATTGACCCCTATACTAGCATACCGGAAGATTTTTCTATTACCGATATTGAGCAGTGTTTGGCACAGCTTACTGGCGACTTAAGCCAATATAATTCGGAAAATGCGATTCGAGATTTTGACGCTGTGCGCGCAGCACTTGGCTATCAACAAGTACATCTCTATGGCGGCTCTTATGGCACGCGTGCCGGACTCGTTTATATGCGTATGTTCCCTGAATCGTTAAAAAGTGTTGTGCTGGATAGCGTTGGCCCCATTGAAGTACCTATTGGTTTATTTGGTCAAAGCGCCGAGCAATCTTTTGTTAAATTGCTTGATAATTGCCAAAACGATAGTAAGTGCGCGCAACAATATCCTGAATTGGCGCAAGAGTTTGCCGACATTAGCGCTAAGTTAGCACTGGCGCCGATTACAGTAGAAATTGCGCACCCACGGCTAGGCACAACAACTGAATTTACTATCAGTCGTGACAAATTTATTTCAACGTTACAAATGCAATTATATTCCATGCAAACGCGCAGCTTAGTGCCGTTATTAATCCATCAAGCTTATTTGGGTGATTATAAGCCGCTCGCGGGACTTATTGCTCAGAGCGATGGAGGAATGGGCAGTTATATTGGTTTGCATTTCAATATTGTTTGTAATGAAGACTTCCCTAAGATCTCTGACACGATGAAAGCGACTGACGCAGAAAATAGCTTCGCGAAAGGCATGAGTTTAGAGATGGTCGGTAAAGCATGTTCTGTTTGGCCAAAATATCAACCGAGCGCGGATTTTTATCAAACGGTGACGGCTAATATCCCAACCTTGATTCTGTCGGGAGATTTAGACCCGGTAACACCGGCAAGTAATGGTGAAATCTCTCATGAAAACTTGCCAAATAGTCATCATATTATTTCAAAGAATAATGCCCATATAGTTGCATCAACCACCTGTGGTATCAGTATTGTTAATGAATTTTTAGCGCTACAAACGCCAAAAGCACTTGATGAGTCGTGCTTAGAAGAGCTGCCAGAAGAATCATTTATGCTGGGCTTAAACGGTGGTGCTGCACCCGCGGTAGCACCGATGACGACGCCAGAAAAAGTAAAGGACTAACCCATGATTGAAGTGAATAATCTCCATAAGAGTTTTGTCAGTAAGAAAAATACCGTTAAAGCGCTGGATGGCTTATCGTTTACCGCAAAAGATGGCGAAATTACTGGCATATTAGGCCCCAATGGTGCCGGAAAAACCACTTGTTTACGTACGTTGTACGGTTTACTTCGTGCTGACGAAGGTTATGCCACCATTGATGGCATTAAAGTGACTGAAGAGCCAATTAAAGCAAGAAAGCTTTTAGGTATTTTCCCCGATAAGTTTGGTTTATATGAGCGTTTAACCGCGTATGAGCAAATTGATTATTTTGCCAGTATCCATGGCATGAGAGGTGCCAATAAACATGCCGCTATTGAACAAATTCTCAATGATCTTGAAATGACTGAATTAGCCCACCGGAAAACTGTTGGTTTTTCTCAAGGCCAACGGATGAAAGTGACTTTAGCTCAAGCCTTAGTGCACCAGCCAAAAAACTTTGTCCTTGATGAACCCACTCGTGGCTTGGATGTCATGAGTACACGAATTTTGCGCAATCATTTAGCGAAATTTAAAGAAAAAGGTCACTGCATTTTATTCTCCTCGCATGTTATGCAAGAAGTTGCTGCCTTATGTGATCGAGTCATTATTGTTTCTAATGGTAAATTAGCGGCGCAAGGAACACCGCAAGAGTTATGTGACTTAGCTGGGGAAACCCTACTGGAAGAGGCTTTCGTTAAATTAATTGGCTCAGACGAAGGAGTCGCAGCATGATGCAATTGCAAGCCTTAATGGTAAAAGAGTTTAAAGAAGCTTTTCGTGATAAGCGCGCTTTAATGGTTGCGATGAGTATGGCGTTATTGATGCCCGTCATGATCATGGTAATGTTAAAAGTAGCGATTAAAGAAGCTGTGGATAACCCCGCTGTTTATGTAAAGTATACTGGTGAGCAACATGCTCCTGAGCTTATTAAAGCATTACAAGATGAAAATATTATCTCTTTTGCTGATGTACCGGACGATGAAGCGCGTAATTGGAATGAACGCAATATCGAACTAACCATTCCTGATAGCTTTATCGCTGATATGGCGGCAGGTAAGCCAATTGAGCTGACACTGCGTGCTGATTATAACGAAAAATCACTACAGTCACCTATTCGCAGGATTAAAGATATTGTTAGAGAACACTCGTTAACGATTGGTTATAAACGCTTATTGGTGCGTGGTGTTGATATTAAATTACTGCAACCGATTAAACTGCTTGAACAAGACACTTCACTGCCAAGTAGTAATGCCGTGATGATCTCATTGATCTTAGGCGTCTACTTAATGATGGCAGCGTTTATGTCAGGCTTACCTGTTGCCATTGACTCTAGTGCTGGTGAGCGTGAACGTAATGTGCTCGAAATGCTATTGTGTCAGCCGGTGAGTACCTTGAAAATAGTGCTCGCTAAGCTAAGTTGTGCCAGTTCAATCGCTATTATCTCGATTGTTTTAATGTTGGTGTTAACCTCGGTTGCGATGAACTTTGTTGATCTGACCAAAATAGGTGCCACGTTCAGTATTGATGCCAGCACTTTTGCGATTTTATTATTACTGCTCGTGCCTATTTGTTTTCTTGCTGCATCACTGCAACTGTTATTCGCCTTTCAGGCCAAAAGCTTTAAAGAGGCACAATCAACCGTCACTATGCTAATTATGGCGCCAAGCTTTATTCCTTTTGCATTAATGATGATGGACGACAAACCTGCTTGGGTAGAATGGATGCCGATTTCAGGTCAGTCACTATTGATGGAAGATGTTTTCAAAGGCTTGCCTATTGACTGGAGTACCCTGTTATTTACCAGTATGGCGACTATCACCCTTACGGTCGCATTGGTGCTAATTCTGGCTAAACGTTTAACCTCTGAAAAAGTCGTGATGTCCTTGAGTTAACACGGATAGGAAGATTGTATAAAATGAATAATTCAGTAGCATTAGCCATTCAGCACAAACAACACAAAGACTGTTTGAAAACGGCTAAACATCAACTGGGTTATTCATTGAGCAATCAAGAAATATTCGTCAAGTGGATTGCTGAATACGAAAAGCTTCTTCGACATATTATCAATGGTTTTGAAGCTAAGCCCGCTATCCAAGAAGAACTCTTTCAAGAAATAGCGTTAAACATCTGGCGGGCGTTACCCAGCTTTCGCGCGGACGCTGCCGTTAAAACATTTATCGCGCGCATTGCCCATAATGTGTTAGCAACGCATGTCGCTAAAGCGGTAAAAACCGTTAAAACACAACCGAATAATGAGCCAAATAGCGATTCATTGGATGATGAAAAATTCATGAGCAATCACATGGTTTTTTGTCAGCAACTCAACCCCTATCAATCATTAGATCAAAAGCAAAGACAAATGCGACTTGCACAAGCGATTCGAAAACTAAAACTTGAACAACAGCAAGTGATCACCTTGGCACTTGAGGGGATGAGCTATCAAGAAATAGCCGATGTGTTAGCGATTAGCACGAACTTGGTTGGTGTTAGATTACAGCGAGCAAAAGCAGCTTTAATGCAATTGTTGGAGGCCATATGATCGAAGAAAACCATAAAGTTACACGAGCAACTGAAAATGAGCAATCACAACAACCGGGTATTTCAACCGACGCGATAAAGGTTACTCCAAAATTAGAAAAAGAAACTGATACGCCTGATGTGTTTGATGAAACCTGGGCTGAATTGACACAAGACTGGCAAACACAGCCAACAGCTAAAGCCGATATTAGTGCGCTCGTAAAGCGCACTCGTCGTAGAACTTATGTGGCAAAAATTTGTTTTATATTAAACATTGTAGCCACCTTGGGAATATTTATTGCCTTTGTTTATGGTATTTATGATGGTCAATGGGCAGAGCCAGTGAATATTTATCTTGGGCTTGGTAGTTTACTCTCCGCAATTTTTCTCTATTTTGAAACAAAAATTCGTTTAGCAACTTGGTCACAATTATGTGATAGCCCTGAAAAAGCCATTGATAATGCAATCGCAAGTTGTCAATCCTCAATGAAATACCTGCAGATCACAAAAATATCTTTCTTGCCCTTTTTACCGCTGGTTAATTGGTTTGTTTATACCGTTAGCCAAACCAGTGCTAAAGCCAGTTTACCGGCCTACCTTTTTGCTAATGGCTTTATGCTAGCTATGTATCTTATCGTGAATTATTTATATCAAAGGCGTAGGAAAGAATATCAACAACTCATAAAAGCTAGTTCGGCATAAAAAACGTATTTTTTGCTATTTTTCGTATTTTATTTTAATTTTAACTTTGATAACTGTTTTTTATTTGTTGTTTTTGTGTTTTTTAGGCGATATATTAGTTTTTATTATTTGTTGATGTTATGGCTAAAAGTTTTTACCACTAACTTCAAAATATATTTGATTGCAAAATGAACTAAAAGAGCAAGGTTTTACCGTGTACAAGCCTTATAAGTTCAGGCAAAATATGCCGCAATTAATTTTGCATTACCGTCAACCACATTTTTGCTAATAGCAGACTATTTGAGGATATAACATGTTTACACGTGATATGAATATTGCTGATTTTGATCCAGAACTTTATCAAGCAATGAGTAATGAAGTTGTTCGCCAAGAAGAACACATTGAACTCATCGCTTCAGAAAACTACTGTAGTCCACGTGTGCTTGAAGCTCAAGGTTCTCAGCTAACCAATAAATATGCCGAAGGCTACCCAGGTAAGCGTTATTACGGTGGTTGTGAATATGTTGATGTCGCAGAGCAATTAGCGATTGATCGTGCAAAAGAACTATTTGGTGCCACGTATGCCAATGTGCAACCACATGCTGGTTCACAAGCAAACGCTGCTGTTTTCCAAGCATTAGTAACGCCAGGCGGTAAAGTACTCGGTATGAGCTTAGCTCATGGTGGTCATTTAACGCATGGTTCACATGTAAACTTTTCGGGTAAATCTTACGAAGCTATTCAATACGGCTTACACCCAGAAACCGGCGATATTGACTATGTAGAATTAGAGCGTTTAGCCATAGAACATAAACCAGAAATGATCATTGGCGGTTTCTCGGCTTTCTCAGGTATTGTTGATTGGGCTCGTATGCGTGAAATTGCTGATAAAGTTGGCGCTTACTTCTTTGTTGACATGGCACACGTTGCCGGTTTGGTTGCTGCAGGTTTATACCCTAACCCAGTACCACATGCACATGTGGTTTCTACGACAACCCATAAAACATTAGCAGGCCCTCGTGGCGGCTTGATTATTTCTGGTTGTAATGATGAAGCAATTTACAAAAAATTAAACAGTGCAGTATTCCCTGGTGGTCAAGGTGGCCCATTAATGCACATTATTGCGGCTAAAGCGGTAGCATTTAAAGAAGCCTTATCTCCAGAGTTTAAAGTTTACCAACAAAACGTGCTAGATAACGCCAAAGCTATGGTGGCGGTATTGCAAGAACGTGGTTATAAAGTGGTATCAAACGGTACCGAAAATCACTTGTTATTACTTGACCTAATTGATAAAGATATTACCGGTAAAGATGCAGACGCTGCGCTAGGTCGTGCTCATATCACAGTAAACAAAAACTCTGTGCCAAATGATCCACGTTCACCATTTGTAACTTCTGGCTTACGTTTAGGCACACCAGCCATTACTCGTCGTGGTTTTGGTGTTGAAGAAACTAAAACGACTACTGGCTGGATTTGCGATATTTTAGATGATATCAACAATGAAGAAACGATTGCAAAAGTACAGACTGGCGTTAAAGAGCTTTGTGCTCGCTTCCCTGTTTATAAGTAAATAGTACTTATTCATTCCTAGTTACCGCTAAAGGAATAATATTTAATGGCCACCTTTGTGGCCATTTTTATTTAACGGTTTTATTAATTAAATTGATTTTAATGGCAAGATTTTTAGCTTAATGAATTGTTTTCAATTAAAATACTGAGATTAAATTTTCACAAGCGCGGAATTCATTCATGTATTGCCCCTTTTGTTCAGCCACCGATACTAAAGTTATCGATTCTCGTTTAGTTTCTGATGGTCATCAAGTTCGCCGCCGCCGTGAATGTTTAGCCTGTCATGAAAGATATACTACCTTCGAAAGTGCCGAGTTAGTGATGCCGCGTATTATTAAACGCGATGGCTCACGTGAACCTTTTAACGAAGATAAAATGCGCAATGGCCTATTGCGCGCGTTAGAAAAAAGACCTGTTGGCACAGAAGAAATGGAATTGTCGATTAATAAGCTTAAATCGCAGTTGCGGGCCACAGGTGAACGTGAAGTGTCGAGCGAAATGTTGGGGACTATTATTATGAAACAGCTGAAAAGTTTAGATAAAGTCGCTTATATTCGCTTTGCTTCTGTCTATCGCTCATTTGAAGATATTAAAGAATTTGGTGAAGAAATTGCCCGTTTAGGCGATGATGACTAAGCAATAAAAATAATCAGGTTTAGCTACGAGTGCGATAATGAGCGATTTTTCCCAACAAGATTATAAATTTATGCAACGTGCCATTAGCTTGGCTAAGCGCGGGCACTTTACGACGTCGCCTAATCCGCGTGTTGGTTGTGTTATCGTGCTCAATGGCGAAATTGTCGGGGAAGGTTTTCATCATAAAACCGGACAAGGTCACGCAGAAGTTTATGCGCTCAAGCAAGCTGGTATTAAGGCTAAAGGCGCTACCGCCTATGTTACCCTCGAGCCTTGTAGTCATTATGGTTTAACACCACCATGCGCCGAAGCATTAGTTAAAGCACAAGTCTCTCATGTTATTGCTGCTATGGTGGACCCGAACCCTAAAGTATCAGGCCGTGGCCTCGAAATATTAGCTGCTGCAGGCATAACCAGTCAATTTGGCCTACTTGAACAAGACGCTAGGGCCTTGAACCCCGGTTTTATTCGTTTAATGACCACGCAATTACCTTATGTGCGTTGTAAACTTGCTGCCAGCCTTGATGGCAAAACCGCCATGGCCAATGGCGAAAGTCAATGGATAACCTCTGCTGAAGCCAGAACTGATGTACAACGACTGAGAGCACAAAGTTGTGCGGTTATCTGCGGTGCAGATTCGGTTATTTTTGATCAGGCCAGAATGAATGTACGCTGGCATGCCTTAGGTGAATTAAAGCGTGACTATGCTGAGGCCGATATTAGACAACCGATTCGTGTCATTATTGATGGTCAAAATCGCTTAAGCCCAGATTTAGCTATATTCCAAGAAGCCAGTAAAATATTATTAATTCGACATACCATTGAAAATGATCAACTTTGGCCTCATTTCGTAGAACAAGTATTGATTGATAAAGCTGAAAATAGTGAGCACATTAACCTGAGCCTATTGTTAATGTATTTAGCCAAACAGGGCTTGAATGATGTGTTAATTGAGTCTGGCGGCCAATTGTCAGGGGCTTTTATAAGCCAAGATTTAGTCGACGAATTAATACTTTATCAAGCGCCAAAACTCATGGGTAATGATGGTAAAGGCTTAGTTAACATGCCAGCCGTAGTGCAATTATCTGAGGCAAAAAACCTCGAGATAAAAGATATACGTATGGTGGGTAAAGATATTAGATTAACAGCGATGTTTCGGCGTTAAGCGTAGACGCTACATTACTCATTAATTTAGGTATTAACTGAATAGCTGATGGGGTTTCCGGTCAGTAAAAATACGATAGATAACGAGATAAGCAAATGTTTACAGGCATTATAGAAGCCGTAGGGCGTTTAAGAGCGATTAATACCTCAGGTGGTGGCGCACGCGTTACCATTGATACCGCAGCATTAGATTTATCTGACGTTAAATTAGGTGACTCCATTGCCACCAATGGGATCTGCTTAACCGTTGTTGCTGTTGATAGCTCAAGTTTTAGTGCTGATGTTTCTAGTGAAACATTAACCCGCACTGGCTTAGCGCATTATCAAATCGGTGATAGCGTTAATCTTGAAAAAGCTATGTTGCCAACAACGCGTTTTGGTGGTCATATGGTGTCAGGGCATGTTGATGCTGTAAGTGAAATTACCAGTATTGAGCATAAAGGCAATAGTATTGATTATTGGCTTACTATGCCAACAGAGCTAGCAGCCTATATTGCGGAAAAAGGTTCAATTACTATTGACGGCACGAGCTTGACCGTTAACAGCTTAACAGCAGATAAGTTTCGTTTAACGATTGTGCCTCATACCACGCAGCAAACAATTATTAGTCAATATCAAGTGGGCAGCAAAGTTAATCTAGAAGTTGATTTAATTGCCCGTTATATAGAGAGATTACTTACCAAGCAAACAACTGATAAGCCAGAAGTGTCAGGTGTTACACACGCGTTATTAGCGCGCAGTGGTTTTATTAAATAAAGAGGTTGTCATGAATTTACACACGCCACAAGAGATTATCGACGATATAGCTCAAGGTAAAATGGTCATCTT
>CAJXUN010000057.1 GCA_913061475.1 uncultured Colwellia sp. | reverse complement strand
CTTTTAGTATAAAGTTAACTAATGTCATTTGTTTCGCACCGGTTGCCATACGCACAGCTAATTCATACTTACGATGATTGGTAGTCATTTGTGTTAGACCAGCGACACCAATTGCTGCTAGGAAAAGTGTCAAAGCGGTCATCGCCAGTACTATCCATAAGCTGACGCGTTGATTTAGCGTCTGTTGCTGCCAAATTTCTTCTAACGATCTAACTTGTAGGTTGGCTAAGCGTGGAAACTGGCGCTTTAAGTCGGCATTGAACATTTCAGCTGACATGATTTTTCCTGCTGGCATCATGACGGTAAATTCTAAGGTACTACTGCCATCAATGCGGTGTGAATATACCGCAGGTAAGGTTAAGGGTTCAGCAACGCCGGTTCGACTGATGGTGTTAGCGACTACTCCCGTCACTATTTTGGCCGGATACTCGTCACTATTATTCAGTTGTATCGTTTTGCCAATAACCTGATCATAAGTTAAATTTGGGAACATGGTTTTTGCCATATTTTCATCAATCACGATGCGATTTTCATTATTGTCTATTTGTGCTTGAGTTAAATTAGCGCCAGCTAGCACCTGGATTTTAAAAGCACTAAAAAAATCAGCACTTAAACTTCTTATTTGATAAATAACCCGTTGACCGTTATTTTCTTGATTTTGAAAGGCGTTGACTTGTAATTCACCTGAAAGTGGTGCGAAATCAGTAATAACCACATGACTATCGACAACTTTACTTTCTATTAAGGCACTAACGTCAGCCAATAAGGTTTTTATTTCACTGTCTTGATAGTTTTCCCAGGCCCGAAGTTGTGTGGTGTATTCTTCATCTGCAATATTAATTGCCACGTTATAGCTATTGCCAAGATCGTAACCTAAATCTTGATAAACCGCTTGATAGCTTTGCATGGTTATCATTACAGATGCGGTTAGAAGTACAGATGCGATGGAAAGTTGTAGCACCATAAGTACACGACTTAACCATTGATTACTTTGTGCTTGTATTCCTTTACCACTGCTATTTAGGTTATTTGCGAGGGCCTTTTTATCAATATCGACTAGGGCTAAAGCACTAAATAAAACACTGAGTATTAAGATGATTATAATAGAAGCTATGATGGTGGTGAAATTAATACCAATAGCATCAATCATCGGCATAGTGTCACCAGCAATAAGCGGTAGACTTTTCAAGGCCCAACCTGTTACTAATAAGCCGGTGATAGCCGCCAATAAGAAACTCGGTAAATTCTCTAGTAATACTAAAGCTCTGATTTTCAATAAGCTGGCCCCTAAGCTAATTTGAATAGCAAACTCTTTGGTACGTCCTTGATAATGCGCAATAAACAAGTTAAGTAAATTTAAGGTTGCCATTAATAGCAAACCAATCACCGCGGCAAATAACGCGATAATCAAACCTTCTGTTTCACCGAGCATATTGCTGCGATAACCTTTTGTAATCACCACTTTGTTGGTTTTGACGATAAAATCAGTCAACATTTGTAAGCTGTCGCCTTCAATATTTTTGCCAATATAATTAATTAGCCATTCATCGGTTTGTGCTAATGTTGGCAGCTTAGCTTGACCCGTTGGAGTTTTAACAATTAAATAGTCAATTTCATTACTGATATTGCCGATATTATCAGGCTGTGTTTTGACTTCGTTTAAATCACTGATAAACCAAACTTGTTGATTTAAAATGGCTTGATTACCACCAATTGCCATAACGTCTTCAATAACACCAGCGATAATGTAGTTTTGATTATTGGCGTTTAATTGCCTGCCAATAACTGTTTTAACGCCGCCATAAGCTGACTGCCATAGTGATTGTGAAATCCAAACATACTTATTTGGCGATGCTATCGTGACATCATCACCTAATAAAAGCTTTGCACCTAAGACCGCTAAAATGTTATTAGACGCGTTGTAACTTGTGGTCGGGTAAGTACTTTCATTAATAACGACATCTTGCTCATTTGGCGTAATGCCAGCCCATTCACCTATGTCAGCAAAGCGTTCACTAAAAGCGGCTAAACGGTTCATGTTCCAATAGGAAACACTTAAGGTTTTTGACATATTAAAACGGTATTCAAAAGTTTGTAGTTTGCTTTCGTTTTTCACGCCTTGTAATGGCTGATATAAAAGCGTTGATGAAATCGCAATAACACTGAGTACGGCGCCTAAGGTTAACCCTAAGGTTAAAATCAATGGGATGCTTAACCTTGGCAAGGAAAATATTCTTGTTACGCCATTTACTAAGGCTTTTTTCAGTAAACTCATGCAACCCCCTGCAACTGTTGTTTTTGTTGTTCAGTCAATATTTGGCCATCTAATAACTGAATTTGACGGTTTGCTGAGCGAGAGTAACGACTATCATGAGTGACCATGACGATGGTTGAGCCATCTTTGTTGAGCTGTTCAAGCAATGCCATGACTTGGTCGCCATTTTTGCTGTCTAAGTTACCGGTTGGCTCATCGACCAAGATAAGGTCGGGTTTACCTACTAAAGCACGGGCAATTGCAATACGTTGTTGCTGCCCACCCGACAGTTGATTGGGGCGGTAGTTTTGACGGTGTAACATATCAACTTGTGCTAATACTTCTTCAACACGCTGCTTGATTTCACTTTTACTGGTGCCGCGATGTTCAAGTGGTAAGGCAATATTTTCAAAAACAGTCAGGCTATCAATTAAATTAAATGACTGAAAAACATAACCAATATGCTGATTTCTAATTTGTGTGCGTTGATCCACTTTTAGTCCAGAGGTATTAATATTGGCGAGCTGATAATCACCTTCACTGGCAGAGTCCATTAAACCCATAATGGCAAGTAGAGTAGACTTACCACAACCGGAAGGGCCGGTTATGGCAACAAATTCACCTTTTTCAATTTCTAAAGAAATACCTTGCAGTGCGTGTGTTTCAATTTGCTGGCCATCGTAGCGTTTATGAATGTTGTGCATCTCAACGACTTTGTTCATGATAATTTCCTTTGCTTTTTTAATTAGTTATATTTTTAATAATGATAATTTGTTAGTTTTTTGACTTAACGTTTATTCAGTGAGTGATAGTTGTTTGAATGTGTTGTAATCACTAGTATCGGAACTGACAATTTCGTCGCCTAAGGTTAAGCCTTGATTGATGATTAAATTGCCTTGCGATAACTCGCCAAAGCTGATGTCTTTTTGCTCTAAGGTGTTGCTATTTGTTCGAATGAATAGGCTTTGTTTACTACGCGGACGTAAGCCGGCGACCTGTGGAATATAAAGTGCGTCAGTTTGATGTTTAACAAAAACCTGTGCAGAAATCGCTAAGGAAGGGCGAGCATTTGAGGTCAATTTCCCCTCTAGTACTGCTTCGGCTAATACTGAGCCATTAGTGACAACACTCTCGATACGCGATATGCGTGCGGTGATCATCCCTTTTTGTGTGTCAATATTTACCTTGGCATTAATGTCAATTTGATCGGCTTGCTGTTGCGGTAAACGAAGGCGAGCAATGAGTTCATCGTCACTGCCAACTTTTGCCAATGATTCGCCTAGTTGCACACTTTGCCCTAGCTCAACCTCTAAGGTTTGTAATGAGCCGGTAATACCGGCCTTAACCTGCATGTCGTCTAATTGTTTTTCCAGTAAAGCCACTTGTGATTCTTGACGACTAACGGTGATATTGCGTTGAGTTAACTGATAACCTTGCATTTCAATGAACTGTTTAAATTTTTCTTTCTCAAAAGCTAAGCGATTAGACTGTTGCTTAACGGCTAATTTTGCTCGTTGTAATTCGATTTTTGACGCCACACCTAGGCCCATTAAATTTTCATTTACTGACAGTTCAAGCTGAGCTTTTTCAATTTCAGCGTCAATATCGGCGATACGACCTTGATAATTGAGTCGTTCGTTTTGTTGCTCATATTTAAACGCTTCACGCTGTGCTTGCTGCTGCGCTAATTCACCGCGTGACTCACTAACTTCTTGTTCGAGTTTAGGGTTAAATAACTGCAAAATAACGGTGTCAGGTGTGACTTTAGTGCCAGGGCGCACCAATATTTCAGCTACTTTCCCTAAGGCTGGGGCGGTTAATAAGCGCTCTTTGGCGGAAATCAGTTCGCCATAAGCATTACTGTAAACATCGATAGCGCCTTGTTGCACGGTTTGAAAGCTCAAGCTAGCCGCCGAAACTGATTTCACTGACTTACTACTGACCGCATAAGTAGCATAAGCCAAGAGTAAAAAAAACACTGAAATTGCTAGCCAATTTTTCCATTTCTTTCGGGTTGTTAATTCAATTTTCATGATATAGGCACATCGTAATAATCTATTTGGTTATGGCTAATGGAAGTATTGTGCCAATTTTTTAATAGTTATTAATCAATGCATTATGGTTTTATTTTCGTAGGGTAATGTATATTATGTTCGCTTTTGTCATGATGATGTTCGAAAATAAGCGCTAACCACGTTATGGGTTAATTGTAAGTTTACTGTGGTTGATGAGCGTATTGATACCGTGATTTTTAGCTGATGAGATTGTTGAAAATAGCGAGAGCGCAAAAATGAAATTGCCGATAAACATTAAGCTTAGTCGCGATGTAAGTTTGATAAATCATCTTGCTTTGTATATAGCGTAAGGTGTTTAACGGAAAAAAACTATGACATAATTTCGCTATATTTGATGTGTAGTTGTAAAGGAAGCGTTAGTGTTAGCTGACTCGATAGTTGTTCTCGATTTTGAAACTACTGGTTTATCGCCAGACCAAGGTGATCGTGCCATTGAAATAGGTGCGGTTAAGCTAGAAAATGGCGTGATTACTGACCGATTTCAAGCCTTGATGAATCCTGGGCGAAGGATTAATAGTTTTATTGAAAACTATACTGGCATCAATAATCGTATGCTGGCCACCGCTTTACCTTGTGCTAAAGTGATGACTGATTTCGCTGACTTTATTGGCGACAGTAACTTATTGGCTCATAACGCTGCCTTTGATTCACGTTTTCTTGCTGCCGAATTTGCTCGCTTACGGCGTGAAGTGATAGGGGAGTTTACCTGTTCTTTATTAGTGTCTCGGCGTATCTATCAAGATGCACCTAATCATAAATTAGGTACGTTAATTCATTATAAAAATATTGCGGTTGATGGCAGTTTTCACCGGGCGTTATTTGACGCGGAAATGACCGCAGAGTTATGGCTAGTTATGCTCAGTGATATTCGTACGCGTTATGGTTTAGACCATATCCCGTTTAGTTTGATCAAACGTTTAGCTAAAACACCAAAGGCAAAAATCCACAAAATATTAACAAGTTATGCTGCTAAAGTTGCTTAATTAAATAACATATTAAGCAATTTAGCGGCGCTTAGTGGGATAAAATTAAGGCTTTTTCTCAATGAACTTTGCTTACTCAAGCCCAATAATAATACCATTGTCGAGTAGTGCTATATCATTGGCTGCAGGGTGTTTGGGCAAACCGGGCATGCGCATAATATTACCGGTAAGTACGACCAAAAAGCCGGCGCCAGCATTGATTTGAATTGAACTTACCGTTACTTCAAAATCGCGCGGCCGACCATGTAATAACGGATCATCAGAGAGGGAGCTTGGCGCTTTTGCAATGCAAATAGGTAAGTGGGTTAAGCCAAGTTGTTCAACATGCTTTAGGTCTTTTTCTGCTTGTTTAGAAAACGCCACATCGTCAGCGCCATACATAGCTCGACTCACTAACCTTACTTTCTCCAGTACTGGCTCATCTAATTGATATAACGGAATGAAAGGTTTGCTTTTATCAACGGCAGCCATAACAACTTTTGCTAATTCGATAGCGCCTTTACCGCCTTCACTATGATGGCGGGTTTCAGCAAATGATACGCCTAGTTCAAGACATCGTTGGCGAATTAACTGAATTTCTTCATCGCTATCGGTGCTAAAACGATTTAAGGCAACAACCGCGTGTTTATTAAACAGTGCAACACTTTCGATATGCTTGTCTAAGTTTTCTAAGCCTTTGTTTACTGCATCGAGGTCTTGAGCAATTAAATTGTCTTTATGCTTACCGCCATGCATTTTTAAAGCTCGCACTGTAGTAACGAGCACGACAACGTCAGGATCAATATCTGCAATACGACATTTTATATCAAAGAATTTTTCGGCGCCCAAATCAAAACCAAAACCGGCTTCGGTGATCGCCCAGTCAGCGTGATGCATAGCCATTTTTGTCGCAATTATACTGTTGCAACCATGGGCTATATTGGCAAAAGGGCCGCCATGAACAAAGGCCGGAGTTCCTTCAAAGCTTTGCACTAAGTTAGGTTGTAAAGCGTCACGCAACAGCGCCATCATGGCACCGGTGATGGCTAACTGTTTAGCGACAATAGGCTCTCCATCATAGGTATAACCAATTAATGTTCGGTCTAAACGCTGCTTTAAGTCTTTAGCATCACTGGCTAAGCACAACATGGCCATGACTTCTGAGGCCGCGGTAATATCAAATCCGCCTTCTCGGGGGATACCTTGCATTTTTCCGCCTAACCCTAGCACTATTTTACGCAAACTGCGGTCGTTCATGTCCATAACACGACGCCAAACGATTTGTCGGGGATCAATAGATAAATCGTTACCTTGATAAATATGATTGTCGATAGCTGCAGAAAGTAGGTTATTAGCACTGGTAATGGCATGGAAGTCACCAGTGAAATGTAAGTTAATACGATCGGCAGGCATTATTTGGCTATAGCCACCGCCCGTTGCGCCGCCTTTCATGCCTAAACACGGACCAAGAGAGGGCTCTCTCAGTGCCAAACATACCGATTCATTTAACTGGGTAAAGGCTTGCCCTAATCCTATTGTGGTCGTGGTTTTACCCTCACCAGACGGGGTTGGTGTTGTCGCCGATACTAAAATAAGTCGCCCTTTTTTTCCTTGTGGTTTGCTGAGCGCGTTAACATCTATTTTGGCAATGTCACGCCCGTAAGGATTGACATGATCGGCTGAAATATTAAGAGCATCACTAATTTTAGTGATAGGTTGTGGCGTGAACTGTTGTGCAATTTCGACATCGGTGGCCATATGCGTTCCTCATGTTATACCAATTGAAGCAATGAATTCACCACTTAGCGAGAATTAAAAGTTTTATAGCTAAGGCATTGGTTGAAAAGAATGGTTATTCCCTTCTCGAAATCAATAACGCTGGCTATAAAGCTTTTAAACTCGCCCTTCGGGAGTTGAGTAGCAGCCTGATAACTTCACAAAATGTATGAAACATAGAATAACTATGCTTAACACATTTTGCTTGTTCTAAGCTCGCTACACAAACTCTACGTTGACGGATTCATTATTTCAATTGGTATTATTATTGATTATTTGGCGCAGATATACCTGCATGAGTGCTGCTAATCTCCATTTAATTTACTCAGTTATGTTTGCTTTGCAACAAAAGCTATACGTTTTATTAGTTTCTAAAATCGCACATTAGTAGCGTCTACTTTCCACGTTGAAAGTTACAAGGTAGTATTAATTAAGGTTTTTATTTTTAGTTACACTATGAGCATTAAAACATCTGAACAAGTGTTAACACAGGTAAGCCCAGCAACGACTGAGCTGGCGAAGTTTCAATATAACGCAGAGGGCCGAGTGTTGCAGCGTGATCACGTGTTAATTGAACAGCCTTTACAAATTCGTTTATCCTGGCAAGAGCCCAATACAATGACAAGCCGTAGCCAAGTATTTTCTATTACCATGCGCACACCAGGCGATGATAAAGCCTTAATTATTGGCTTGATGCAATCAGAAGGTATTATTGAAGACTATCATCAACTTGAAAGCGTTTTACCCGAAATCGATGAAGATAATGTCAAGTCGTCAGATAAAAACGTGATTGATAATCAATGGGAAGTGCGGCTTAGTGTTGGTGTAGTACCCGATATAAAGTCACTTGAACGTTTTCAAGTGACTTATAGTAGCTGTGGTTTATGCGGAACGACCTCATTAAAGTCTCTGGAAATGAAGAATCCACCGATACTAAACGAGCATAAGCATTGGCTATCTTATCGTGCTATTTGTGCGATGCCCGAGAGAATGCGTATGGCGCAAGCACAATTTGTCCAAACCGGAGGCTCACACGCCGCTGCTTTATTTGACCAGCAAGGCCAGCTAGTTGACATAAAAGAAGATATTGGTCGCCACAATGCGCTTGATAAATTATTAGGGGCTTGTTTAGTGCAGCAAAATTTTCATGACGATCATCGTAGTGTTTTAGTCAGCGGTCGCATTAGTTTTGAAATTGTGCAAAAAACCGTGATGGCCGGCATCGCAGTATTAATAGCGGTTGGTGCGCCATCAGAGCTAGCAATACTCGCCGCAAAACGTTTTAATTTAACCTTAATTGGCTTTACCAAAAAAAACGGTTTTAATTTATATCATGGTGACTGGCGATTAATGCCGTTGGAGGAAGTATGTCAAAAAATTTAAGCGCTTTAGCTAAACGCCAAGGCATCGATAATACCTTGTTTCAGACCTTAGTGGTGGGTGAAGATGCTAAATCGAAAGAGCAAAGAAAAGCCTTAGCAAAACAGTTGCTAATCGGCGAAGCTATTGTCCATGGTACCGCCAGTTTTTACGATTTTATTGATGGTGATAACGCCAATAAAAAAGCCTATGTTTGTAATGGTTCATCGTGTTTATGCGCAGAAACTCAATCGCAGGTAACGGCGAAATTACTAGAACACTTTAGCGCCGACGATATTGGTCACGTTACCTGTTTAGGTCGTTGCGCAGAAAATAGTGCCTTTCAAATTAATAAAGAAAATTATTCTGGTCAAGATATAGCTCGCTTAGCCGAGATTATTGATTTAGGTGTGATGGACTCTGCTGAACGTTATCATGTTGAGAGCAACTTAACGCCAGCGATCTTAACCGCGCAAATAAATGACCTTGAGCAATATTATCAAGTGTTTACCGATGTTATCGGGCAGTTTTCTGACGATGCGCTGTTACAACAACTTACCGACTCAGGTTTACGTGGTAGAGGCGGTGCAGGGTTTCCAACCGGTTTTAAATGGCGTTCATGCCGCGATGCTAAAGGCGAAGAAAAGTATATTGTTTGTAATGCAGATGAAGGCGATGCGGGGGCGTTCAGCGATCGTTATTTATTAGAGCAGCGACCACATTCTGTGTTGTTTGGCATGTTGATGGCAGGTTATTTAGCGGGCGCTGAAACTGGTGTGCTTTATATTCGCGACGAATACCCACAAGCCATTAGAGCGACAGAAAAAGCCATTGTTGAATTTGAAGCCTTAGGCTTACTTGAGGATTTGGCTTTTCAATTCAATTTTAAAATTATCCGCGGCGCAGGGGCTTATATTTGTGGTGAGGAAACGGCACTATTACGCTCAATTGAGGGACAGCGACCGTTAGTGTCTGTTCGGCCACCATTTCCAACCCAAAGTGGTTTATTTTCCTGTCCTACCGTCTTAAATAATGTCGAAACCTTTGCGGCAATTCATTTTATTTTTAGTGCCGGCGCTGCGCAATATTTTGCCTTAGGCAATGGCAAATCAACCGGCAGTAAATTGGTGTCATTAGATGGTAGTTTCAATAAGCCGGGCATTTACGAGGTCGAAATGGGCTTGCCATTGACGACACTTTTTGACATGGCAGGGGGCTTTGCTAAACCATTAAAAGCTTTGCATATTGGCGGTCCGTTAGGCGGGGTTGTGCCGATATCTGCGCTGGAAAAGTTGACCTTAGATTTTGAGTCATTTGCAGAAAATGGCTTTTTACTTGGCCATGCCAGTGTTATTGGCTTACCAGAGTCATTAGCCATGATTGATTATATTGAGCATTTATTTGAATTTACCGCAGCTGAATCTTGCGGTAAATGCTATCCGTGTAAGTTGGGCTCAGTGCGAGGCCAAGAAATGATCCAAGCGGCAATATCGGGTAAGCAATTACTTAACCGTGAATTGCTTGATGATTTATTGGAGACCATGCAGTTGGGTTCTTTATGTGCCTTGGGTGGCGGTGTACCTTTGCCCATTGAAAACATATTGCAATATTTTTCCGATGAAATTCGCCCTTATATTCAAAACACTAACACTACATTGGAGCAAGCTGATGTCTAATGTTATAACGAAAAAAGTCGCGTTCTTAAATGGTGTGGGCCACGAAATAGTGGCGGGTGAGTCGCTCTTAATGTTTAGTCGCCGGCTTGAGCAAAGTAAGTCGCGTGAAATTCCGACCTTATGTGATGACAGCCGACTTGATGCTTATGGCAGTTGTCGTGTGTGCTCGGTTGATGTGGCATTGTCTGCTGACGGACCGAGAAAAGTTATGGCGTCGTGTCATACGCCGCTAGCTGATGGTATGCACATTTTTACCAACTCTGCGCGAGTTGAAAAACTGCGGAAAAATATTGTCGAATTAGTGCTTAGCGATCACCCTGAAAACTGTGAAACTTGCCCATCAAATAATTATTGTGAATTACAGGACGTTGCTCATGCCACGGGCGTGAGAGAAATACGTTTTGGCAATCAACAAAGTCACGGTAAACAAAGCCGAGACAACCTACCTGCGGTGAGTAAAGACACTGACCATCCTTATATGCGTATGGATTTGTCGCTATGTATTGATTGTAATCGCTGTGTGCGAGCGTGTGATGAAATTCAGGGCGATCAAGTGTTATCAGCTCATGGCCGAGGCTTTGATAGTCGCATTATTAAAGGCCAAGATGTCAGCTTTAATGATTCTGATTGTGTCTCGTGTGGCGCGTGTGCGCAAACCTGCCCAACCGGTGCTATTACAGATGTATTTCGTGCTAATCGCACACCGGATGCTGAAAAAATTCGTACTATTTGTTCCTATTGTGGCGTCGGTTGTAATTTAGAAGTTTCAGTTAAAAATAATGAAATATTATCGATTGAGGCGCCGAATGATGCCGCTGTCAATGCTGGTCATACGTGTTTAAAAGGCCGTTACGCTTGGCGATTTTACAATCACCCTGATCGTTTGACGTCGCCATTAGTGAGAATTGACGGCGAGTTGACACCAGTATCTTGGCAATACGCTTTTGACTATCTCGCTGAACGTTTATTGGCTATTAAAGACACTCATGGTGGTCATGCAATTGCTGGTATCTCTTCAGCACGCTGTAGCAATGAAGAAAACTATTTACTGCAAAAAATGATCCGTGTGGTGCTTGGCACCAACAATATCGATTGTTGTGCACGGGTTTGTCACTCACCAACCGCTTATGGCATGCAAAAAAGTTTTGGTACTGGCGCTGCTACCAATTCGATTGATGATTTACAGCACACCGAATTTATTATGCTCATTGGTGCAAATCCGACGGCGGCGCATCCCGTTACCGGGGCAAAAATAAAGCAAAAAGTCATGAAAGGCACGCCGCTAATCGTAATTGATCCGGTGAAAACTGAGCTTGCTCGTTATGCGCAATGGCATATTCAATTACGCCCGGGGACTAATGTCGCTGTGCTGAATATGATGGCCTATTTTATTATTGAAGCGGGTTTAGTGGATACGGCATTTGTCGATAGTCGTACTGAAGAGTATCAAGCCTACCATGATGCCATTATGGCGTTAAATATCGACGCGTTAGCCGCGGTTGCTGGTGTTGATAGCGCTTTAGTGCGTCATGCTGCCATTGCCTATGCAAAAGCAAATAACGCCATGAGTTTTCACGGTTTAGGCGTGACAGAGCATTCACAAGGTAGTCGGGCTATTATGTGTATTGCGGATCTGACCATGCTAACCGGTAATATTGGTCGCGCTGGTGTTGGTATGAATCCGTTACGCGGTCAAAATAATGTGCAAGGAGCGGCTGATATGGGCTGCCAACCGCATCAGGGCGCTGGTTATCTCCCGGTCGATATTGAAGATAATCATCAGTACTATCAAGCGCATTATAAAGCAGAGATGCCAAAAGATATCGGCTATAAAATTCCAGAAATGTTTAATGCGGCACTCGTCGGTGATTTGAAAGCCTTATGGATTTTGGGCGAAGATGTGGTGCAAACCGACCCTAATCAACAACATGTGGTGGCGAGTTTATCAAAGCTAGATTTATTGATAGTACAAGAAATATTTTTATCTGAAACGGCGAAAATGGCCGATGTTGTTTTACCTGGCACATCATTTTTGGAAAAAAGTGGCACCTTTACTAATGGTGAGCGCAGAGTTCAAAAAGTTAATGCTGCGGTTACGCCCAAAGCGGGTTGTAAGACCGATGGCCAGATTATTGTTGAAATGATGAGTGCTTTAGGTCATCCGCAGCCTGATTATCAGGCTGATAAGGTATTGGAAGAAATAGCGCAAGTAGTGCCGTTTTTTGCCGGTATAACGTGGGATAACTTAGGTGAAAATGGTCTGCAGTGGCCAGTTGCTAAAGGGGGTAAAGATACGCAAATATTACATATTGACTCTTTTAAACGCGGTTTAGGGCGATTTCATTTTTATCCGTTCGAAGAAAGTGTCGAAATTGAAAAAAATGCTCAAGCCTTTCCCTTTATTCTCACGACCAGCCGAAACCTCGAACATTATAATTGCGGCACAATGACGCGACGCACGGGTAATAGCAAATTGGTGAGTGAAGATGTTTTATTGATCAATAGTCGTGATGCAGCAAAGAAAAACATAAGTGATAACAGTGCGGTACGCTTGTTTTCTGCGCGCGGAGAAATTATTTTAAAAGCACATTTAAGTGATAAAGTTAATGAAGGTATTTTGTTTACCACTTTTCACTTTCCTGAACTGATGATCAATCGCGTTACCGGAGATGTGACCGATAAGCATACCAAATGCCCCGAATATAAAGTGGTATCGGTTGAAATTGAAGCTGTTTAGTTAGCTATTGAAAGGCCAACGATGATTAATCGTAATCATCGTTGGCTTGATAAATGTATTATTCATTTTTACGAGTGATATAGGTGTTTTTCCTCTGTCTAAATAGCAAAATTCCCCACTAGAACGATGTTTATACGCTTAAGATAATTTGTGCGTGAGTATGGGGGTAAAGGCATTCCTTAATAGGCGAATGCTTTTGTGCTATTAAATTAGAGGGATGTGGTGGGTTGGTTTTTGTTCGCATCTTCTAGCTGTTTATTAAGCCATTTTACCGAATTTTCACGGCCAAGCTCTAATCCTGAAAACTCTTTGATATTCAAATTATCCATATGACGAGCGGATTTTAGGTTTTGTGTCTGCTGTTCATTTTCTGCTCTGTAGTTAATCAAAGCAAGCGCCTTCAAATTTTGCGCCGATGCTACACACAATAGTGCTTCATAAGAAAAACTGTAACTATTGATGCGATTAACTAAAAGCGCATAATTTTGAGTAAAGTGCTTTGCCATAAGTGCATCGTACTCGTCAACTATCTCTAAAGTTATTTCTATATTGTTATTAATGATAACTTCAGCAATGTTTGGCGCAATAAGATTAATTTGGCCAAAGCTAGTGGTTAATTTCATAGACTAGTTAGCTCCTGTAAATGTTTGTTGTAGGAATTATTACTCAGCTTTAAACAACCGCTTTATCATGGTGTTATTATAAAGGTAGGGTGTTTTATCTGTTTTCTCCAATTATCGAGCTAATTAGTCGAAAACGGCAAGTAAATAGATTGATAAATTGTTGCAGTTTTGTATCTGTTCAAAGCAAATAGACGCAAAATTCCCTAAAAACACCCACCTTAATGATAGTAAGGTGAATAGTGATTTATGGCAGGAGATAATTTATCGCAATAACCTTGGCACCAGCTAAGTCAACTGGTTTTCATATTGTCGTGTGCAACTAACGAATGTTGCTCTTCGCAGTTAATTTTATTCGAGATAAAAGTCTTTTAATCGCGGTGAGTGGTGTGAAGTCAGTTATTCTAGACAAGTACTAGTCACAGCTAGCGCATCCTACTCTCACAGAGCCGTTAATGTTTTGATAAATTATCATAAAAAAGTCATCCCCTAAAATAAGGTTGGTTGTCTATTTATACGCAGGGAAAATCGCCAAATATAAGGCATTTATTTTAATAACGAGTTGTTCTAATTATTAAATATGTAACGCAGTGGCTGGTTATTTTAATCAGTAAAAATTATCTGATAATTAGTAAGCTTTGCATAGGTAACCAAGCCGCTCAAGGGTTATCTCTTGCTCTCATTAAGTTTTGAAATTTATCAGTTAACTGACACTCAAGTGCTATTATTAATTAAACTTTGACTTAATATCAACCATGGAATATTGCCATTTTATGATAATAACAAATAAATTACTTCTTGTTATATTGTTTTATTTTTCATGTGCTTCGATGGCGTATAGCACGGAAAAAATTGACGTTAATGTGTATGTTTATCATCTTAAGCCCCCCTTTATTACTCACTTGGAAAGTGAAAAAGGGCTGTATTATGATTTTTCCAATTATTTAAATAATAAGAGTAAGAAGTATCGATTTAAAACGATATTTATTCCTCGTAAGCGCATTGATCTTATGATTAAGAAAAAAGAACTTAATGGCATATTATTAGGGGTAAGCCCTATTTGGTTTAGGGATAAAGAAGAGCAGAAGTATCTGTGGACTTCTAAGGTTTTTACTGATCAAGACGAAGTTATTTCGCTAAAAAGTAAAGCCATTGAATATAGCACGCCGTCGTCTTTAGAAAACCTTGTATTTGGCGGCGTTAGGGGGTTTTATTATTATGGTATTAATGAGTTGGTAGAAAAAAACAGAATAAATCGTATCGAAACCGTTAGTGAGCAGGCACTAATTAATATGCTGATGAATAAAAGAATTGATTGTACGATAATTAGTCGCTCTACTTTTGATTATATTACCGGAGCAAGTAAAAATCGCGATTTATTTCACATATCCATTAATGCCCATGATAAATACACTAGAAAAGTCCTTGTTTTACAAAGAGACCAAGCAATTTTTGACGATATTGAAGCTATTATTGTTAAAATGGAGCAGGATAGCGTCTGGACTGAAATAATATTAAGTTATATCCATTAGTAACTTTAAAGCCCCTAACGTCATGGATTTAAGTTTAGCCGCTATAACGCTTTCATATCGCCTGTTATCTTTAAAATTAGTTATTGATTATTTATCATGTAAATAGCAACTAAATTTAACATCTTGTACTGGCCAATATAATGTCGCTGTTTCAATCGTAATGTTGAGTTAAATGACGCTAGTTCAAGTTAAGTAGGTAACTCAGACTTAAGTCGTTTGCCAAAAGAACATTCTCAGTTATGCTATTTGTAGGATTAAACCATAAACAGAAAATAGGAACTTACTGTGCGTGATAAAATAACAAAAACAGCACAAGGCTTTGCTTTGGTACTGAACGACAATAGCGAATTAGCGCCATCACAAAGAATAAAACTTGTTGATAAAACACTCCCTCAGCTAAAGCCAGGACAAGTATTAGTTAAAATGCTGGCAGCGCCGGTTAATCCCTCTGATTTAGTTTATTTACTGGGTAAGTACGGTTTAGCACCTCAAGATGGAGCGTTTGTTGGGTTTGAAGGTTGTGGCATTGTAGAAGAAGCCAATGCTGGGCTTTATGGTAAATGGTTAAAAGGCAAACGTGTTGCGTTGTCAGGGCAGCCTGGTATTGATGGTGTATGGGCTGAGTATGCCATAACCAAAGCAAATTATTGTTTACCGGTTCGAAAAGAACTGAGTGACGTGCAAGCTGCGACGATTATCGTTAATCCTTGCACTGCCGTTTGCTTAGTCGAGCGCGCAATAGCATTGGGCAGTAAAGCTATCGTTATTAATGCTGCAGCTAGTCAGGTAGGTAAAGGTGCTATTCGTTACGCTAAACTTAAAGGTATAAAAACGATAGCAACGGTGCGCAGTAAAGCAAATGTTGAAACGTTACAAGCGTTAGGGGCCGATTGTGTATTACTGACTACGCAAGATAACTTTGATGAGTCGTTGAAGTACTGGGCGAGTAAACTACAGGCTAAAGTCTTATTAGACGCTGTTGCTGCTGACGATACCCCAAGAGTGTTAAAAGCTATGCCTAATAGTTCTACTGCGATAATTTATGGACGATTGACAGAAACTTACGATGCCTTAGGTGGGCTATTTAGTGTTGCAGATGTCATATTTCGTGATATACGAATAGAAGGGTTTTGGTTGGCAAAATACATTGGTGATGCGTCTGCGCTGCAAGTGTTAGCATTGAGTACTAAAGTTCAAAAGCTATTTGCTCAGGGGATTTTTAAAACTGATATCTATGCTAGTGTTGGTTTTAGCGACTTTCCTCAAGCACTAGATCACTACGCCCAACATAAAAGTGATGGTAAAGTTATTTTAATACCTTAAAATTAAAAGTTATATTTTTCAATAAGCTGTTGATATTGAACACTGAGCTTGTAGTTTTTCATTGCTTGATTAAATGCCTCAACATTTTCGCTGTTTTTAAAGGCTACTCGATATGGGCTTAACGGGAAAATATGGTGAATATCGACACTATTTTCCTTCTCACTTAATTTTAGCTTATGCCAATAATAGAAAAATATTTTAATGTCCATCACTAATACATCTACGCGGTCTCGCATCAGTAACTCGACTTGTTTTTCTTGATTTGCCACTTGGATAAAAATATCGCTAGCAGCGACTGCTGTTGCAAACTCTTGGCCTAAAACTTTGTTGGCCAATTGAAAGGAAGCAATAGAGTAACGGGAAATATCTGAAATTTTATTAAGTGTTATCGCCTTCTTTTTTAATGATATTGCGACATTTTGATAGTTAATGTAGATTTCGCTTAAAGCTTTACTGTGAGGAAACATTTGCTCATTAACCGTTATTACGGCACTGATATCGGGCAATTCAAGCATTTTTTCCGAGCGGCCATAAGGGATGAAAATAAACTCAGGTTTTTTTCCTATCGTGGTTAATACCTGCTGAATTAATTCTAACTCGAAGCCTGATAGGCTCTCTTTGATAACATACGGGGGTTTGGAAAGTCCTACCACAACTTTAAAAGGTTGCGTTGCCATGCTCTTGGTCGTTGTTAGGATGAGACAAATAATCAAAATGACATTTATGTGCATAGAAACCCTTCGGGTGAATTTACTTAATGGAAAAGGTGATTAGTCGCTAGTAATATTAGCATAGGTAGCTCGCAACGACAGGATAAGGTGCTCTGGCGATAACTCAATCTCTAGACCACGCTTACCACCACTAATAAATATCTGGCTTAACATTTCAGCGCTACTATCTAGTGTTGTCACTAGCGATTTTTTTTGCCCCAGAGGGCTAACGCCTCCAAGAACATAACCCGTCGAGTTTTGTACTTTTGTTGCTTCGGCCATTGTTATTTTTTTTGCATTCAATGCTTTTGCGAGTTTCTTTAAACTGAGCTTCTCTTCAACCGGTATAATAGCAACTGCTAAGTAGCTATTATCAACATCTACCACCAGTGTTTTAAAGACAGTTTCAGACGCTACTTGCAGCTTTTCAACCGCTTCAATACCGAATGATTTATAACTAGCGTCATGCTGGTATTGGTGTAATTTGTAAGGTAAGGCTAATTTGTCTAATTGTTTGACTGCTGGCGTCATCATTTACCTTTAACTAGTTTAAGACCTGTGGATTTAAAAGCACTCTCTAGCTATTATTTTTACTTGCTGCGCAAATATACATTACTGTTTAGTTTACCTCAACTCTGGTTGATGGCTTTTATTACCACTGATTTGCCGAGCTACTTATTGAACAGTTCACGGTGTGTTTTACATAATAGATTAACCAAGCCTCAATAATGAAGCTTAGGTGTTTAACAAGGCCTTTTACAAAGCAATAGCGTGCGATTGCTTTGTAAGAATAGCGCTGATAGGTGCCTAAATAGTAGATTAAAGTTGGTTAATCCGAGTTGACGTTAGTTAGGCTTTTATTTATTTCATGCGCTAATTGCGTTATTAAGTTTCGCATTTGTGCGACTGCGTGCGGATAGCCATCAGTATCAAGTGCTATAGCTAAATTAAAGTGATGAATTTTTTCTGATGCTCGCTTATTCTTATCATGCAGCCAGTAATTACCCGCGAGTATAACCTGTGATTGATGAGTCGAGTGAAAGCCTGTGATTTTAATGATAACTTCAGATTCAGCGCTAGAACTTAGTGTAACGTTATAATTATGCGGGTTATTTTTAGTATTCAAATCTTGTGTTAAGCTTTCAATAATGCTTGATTGCAGAGGATCCGCCCACATATGAAAATGCGAGTAGTGCAATTGGTGATCAGAAAGTTGCAAAACTAAACTTGGCTGTTTTAAATAATCAGGTAACTCAAGCAGTGTAATAGCAACCCTTGGATTATTTAGGTTGTTAACCACAACGCTGTTTTTAAGCGTGGGGCTATTAAGTAAATAATACTGTGTTTTTGGCGTATTATTTGAACTACAAGCTGTCATTAGCATAATTGACACACTCAGTATGATTAAAGCTTGTTTCATTGCTGGGCTCCATTACGTTTTGTTGGTATAGGCTCTGATACCTCACCATCATTGAATATCAAACTGTTGGGTTTATGCTTTAGCTGATTGAGTAGCGGTTTTAATTCGTTCATGGTTGCTGTTAAGGTATTTAATGTTGTACGTAGATCTTCATAGCCTTTAGAGCCTGATGACAAGTCTTTTGTTAAGGTATTGATGCCTTGTAAGGTTTTATTGAGTTCGCTGCTAATTTTTTGCTGATCAACTTGGCTAAGTAAGGCATCGAAATTTTGACTTGTTGCTTGAAACTCTTTAGCGGTTTTTGTCATTTCTAACATCAATTGATTGGCATTGCCGCTTAAATTATTTAATGGCATGTTATTTAAAGTATCGATGAATTGTTCTGCTTTTGCGGTGATCTGTGCAAAATCATCACTACTGGTTGGAATAATTGAAAATTCATTATATTTTTCAATTTGGCTGACCGGCTGCTCCTTGTTATGTTGTAAATCAACATACAAACTACCCGTTAAAAAGTTTCCCGTGCGCAATACCGCTTTTAAACCATGCTTAATCCAGTAAATATTTTGCTCTGTCATTAAGTTTTCACCTGCTTTATTATCAGGTAAACCGACACGACCGGGCTGTAAACTGATGAGTACAGGGATTTTAAAATCTTCCTTAATTAATTTATTTTCATTTCTTGTCAATGCCATATTTGTTGATTTAACTTTCCCTATTTGTACTCCTCGATATTCAACCGGAGCTCCAACCGTAAGGCCTCTCACTGAGTCACTAACAAGAATCACAAATTCGACAGAACGACGGTATCTTTCATCGTCAGCAGCTTCATAACTCTCATAAATATCGTAATATGAGCGTTCGCCAATCTTATCGCCTATATCCATGCCTGCTGGAATACCAAAGGTGACACCATTGGTTAGCATGGTTTCAAAGTTGCCGGTTTTAATTGAAATACCATCAGCATTCAAATCAAAGCGCAGGCCACTCACATCCCAAAATTTTGTGTTACTGGTGATCAACTGATGGTAGGGGGCTTTGATGAAGGCGTTGTAATAGACCACACGTTCTTCGAAATTGAAATAGATGTCTTCAAACTGACCAACAGTCAGGCCTTTATAAATAATAGGATCACCTTTAGCATAGGCAAACTGATCATTACTATTTAACGTTATATGTAAGCCTGGAGTGCCTACAGGTGTGACAGGCGGAGAATTTAAAGCATCAAATTGATAACGTTCTTCATGGCTTTTTCCTGGGGATATTTCAATATATACGCCAGAAATTAAGGTGCTAAGGCCCGAAACCCCAGTATGTGAAATTTGTGGGGAAACTACCCAGAACATGCTGTCGGCAACTAAAAATTGCTCTGCTGTTTTTTTTATTTTCGCGGTAACAATGACGCCATTGCCATTTTCATTTAATTCAATTTGACTCACTTCGCCAATATCAACATTACGTGATTTTATTTTGGTTTTTCCTGTTTCCATGCCTTCAGCAGTGGGGAAATAAATAGTAATTTCTGAGCCTTCATTGCTCCATTGGTAATAAAGCATCCAGCAGCCAATAAATACTGCAATTAGCGGAACAAACCATATCGTTGATATTGTTCTTATTGGCTTAACTGTCGCGTCTGGCTTTTTTTTATCATTCATAATTGCTTTTATTTTTCCAAATCAACTGAGGCTCAAAACTCATTGCAGCCAGCATGGTTACTATTACAACACCTGAAAATGCTAATGTAGCTGCTCCTGGGGTTATGCTCATTGTAGGGCCAAGCTGAATTAAGCTGACCAATATAATGACGACAAAAACATCAATCATTGACCATCGACCAACAAATTCTGCCATACGGTACCATTTTACCCTTTGTAAGCTTAATGTATCACTTTGTTTCTGCACACTATAGTTTAACCATGCTAATACCAGTATTTTTGCCACAGGTACAACAACACTAGCAATAAAGATAATGAAAGCGATTGGGTATGAGCCTAAATGCCATAGCAAGATAACACCGCCAATGATAGTACTTGGATCGTCTTGACCAAATAATCTTGTCGTCATTATCGGTAAGGTGTTGGCTGGAATATATAAAATAGCCGCGGTAATGATTAATGCCCAGGTCTTTTGAACGCTCAGGGCATGTGTTGTTGGATTTTCTTGTGCTACTTTATGCTGACTTTGTTGTATTTCGATATTATGCGTTTTTTCAACCTGAGTTAATAACTGATAAAGCTGACGCTTATCTATATGTAAAATAACGATTGTCATCGATAATGTAAATAAAATGAAAGCATAGAAAGAGATACCAAGCTCAATATCAGCCATGGCAATAATTTTGATTAAACTGACTAAAACGCCAATTAAAAAAATCTCTACCATACACCAAGGTAGTAGTTTAAACACTAGTGATAATATTTTACGGCCATGTCTAGGATGTAAGCCCTTATTCATCGGCACAAGCAAGTAAATAAGCGACAGCAATACAATACTCGGAATGGCAAATATTGTCAGCAGTTCTATCATTGCTAACGCATGATAGTTATTGTTAATGAGGACAAAAAAGCTTTTGATAATATCAAATTTATTTTCTAAGCCATTACTGTTAAATGACAAAAAGTCAAAGGGTAAAGAGGCAAGTAAAAATATTAATCCAGAGATCGCAAAGGCGATAATTCTTTCATTTGCATTGCGATGAATAGTGCTCAATGTATAGCCGCAACGAGGGCATTGCGCTTTTTGACGTTCTTTTAAATTGGGCAGTTCTACGGTTAGCGCACATTCATGGCACTGTACATCTACTGGTTCAATATCGTTTTTTTGCAAATTTTTTTGGCATGTAACATGCCGCCCTTAGCGTAGCTCGTTGGTTATGTTTTAAATTAGCATATATTAGCGATAATTTATTTAATATTTCATATGAAAATTATAGATTTATTGAAAAACTTCTGATTTTTCAGGCAAAAAAATTTATGCAGATAAATTGGGGATATTGAAAATAGTAGCTATCTTTATGAATATAATTCAATAATACAGTAGAGCGTAAAGATTATGGGGCTAGATAATACTGTTGAATTTTGCTTTTTAGCTGAACCGACTGATGTTAACTTCGGCGGTAAAGTGCACGGGGGCATGGTCATGAAGTGGATTGATCAAGCTTCTTACGCTTGCGCTGCTAGATGGAGTAAACGATATAGCGTCACTATATCTGCTAATGGTATTCGTTTTATTCGGCCTATTTTAGTTGGGCAGATGGTCACAGTGAAAGCGCAAATAGTACATACAGGAAAAACCAGTATGCACATTTATGTTGCAGTAAGAGCAGGCGATCCAAAAGAAGGAAGTTCGGTGGTGACTAATCGCTGCTTTATTACCTTTATGGCAATTGATGAGTCGGGTTTTCCTGTTAAAGTAGCACCATTTCTACCTGAAAATGAAGAAGAGAAACTTTTAGAACAAGTCGCTATCGAAGCCAAACAATTTGCTAAAGCACTAGACAATGATTTCGTAGAAAAGCTAGGATGGAAATAGTGTTTTTGTGTATTAATTATTGACTAAATTTTTGATCTGAGACTGTAGTACTGGAATAACATCTTTTTCAAACCAAGGATTTTTCTTTAACCATATATTGTTTCTTGGACTCGGGTGAGGAATTGGAATAATGGCTGGGGTTGAATTAACAGAGCATTTTTGCCAATGTTTCACCGTGTCGGTTAACGTTTTCCCACTTTTATTGGCTAAGTGCCAATGTTGTGCGTAACCCCCGACGGCAATAATTAACTCTACTTGAGATAATTGTTCGATGATCTTTTTACGCCACTTTATCGCGCACTCAGGCCTTGGCGCTAAGTCACCAGATTTACCTTTTCCAGGATAACAAAAGGCCATAGGTAATATGGCAAAAACTTCATCATTGTAAAAGCTTGCGGTATCAACACCTAGCCAAGTTCTGAGCCGTTCGCCACTTTTGTCGTCAAAAGGTATACCTGATTTATGGACTTTTAATCCTGGTGCTTGGCCTGCGATAATAACTTTAGCTGAGGGGGATATTTGTAATACTGGATTTACACCGAGCGCTAAAGAATCTTGGCACAATGTGCATTGACGTACATCGCTTATCAACTGAACAAAAATATCAGACAACTGAATTTGCCTTATGGCTACGAATAAACAAGAGAAAATTTAAATAAAAAAAACGCTGCTATCAAGTGATGGTAGCAGCGTTTTTAGATGACTAAATCAAGCGTTACACGTTATTAACGTTTAACCGCTACTTTTTTATCTACACGAACTTTAGCTTCAATACGTCTGTTTGCTTCATGTGCTTGCAAAGTGTTAGCAGGGCTTAGTAACTCTTCTTCACCCATACCTTGAGCAGTCAAACGTGATGCTTTAATACCGAAGTCATTAACTAAAACATTCACAATGGCATCAGCACGTTGTTGAGATAGTTTTTTATTGAATGCTGCAGGGCCAGTACTTGATGTATGGCCTTTAATTGTCAATGAAATATGTGGATACTGCTTTAAAAAGTCAGCAGCAGCTTTGATATTGTCTAAATATTCAGCTTTTACAACCGCTTTAGAGTTATCAAATTTAACATGTAAATGTAATGCATCATTTTCTTCAGTGAAGATTGTACAGCCATTGCTGTCAACTTTATCTGTCGCAGGTGTTGCTTTACATTGGTCTTTGCTGTCAATAACACCATCATTGTCGCTGTCAACAGGTTTAACCGCAACAGGCGCTACTTCAGCTGGTTTTACCGGCGCAGTACGAACAATTTTCTTCGCTGTATCGCCAAAAAAGTAAATTAAACCAATTTGTGCGCTTAAATCAGTGTACTTGTCATCAAATTGGTAATGTCCGTTACCTTCAAAATAGATAGCACTACGATCGCTAATGTAATGACGGTAACCAGCACCAACGTTAACAGACATATCAGTATCGATAATATCTAATGCACTTGCACCACCCATAACATAGAAGTTTTGTTTGTTAGGGAAGTATAAGTAATTTGCTGCAATATTTTTTCCAGATGGAGTCTCTGGTGCCCAGCCAACTCTTGTCAAATTAAGGTGAGTATATGAAATTCGTAATTCAGAATATTCACTTAAACGGTGGCCAAATTCAGCGCCAATACCATTGGCGTGCTTGATAAAATCAACCCCGTTTGGTGTTAATCTATCATCATCAGTATTGATTCGCATACCGTGTATACCAAGGTAATTTTTACCGACGAGATCTTCTGCTTTTGGTTGCTCTTGTGCGTTAACGCTAAATGCACAGATCAAACTTGAAATTAGTAAAATTGATGTTTTTTGTTGGCGCACAATAAAATTCCCTTAGACTTAAATGTTAATAATTTGTTTCATTGCTACCATTTTATGGCAAATTTACTGTGATTGCAGCATATATATGAAAATTAAGGCGATAAATTTAATTATTTATTAAATATTGCAATAAAGTTGGTTAAATAATTTTATTGCCAGTCGGTAATACCATAATTTGCCAGTAATTTATCGAGCTTCCCTGACAAACGATACTGGCTAATTCCTTGGTCAATGACTTGTAAAAGTTGTTTATCTGCGTTGGATGATAACCCAACATATAGTTCACTTTCGCTGCCTTGTGTTCCAGCATAGCTGAGCGTAGAAATATTGAGTCGTTTAACTTCATTTAATATCGTGTTTTTACTATCGAGTAAAATGCTAATACGACCTGATTTTAAGCGTTTGATATTTTGCTGTAGTGGTGCATTACCATGGGAATAGGAAAATAAATTAGGATTTTTAGCAATAAGTTCGCTAATAACGTCGCCATAAAAGTAGCCCTTGATAATGCCAATGGGATGATCGTTATTAGCATATTCTTCAAGTTGTTCTATGGTCGAGTATCGCCATGGATTTGTGCTATCGACAAAAAAATCATTTGCAAAGGTGCCAACTGACATATTCGAACGAATGAGTAAATGATGATCGATATGCTGTTGTGTTAACCCTAAAACAATATCAACATCGCCACTTTGCAAATACTTAATTGCTCGTGCTAAAGGCATCATTTCGTTTTTAGGATGGAATTTTTTATCTGCTAATATATCGTTCATCATTTCTACGATATAGCCCGGTTTTTTTGCATCTTGGCAGATGTAAGGACACCAAATGTCGGACGCTATGATAATATCTTTCGCGTAAGTCAGACTAGAAGAACATATGAATGTTAGCCATAACAGCGTTTTCAAAATAAAGAGCTTGCTAGCTCGAACTAAATGGCTTTGCTTATTTTTATCATAAAGATAATGAAAAAAATGGTAATGCGTCATTTTTATTTCGTTAACCAAAAGTTGTTATTAGGGTCTGTTGATCTTTCGAGATTGTTTTTGCAGCAGTTTGTTGGGTATTTATA
>CAJXUN010000056.1 GCA_913061475.1 uncultured Colwellia sp. | reverse complement strand
CACAAGCACTTAAACCTAATGTGCTAGCAATTGCAAGACTGAGTACTAACTTTTTCATTTTATCTCCCCACGGACTAATCTTTATTTTATATACTCAAATATTTTTAAGCATATATTTATTATTTTTCGTTCTTATTGTTGATTTTCATACCTATCCTAGCATTAATTTCAACTTGTTAGACCAGTTAAACTTAACTCAAGAATAGATCAAGTGCTAGTGATTTTTTGATTTATTCACAGTTTTTACTGAACAAATGCAGTTTACTGACGAAAACACTCGTCAATATAGCTGACAAAGTAGTAGAATTATTAACAAATTTTTTTAGCAACCAATCATATGTTCGACTATTCAATTACACCACAAATTTTAGCAAATAAAACTATTTTAATTACCGGTGCTGGTGCTGGCATTGGTCGCCAAGCAGCATTAACTTATGCAGAGTTAGGTGCGACAGTCATTTTATTAGGTAAAACTGTCGCGAAACTTGAAGCGGTTTACGATGATATTATCGCCAAAGGCTGCCCTGAACCCGCGATTGTGCCACTTGACTTAAAAGGCTCAACCAAACAAAACTATATCGACTTAGCGGCAACCATAACGGGTCAATTTGGTAAACTCGACGGAGCATTACTTAATGCTTCTATACTGGGCGAGTTAACCCCCTTTAATCAGATTCACCAACAAATTTGGCAAGACGTGATGCAAGTTAACGTAAATGCGCAGTTTTTATTAGCTCAAGCACTAATACCAAGCTTATTAAAAGCGGATAACGCTTCATTGGTATTTACTTCTTCCGGTGTCGGCAATAAAGGCAAGGCTTACTGGGGCGCTTATAGTGTTTCTAAATTTGCCACGGAAGGTCTAATGCAAGTGATAGCTGATGAATACGAAAACAGCACGCTGAGAACCAATGCGATTAACCCTGGTGCGACTAATACTAATATGCGTTCAAGCGCATACCCTGCTGAAAACAAAGCGGAGATTGCCTCTCCAGAAGATATCATGCCACTTTACGTATATCTTATGGCTGATGACAGCAAAGCAGTTAATGGACAAAGATTAAACGCCCAATAGTTATTGTTTGATATATCGCTTCAGTACTTTTATCTGATAAAGCTGACCATTCGTCGACTTACCCCATTAACTAATACCTTGAAAGACGGGATATCTAAGAAAGCTCTGAACATAAAAAAGCCAACAACTGTTGGCTTTTTTTACATCTACTTAGTGTCAAGCATCGAACAAATTAGCGCAGTTCACGTCGTAATATTTTACCGACATTAGTTTTTGGTAAATCATCACGAAACTCAATAATTTTTGGTACTTTATAATTAGTTAAGTTTTCACGGCAATGCTTAATTAATTCCGCTTCTGTTAAGTTAGGGTCTTTGCGCACAACAAATATTTTTACTACTTCGCCTGAAGCTTCATGTGGCACCCCAATTGCAGCAGCTTCTAATACACCGTCATGACTAACAACAACTTCTTCAATTTCATTTGGAAACACATTAAAGCCAGAAACAATGATCATATCTTTTTTGCGGTCGACAATTTTAAAGAAACCATTTTCGTCCATACAAGCAACATCACCAGTTGCGAGCCAACCATCTTTTAAAATTTCATCGGTTGCTTCTTGGCGATTATAATAACCTTTCATCACTTGTGGGCCTTTAACCCACATTTCTCCAGGCTCATCAATTCCAGCATCAGTGCCATCATCTTTTACGATACGAATATCAGTAGAAGACGCAGGTAAGCCAATGCTACCTGTGTAATGTTGCTGATTATAAGGACATAATGTTACTAAGGGTGCACATTCCGTTAAGCCATAACCTTCAAGTAACCGAGATTGAGTCACATTTTCCCACTTCTCAGCAACTGGACGCTGTACAGCCATGCCACCACCAAGAGAAAGCTTTAAAGTAGAGAAATCAAGTTCACTAAAACCTGGCGTATTTAACAAACCATTAAATAAGGTGTTTACCCCAGTAATTGCCGTAAAGGTGTATTTGCTTAACTCTTTGACAAAGCCCGGCATATCACGTGGATTAGTGATCAATAAATTTGTCCCACCAAGGGTAATAAACGTCAGACAATTAGCGGTTAAAGCAAAGATATGATAAAGCGGTAACGCCGTAACAACGAGCTCTTTTCCTTCTTCAAGTTGCGGCTTTATCGCAGCTTTAGCTTGCTCTAAATTAGCCACCATATTTCGATGCGTTAACATGGCACCTTTTGAAACCCCAGTTGTACCACCAGTATATTGCAAAAAGGCCAAATCATCGCCGCAAAGTGCAACGGGAGTAAAGTCTAGCTTGTGTCCTTTCGCTAGCGCTTTATTAAAGTGTTCGACATTATTAAGATTAAATGCCGGTACCATTTTTTTAACATACTTAACAACCCCATTGACAATGGCGCCCTTTACGGTGCCTAAGCGATCACCTAACGAGGTTAGAATAACTTTTTCTACCGGGGTTTTATCAATAACTTTTTCCAAAATGCTGGCAAAGTTTTGAATAATTAATATCGCTTTAGTGTTTGAGTCTTTTAATTGGTGCTCTAACTCGCGAGCCGTATATAGAGGGTTGACATTAACAACAGTTAAACCCGCTAACAGTGCGCCAAACAATGCAATGGGATACTGCAAACAATTAGGCACCATAATGGCAAATTTATCGCCTTTAACTAGACCTAAATCTCGTTGTAAATATGCGGCAAAGGCAGTGGCTTGTTGAGCTAGTTCACTATAACTTATCTCCGCCCCCATATTGATAAATGCTGAACGCTCGCCATAAATCTTGGTATATTTATGAAACATATCAACAATTGAAGCGTATTTGTCAGGGTCAATCTCATATGGAACGCCGGGAGGATAACTCTTCTCAAGCCAAATTTTTTCCACTGTGCCTTTCCTCTTTTAATTCTTATGCGTAATTTTAAGGATACGTTTTATCAAATTTTCACTGGTCGATCCAGTAAATTTAAACACTTGTTTAAATTTAGCTGCTATTTAATAACGTCATTATAGCTGAACTGGCTAAAATATTGCGCAATATATAGTCTAATATTGCTGTTTTATAAATTGATTTATCAGCTTAGCGGTCTGTTCTGCTTGCTCCATATGCACATGGTGACCACCTAATAATTTATGCACTTGTAATGTTTTAAACAGTGGAGCAAAACATTCTATTCCAGACGTAACCATGTCCATACCCTTATCACCGTAGACTAATTGCACAGGTACGGTTATATCGGTCACAAGCTGCTTTGCTTGCGCCATGGTAAATCGATACGGAGAGGTGGCGCGTAAACGACTGTCTGAACGCCAAATAAAACCATCATCTGTTTGCTCAAGACCACGTTCAACAATAAGTGCTGCATGTTCAGCCTTTAAATCTGACACTGACACCCTAGCCGCAACCGCCGATTCAAAATTTGCGTGTTTATTTTTAGGTTTTACGTGTCGATTTAATCGACTTAAAAAACCTTTACGCATTTGCTCTGTGGTCGATTTGGCATCTGAAGTTAACATACCGATGGCATCAATTAAGGTTAACGATTTAACATGCTCGGGGAATGCCGCAGAAAAAGCAGATGCCACCATAGCACCCATTGAGTGAGCAACAATATCAATTTTTTGCCATTGCTGTGAGCGAAATAAGCTAATCAGATCATAGACCCAATCCAAAAAATGATAATGCGCATCGACGCTGCGATGACTTGATAAACCATGCCCGGGCCAATCGATAGCAATAACATGGTAAGCACTTAAATAGGGCGTTAAAGGCTGAAAGCTTGCGGCATTGTCTAACCAACCATGCAAACACAATAGAATTGGCTGTTGACTATTGCCATTGCTTAACGCGGAAATGTGTTGGCCATTAACATAAAATTCAATGGTTTTCATAGTACGAGTGTCTAACATGTAATTCCTTTATTACGTGCGGGCTGTTAATCCTTACGTTTGATGATAAACGATACTTTACTCAGTTTATATGTTGCAAATAACCCGACAAAAAACCAGAGTAAAACCCATATTAATTCTGGAATGTAAGTAATATCGGCTAACGCTGCACCATCACCTCGCGCTTGACCATCAAGTAAATACAGCGGACTCATTAAACTATTAATGAGTACTAATAACCCCGTCATTTGTAATAACATTTGTAGATATTTTTGTGATGAATATTTTAACTGGGCTAATACTAACCCTAACAATACGAGCACAATGAATAAGGTTAATAAATCTCGTACCCACAACAGAATGCTAGCCAAAAATAAGGCAACCAATAATATTGAAAAAGCCTGTGCTACTCTGCGATGAACAGAGGCCAAAGAAAATAATAAACAGCCCCATAATATTGCACCACCATAGCCCATCAAACTAATTAAAAATGACGAGCCGCCACGTGTTGTACACAAACCTGCGCCATTGGGGAATAATTGAATTTTAACGATACTACCACCGGTTAATAGCGCCGTTAAGCCATGACTAATTTCATGAAAATAGCTCTCTAACCATTTAAATGGAATCGAAATAAAAGGTAATTGTAAAATAATGAATGCGGTGAGTAACATCAGCCAAAATTGATATTTTTGCCGAAAGCTCGATGGCTTTTTTGAGGACGTTAAACTGGATTTCTGCTCAGATAATTTAGGCAAATAAATCAACACCAAACACTTGCTCAATATTATCTCGCTGAGCAATGTTATCAACGGACTGGTAGGTAGCTACCGCCAACTTATTTTGATTTGATGGTGAATCATATGCACTATTAAAGCTGTTTTGCTGGTTACTTTGTTGTGAGTTATTTTTGCCATATGCTGATGGCAACTCACGTTCAATTAAAGCTATAGCCTGTTCATCAATATCGAGACGCTGGCGCGTTTCAACATCCGCTTGAGATTTTTGATTTTGACTTTCTTCAGAGTTTAGCGTTTCACGCGCAGTCACTCTTGCACGTTGCTCTTGAGCTTGTACAGAGGAGTTATTCCCTAGGGCAATAGGCGCTTGGGATACTAAATTGGCGGAGTTATAAACTTGCATAAGAGTTATTTTAACAAATTTCTAGTCAAGGTGAAAACAATTTTTTATTTTCCGCAGCTAAATTGATGCCAATCCTCAATAATTACTCGCGCCCTGGCAGTTTTTTCCAGGAAACTGTATCACGCACATACTTAGGTTGAGCATGCTCTGCCGCAACACTATGTTCAGAAAAATCAACTTGGCCAATCGCCAACATGGCTTGTGCTGTGGGAAATAAAATTTCAGGTGCTCCAGCATTTGACTTTAACTCTGCCAAGGCAGAATATGCATCCCAACCTGTTCCTACACCATAAGCTGGCAAAGATAAATGACGGTAATATTGTGCAACTAACTCAGGTTTTAATACCGTTTCTTCAGTTTTTGCTTGCATAATGCCCTGCTCGTCTACTGCAAAGTAACAGGTGTAAACTTCTGACATACGCGCATCAATCGCGGCAATCACCTTACCTTGACCTTTTTCATCATAAGCTTGCTGAGCCATAGCTTGTAATGTTGAAACACCACGTGCAGGTAGCTCAGCGGAAAACGCTAAACCTTGTGTTACCCCTATGCCAATACGCACACCGGTAAAACTGCCAGGGCCTTGACCAAAAATAATACCGTCAAGCTCAGTTAATTTGCAATTAGCTTGCTTTAAAACGCTATCAACCATAGGTAACAAACGTAAACTATGTGACTGCGGGCACAGCTCATACTCACTAAACTGTTGATCAAAATAGTTAACTGCTACTGAACAAGCTTCAGTTGAGGCGTCGATGGCCAATAAATTCACGTCAAAAAACCTTTTAAATTACTGTTATTACTTATTGAGCAAGTTTATCATTATTTTTACCTAATGCATGAGCAATCTTTACGATTATAGCTGACTTTATTTGCATTAAAGCCATTCGCTAGATAATGAAATTTAACTCAGTTGCGCTAAAAAATCAGCAGCCTGATGAATATTCCGGCTGCGTTTCATAGCAGGCAAACTTTTTAAAAATACCTGACCATAAGGGCGATTGACTAATCTGTCATCGCATATAACCAATATACCATTGTCATTAACATCACGAATCAAGCGCCCTACTCCTTGCTTTAATGCTATAACCGCTTGCGGTAATTGAATTTGTACAAACGGGTCTTTACCTTGTCGTTTTATGTCTTCGCTACGCGCTTGTAATAACGGGTCATCAGGTGAGGAAAATGGTAACTTATCGATAATAACACAAGTTAATTTATCACCACGCACATCAACCCCCTCCCAAAAGCTAGCCGTTGCCAAAAGTACCGCGCTGTTTTGTGCAACAAACTCTTCTAGTAATTTTCGCTTGCCCATTTGCCCTTGTACCAACAAGGGGTTATCAATACTTTCAGCCAATAATTCGGCCACTTGATGCATCACACGGTAACTCGTAAACAGCATAAAACACGCCCCTTTACTTGCTGCAATAAGCGGCATCGCAAGTTCGCTCAGCGCTTTAGCACGGTTTCTATCATTTGCGGCAGGGAGATAACGTGGAATAATTAACTGTGATTGCTTAGCGTAATCAAACGGACTATCAAGCAACAAACTTGCTGAATGCTCAATACCTAAATGGCGAGAAAAATGTTTAAATTCGCCATCAACAGCCAAGGTAGCTGAGGTGAATATCCAACCAGCGCCAGAGTCTTTAACATAATTACCAAACTTGTCTGCAACCGACAAAGGGGTTTTATGCAAAACCACATGCCGTGGTGTCGTTTCATACCAAAAGCTCATGCCCATCGCATCAACATCTGCCATGACATCATATTTCGCTAACAAATTTACCGCTCTATCAAAACAATTATCAATGGCTTCATTACGGGAAACACAAAGTTTGATCACTTGATAAAGAAAGTCTAAATCGGTTTTTAATAACCTAAAGGCATGAGAAAATTGTTGCTGCTTATGCTTTTCACGCCAGTTACCTCGCTCGGGATCGTAGTTAAATAGCAAACGAAATTCTTGGCTGGTTTTTAATAGTTTTTCTGCCGCCTTACCCAGTTGTTTGACATCAGTTAATTCACTGCGATAAACCTGCAAAACATCACTACAAAGGTCAAGTAATTGGCGAGTAGAAAACGCTTCGCCAAAATATTCACTGGCAATATCAGCAATTTGATGGGCTTCATCAAAAATCATCACATCCGCTTTCGGAATTAACTCGCCAAAGCCGGTATCTTTTAACGCCATATCAGCAAAAAACAAATGATGATTCACCACCACTAAATCTGCATCAATCGCTTTTTCTCGGGCTTTTATTAAATAGCAATCATCAATATTGGGGCAATCTTTCGCGAGACAGTTATCAACAGTGCTGGTGACAAAAGGAAAAACAGCTGAGCCTTCAGTAACATTAACGACTTCACCGATATCGCCACTGTCAGTGCCATTTGCCCATGCTCGGATTTTAACAAAATCAGCTAATGTTTGAGCATCAAGTTGGCCTCGCGATTGCTGATATTGCTCCAAACGATATAGGCAAAGGTAATTCGCTCGTCCTTTCAATAAAGCAATTTGCGCATTACTGGTTAGTGCTTTGCGGATTAAAGGCAGATCTTTATGAAAGAGTTGCTCTTGCAAATTCTTGGTTCCAGTAGAGACAATGATCTTTTTCTGACCCTGATCATTTTCAGCATGAGCTTTGTTAGCCAATAGTGCAGGAATTAAATAGGCAAAGGTCTTACCGGTTCCGGTACCCGCTTCAACAACAAGCGAGCTTTTTGTTTCGATAGCCTTAGCTACCTCAAGTGCCATATCAAGCTGAGCTTGGCGCGGGGAAAAGCCATTGATCGCTTTAGCTAAAGCACCTTGATGGGAAAATGCATGTTCTACAGCACTCATGAAGATATAACATTGATAAATTTGCGCTTATTATATACCCATACGACGGTAAAATGCGCGTTTAGAAATAATAAAAGTACAATAAATAAATCTTTAATGGCGATGTAATATCTAGAATTTAAACAAAAATATCCAAATGGCGTTTACCATCTTTTTCTTCCACCGGCGAACTTTCACTATCTTCAAAAACATCAATATGTTGACCCGTATTGTCCTCGGGCACCTTCGACACCTCGACAGCCTCTGGCGTCTCACTCTCATTGCTTTGATCTTTATCAGGCGATTTTTCAGCAATAGGTTTATTATGATAAAAGGCGGGCTCTTCAAGACCAGCAGCATCGTCTGACACCTCATTCGCCACAGACGTTTTTGCCAATGGTTTAACTTTTAAATCCGCAGGTTTGATAGGCACAGGTACAACACGTGTCAATGCGGTAGTAAAAATGTCCATTTCTGCCTCCGTTTAAAGCCGCTATAAAGGCTAATTAAAGTTACATTATAACATTATTATCGACATAAATAGCGCAAACTTTAATCTTGTCACACGACTCTTGCTTAGATGAAAATGACACTAAGCTAGTTGAAAATAGAATATCGAGTTAAAATTAAACACTTGCCCTCAAAGAAAAACCAACGTAATGTAAAAAGAGAAATTAAAGTAACTACTTTAAAAATTTCTCGTTGGCTTTGCCTAGCGACTAAAAGTAGTAACATAATAACTTACACCAAATACTAATAGAGTAAATAACACATGACTTTAAACCTGATTGCTATTCATCTTCATCACCATCATACGGATTAGCTGCTCAGGTTTATTCGCTGAGGGGCTATGAACCTTTCAGCGGTGTAAGATAAATAAAAAATTAATGTCTAAACCCCCGAAAGAGTTCATCTCTCTCGGGGGTTTTCGCATTTTTATGGCCTTAGAATTGTATATACATGATGATTTTTCAACAGTTTTAGCCGCATAAAAAAGCGATGTATTAGCACAAAAAATTTAAAATTTAATAGGAAAACACCATGACAACAGAACCACGCTTACGTATTGCAATGCAAAAATCAGGTCGCTTAAGCGACGACACTCAAGCGCTATTAAAGCGCTGTGGCCTTAAACTTAATGTCTCTGATCGTCGTTTGTTGGCACATGTGACTAATATGCCAATCGATATTATGCGAGTGCGCAGTAGCGACATTCCTGGACTTGTGATGGATGGTGTGTGCGACTTAGGCATTGTCGGCGACAATACGCTTGAGGAAACCGCATTAGAGCGGGCGTTAATGGGGCAAAAGTCAGAATATATTCGTACATCAGGCTTAAATTTTGGCGGCTGTCGTTTATCAATCGCTATGCCAGAAGGCTTTAACTATCAAGGTATTGAAAGCTTAAATGGCCTAAGGTTTGCTACAACCTATCCACAATTACTTAATCGTTATGCTAAAGAGAATGGCATCAATGTTGAGTTTTGCCTATTAAAAGGCTCTGTGGAAGTAGCACCTCGTGTCGGTTTATCTGATGGTATATGTGATTTAGTTTCAACCGGTGCAACACTTGAAGCCAACGGCTTAGTCGAAGTAGAAGAAATTTTCCACTCAAAAGCGTCATTAATTCAAACAGCTAACGCTTTAGCACCAGAAAAGCAAAAAATTCTCGATACTCTATTACCTCGTATTCAAGGCGTGATGAAAGCAAAAGAAAGTAAATACATCATGCTGCACGCGCCAAAAGATAAAATAGCGCAAGTAAGCGCCTTAATGCCAGGCAAAGAAACGCCAACAATATTGCCTTTAGCTGGCCGTGATGACCTCGTTGCTGTGCATGTTGTTGCCACCGAAACTTTTTTCTGGGAAACCATGGAACAACTTAATGCCTTAGGTTGTAACTCTATTCTAGTGATGCCAATAGAAAAAATGATGGGCTAGATAATAGCGTCATGGCCAATAAGTGTTTTGCACTCATTGGCTTGAAACGCATTATCTTTCTAGCGAAAATTATTAAAAGTTGAATATTATGAAAAACGAAATAATCAATTGGTTAAACTTGCCAGATGCTGAGCGTAAATTCGCTTTATCCCGCCCTGCCATCGCAGAAAGCGGTTTGTTATCACAACAAGTAGAAAACATTCTGAATAATGTCAGAAAAAACGGCGATAAAGCTTTATTCGATTTAACTGAAAAGTTTGATGGCGTAAAACTAACGACCTTGCGAGTAAGTCCTGCACAAGTTAAGGCAGCAAAAAGCAGGTTAACTGCTGCTAGATTAAACGCCATAGAAAGCGCTTATGCCAATATCAAACGTTTTCACCAAGCACAAATAACTGCAGATATTCGCGTCGAAACAACGCCTGGTGTGGTGTGCACATTAAAAACAGAAGCTATCGCTAGCGTTGGTTTATATATTCCGGCCGGCAGCGCCCCACTACCTTCAACAGTATTGATGTTAGGCGTACCAGCACAATTGGCAGAATGCCCACGTAAAGTCTTAGTGTGCCCGCCAGATAAAAATGGCCAACTGGCAGATGAAATATTAGTTGCCGCGTCATTATGCTCAATTGACGAAATATACAGTATTGGTGGCGCCCAAGCCTGTGCAGCATTGGCATTCGGAACAGAATCTATTGCCGCGGTTAATAAAATTTTTGGTCCAGGTAACAAATATGTTACCGAAGCTAAAAAGCAACTATCACAACAAGTGAATGGCTTTGCTATTGATATGCCTGCAGGTCCTTCAGAAGTATTGGTTATTGCCGATGCCAAGGCAAATGCCGATTTTGTTGCCGCTGATTTGTTATCACAAGCAGAGCACGGTCCTGATAGCCAAGTGATACTGCTCTCCGATAATCAAGCGTTGATTGAAAAAGTACAATCAGCATTAATTAGCCAGTTGGCTGAACTATCAAGAGCAAGTATAGCTGCACAAGCACTAAAACAAAGCCGTTTGATATTAACCAAAGACTTAGCTCAAGCGGTTGAAGTGTCAAATGAATATGGGCCTGAGCACTTAATTATTCAAACCGAAAATGCTCAACAGTTATTGGCGGGCTTACGTAACGCCGGATCAATTTTTGTTGGCGCTTACACGCCTGAATCTGCCGGCGATTATGCCAGTGGTACCAATCATGTCCTACCAACCTACGGTTACTCAAAAGTCATTAGTAGTTTATCGTTAGCTGATTTCTCAAGACGTTTCACCATACAAGAAATTAGCCGCGAAGGCCTGAGTAATTTAGCCCAGTGTATTTATGAACTCACCGATGCCGAAGGTTTAGATGGTCACAAGCGCGCCGTTACTATTCGTTTAGAAGCTGACTCGGTTCGCCAAGATAGTACTCTAGAACAAAGCTTGGAGGCATAAATGAGCATTGCAAATAAACTCACTCGCAAAGAACTAATCGCTATGGTTCCTTATCAATCTGCACGTCGACTATTTGCGAGTAGTGGTGATATGCAAGGCAAGATTTGGTTAAACGCCAATGAAGCCTCGGGTACCGGCAATTACCAAGTAAACAGTAATAGCATTAATCGCTACCCTGACTTTCAACCTGAAAACCTACTTAAGGCTTACAGCCAATATTGTCGACTACCAACAGAAAACATCTTAGCTACTCGCGGCGCCGATGAGGGTATAGAGCTGATCATTAGAACGTTTTGCCAAGCCTATCAAGATAGCGTGTTAATTTGCCCCCCGACTTATGGCATGTATGCCATCAGCGCCGAAAATCACGGTGCTGATATTATCAAAGTGCCATTAACCAAAGATCTAGCACTCGACTTAGCAAGCTTAAAATCACAAGTAGGTCAGGCAAAAGTGGTATTTTTATGTTCGCCAGGTAATCCAACCGGCAATTTATTATCACAAGATGAAATTCAAGCGGCTCTTGAGTTATTCGCAGAGTCAGCCATTGTTGTGGTGGACGAAGCCTATATCGAGTTCAGCCCTGAGCAATCAGTGACAAGCTGGTTGAAGAGATATCCGCATTTAGTGATTTTAAGAACACTATCAAAAGCTTTTGCTTTAGCAGGTTTACGCTGCGGTTTCACGCTTGCCAATACCGATGTTATCGCTATGCTCAGTAAAGTAATTGCGCCTTATCCAATTTCAGCACCGGTCGCAGATATTGCGAGCTCTGCATTAGCGTCATCGGGCTTAGAGCAAATGGCTGCTCGTGTACAAGAAACTAATATTTTGCGCGTGCAGCTTACCAGCTGGTTAGCAAAGCAAACTTGGTGTCGTCAAGTATTTAGCAGTGATGCTAATTTCGTTTTATTTCGCTGTCAAAATGAAACGATCAAAAACTTCATTTTTGATCGTTTAGCTGAGCAAGGCATTTTAATTCGCGACCAATCAAAACAGCTTAATTTAAGTGATTGTTTACGCATAAGTATTGGCGATGAGCGCGAACTTAGCTTGTTGAAACAAACTATTATCAATAGTTTTACTAGCGAAAAATTTAACACCGATAACCTTATCACCACAAAAGCCCAAACGGCAGCAAAAGAGAATTAATATGAGCCAAGAAAATATTTTATTTATCGACCGTGACGGTACCTTAATTGAAGAGCCTATCAGCGATAAACAAGTCGACAGTTTAGCAAAGTTAGTTTTCGAACCTAACGTTATTCCTGTCCTCATTGCCCTACAAAAAAAAGCTTATCGTCTGGTCATGGTATCAAACCAAGATGGTTTAGGAACATCGAGTTATCCACAAAGTGACTTTGACTTACCACACGATAAAATGATGGCGATGTTTACCTCGCAGGGTATTCATTTTGATGACGTACTCCTTTGTCCACATTTTGAGACTGATAATTGCAGCTGCCGTAAACCTAAGTTAGGTTTAGTCAGTGACTATTTACAACAAGGTAAAGTCAACTTTTCCAACTCTTACGTTATTGGCGATCGTGAAACAGATATTCAACTTGCGGCTAATATGGGGATAAAAGGCCTTAAATACGATAGAAAATCGCTCAACTGGAACGATATCGCCGAGCAGTTATTGACAAAATCGCGCACTTCACAAGTAACGCGCACCACTAAGGAAACCGATATTAATGTCGCGATTAACTTAGATAAAGTCGGTGATATTAGCATTCAAACCGGCTTAGGATTTTTTGATCACATGCTAGAGCAAATAGCCGCTCATGGGGGTTTTAGTATGCAGGTTAAGGTTGATGGCGATTATCACATCGATGAACACCACAGTGTTGAAGATACCGCTTTAGCGCTAGGTCAAGCACTTAAACAAGCCCTAGGAGACAAGCGTGGTATTGGTCGCTTTGGTTTTGTTTTGCCGATGGACGAGTGTCGCGCCGAATGTTCGATTGACCTTTCTGGGCGTCCTTGGCTAGAGTTTGATGCCAACTTTACCGATAACATGGTCGGACAAATGTCGACACAAATGGTTTCGCATTTTTTCCGCTCGTTAGCTGATTCAATGGCCATCACGTTACACCTTTCGACTACTGAAGGTAATTGTCATCACCAAGTCGAGAGTTTGTTTAAAGTTTTTGGTCGTGCCTTGCGTCAAGCCATAACCGTATCAGGCGACGATTTACCGAGTACCAAGGGATGTTTGTAAGATGAGCGAAAACAAGCCAGCTAACTTTGTTATTGTTGATACCGGTTGTGCAAACTTAGCGTCAGTAAAGTTTGCCGTCGAGCGTTTAGGTTTCTCTATTACTATTTCTGATGATATCAACACCATCAAAAGCGCTGATAAAGTTATTCTTCCCGGTGTTGGCAGTGCGCGTCATGCCATGGAGAATATAACAGCTAAAGGCCTAATAACAACTTTACAGCAGCTTACCCAACCTGTATTGGGTTTTTGTTTAGGTATGCAATTAATGGCACGCTCTTCTGTTGAAGGCGCAAAAACCGATGAAGTTGTAACATGTTTAGGGCTGGTCCCCACCGACATACGCCCGCTTGACGCAAAAGGTTTACGTATGCCACATATGGGTTGGAATACGTTAACGCAGGTCAGCGCTCACCCAGTTTTTGCTGGCATTAACGCTGAAGACTATTTTTATTTCGTGCATAGTTTTGCCGCGCCAGTATCCGAGTATACTGTCGCACGCTGTCAGTATGGCAGCGAGTTTTCTGCAGCAATTGCTAAAGACAACTTTATTGGTTGTCAATTTCACCCTGAGCGCTCGAGTAGCCTTGGCAGTAAAATTATTAAGAATTTTTTGGAGATGTAAATCATGATGATCCCTGCAATAGACTTAATTGACGGCAAAGTCGTGCGATTATTTCAAGGAGATTACCAGCAAAAGACCCATTATCAGTACACGGCAAAAGAGCGACAAGACGCTTATGCTAAGGCTGGCGCTACGGTGATGCACTTTGTTGATTTAGATGGCGCAAAAGACAGCACTAAACGCCAATTAAGCTTACTGAAAACATTGGTTAAACACGATAGCATGACCATTCAAGTGGGTGGTGGAGTACGATGTAAAGCTGACGTACAACAGTTACTGTCTTTAGGCGCTGATCGTATTGTTATAGGCTCACTGGCTATCAAAGAGCCGGCGCTAGTGCAACAATGGTTAACTGAGTTTGGTGGTGAACATATTGTCTTAGCACTAGATGTAAAAATTGATGCTTCAGGTAACAAAACCCTGCCGACCCATGGTTGGATAAAAGACAGTGGCGTTAATTTAGAAAGCTTGTTAGATGATTACATCGCCGCAGGCTTGATCCACGTATTATGTACCGACATCAGTAAAGATGGCACATTAAGTGGCAGTAATGTCGAAATGTACCAAGAGCTTTGCCAACAATACCCAAGTATTAAATGGCAAGCCTCAGGTGGTATTGGCTCACTAGCTGATATTAAAGCATTAATTCCTACGGGTGTAGACGGTGTTATTCTTGGCCGCTCATTATTAGAAGGTAAATTTACCTTAGAGGAGGCGATCGCATGTTGGCCAAACGCATAATTCCTTGTCTCGATGTCAGAGATGGTAAAGTCGTCAAAGGCGTACAATTTCGTAACCATGAAATTATTGGTGATATCGTGCCACTTGCGCAAAAATACGCCGAGGCTGGTGCCGACGAATTAGTTTTTTATGATATTACCGCTAGTTCAGATGATCGCGTGGTCGATAAAAGTTGGGTAAGTAGGATAGCGCAAGTTATTGACATTCCTTTTTGTGTTGCCGGAGGTATAAAAACCGAAGCGGATGCGAAACAAATTTTAATGATGGGCGCTGATAAGATATCTATTAACTCACCGGCATTAAGAGACCCCACTTTAATATCACGATTAGCCGATGTTTTTGGCCAACAATGTATCGTAGTTGGCGTTGATAGTTTTTTCAATAAAGACGCGAATAATGGTTTAGGTGAATATCAAGTGTATCAATTCACTGGTGATGAAAGCCGTACGCAAAAAACAAAATGGCGAACACTCGACTGGATCCAAGAAGTACAAAAACTTGGCGCAGGTGAAATTGTGCTTAACTGCATGAATCAAGACGGCGTCAGACAAGGCTATGATATTGCACAGCTCAGCCAAGTACGAAAATTATGTAACCTGCCATTAATCGCCTCAGGTGGTGCCGGAGAAATATCACACTTTGTTGAAGTTTTTCAACAGGCAGATGTTGATGGTGCACTTGCTGCCAGTGTGTTTCATAAAGGTATTATCGCGATGGATGAATTAAAACAACAGTTAAAAAATGAAAAAGTTGAGATCAGATTATGCTAATAACACAAGATAATATCAGCCAATTGGCATGGAATAAAATGGCGGGTATGATCCCAGCAATTATTCAACATCAAGATACTGGCGCGGTATTAATGCAAGGTTACATGAATGTTGAAGCTTTAGAGCAAACATTAAACTCGGGCTTAGCAACATTTTACAGCCGAGCAAAACAAGCCCTATGGTGCAAAGGAGAAACTAGCGGTAACTATTTAAAAGTTAACCAAATAGTAACTGACTGTGATCAAGACAGCCTACTTATCGCGTGTCGTCCACAAGGTCCCACTTGCCATTTAGGTACGGAGTCTTGCTTCCCTGAGCAAGCCATTAGTCAACAAAACTTTCTCAGCCAACTTGAGCAAGTTATCGCTAGTCGCAAAAATGATGCGCCAGAAGATAGTTATACTGCACATTTATTTTCACGCGGCACCACTAAAATAGCTCAAAAAGTAGGGGAAGAAGGTGTTGAAGTCGCATTAGCCGCTGTCGCTGAAACCAAAGAAGACTTATTGGGTGAATGTGCAGATTTGTTTTATCACACCTTAGTCTTACTACAAGATCAAAATATCGAACTCAGTGAAGTGATGGCAGTATTGCAGTCAAGACATCAGGCGCAGTAGCTATAGACGAAAAAAACCCTTACTTTTAAGTGAAAAAAGATGAGCGTAGGTAAAAATTATTTACGCTCGAATATCACGACATAAAAAAATTATCAACTAAACTAAAAGTAGAATAGTTGTAAGGTTATTTATGCGATTTAAAAGTCTGGTTAGACCAATTGAGCTTGTAGTCATGCTCTTCAGTTTTCATTGCTCATTACATGCCGATGATATTGTTATTTATGTTCGCGATGATGTCTACAGCCACTATGTTAATTTTGTTGATGGCAGAGAAGTAACCGATATAAGTACGTTTTCTGGCAGCACTATTCGCAGAGATGTGGTTGATATGATTATTGTCCAACAAGCGTTGAGCTTAGGCGGCTTTAACTATGGTTTTACCTACGTGCCTGGAAAGATAAATTTTCGAAATACGAATATGCTACAGCAAGGTAAGCTATTACTAAGTTTCGATTCTTATTGGCTAGCTGATGCTAATTCTATCTCCGAACATGTTTATATCTCAGAACCAGTGATAAGAAAAGGTGAATACTTTGCTGGCATTTACACCAGTCCAAAAAACGAAAAAACATTAAATATTAAAAATTTAGATGACTTTCGCTCACTAACTGCCGTTTCTACACCGAGATGGAAAACTGACTGGCAAACATTATCCGATTTACCACTTAAAGAACTTATTCGTGAAGATGAATGGTTAAGCATGGCACGAATGGTAAAGCTACAATGGATAGATTTTTTATTAATGCCTTTTCATTCAAGCGAAGATCAAAGTTTTACCCTAGAAAATATTCACTTAGTACCAGTAAAAAATGTCGCAGTGCAATTAAATGATAGTCGTCACTTCGTTGTTAGCAAACGACATCCGTTGGGTGAATCAGCTATTGTCGCGATTAATCAAGGTTTAAAGCAACTGCGCGCCAAAAAAGCCATTGTGCAAGCTTATCAAGAGGCTGGGTTTTTCCGAGATACCAGCGCACTGCACATCATTAATCCCCCCTAATTTTTAATGAACTTCGCTATATAGTTTTCAGCAAGTGAATTAAGCAGAGCTCATTTGGCATATTATTAATCTATTTATTTTGCTTATGCTCCACAAACAAAAAGCTAATAAGATTAAGCACACCCCGTTATTAGGTTAAGACTAGACAACAAAAGAATTACTTTCAGGGCGAAAAATATTATGGCCCAATGCCATGCTCTGTAATAAATTTACAAATAACAAATGTGAACCTCAACCCACAAAAGCCAGTAAAAACAGGCCATACAGCGCTTTAACCTTGACGAATAAAGCCTAGAAAACTATAATATATCTCCATGATTTAGGATGTAACATCACGCTAAGGATTAGCCCATGTTTAAATATTATTCCATTAAAAAATATGATGTAAAACTTTTGCCTGCGCTTGAAAAACGCTACGGTGAAAAACAGCATTATAGTGCGTCGCAAGTTAGAGCTACCGTTTACCAAAATGACTTTAACCCCAAATACCTCCCCCTTGCTTACTTGCTCTTTCTCGAACAAAGCGCGTTAAAAAACGTGTTATATATTGAGTACCCTGATCTCGATATTAGCCAATATAAACAAGAAATATGCGAGTACCTTGTACGTAAACAGTACCGCGGTTATTTGCAAAGCTTGACTGTCAATTTACCTATGAATTAAATAAAGTTTTCATTCTAAATAAATAAGCTTATATTTTTGTTTTTTTATTTCGCTACTTTTCGTTTTATTTTCCGGTATGTTAGACTATTCAGTAAAGCTTTAGCTTAACAATGTTTCGAAAAGAAATTTTATGGATGAGGAGCTCACTTAGCATGAAGGCCAAACTCGCACAGCGCCCAGTAGAAGACAAAATCCTCCTTACGGTTACAGCCCTAGCGATACTTGGCTTATTTCCATTTCTTATTTTAAGTATTCAACTGCAAGAAAAAATAGATATTATTATTGATATTGGCGCCATTGTTGGCTCAACGATTATTTTCTCAGCGGTATGGTTCAGCAATAAAACAAAATTGTTTAGCACCATACTAGCAATTTTTCTGCAAGTATGGCTCTTAATAGCTATTCACTTAAAAGGGGCTAGTTTAATTTATTGGGTTTTTCCGATCGTAATTGCTAGTTTCTATTTACTCAGCCCCATCGTAGCAATTTTATTTAACGGTCTCTTTATCACCCTAGCTTGCTTAATTACCTACCAAGAGTTTGATAGCTACACACTACCACGTGTTATAGCATCGTTAATTTTAACTAGTCTATTCGCCTTAGCATTTGCAATGTTCATGCAAACTAAGGCCCGTCAATTATTAGAAAAAGACAAAATAAATCAATTGCGTAATAACATTCTTGAATTAATTGCCAGCTCAGGTAAGTTATCAAAAGTATTACCCGCTGTTATACGATGTATTGAAAATGAATACCCCGAAACTATGTGTAGTATTTTACTGCTCGATGATACAGGCAAACACCTAAGGTTAGGCGCAGCTCCTAGTTTACCTGACTTTTATAACGAAGCTATAGACGGGGTAACTATTGGCGACGGTATAGGCTCTTGTGGTACTGCGGCATTCACAAGAGAAAGAGTAATTGTTGCTGACATAGCCTCTCACCCTTATTGGGCATCATGGGCCGAATTAGCAAAAAAAGCGCAACTCGCAGCCTGTTGGTCAGAGCCGATCATTGATAGTAACAACAATGTACTCGGTACTTTTGCTATTTACCAAGGAAAAATATCAACACCAAAGCCAGTCGATTTCACGCTCATTGAGCAGTTTGCCAATCTCGCCCGTATCGCAATTGAGCGAGAACGCGCTGATAAAACAATATGGCAACAAGCCAACTTTGACAGTTTAACCAACTTACCAAATCGTAACTTATTAAACGAACACTTAACTAGCGCAGTAGATAATGCTCAACGTGAAAGTAAGCAGCTAGCGATTATTATGTTAGATCTTGATAATTTTAAAGATGTTAATGACTCATTAGGGCATGCGACTGGAGACATCTTACTTATCGAGAGTTCAAAACGTATTAAAGAGTGTCTAAGAAAAAATGATATCGTCGCGCGCTTAGGTGGTGATGAGTTTATTATCGTACTTGTTGGCACCAATACCGCCGAAGACATTGACAATATAAGTCAGAAATTACTCAACACCTTAGCTCAGCCCTATGTATTTGAACAAAAGAGTGTTTACTGTACCGCCAGCATCGGCATTGCACTTTATCCTGATGACGCTCTAAGTATCGACGTATTATTAAGAAACGCCGACCAAGCAATGTACGGTGCTAAAGCGCGAGGACGTAATAGTATTCACTATTTCACCGAAAATATGCGAACAGACTTTCTCAAACGCATGGAAACTATTCAAGATCTGCGTATTGCAATTAAAGAACAGCAGTTTTATATGGTTTATCAACCGATTTTAGATCTAGAAACAAACAAAATATCTAAAGCCGAAGCGCTTATTCGCTGGCAGCATCCAGATAAAGGTTTAATTTCGCCACTAGACTTTATTCCTCTTGCTGAAGAAACGGGGCTAATTATTGACATCAGTGAGTGGATATTTAGTCAGGTCTCACAGCAAGTAAAATATTGGAGAAACACGCTCTGTAGTAATTTAATGATCAGTATTAATACTTCTCCGGTGCAGTATAGAAATAATGGTGAGCAAATTATTACTTGGGCTGAATCTTTAATCGCCCAAGATATACCATCGCAGGCAATCGCCATTGAAATTACCGAAAATCTGTTAATGGAAAACCAAGCAGAAGTAGCGAGTGCACTTGATAAGGCTCGCCAACAAGGTCTGTCGGTTTCTATTGATGATTTTGGTACCGGATATTGCTCATTTTCTTACCTTAAAAATTTCTCTATTGATTACCTAAAAATTGATAAAACTTTTGTACAAAACATGTCAACTAGTACCAAAGACGTCGCACTTTGTGAAGCTATTATCATGATGGCTAATAAACTCAATATCGAAGTTATTGCAGAAGGCGTAGAAACCGAGCAACAAAAACAATTGCTAAAACAAGCAGGTTGCCATTTAGGCCAAGGGTATCTGCTTGCTAGACCGCTATCAAAAGACGATTTTGAACAACTACTCATTAAAAACATCAGCAATAGCGACATTCAAGCGTTATAAGCCATAAAGCATTTGATTTTAATCCGTTTATCTAGCGAGTTTAATTTCTGCTTTGTGCGACAGAAAACTTTCAGTCAGAGTATGTACATCAATGGTATATCATGAAAAAATGTGCTAAACATCATTAACAAAGTCAACTATGCCGACAGCAATCATCTGGAATGATAAAAGCTTTTCACTGCTAAACACTCACGAGCTTTATGATCTACTAAAGTTAAGGATTGATATTTTTGTTGTTGAGCAAAGCTGTTTTTATCCTGATTTAGATGAACATGACCGCCACCCAGAAACTCAGCATTTGTTTTGCTACCAAGATGGCACTATGGCCGCCTATTTACGCATTTTACCCAAAGGCTTAACATATCAAGACCATATTAGTATTGGCCGTGTGGTTATTGCGCCTAGTGCCAGAGGCAAAGGCCTTGGCCACGAGCTAATGCAAGTCGCTTTAACCAAATGCATAGAGCATTTTCCAGCAGATACGGTAAAAATATCAGCACAAGAGCATTTAGAAAAATACTACAATCAACATGGCTTTGAGCGAGTAAGTGAGATGTATTTAGAAGATGGCATTCCACACATCAGCATGCTAAAAACTCGTTAAAAAGAAAAAGCCACCATTAACTCATGGTGGCTTTTAAATTGGCTATCTTGAATTTGTTATTCATATGTAATTCAATCGGCGACATATGACTTTCGAATAGGCAATTTAAAACAATTAACCTAAAATAAATAATCGAATATTTTCAATCGCTAATACTAAAATCACCAAAAATGTCGACAGCATCCCTACTTGTCGTTGTATTGAGATACCGATAGTTTTCGTTAAACCAATAGCATGTAAAACACGACCAACAACTAACGTCGCTCCTAAGGCATGTAACATCATTATCGATGCACCATTGAGTTCATAGCTCGCCAATAATATCAGTGCGATAGGGGTATATTCAGCAAAGTTACCATGAACACGAATAGCCTTAGCTAAAACTCTGTTGTCACCGTCACCAATACCAATCTGAAATTTTCTGCGTAAACGAATAATGTTAATGGTTAAGCCGATATATAAAATGCCGAGCAAACTTGCGTAGAAACCTGTTAATGACAATGTCATCATGATGTTTTTCCTTATCGATAAATTCTTATAAATTATTGTTTTTCTTGTTGTTAGAAATGATACCTATTAGGTAAAGTGATTAACAGAGCCATTTAGGTAAAAATAACCTGCAGAACGGTCAAATAACACAAATATAATTATTCCGGCGCTCAATACTCCTTCATAGTGACGTAGATATTCTTACACTGATGTAAGTCATTAGCATAATGCAGGAGCAATTATCGACAGATACTAATGCTTTGAAAGACAGGATGCCGGAGAAAGGCCTAAACATAGCTGCTCTTTCACATGACATGCAGGGAAACATTAATGTCGTGATGCCATGGATGGCAAAGAACGACCCATGTGATCGCAGAATACCGTTCGTCCTGAACATAACTGCTCTTTCACATCCATGTGATCGCAGAATACCGTTCGTCCTGAACATAAAAAAGCCCGCATAAGCGAGCTTTAATTTTAAACTTTAGCGTACTGTATATAGCTTACGCTAACTTCTCATTTAATAATGAGCTAACTTGTTCAACTGGCTGTGTGCCGTCAATAGTTAAATAAGCACAAGCACCAGCATTGGCTTCAGTTTGATAGTAGGCAACTAAGGGTTTGGTTTGTTCGTGGTAAATGCCTAAACGCTTGCGTACCGTTGCTTCTTCATCATCCGGACGGATTGACAAATCATCACCTGTTTCATCATCCTTGCCTTCTTGCTTTGGCGGATTATAAACAAGATGATAAACACGACCTGAACCCGCGTGAACACGACGTCCAGCCATACGTTCAACGATAACTTCATCTGGTACGTCAAATTCAACCACATGATCAACCGAAACACCGTTTTCTTTCATGGCATCAGCTTGTGGAATAGTGCGAGGAAAACCGTCAAGTAAGAAGCCGGCTTTACAGTCATCTTGTGCTATACGCTCTTTAACTAAGCCAATAATTAATTCATCAGAAACGAGTTGCCCTGCGTCCATCACTGCTTTGGCTTTTTTGCCAAGTTCAGTTCCTGCTTTAATTGCAGCGCGTAGCATATCACCGGTCGAGATTTGCGGAATGCCAAATTTAGCCATTAAGAATTGTGCTTGAGTACCCTTGCCCGCACCCGGTGCACCTAATAAAATAATGCGCATTTAGTATAACCCTATTTAATTAATGAATTGGTTTTGCGTAAAAGCAAACACTATACATATTCAAAGGGTTTCAAACAAGTAGCAAGCAGGCTAAAAAAACAAAAAAGGAGCTAAAAAGCTCCTTTTTTTGACTAAAGTCTAACGACTATACTCGCTGTCAATCAAGATGTATGAATCACGACACTTTGAATGACAACCGGTATCATGACTTAAAACACTATTTTGTTAAGCTCAACATCAATTTGTTCAAACGCGCAACAAAAGTGGCTGGGTCTTTTAAGCTACCACGCTCTGCTAACATCGCTTGTTCAAACAATACTTCAGTCCATTGTTTGAATTGCTCATCGTCTTGCTCATCAGCAACGTGCTTGATCAAGTCATGCTCAGCGTTAATTTCAAAAATTGGCAAGGCATCTGGCACTTCTTGGCCAACTGACTGCATCAACTTCATCATTTGGCTGCTCATGTCATGCTCGTCTGCAACGATACAGGCTGGTGAATCCGTTAAACGTTGAGAAATTTTAACGTCTTTCGCTTTACCTTCAAGTGCTGCTTTGATACGGATTACCACAGAATCAAATTCTTGCTCAAGTTTCTCTTGTGCTTCTTTTGTTTCAGCATCATCCATATCACCTAAGTCTAAGCCGCCGCGCGTTACTGATTGTAATTGCTTGCCGTCAAATTCAGTTAAATGACTTACTAACCACTCATCAATACGATCTGACATGAGTAATACTTCAATGCCTTTTTTACGGAACACTTCTAAATGAGGGCTATTTTTTGCAGCTTCGAAGCTATCGGCAACCACGTAGTATATTTTTTCTTGGCCTTCTTTCATGCGCTCAACGTATTGCGCTAAAGACGCACTTTGTACGCTGGTATCAGCATCAGTTGAAGCAAAGCGTAATAAGCCGGCAATGGCATCTTTATTAGCCATATCTTCTGCTGGACCTTCTTTTAGCACTTGGCCAAACTCATTCCAGAACTGTTGATATTGCTCTGCGTCTTTCTTGCCTAATTTTTCAAGCATTTTCAAAACACGCTTTGAACAACCTTTACGAATTGCTTGCGTAACTTTGTTGTCTTGCAAAATTTCACGCGAAACGTTTAATGGTAAATCATTTGAATCTAATAAACCTTTAACAAAGCGCAAGTAAGCAGGCATAAATTGCTCAGCGTCATCCATGATAAATACACGTTGTACGTATAATTTCAAACCGTGTTGTTTTTCACGATTGTACATATCAAACGGTGCTTTTGAAGGAATGTAAAGTAGTGAGGTATATTCTGTTTTACCTTCTACTTTGTTGTGTTCCCAAAGCATAGGGTCAGCAAAATCATGAGATACATGCTTATAGAATTCTTTGTATTCTTCGTCACTTACTTCAGCCTTTTCACGCGTCCAAAGTGCTGTTGCTTTGTTTACCGGTTCCCACGTTGCTGGCACAGCATCACGTGCTTCAACCGCTGGCGTAGTGATATTACCTTCATCGTCTTTTACTTCGGCAACTGCTTCAACCGCTGGCACTTCGGGTGTTAACATTTCAACCGATACTGAGATATGATCTGAGTATTTAGTGACAATTGACTTTAAACGCCAGTCATCCGAAAACTCAGACTCTTCTTCTTTTAGATGTAAAATAATATCAGTACCACGATTAGCTTTTTCGATTTTCGCGGTAGTAAATTCACCTTCACCTTCCGATACCCATTCGACACCGTCAGCTTTATCAACACCTGCTGCGCGTGAACGTACAGTAACTTTATCGGCAACAATAAATGCTGAGTAAAAACCAACACCGAATTGACCAATTAATTGTGAGTCAGACGCTTGGTCGCCAGATAATTGTGAGAAAAATTCAGCCGTACCTGATTTGGCGATGGTACCCAAATGTTCAACAACTTGGTCATGTGTCATACCAATGCCGTTATCAGAAATGGTTAGTGTGTTGGCTTCTTTGTCAGCACTTACGCGAACACGTAACTCACCGTCACCTTCATATAGGCTAGCGTCTGACAGCGCTTTAAAGCGTAATTTATCTGATGCATCGGCGGCATTAGACACTAACTCTCGTAAGAAAATTTCTTTATTTGAGTAAAGAGAGTGGATCATTAGTTGTAAAATTTTTGCGTTATCTGATGCAAACTTATGGTTTTCTTTTTGGCCTGTTTCTGACATCTGAAATCTTCCTACATTAACTAGTTTAAAACGATTACTTGTCGTGGCTATCAAACATAATTATTCAATACTCACTCGATAGTTAACATGTGGGGGTAGCAAAAACGTTTTCAAGCAAAAAATTAAAAAAACAT
>CAJXUN010000055.1 GCA_913061475.1 uncultured Colwellia sp. | reverse complement strand
TTTTCGGTGCTTGCTGAGCCAATAACAAATGATTTTTCGCTTCAGTATAATCCCTTTCATCATAGAGAAATTCACCGTAAAAATAATGCGGGTCAATACCCTGCGGGTTTAGTGCTAAGGCCTTTTCTAAATAATTTTTCTCGTCATCATCATCACCAAAAGCAATTGGCCAGCCCGGTACTTTATGATACAAAATACCTAAGGTGTTACCAAATATGTTCACTCAGTATTATAAAGAATCCTTAATACAAGTTTTATGCAATGCATGTTAGAATTTAACGATATTATTATTTAAAATTATTAGGCGTATTTCATGTCTGAACACCCAATTTTCGAAATCTGTGTTGAACCTATAGAACTTTATAAATTACTCAAAATTGCCGATATGGTTGGCGTTGCCGGGGAAGCTAAAACCATGATCAGTGAAGGTAAGGTTTTAGTAAACAATGAAGTTGTCGTGCAAAAACGTAAAAAAGTTCGCCAAGGCGATATTATTGAACATAACGGTAGAACTATTAAAATTGCTTTTAATCCCAGCAAAAAATCAGCAGAGTTTGTTAAGACCGTAGTTTCAGCCAGTAAAAATGCCAAAAAGAAAAAAAGAGCTAAAAGTAAAGCGCGAGTTACATCATCAGAAACCACTAATAAGCCATCGGCCGAACGCTAAAAGACCCAAGTTGTAGAGCTTACTCCCCGCAGGTAAACGAGAGACCTTATCACTAGCTAAAGGTGGAATATGCTACCGTGTTGAAATAAATAATGCAGCATAGTCACTTATTAGACTTCGATTTTCAAAAGTAATATTCGTGGCTGGTATATTAATACTACCAGCAGAATTTCTGATAAATAATGGTGCTTTTTAACTACAAAGTTATTATAAATCCGCAGCATTACCCGGTCTTATTCTGTACCGACAAATTAAAGGTTTTTACGTCACAATTACTGAGGGCATCACAACCTTTTATAATAAATTTGAGCTTTGATAGCTCTTGCTCCTGAAAGCCGACGCTACCTATGTAGTCACTTCCAATAAAGCAAGATAGTTTGTTATCATCAATTTCACATTGCACTTCAGCTGTTGCGTTAGGGCAAAGTGAGAAAGAAGCGCTGCCACACTTAAGTTCTACTATTTTATTACTGTCAGAATGTACTGCACCGCTAGTCGATAAGTGTAAATCTATGATGTAAGGTGCTGACGTGGGTGATACCCACTGAACTTCAAAACTAGTACCTTTAGTAACCGTAACCTGCTCACCTTCATAATAATCTGTCGCATCAAATCGAATGTTTTGTAAGGTAAAACTCGCGGCATTTTCTGGTAATTCATTGCTGCCTTCTGTTTTTTTATCCTTACCGCCCCCGCAAGCGCTTAACACTAATAGGCTAACGGCTAAAAAAATATATTTCATAAATATCCTTATTATTAAATAAAATGTCTTCCATACTTAGCTGCTCGTCGTCTATTTTGCCGCTAAGAATAACAAGATAGATAAACAACAAACCAAAAATAACAGATTTAATTTTTGACTTAAACAATTGAAAGTTTATAAGAAAATTAGCTGGAATGCTAAGCCTTAAAGTTGACGGCACTAAAGAATGATCGAGTAAATGGCCATTCAACCAGTAGGAAATTTGCTTGCCATAAACGGTAGTATCATATCAAATTTCCTCATCGAGTGACGCATTTCTATTATTTGTGACGATCCACACACACTCTATTTTTATATAAAAACAAATTAATATTTTTTTAGAGTAAAGGCTTTACTTTTGTAGAGTGGTTGCTCTATACTTATTTTGTTCTCTTTAGAACACCTGTTGTATTAATTTTGAATTCTAGCTTCCCCAAGCTAACTATACCGATGGCCACTTTGCCATCGGTTTTTTTATGTCTAAAATTCCTGCCGATAAATTTTAATTACGATTACAAAAATAAATAGCCTAGCATTGACATGGTGCGAATTATTCATTAATTCTCCGGTCTATTGTTAGGTGGCGTATATCACGCTAATATTTTAGTTTTAGTGAATACGTACTAAGCCATTAACGAGTTATTAGATAACTGAGGAGAATTTATGTCTCAATATAAAAAATCGAGCGAAGCTATTGCTGCTTTAACCCCTGAGCAATATCGCGTGACGCAAGAAAGTGGCACTGAACGCCCATGGACTGGCGAGCTCCTAGAAAATACATCTCCCGGTATTTACGTTGATGTTGTTTCAGGTGAACCGTTGTTTGCCTCAGCCGATAAATTTGACTCAGGTTGTGGCTGGCCTAGTTTTAGTAAGCCTATTGAAGCAATAAACGTTAATGAACTTAGCGATGAGACTCACGGCATGGTGCGCACAGAAGTACGTTCTGCTCATGGCGATAGCCATTTAGGCCATGTGTTTACTGATGGTCCAGCGACACACGGCGGCTTGCGCTATTGCATTAATTCTGCTTCTTTGAAGTTTATTCATCGCGACAATATGGTTGCTGAAGGCTACGAAGCGTATCTATCACAAGTGGCAGGATAAATTATGGCGATTGAACGTGCGGTATTGGCCGGTGGATGTTTTTGGGGCATGCAAGATTTGATTCGTAAATTAACTGGCGTAGTCGAAACGCGCGTTGGTTATACTGGTGGTAATGTTGAAAATGCCACCTATCGGAATCATGGTGACCACGCTGAAGGTATTGAAATACTGTTTGAAAATACTGTGATCGGGTATCGAAAAATCTTAGCATTATTTTTTCAAATACATGATCCGACGACAGAAAACCGACAAGGCAATGACCGAGGTAGTGAATATCGCTCTGCTATTTACTATACCAGTGAGCAACAAAAAAACATCGCAATAAAAACGATTGCTGATGTCGATGCGTCAGGTTTGTGGCCTGGTAAAGTAGTCACCGAGGTTGCACCAGCCGGTGATTTTTGGCAAGCAGAAGCCGAGCATCAAGATTATTTGCAGCACGTACCTTATGGCTACACTTGCCACTTCCCGCGCCCTGATTGGGTGTTACCTGAAAATTAATACTATGCTATGGCAGCATAGAATAGGTTTAGGTGGTGGTTGTCATTGGTGCACTGAAGGTGTTTTTGCGTCATTAAAAGGGGTAATTCAAATCAACCAAGGTTGGGTAGCCTCGGTTGCACCAAATACTCAGTTTTCTGAAGCTATTGAGGTGTATTTCGAACCTGAGATCATTTCCCTGCATGATTTGCTCAGCATTCATTTACATACCCATGCTTGCACAGCCAATCATGCAATGCTCAAAAAATACAGCTCGGCAGTTTATACCAATAGTGATATTCAAGCACAGCAATGCCATAAAATTTTGCAGCAACTGCAAGGCGATTTTCAACAAGAAATCATTACACAAGTATTACCATTTAGTGAGTTTAAAGCCAATAAAGCAGAGTTAACGGATTATTTTTATAGCTCACCAAACCGGCCTTTTTGCCAACGTTATATTCACCCTAAACTACAGCGACTAATGCAGCGTTTTAGCAAGCATGTCGACAAAAAAAAGTTAACTGATGCCGGAATTAACCCGCTAAACAATTAAAGAATAAACACAAAAACGCCCCGAACATTCGAGGCGTGAAATTATTATGCCGTATTTAGTACCTTGTAACTTTGCTTACTCTTCGGGCAAAGGTTCTTCGCTTAACTCAGTCAAAGGTTGGATGTTTTCATCTTGAAACCAGTTACAAATTACCGCGTCAGCTTGTTCAGAGCCGGTGCGTTTTAATGATGAAAATGCCTGTACTTTAATATCAGCATTTAATGATGCCAATTGCTTTTTAACCGCCAGTACTTGTGAACTTACTTTACCTTGCGATAATTTATCGCTTTTGGTGAGTAAGGCTAAAACAGGTAATTCACCTTCAGCAGCCCATTTAATAAGGTCCATATCAAGGTCTTTCAATGGATGCCTAATATCCATCAATATTACTAAACCCTTTAAGCATTCACGCTTTTCTAGATATTCACCTAAGGCTTTCTGCCACTTTTTCTTCATTTCCATTGGCACTTTGGCAAAGCCATAGCCTGGCAAATCGACTAAGCGCTTGTTTTCAGCAATTTCAAAAATATTGATCAATTGGGTTCGGCCAGGTGTTTTACTGGTACGAGCAAGGCTTCTTTGATTAGTTAGGGTGTTTAACGCGCTTGATTTACCTGCGTTAGAGCGACCGGCAAATGCCACTTCAATACCACTATCTGCGGGTAAACGACGGATATCGGGTGCGCTAATGGTAAAAGTCGCTTTGGTTAGATGAATGGCTGTAGAAGACAAGATTTAGGTCCAACAAGGTAAATTAAAACCATATTATATCGTTTTTTCGCACTAAAGATGCAATTGTATTAGACTTTAGGCAAATTTTTTCGCTAAAACGTCCTATAAAGGGCGTTAATAGTGTATGATGACGCCAATTTTTTCGGCTTATTGAAGACATTCAATAAAATTACAAAAGCATGTTGAGAGTTTTGTTATGAAACATATTTTAACTTCATTAATTTTAATCCTACTAAGTATGAATATTGCTGTGGCTGCATCAGGTGATGCTGACGCAGGTAAAGCTAAGGCAGCAACTTGTGCTGCCTGTCATGGTGCAGACGGTATTGGCGCTAGCGATAGCTTTCCTAACTTAGCTGGCCAACATGCTGACTATATTGCAAAACAGCTTAACGCATTCAAAATCGGTGACCGTAAAGATCCGCTAATGGCACCAATGGCAGCAGCTTTATCTGAACAAGATATGGCTGACTTAGCCGCCTACTTCTCAGCTTTACCACGTAACGGTGCAAGCAGTGACAGTGGTTCAGAAAATACCGCTGGCGCAGCGAATTCAGCACCTGTTGCTTATGTTCCTAACCCAGCAGCCGGTAAAAGCTTATATGAACTAGGTGATGCTTCTCGCAGCATTGGCGCATGTATTGGTTGTCATGGCAGCGAAGGTAACAGTGAGGTATTAATTTACCCTAACCTAGCGAACCAACACCCTGAATACATCGCTAAACAATTAATGAATTTTAAGCACAAAGATCGTGTCAACTACGCCATGAATCAATTTGCCGGAGCCATGACGAAAGACGACATTGCTGACATGGCGGCATATTTTGCCGACCCTGCAGCCGTTGCTAACGTGGTTTCACGCAGAGTCATGCCTGCAGCACCAGTAACCGCTGAAGTTATTGCCGGTAAAGCTAAAGCGGCCACCTGTGCAGCATGTCATGGTGCTGACGGTAATAGCCCTGTTGCACTTTACCCGAAACTTGCTGGCCAAAGTGCTGACTACATTGTAAAGCAGTTACAAGAGTTTAAAACGGGTACCCGTAAAGACCCAGTGATGGGACCTATGGCTGCAGCGTTAAGCGAGCAAGACATGTTAGAAATTGCCAGTTATTATGCTGCACAAAAAATTGCTGTCGCTGATTCAGCCGGTTCAGAAATAGGTAAAAAACTCTACTTTGGTGGTAACGTAAAGCGCAAAATTACCGCTTGTGTTGCTTGTCACGGTGTTAACGGTAAAGGCATGAACAAAGCCGGTTTCCCAACGATTGCCGGCCAAAATGAAGCGTACTTAAAAGCGCAATTAATGAAGTTCAAAAAAGGTGAGCGTAATAACGATTACAACACCATGATGCAGAGTGTTGCCTCTAAACTGTCAGTAAGTGACATTGAAGAGTTAGCAAAATATATGGCGTCAATGAAGTAACTATATTAATAAGGCTTGGCCAAGATAAATATAAGCAGCGATATTCGCTGCTTTTTTTATATATTAACTTATCGTTAAATATGAATTCACTAAACATTACCCAACATTTATTTGATTTTTTTAACGTCATTATTTCACAATCATTAAATTCGTGTAGAATGCCAAAACAAACGATTTATCGTATCTTTTCGCATCAATGACAAGCAGAGACTAAGCCAATGAAAAAATTTATCATGACTGTTTTATTAGGATTAAGTGCAGTAGCTACTGCTAATGCAGCTGAAGGCAATGCTGAAGCGGGTAAAAGTAAAACAGCTATGTGTGCCGCCTGTCATGGTGCTGACGGCAATAGCCTTGTACCTATGTACCCTAAATTAGCAGGCCAAAGTGCCAGCTACTTAGTTAAACAACTCACTGAATTTAAGCTAGGCATGACTTCGGCTGGTAAAGCTGGCCGTGTAGATCCGGTTATGGGCGGCATGGCAATGGCACTCAGTGATCAAGATATGGCCGATGTTGCTGCTTTTTATGCTAGCCAAAAAATTACTGCTGGTAACGGTAGCGATAACGCTATAGGTAAAAAACTTTACTTAGGTGGCAACGCTGAAATGGAAGTTACTGCCTGTGTTGCCTGCCATGGCATTAACGGTAAAGGCATGCCAAGTGCTGGTTTTCCTGCCCTTGCAAGCCAGAATGCTGAATACTTAAAAATTCAGTTAGAAAAATTCCGTGATGGTTCACGTAATAATGACCTCAATGCCATGATGCAAGGTGTTGCAGCAAATTTAACGGATGAAGAAATTACTGCATTATCACAATACATGTCATCACTAAAATAATAACTCGATTAGTTTCACGGTTATAGTTTAGAAAAAGCAGCTTAATTGCTGCTTTTTTATCTCTGTAAAACATTCTCGTGATATTTTTCAAGATAACGTATCGATAACGCACATGATAATACTGCAACAGTATTGCTATAAAGTGCGTTCATCAATGACGAAAGTTCCCATAGTAAATTATATTTTCCTGCCATAATCCCATTTATTGACTATAATATCCCTGATACTATCTATATAATTTTGTTGAGGATTATTCATTGTTGTTTTCAAAAGTTGAATATAAAAATTACCGCTCTCGACAACCGCGTTACTTTTTACTTCTTAGTTTTTTATTGTTTTTATCTCACCCTTCATTTGCTGAAATCGTTATTGGTGTAGTCGGAAAAACAAAAAACGATAGTTTCTATTTGCAATCTTTTAAGGGCTGCTTAAAGTTTGCTGAAAGCCATAACGACATACGTTGTATTTACGATGGTGCTGAAAATTATCAGGATATTCGTGCCCAAAATATTATTGTTAATGATTTACTGAAAAAAGGCATTGATGGTTTATTAATATCAATCACCGATTCAGAATTTTTAGCTAATGGTGCATTACAAGCAATAGAAAACAGCCAAATTCCCGTGATCACTTTTGACTCTGATTTACTGCCTCAGCACCAACAACATAGACTGGCCTATGTAGGTACAGATAACTTCAATTTTGGTAAAGAACTGGGGACTTATATTAAGAGATTTGCCAAGCAAGGGCATAATTACATTTGTTTGCAGTCCGGCCATTCCTCAGCGCCCAATTTAAACGAACGTATTGCAGGTGTGCGTTACGCACTTTCAGGGCAACGTTCTGAACGTTTGTCGGGAATAGATGACTGGTTCGAAACAGCACGCTGCCCACTTTATAGTTTAGGCAAAAGAGATCTTGCGCTCAATCAGTTGAAATTTATGGTTGCTAGAAGCACACCGCCGATATTTTTGGCTGTGGCTGGTTTTGCACAATTTAATCCTAAATACATTGAGCAAATGCTTAACTTTAAGGAAAGTATCGACAATGGAAAAATTATTATAGTTTCTGCAGATACTGAACAGATACAACTCGCGGCGCTTCAAGCTGGCGTTTCAGTGGCTAATTTAGGTCAAAAGCCATTTGAAATGGGCCAGTTAGGTACCGAGCTTTTATATAAGTTTATAACTGAGCAAGAAAAGCCCGCTAAATCACATTACTTTTTGGATTATCATCATTGTACGCAAGATAACGCAGCTACTTGCACGGTGAATTATTAGCATAAAAAAAGGAAGCATCTGCTTCCTTTTTATTTCGCTTGTACTGATGACTAAAATGCGTATTTAAAACCTACAGTTAATACATCAGTGCCGTCATAGCTTTCATATGATGCTTCTATGCTTGCTTTATCTGTGATGTTTTTACCAATACCACCACCAAAACCAAATTCCCAGCTATCGTTGCTATACGACTCGGCACGAAAACTCGCTTTCATATCTAAGTTTGCATATGAAGGCATAACATACAAATAAACACCGTTGTCGTAATTGTATTGGCCACGCACTGATAACGCCGTAAAACGCTCAACTTCTATTTTAGCGCCATAAAACTTGTCATCTGACACGCCAGTACCCAAGCGCAGTTCAGGCATCAGAGAAAAATTACTGCCCTCTTTCGTGAATTCATAAGCGACTGCACCGTAAATAACCCCAAGTGAAATTGACTCACCATCGTCACTGTCTGATAAATTTGCATAACCAGCACCCGCTGACCAGTTTGCAGAAGCGGTCAAAGGTAGCACCATTAAAGAAAGTGCAATAAAAGATTTTTTAAACATAAGAAGCTCCTTTTATTTACATATAGATGAGAAAGCGCGCATGCTAACAAAGCACTTTTTGTTAATCAATTGTTAATTGCAGCTAGCTTAAAGAAAAGCGTAACAAATTATGAAATTAGCCCAAAAATAAAGCATCATTCGCACAGACAAGTCACAGCTTTTCACGTTATGATCTCAATAATATGACACTTACAGGGCTTCACATGATAGAAATTATTCAACCAAAACAATTTAAAACCGTACCATGGAAAAACGGTAAAGGCGAAACGATTGAGATGGCGATAAATTCTGCTGGCACTTTAGAGGATTTTGATTGGCGCTTAAGTATGGCCAGTGTGGTTGAAGACGGTATTTTTTCTAATTTTGAAGGCTATACCCGGAACCTCATTTTAATTGCTGGTGACGGTATCAACTTGCAGCATAACGATAACAAAATTGACCGTTTATCTCAGTTATTAGATCTTGCAACATTTGATGGCGGCAATAAAACCGTCGGTAATTTGCATAACGCCGAGATAACAGATTTTAATATTATTACCCGTACTTCACACTTTATTACGCAAGTAGATTGCCAACTAAAAGCTAAAGCTCACGTGCTTGAAGAAGGTGATTTTTGCTTCATTTATAGCTTATTCAACGACGCTACATTAACCGTAGGCAGCCAACAAGACGTTATCATTTTACCGGCCCAACATTTAATGCAAATTACCCAACTTAAGAAAAACTTCGCCGCTGTAGATGGTCAATATATAATTATTGTTTATTTAACCTCTCGCAAATAAGATGCACTGTTATTAATCGCTAGAAATAGCCGTTCTAACTTTTAACCATGACTTTTTCTGCACGCTAACGTAGGCTAAAGCTATAAACTTTAACACCGAGGACATCGTTATGACATTTCGACATTTGATAACCTTATCTGGCCTACTACTAATTTTATCGCCATTGGCAAATGCAGAATTTGAACGCAAAATTGCGATTGATGAAAGTAGCACCAGTAGCCATAGCACGAAAGTTAATGGTAAGTCTTTTGACTACACAGCAACCACAGGCACACAACCGGTTTGGGACGATGAAGGTAACCCTACAGCCAGTCTCTTTTACACTTATTATCAACGCTCAAAAGTAAAAAATAGGGCTGCACGCCCGTTACTGATTTCGTTCAATGGTGGCCCAGGTTCAGCGTCAGTTTGGATGCATGTTGCTTATACTGGTCCTAAAGTGCTGAATGTAGATAGTGAAGGCTTTCCGTTACAACCTTACGGTGTAAAAACCAATGAATTTTCTATTTTAGATACCGCCGATATTGTTTTTGTTAATCCGGTCAATACTGGCTACTCACGAGTACTGCCCGATAAAGACGGGAAAATGCCATCCAAAGCAGAACAAAAGGAAATGTTCTTTGGGGTCAATGCTGACGTTAAATACCTAGCTGATTGGGTAAATACCTTTGTCACGCGCAATAACCGTTGGCAATCACCTAAATACCTTATCGGTGAAAGTTATGGCACGACACGTGTTTCAGGCTTAGCCTTAGAATTACAGGCTCGTCAATGGATGTATCTCAATGGCGTAATTTTAGTCTCACCTACGGATATTGGCATTAAGCGCGATGGTCCGGTAAAAGCCGCTAATCGCCTACCGTATTTCGCCGCAACCGCTTGGTATCACAAAGCATTAGCAAGCGATCTACAAAACCGTGATTTATTAGAAATTTTACCTGAAATTGAACAGTTTACGCTTGAACAATACTTACCTGCCCTCGCCAAAGGCGGCTTTATTGCCTCAGATGAAAAACAGCGCATTGCGGAAACCGTAGCACGCTATTCTGGGCTTTCAGTACAAGAGGTCTTACGCAATAATTTAGATATTGAGGCATCTTACTTTTGGAAAGAAATATTGCGCGATCGCGAGCAAACCGTTGGCCGACTTGATTCCCGCTATTTAGGTATCGATGAAAAAGTTACCGGCAGTCGCCCTGATTATAATGCGGAGCTAACGTCTTGGTTACACAGCTTTACCCCAGCAATAAATTATTATTTACGTGAAGAGCTTAATTATAAAACTGACGTTAAATATAATATGTTTGGTAACGTGCACCCTTGGGACAGAAGTAACAATAAAACGGGTGAAAACTTACGGCTAGCGATGGCACAAAATCCGTACTTAAATGTCATGATTCAATCGGGCTATTATGACGGTGCGACTAATTATTTTGATGCTAAATATACCTTGGCACAGCTAGACCCTAGTGGAAAAATGAAAGACAGATTATCCTTTAAGGGTTATAAAAGCGGCCATATGATGTACCTACGCTATCAAGACTTAGAAGCGTCTAATCAAGATATTCGCCAATTTATACGCGCGACATTACCAAATAAAACCACACCCGCAAAATATCCAAGTAAATAATTAGGGTGTTATTGTTAAGTACTAGACTTTCGCCATAAGTAATGACCTATGGCGAAAGTCTCACTACCCCCTTTAAGAGTGTTTTAGCATGCTGGATGTCATCAAAAAAACTTGATTAAATTTTAAACGACTAGTCGGAGTTGTTAAATATAAGCTCAACGTATAAGATTAATACAAAGGAACTAACATGATGAATTTATGGAAGATAAAAAATCAAGTAGCGATATACTTATCGTCGATGACAGCTCAATTAATATTCGTGTTGTTTCAAAAATAATTCAACCTTTGGGTTGTCAAATTTTTGCGGCAAAATCAAGTCGACAAGCTCTCAACCTACTCATTTCCCATAAACCTGCTTTAATAATTTTAGATATTCATATGCCTGACATGGACGGCTTTGAATGTTGCCGAAGAATAAAGTCTATTGTCAGTCGCGCAGATATTCCGATCCTATTTTTATCTGGCTCTCATGATGAGGCCGATCAGCTACAAGCCATAGAGCTTGGAGCTTCAGCTTATTTAACTAAACCTTTTTGTGCTGATGAATTAATCAATGCTGTTAAGCGTTTTTCCTAAACGAATGTAGCTACTTAGTTTTTGTCTGGAACAAAAAAACTGACCGTTCTTCCTGAACATAAAAAGACCGCATAATTAGCGGCCTTTATCGTTATTACTGACTAAACATCATTAAATTTCATAATTAATGACTTGGTAGCCTAATGCCTCTAATTGTGGCTTTAAGGTTTTAGCATCGCCAACTACCACCATTAACATGGTGCTGATATCTAGATGCTTTTTCGCTAAGGTGTTAATTTCTTCTTTGCTAATAGTCGCGACAATTTCATTACGCCTTTTAACAAAATCGCTACTAAGGTCATGCTCTAAAATTTGTGCCAAAAAGCTAAGTTTACGACTCGGCGTTTCATATTTTAATGCGTCTTTTTGGTTAATGGCATTGCGCATAAACGCAAGTTCTTCATCGCTGATCCCTTGCTCTGCGTAATGCTGTATTTCATTAACTAATTCAACAATTGATTTGTCGGTCACATCAGCACGAACTTCAGCACTTGCCGTATAAGCACCAGAAAATTTGTCACCATAAAAATAAGAATGGGCGCCGTAGGTGTATCCTTTGTCTTCGCGTAAATTTAGATTAATACGACTACTAAAAGCGCCACCTAATGGAAAGTTCATTAAATAAGCACGATAGTATTCACCAGTGATATCCTGAGTAAGTGAACGCTTACCAATGCGAATGACGGATTGAGCTGCATTGTCTTTATTAACTAAGTAAATAACGCCCAACTTAGCGGTTGAATCAGCTAAGTCTAGCGATAGTGTTTTGCCCGTTCCCGTTAATGGCTTAAATATAGCTAGAGACGCTAGAACACGACTTTTATCTAAGTCAGATACTAAGATTATTTGGCTGTCTTTCGGCTTCACTTGCTGTTCATACAGCGCCTTAACATCAGCTAATTGAATATTCTCTAGCGATGCTTCTGAGCCAGAACTTGCAATTGCAGCGATATTGTCAGCATGCAGTAATTGGCGGAATGCTGTCGATGCTAAATAGCCCGCATCCTTCTTACCATTAATTGCGCCTTGAATTGCATTACTTTTATTACGGTCAAACTCACTCGCTAAAAATGCTGGTGCGGTAAGCTTTTCGTAAACTAATGCCAACGTTGCGTCTAAGTGCTTGCTTAGAGTATTTATATTAATCGCTAAGTAACTGTTACCTGCAGAGATCCCAACTGAAGCCCCTAATTTTTGTAATGCTTTGCTCATTGCTTCTGCACTACGTTTAGTCGTTGACTCATTCAGCATTGCTGCTAAAAGCTCGGCAGTACCTGCCTTGTCTTTGCTTTCAAAGTAATGACCAGAAGGAATTTTTATCAATATCGATGTGGTGGGGGTTTCTGTGCTTTGTGACGCCAGAATTTTGATGCCATTGGCAAAGGTTTCTCGCCACATTGCTGGCACTTCAACGGCTTTATTAGCTCCTGCTGTTGGCATAATACTGCGATCAAAGTTATCTACGGTTTTACGTACTTTTAGGTCGACATCTGCTGTTTTAACAAGCTCAGGAATTACTCTCGGTTGTGGCGTATAATTATCTTTGGCGGCAACCATATCAGCTTGCCCTTTCGGCACAACACTCATAATAACGCCGTGCTTATCTTTAATATACTTCAGATAAACACGCATCACGTCGGCTTTCGTTACTGCTGCATAACGGGCAATATCTTGTTCAATATAATTAGGGTTACCTTTAAAGGTTTCATTTGCGGCTAATTGACTGACTTTACCCGCCACACTTTGTAAACCAAAAACAAAACCTGCTTCCATTTCAGCTTTTGCTTTTATTAAGTCGTCATCTTCAACGCCGCGTGCTTCAAATTCCACTAAGGTATCGCGAATAATTTTTTCCATATCAGCCAAGGTTTTACCTGAGGCCGGATGCGGTAGCGCTAATAAATTAAAAGTACAAGCTAGCTCTGCGCACGGATGACTTACCGACGCCTGCACAGCCAGTTGGTTTTTAACGAGGTTTTTATAAAGTAATGAGGTTTTACCACCACCTAAAATACTCGACAGTAAATCAAGGGGTGCTTCGTCTTCATGCCTGATACTCACGGTAGGATAAGACATGTACACTAACGGCAAATGAATATTATCTTCCATTGAAATATAACGGTCGGCAGCGATAGTAAACGGTGATTTTTTCGGCATTGCCACAGCAGGGCCTGATGGAATAGTGCCAAAATATTTATTCACCATGGTCAATGCATTTTCAACATCAATATCTCCACCTATGGTTAAGGTGGCATTGTTTGGGCCATACCAACGCAAGAAAAATGCTTTTAAGTCATTAACATTAACGCGATTTAAATCTTCAATATATCCAATGGTTTGCCATGAATATGGGTGTCCCACTGGGTACATAGCTTGGGCAACACGTTCTCTGAACAAGCCATAAGGACGATTTTCGTAACTTTGCCCACGTTCATTTTTTACCGTTTCACGTTGTATTTCAAACTTCTCTTGTGTGACAGCGTCAATTAAAAAGCCCATACGGTCTGCTTCGAGCCAAAGCATTTTTTCTAGTTGATTGGCAGGAACCGTTTGGTAATAATTAGTACGATCGCTTGATGTTGTACCATTCATGGTACCACCAGATTCAGTGACTATTTTGAAGTGTTCGTCATCTCCAACATGCTCTGAACCTTGGAACATCATATGTTCAAAAAAGTGCGCAAAACCCGATTTACCTATTTCTTCTCGTCCAGAACCGACATGATAGGTCATATCAACGTGGACAAGAGGATCTGAGTCATCTTGATGAAGTAACAGTGTTAAGCCGTTGTCTAGGACATATTTCTGATACGGAATAACCGTCTTACCTTCTTCTGCTTCAACTTGCTCAACAAATGTTATGCCTGCAATTTTTTTAACTGATGCACTGTTTTCTAGCTTGTTTGTATTTTCACAGGCAACTAAACACGTTAGTAACAGCGGTAACGTCCATTTCTTCAAAATATGTTCCTCGATTCAATCACGATATTATTTTAGCTAATGCCATATTATCGCTATTACTCATAAGTACAATAGCTTAGCTATATTATTAGCCTATTGACCTTACACGTTAGGTAAAGTTCAGCTCATTTTTATTGTAACGCATATTATCTGAGACAAATTTCAGACAATAAAAAAGCAGCTAAGGTCGCTGCTTTTATCTCAACATTATTAATTTATTCTTCTTCAGTTGCTTCAACTGGCTCTTGTGCTTGCTCTTGTTCCGCTACTGGTTCATGACTTTCGCCACCACATTGACCACAACATCCCATTATCATTCTCCGCTGTTTAATATTGTTTTGATAATAGCAACTCAGCTAACTTGGTTATTGATCAGCATCAGTTAAGGTAAATTTAATTGCTTAATCAATATTGACTTTGTCGGCGATAAAAATCAAAGCGCGTAAAACAGTGAAAGTAGCAACGCTGGTAAGTTATTCAAGCTTCTTTAAACTCTAGCGAATTTATGTAATAAAATTACATAAATAGTCAAGTTGAATGTAAAAATGTATTTTCAGTATAAATTTGAAATAATTTTCATACGAGCAAAAAAAAACCGACAACTAAGTTATCGGCTTGCAAGCTATGAGGAGAGCTAAAAATACAAATTATTACAACAAGTGTTCTTTAGGAACAAATGCATTATAGAGTAAGAACTCTAAGACTGTAAAGTACATTCTGTAATTTTTTTACATTAAGGTGTTTTTTTATCACAACTGTAATATGGACTCAGCAACAGAAGCAGGATATAAGTTTTCTTTATATTTAAATCACTGATTTTTTTTATAAAAAAAGACCTCTAAATAGAGGCCTAAAGAACACATTATGAAGGGATCATTTAGTGCTATTTAATAAGAACGTCTAGCGAAAGTATAAATTTCATACAAGCATGAAACTCGCCTTCATCGCTCACTCGCACTTGGGGTAAGCTAAGCTCCTATAATACATTGAATCAAATGTATTATAACGCCCCCCATTGCCAACAACGCTATCTAGTGCGCTTGCTCCCAGTTATCACCAATACCTGCTTCGGCAATAAGCGGTACACTCATGCTGATGGCGTTATTCATGATATCAACCAAGGTTGCGGTTGTTGCTTCTACGATATCTTGATGTATTTCGAAAATTAATTCATCGTGCACTTGCATGGTCATTTTAATTCTAGGGTCGTTTTGTGCTTGTATCCATGCATCAACCGCCAACATCGCTTTTTTGATAATGTCTGCAGCTGTTCCTTGCATGGGTGCATTAATAGCCGCACGTTCAGCCGCTTTTTTACGCATACCATTTTTTGCATTAATGTCAGGTAAATAGAGTCGGCGGCCAAACAAGGTTTCAACATAACCGGTTTCTGTCGCTTGTTGGCGAGTATCTTCCATGTACTGAGAAACATTAGGATAACGCTCAAAGTATTTATCCATATATGCTTGTGCTGTATGACGAGGAACGTTCAATTGCTTTGCCAAGCCAAATGCCGACATACCATAAATCAAACCAAAGTTAACCGCTTTAGCACTGCGGCGTTGATCACCGGTTACTTCATCAAGCGGTACGGCAAAGATCTCTGCCGCTGTTGCTTTATGAACATCTTTACCTTCAGAGAACGCTTTTACCAAGCCCGGATCATCTGATAAATGCGCCATAATGCGTAATTCAATTTGAGAATAATCGATGGCGACAATTTTATGCTCAGGTGGCGCGATAAAGGCTAGGCGTATTTTACGCCCTTCTTCACTGCGAATTGGAATATTTTGTAAATTGGGATCGGTCGAAGATAATCGCCCCGTTGCCGTCACTGCTTGATGATATGACGTGTGAACACGATTGGTTTTAGCAACCACCAACAGCGGTAATTTATCGGTATAAGTCGACTTTAATTTACTTAAACCCCGATTTTCCAAAATAACCTTCGGTAATGGATAATCTAAGGCTAATTCTTGCAATACTTCTTCGGCAGTCGAAGGCGCACCTTTAGGGGTTTTCTTAATAACCGGTATTTTTAACTCATCAAATAAGATCACCTGCAATTGCTTAGGCGAACTTAAGTTAAAGCTTTTGCCAGCTAAGTTGTGTGCTTCAATTTCTAACTCAGATAAACGCACACCAATCGACTGGCTTTGTTGATCTAACATATCGCAATCAATTAGCACACCATGCTGCTCCATACGGGCAAGCACAGGCAACAAGGGCATTTCAATTTCGTCGAATACAGAAAGCTGTGAAGGCACTCTAGCTAATTGTGGATAAATTGCTTGGTGTAAACGTAAGGTAATGTCGGCATCTTCGGCGGCGTAGTGGCCTGCCTGTTCAATGGAAATTTGATTAAACGTTAGCTGTTTTGCGCCTTTACCGGCTATATCTTCAAAATGAACGGTTTTATAGCCTAAATATTTTTCTGCTAAGGCATCCATGTTATGACGCGTAGCGACACTATTAAAGCAGTAAGATTCGAGCATGGTATCAAAAGCAATACCTTGCATGGCAATATTATAATGCGATAACACATTGGCATCGTATTTTAAGTTTTGCCCAACTTTCGCAACGGTTTTACTTTCTAATAACGGTTTTAGTTGTGCCAGCACCCAATCTAGCTCAAGTTGCTCTGGCGCATCTAAATAATCATGTGCTAAAGGCACATAAGCCGCCTTTCCTACTTCGATACAAAATGACAAACCAACCAGTTTTGCTTTCATATAGTTAACACTGGTGGTTTCAGTGTCAAAAGCAAAAAGCTCTGCAGTTTTTAACTTTTCAAGCCAAATTTCAAAGCTTGCCTTATCAAGTACAATGTCATATTCAGCGTCAACATCGCCAGGCAGTTCGACAGTTTCATCGGCGCTCTGTACAACAGCTGCGGGCTTATCGTCTCCGGCAGTTAAATCTGCCAATAGACGTTTTAATTCGAATTGTTGATAAAGCGCGGTTAATTTTTCAATATCAGCCGCCACTGGCTTTAGCTCAGCCACTGTTTGCTCAAGTTCAACATCAAGCTTGATGGTGGCGAGCTCATATGAAAGCGGCAATTGAGGTAAGGCGGTACGTAAATTTTCACCTACTTTACCTTTCACTTCATCGGCATGCGCCATTACTTCTTTCAAGCTAGGATGCGCCGTTAGCCATTTTACTGCTGTTTTAGGACCACACTTTTCAACACCCGGGATGTTATCAACTTTATCGCCCATCAAGGCGAGGTAATCGATAATTTGATCCGGTCGGACACCAAACTTTTCAATAACGCCCGCTTCATCCATTTCAACGTTAGTCATAGTATTAATTAAGCGTACGTGTTGATTCACCAACTGCGCCATATCTTTATCACCGGTCGAAATCACCGTTTCGATACCTAAAGCCGTCGCTTGATGCGATAACGTACCAATAACATCATCAGCCTCTACGCCACCAACCACTAAAAGCGGTAAGCCCATAGCGGTAATAATGTCATGCAGTGGTGCTATTTGCGTACGTAAATCATCCGGCATTGGCGGGCGATTTGCCTTATATTCTGGATACATGTCATTGCGAAAAGTTTTTCCTTTGGCGTCAAATATCACCACGATATTGCCGTTAGGATAGTCTTTTTTCAGACTTTTAATCATATTCAACACACCAGTTATAGCACCTGTGGGTTGACCATCTGAAGTTGATAAAGCTTGCAAATATGGCACGTGATATGCGCGAAATAAATAGGATGAACCATCGACTAAAATAAGCGGTGATTGGTCAGAAGTTGGCATGATAAATTTTTGACTGGGAGTAAGATGGGCTAAGCATGCCATAATCGGCAAATTCTCTCTAGCACTTCATTATATTTAGTCCCAACAAATAGCAATAATTGTGGATAAGTATGTTGAAAAGCACGACGAAAGACCATAAAGAATTGATGAACTTTACGGCAACTTTAATATAAGTGATTGTAATTGATGGAAAAAGGTAAGTCAGAAATCCTTTTCACATAATTATTATTATTTTTTTATTATGTGGATAAATAAATGTCCATGCTTAAACTTTGCTGTTCAATTAACGAACAATAGAAATAAGCGAGCTAAGAGATTACCAGAAAATCGCGTCATTACCAGACAATTGTTAAACTATTTTTACTGTTTTATGACACCTAGAAAGAACAAAAAAACATAAGCTAGGTTTGGCAAGGGCTAGCTTAATTTTGCTAATTTAACTTTGCCAGAAATTAAATTTTTTTATCGTGATAAATGTTCATTAAATTTTTACATTGGCTTTAATAAAGTGGAAAACGAGCGCAGAACTTTACAGGTTAATATTGTGAGTGTTTGATGAGGATAATGTGAAAATTATGTGCTTAAACGATTATACGTTTAGGCTAGCGATTTCAGCAATGGCTGCAGACTCTTTTTAGCGCAATTTATTTCATTGCCTTCATAAGGTATAAATAATAATGTTTTCGACACAATAAAATACGCGCAAAACTAGGGGCTGTTATTCAAATGGCATAAGTAAGGTTTTCATTGCCGGGCGAAGAGCAATCAAAATGGTTTCTTCGGTGAGTTCCGGATAAAGCATTTTTCTTAACAGCAAACCCGCCATCACCGAAAAAATAACATTAATACGACTTTCCAACTCGATTTCAGATATTTCTTTAATAACACTACGCTCGCTAACAAGCAGCTGACGCATTCTATTACGTGCTTGAATATCCGCGTCACGTAATAATGTTGCAACTTTATTGTTGCGCCCTGCTTCTGCAAGCATTTCGAGATCGACCGCACAGGCACCAGTGTCCATATGCTTTTGCACACCAACATTTAAACCATTGAGTAGTACAGTTAAAATATCTCCCGGTTGCTCTTCAAATTGTTGAAATATGGAGAACATTTCTTCCATGTCTTTCTCAATAATACTTTCTATAATTGCCTCTTTACTCTCAAAGTAATTATAAATATGCCCAGCACTCATTCCTGCTGTCTTTGATATTTCTGCCATGCCTGCACCATGAAAACCTTTACGACGAAAACAATCCGCAGCCGCTGTAAGTACTTGGCTACGACGCGCTTCTGCCAAAGCAGGATCTACATTTCTTTTAGTTTTTGGTTTCATCAGAAGCTCCGCTAACGAACCTATTGGTTCGACATAGATGCATTCCTTTGCAGTTAAGTTTAAGTAGTTTGGGTATATATTTTATACTTATTGTGCATTACCCTTGGCGATGCTATCTGTTTTACTAGGAAATACCCGACGAACTAACACAAAGAACACCGGCACAAACACTACCACTAAAATGGAAGAAGCAAGCGTACCACCAATAATCGAAATACCTAGCGCGTTCTGTGCGCCAGAGCCTGCACTTGAGGCAATAGCTAGCGGTATTACGCCACAAATAAAGGCCATTGAGGTCATTAATATTGGACGTAAACGCAGACGCACTGCAGCAATTGCCGCATCGACAACACCTAATCCTTCAGCCATTTTATGAATAGCAAATTCAACAATTAATATCGCATTTTTGGACGCTAAACCTATCGTGGTTAATAAGCCGACTTGCAAGTAAATATCGTTTGACAATCCGCCACCAAAAGCAGCCATAATCGCACCAAATATACCTAAAGGAACAATCAGCATAACGGCAAACGGTACCGACCAACTCTCGTACAATGCCGCCAAACATAAAAATACAAACAATAGTGACAAACCATAAAGTAACGGCGCTTGACCACCACTTGCGCGTTCTTGATAAGAAATACCCGACCATTCTGAAGCAACCCCGTTAGGTAATTGCTTCACTAAACGTTCCATTTCATCCATGGCTTGACCTGTACTGTAACCCGGCGCCGCGCTACCTTGAATTTCCATCGCAGAAAAACCATTATAGCGCTCTAAACGTGGCGAGCCGTATGACCAAAATGAACTAGCAAATGCTGAGAATGGCACCATATCTCCATTATCATTGCGCACATACCATTGGTTAAGATCTTCAGGCACCATACGCGATTCAGCTTCACCTTGCAGGTAGACTTTTTTTACCCGACCACGGTCAATAAAATCGTTAACGTAACTACTGCCCCACGCAGTAGAAAGTGTGCTGTTGATATCACGTTGCGATACACCAAGCGCTTTGGCTTTAGCGAGATCTATATCAAGCTGCAGTTCTGGCATATCTTCTTGTCCGTTCGGACGAACACCTGCCAAAATTGGACTTTGATTCGCCATGCCTAATAACTGGTTTCGAGCGGCGAGTAAGTCATCATGACCAAGACCAACACGATCCTGCAAAAACATATTAAAGCCGTTTGCCGTACCTAGCTCTACAATCGCCGGCGGCGGAAAGGCAAAGACAAAGGCCTCTTTGATCGTAGAGAAAAATGCCATACCTTTGCCCGCTACAGCGTGAACAGATAAATCGTCACGTTGGCGTTCATCCCAATGCCTTAAGCTAACAAAACCGATAGCTGAATTTTGTCCTGAGCCGGCAAAACTAAAGCCCGTGACAGTAAAAATACCCTTAACTGCTTCAGATTGGTCGTTTAAGTAGTGGTTTTCTACTTTTTTAACCACCGCTAAGGTTTGCTCTGTAGTTGAACCCGCAGGCAACATAACTTGGTTAAATAGAATACCTTGGTCTTCATCAGGTAAAAATGCGGTCGGTAAGCTTGAAAATACATACACCATGCCACCAACAATCACGCCATATATCAGCAAATAACGTTTTGAATGTTTGATCATGCGACCAACAAAACTTTGCGCACCTGAGTTAGTTTTATCAAAACCACTGTTAAAGCCAGAAAAAAACTTGCCGATTAAAGAGTTGCTGTTATGAACATGACTTGGTTTTAACAATGTTGCACACAATGCTGGCGTTAAAATAAGCGCAACTAGCACCGACAAGCCCATCGCAGAAACTAAGGTAATAGAAAACTGTCGATAAATAACACCAGTCGAACCACTAAAGAATGCCATCGGGATGAATACCGCAGAAAGCACCATGGCAATACCGACAAGTGCCCCTTTAATTTCATCCATTGATTTACGTGTAGCATCGAGTGCCGAAAGCTTTTCTTCCGACATTAAGCGCTCAACGTTTTCCACAACAACAATGGCATCATCCACCAATAAGCCGATAGCTAAAACCATAGCGAACATTGTTAAGGTATTAATTGAATAACCAAAGGTGTACAAAATAGCAAATGTGCCGAGCAATACCACAGGTACGGCAATGGTTGGAATAAGCGTTGCTCTAAAGTTTTGTAAGAAAAGGTACATGACAACAAACACCAAAATCACAGCTTCGATAAGGGTATGTATAACTTTTTCAATCGATAATGAAACGAACGGCGTTGTATCATATGGGATAACAGTAACTAAACCTTCTGGAAAAAATGGTTCCAGCTCTTTCAAGGCATCTTTAATACCTTGTGCGGTATCAAGTGCATTAGCACCACTGGCAAGTTTTACCCCTAAACCCGATGCAGGCTTGCCATTAAAGCGCGCAACAACACCGTAGTTTTCTCCACCTAACTCGACTCTTGCAACGTCTTCAAGACGAATAACTGAACCATCACTATTAGTTTTAACTGAAATATTTTCAAATTGTTCCGGCGTTTGTAAGCGACTTTGTGCGGTTACGGTCGCATTAAGTTGTTGGCCTAACACTGCAGGCATACCGCCGAGCTGACCCGCCGAAACTTGTGCATTTTGGGCACTAATTGCCGTGCTAATATCAGCCGGGGTTAATTTAAAATTTTGTAATTTTGCTGGGTCTAGCCAAATACGCATGGCATATTGCGAGCCAAATAATTGTGCTTCACCGACACCATTAACTCGCGAAACAATATCTTGTACATTGGATGAAACGTAATCACCAATATCAATATTATTCATACTGCCATCTTGGGAGACAAAACCAATCACCAACAAGAAGTTACTTGCTGACTTAGCCACTACAACACCTTGTCTTTGTACTTCTTCCGGTAAAAGTGGCGTGGCGGTTGCCAATTTGTTTTGTACTTGCACCTGTGCAATATCAGGATCAGTCTCTGCACTGAAGGTTAAGGTAAGCGTTGCCGAGCCACTTGATTCTGAAGTAGACGACATATATAGCAAACCGTCTAAACCTTTCATTTTTTGCTCGATAACTTGCGTAACAGAATCTTCAAGTGTTTGTGCCGATGCACCAGGATAGTTAGCAGTAATGCTGATCGCTGGTGGTGCAATTGATGGGTACTGCGCTATAGGCAACACTTTAATAGCTAAAATACCCGCGAGCATAACAACAATAGCAAGCACCCATGCAAATATCGGTCTATCGATAAAAAATCGTGACATTCAGACTCTCCGTTATTGCACTGTGTTTTTAGAAGATGATGTTAATAGGTGTGCTTCTGTGACTTTCACTGCTGCCCCTGGATGAATTTTTTGTAAACCCTCAACGATTAGGCGGTCGCCAGCAATTAACCCCTCTGTCACTAACCAATTAGCGCCAACTGAGCGATCAATTTTAAGCACTCGACTTTCAACCCGGGTGTTTTTACTCACCACGAGTGCGGTAGGCTCGCCTTTGGAATTTCGACTAACGCCACGTTGTGGCGCTAAAATAGCGTCTGATTTTACACCTTCAACAATCGATGCTCGTGCATACATGCCGGGTAATAAAAGTTTTTCAGGATTAGGGAATTTTGCACGAAGTGTCACTGAACCCGTACTTGGGTCAACGGTAACTTCAGAAAACTGTAAAGTTCCTTTATGAGGATATATTGAGCCATCTTCCATGATTAACTCAACGTCCATTTGCGTTGCAGGATCAACCGTTAATAAGCCAGATGCCAAGGCTTTTTTAACTCGGGTAAGTTCATTGCTCGATTGAGTTAAGTCAACATAAATAGGATCTAGCTGTGTAACAGTAGCAAGCGCCATTGCTTGATTAGTACTCACCAAAGCACCAACTGTGACACTTGATTTGCTAATTTGACCGCTAATTGGAGACGACACATGACTATAATCAAGGTTAATTTGTGCTGTCTGTAACTGTGCTTTAGCTGTGAGTAATTCAGCTTTGGCTTGTTTATAGGCCGCATCAGCTTCATCAAAATCTTGCTGGCTTACCGCTTTAATTTTTAACAGTTCACTAAAACGCGTTGCCTTAGCTTTGCTACTTGCTATGCTCGCTTGCGCTCTTGCAACCGACGCTTCACTTGCCGCTAATTGTGCTTTAAATATTGCAGGGTTAATCTGATAAAGCGCTTGGCCTTGTTCTACTTGTTTACCTTCAGTAAATAAGCGTGACTCTACAATACCGCTGACTTGAGGACGAATTTCGGCAATTTGAAAGGCACTAATACGGCCAGGCAATACTTTTTTAAGCGTAAGCGCTTGGCTTTTTAATGTCACCACACCTACAGGTGTAACTTGAAGTGCGCTATTTGGCGCTTGTTCAGCCACTTGTTCACACCCAGTTAAAACAACAGCAGCAACAATGGCCGAAAAAACAAACAGGCCGATACGGTAAAACTGCATAGATATATACTCTTTATTTTAGAATGAACGATCATTCTAACTTAAAAAGCAGTACTATAAAATTTTTCAGCGGCTAATAATTGTAATGAATTGTACGCACTTAATACGCTTAATTGGCAGCTTAACGCTATTAAATAAGAGCTAAAAGTCGTCAATTTAAGCCGTATAAATACCACTAATTATGAATTTCTCGCCAAGAAATAATTCTATCGTTAGCTCGATATAAACCAAAAGTTGCAACCGCTGTTGGATTTTGATCATAAGAGTCGGTGTTGCGCCAATTAAACTTCAGCCAATCAAAGGTACTATATAGCACGCCAATTTCACCTATATTTCCAGTACCTGGAGCGGTTAATTCAATCGTTCTTGTTTTACCTGCTAAGAAATCACCAGTACCTCCAATAGCATTGGTATTCGCAAGGTCTAAGCCATCTGTAATTTTGTTAAGTGAAATATTACTCGCATCATAAGTAGCACAACCTTCATCCGAGTTGACAATAAAGTTTGTGCCATCAAAATATTCAATTTGCATCGGTTGTGGCAAGTTTGATGTTTCAGGACCAAAACTGTTTTCAAGCACAAGTCGACCAAATCGAATTTCAACACCTTCACTTATTACACGCTCAGTTGCGCTAATAGCTGGGTCTATGCCGTCATACAGCATTACTAAGTCATCGTCTTCAACTCTTGTAGTAGTGAACGGGATTTTTGCAGGAAAAGGTTCGTATAAGGAATGAGCATTGTGCTCATAAGTAAAATTGTCTTCCTCATTAAAAGTATAACGCACTACTCCAGGCGCAAAGACGTCAATAATGCCGAAAGTCATTTTTGAACTTATATAGATTTTTTCCTCAGGGAAATCAGGATCAATACGATTTTTTTCAAAGTCAGCAGTGGGCTCCCCCACATCAATATCATCCGGATTCAGCTTCATATAGTCAGATACTGTATAATTTTTTGTAACTATATTATTTGCGTTGTAGGCGGTTATTAATATTTCTGGTGGCATTAAGTTATAAGTTACCGTTCCCTTACTATCGGTCTTTTGACCCGAATATGCCCAGTTTTTTATACTACAATCACCAGCTAAAGTGTGTTTTGCATTTAAAATGCCATCACTCTTCACTGTTTGTATAAAATACGCAGGAATAAACCTACCTATATCAATATCAGCAATGTCATTAACATCATTAGCATTCTTTGTATCAATGATAATACCAACATTGCCATAATTACTATCCTGTACATCTAAATTCAACAAACCCACTTCTGAGTACTGTGCGCCGTTAAAGGTTGATACACCTGAACTAAAATTAGTCAAGGTGACCTCTTGAAATGTTGAGCCAACGCTAGAACT
>CAJXUN010000054.1 GCA_913061475.1 uncultured Colwellia sp. | reverse complement strand
TGTTTGGCCCTGATGTTACGGGTTTAGTTAAACAAACTATTATTGCTTGTGAAGGACGTTTTCCACAACAATATCATTGGCTACTGGAGCAATTTCAGGTTTGGGGAGCAAAAATTTATCCTGTTGAAGCGCATGCTCATGATCAAGCAATGTCGATGGTGCAGGTAATGCGACATTTTTCGACTATAGCATATGGCTATCATTTGATGACAGAAGGCGCGGATATTGCCCGGTTGGTTGAGATGAGTTCACCGATTTATCGTTTAGAGCTGATCATGGTAGGACGTTTATTTGCTCAAGATCCTGTGCTATATACTGATATTATTTTTGCCAATCAGGATAACATTGCTATGATGAAGCGCTTCGCATATCGATTTTTAGAATTACTTGAAGATGTGCAACTGGATGATAAAGAAGCTTTTAAAGGTATGTTTTCACAAGTATCTGATTGGTTTGGCGAATATGCCGATATTTTCTTGCAGGAAAGTAAAGCAATGTTGATAAAAGCCGACCAACTAAAGAAACATTAGCTATAAAAACTAGGAATGAAATGAAAAAATTTTTCACAATGTTATCAGGTATTATTACGCTTATTGCGTTGTCGGCATGCGCTAATAATCATGTTGATGACACGCCAATGGTCATTGGCAATATTGGCCAACAACAATTAATACGCGATCATAAATCTTTTCAGCAAAGTTATCAGGCATTTTCATTATCGGAGCCTGAAATCATTGCAATAAAAAATTGGCCAAGTAATTTACATGTCGATGTATATTTCGGCTCGTGGTGTCATGATAGTCAGCGTGAGGTGCCCAGATTTTTGAAAGTAGTGGCGGAAAATAGCACACTTTCCCATCGATTAATTGGCCTTGATTATAATAAGTCAGAGCCTAATGGCTCAGCTAAAAAACATGATATTCATTACACGCCAACGTTTATTGTCTATCAAAATAATATAGAAGTAGGACGTATTATTGAGCGCCCAAAGGTTTCATTAACGGCTGATATATCGGCGATGTTATAATTTTTATCAAATAATTATCAAAAAATGTTGAAAGATCGCACAGCAATAACACACTGTGCGACTTGTCTGCGACCATTAATATGATCGCGTAACTTGATTTCGTTTAACCACATTTTGAATCGCCACAGTTTAAACACGTGGCGCAACCGTCAAGCAACACTACGGATGTTTGATGACACTTTTTACAGCTACTTGCCGTGGCTGGAAAATTCAATTGCTGGTTCTCCTTACTTTCACTGTCAGTCTGGTTTGCATTCTCCGTCATTGCGGCTTGACGCTTTTGTTTTAAATACGCTTGCTGGTGAGCATCTATTTCACTTTTAGGCAGCATGTCTAAAGTTTTTAAATGCGTTTCGATAACATGGCCGATATCAGCAACAACTGATGGCATAAAAATCCCAGTCCCCGGTTGATAGTAACCACCTTTTGGATCAAATACAGCTTTGAGTTCTTCGACTAAAAATGTGCAATCACCTCCTTTGCGAAATACCGCAGAAATAACCCGAGTTAGCGCTACAATCCATGAGTAAAACTCCATGTTTTTGGAATTAACAAATATCTCAAATGGTCGTCTAACTTCCTGCGTTGTACCTTGATTCAATAAAATATCATTGACGGTTATATACAAGGCATGGTCTGAAATCGGTGGTTTTATTTTGTAGGTCGAGCCAACTAACATTTCTGGACGTTTAGTCTTCTCGGTCAAATTGGCCATGGTGTTAGTGTTATCTTTGGTAGCGTCTAATACTGGACTTGGTTCGGTTATTTTTACTTTCGCAGCGCTAATATTCTGTGTTATTTCTTTCATCATAATTTTTCCATCAATACTGTTTATCTGATTAAAGTTTACCGTAGTAACCTTCTTTCAAGGCGTCATGTAAATTGGCTGCCGTGTGTATTTCACCGTCGTAGCGGATCTCTTCATTACCTTTGGCGATGACCTTTGTGCCATCAGCAAGGGTGAATTCATAGTCGACTTTTTCTAGATCGGTTTCTTTCACTAATACACCTTGATGTACCTCAGGATTAAAGCGGAAGGTTGTGCAGCCCTTTAGCCCTTTGTCGTAGGCATAAAGATAAATGTTCTTGAATTGCTCGTAAGAAAAGTCCGTTGGAATATTAATCGTTTTTGAAATTGAAGAGTCGATCCAATGCTGAGCTGCTGCTTGAATATCGACATGGGCTTCTGGGCTAATAGTGTCACTAACGATGAAGTATTTTGGTAGCTGATTATTTCCTTCTGCGGCGGAGGCTTGTGCGTTAGGGTTAATCATGGCCCGATAGGCTAAAAGTTCGTAGCTTGATACCGCGACAGATTCTTTTGACTTTTTGCCCTCTCGAATAATGTTGCGATGATATTCATGGGCAAAACTGGGTTCTATGCCATTTGACACGTTATTACCTAAGCTTAACGCTAATGTGCCGGTTGGGGCGATGGAGGTATGATGGGTAAAGCGTGCCCCTACTTTGGCTAGTTGTGCAATTAACTCCGGCTCATTTTGGGCAATTATCTGCATGTAACGACTGTACTTGGCATGTAATACCGAGCCTTTGATGCTATCGCCGAGCTTAACACCATCTTTTACCATTTCAGGGCGTTTGTTTAACATGGCTTGGTCAACGGTAAAGCTTTGCTTAAGGATGGGAGCAGGACCTTTTTCTTTCGCGAGACTAAGGGCTTCTTGCCAACCTGTAATTGCTAATACTTTTGATACTTCTTCGGTAAATGTGATGGCCTCAGGACTATTGTAGGGTATTTGAAGTAGGGTTAATGCGGAACCTAAGCCCAAGTAACCCATGCCGTGGCGACGTTTACTTGCTATTTCTAAACGTTGTTCGACTAGTGGTAGGCCACTAATTTCAACAACGTTGTCGAGCATACGAGTGAATATGCGGGTAACTTTTTTAAACTTTTTCCAATCAAACTTTGCTGCTGGAGAAAATGCTTGTTCGACAAACTGCACTAAATTTATTGAGCCAAGTAAGCAGGCTCCATGTGGCGGCAGTATTTGTTCACCACAAGGGTTACTCGCACGTAGCTGTTCACAAAACCAGTTATTATTCATTTCATTGGCATGGTCAATAAGTATGAAGCCGGGCTCAGCATAATCAAAGGTATTACTCATGATCATATCCCAGAGTCGCTGTGCAGGAATGCGTTGATAAATTTTACAGGCAATTTCTCCTTGCTCGTTGAGGATGTAGTCGTGTTGTTTAATAAAGTCGCTATGGTAGTGATTCTCTTTAAAAAGCACTGACGAAGTATCATTAAGGTTTATCTTATCTGCCAATACTTCTTTGTGAGTAAGTGGAAAGTTTAATGGCCAATCAAGATTGCTTTTTACCGCCTTGATAAAATTATCACTGATCAATAAAGATAGGTTAAATTGACGTAACCTACCGTCTTCACGTTTGGCGAGAATAAAGTCTTTAACGTCAGGGTGAGATATATCAAACACGCCCATTTGGGCACCACGTCGGCCACCTGCTGAACTGATGGTGAAACACATTTTGTCGTAGATATCCATAAACGATAAAGGACCCGATGTCGTTGCACCTGCGCCAGCGACATAAGCGCCGCTAGGTCTTAGGGTGGAAAATTCGTAACCAATACCACAACCCGCTTTAAGGGTTAAGCCCGCTTGATGTACTTGCTGTAAAATACCGGTCATTGAGTCTTCAATGGTACCCGATACCGTGCAATTGATGGTGGACGTTGCCGGTTTAAATTTTGCAGCACCGGCATTCGAAATAATGCGGCCAGCGGGATAAGCGCCTGATTGCATCGCCCAAAGAAATTTTTCTTGCCATTCTTTCTGATCGTTAACTTCTATGGCTGCCAACGCTTTTGCGATGCGTATAAATGTTTCATTTACGCAGGTTTCTTGGTTATTACCGCGCTTATCTTTTAGGCGATACTTTTTATCCCATATATCGTATGACGCAGGCTGTAAAGGTAATTCGTGGTTTAACGGCTTAGAGAAAGCATTTTTTGATTTTAGTTCAAGCTCAGTCATGATGTTTATTATTTATCGTTGATTGCAAAGAATACGATAATATAAAAATTAGAACTTCCGACAAGTTAAAATCATACATGTTGCGATCTATATCAACTTCAAGCACAAAATGTAGTGTTTTGTGTTTTTTTTGTTGAAAGTGATTTTAATCAATTAAGATGCTAATAACTGCGCTAAGTTGCCCAATAGACGGTTAATAAAGTTACTTCTACGATGTTTATGCATTCATTGGGTAAATTATGGCTTGTATTTGTGTAAGTGTTAGTGATTTTAGGGGGGATATTTGATTACTAGTCCGAGGTAGAGTTAAGTCGTATTAGCGGCTTTTGAGTTTTTAACATGACTATTTTTATTAAAAGCTCAAAAGCTCAAAAGCTCATACCAGATAAACAATGATAACAACTTAACCTTTCGGTGGGACAAAAGTACTGGCAACATTGCTAATGTCGTTAACACTAACTGATAGTACGGCCATTTCTTCAGTAACGATATCGGTTTGTGCCCAAGTACGCTCAATAGCTTGCTGCACATCTTCAACATGTTCGTTGATAGTCATTGAAGTGACGCTTTGTTGCTCGGTAGCGGTTGCTATTTGATTCGCTACACCTGTCACTTTTTGCAGACGGCTAACAACATCAGCAATTTTTTGATTAGAGTTTTCGGCGATCTCTACACATAGTTGCGCATCGTCTTTATTTTTCGCCATCACATCAACCCATTGGACTATCGTTTCCAACATAACTGATAAACGCTGATGAATTTTTTTCGCTGAATCTTGTGTTCTAGAAGATAAGTTACGCACCTCATCAGCAACAACGGCAAAGCCTCGACCATGCTCTCCGGCGCGAGCTGCTTCAATGGCAGCATTTAGCGCCAGTAAGTTGGTCTGGTCGGCAATCGATTGAATTTCTTCCATTAAACCACTGACGTTGTTGGCAGATTGCGTCAGGCTATCGGCAGAGGCGGACGCTTCGTCAATCTCATTGGCGAGTGATTTTATTTTATCACTAGTTGAAAAAATACCTTGCTGAGCCTGCTCACATTGCGAAAATGTTTCATCTAAATCGGCTGCTGCAGTAGCTACGTTGGCTGAAATTTCAGTTGTAGTTGTTTGCATTTCACGCATGGCGTGGCTAAGTTGCTCGACCGCGTTTTGTTGACTCGTTAAGTTTTCGCGTGTGCTACTTATACCGTCACTAACATTTGTCATCACAGCACTAATAGGTTTGGCAGTATCTAATGTTCTTTCAATAATAGCGCGTAATTTGGCTTTTAAGATGGCAAAGTTAAAGTCAAATATACTGGCGGTGCCGTTGCCAAAATATACCTTTCGAGAAGGTGAGTCGAACATTGATTGCATGCGCTGAGCGCGCATGGCAGTCGGAATAATATCTTGCCAAAATACAGCTATAGGCGTCGCGGCGCATAAAGCGGCAAAAATGGAATGATAAAGACCAAAACTTGTAAAAATGAAATATTGCGCGACGGCGCTGATAGCTAACAAAAAAGCAAACTTGTGATTTTTTGATATCTCTAGATTCGCCCAAGTATTGTTATCATTAATTGCCTGATAAATGCTGTTTGCACGCTTGACTAAGTCAGGTTTTGCTAATGTGGCAATGGATTGATAACCCGTGACTTGGCCGTTTTGATATTGCGGCGTAATAAAGGCATCTAACCAAACATCTTGATTATTAGTATTTTTGAATTGAATAAGTCCTTGCCAAGAAAAGCCTTTTGCTAAGGTCTGATTGATTTCAGCAATGATACTTTTTGGCATATCTTGATGGAAGTAATGCTGTTGTCTTTCGCTGTTGATATTTGTTTGCTCAATACCTAATGCGTCAGCGTATGCGGAGTTTATGTAATTATATACGCCTTGAGTATCCGTAATACTAATAAGTTGTTTGATGGACGAAGCCATAACTATCCTCGACGAATTATATGGGCGATGCGATACCTTCCAAGGTCGCCCGAAATAGATACAGGAAGGTAAGGTTTTATCTTAAAATTTTATCGCGATACCGACTGAAATCGTGGTATCAATCCAGACTGAATTTTCAAAGTTAGCACTACAAATATCTTGTTGGCAAAACATAGCATCATCTTTATCTATTAGGGTTGCATAGCCACGAAGCTCGGTCACTATTGCGATATTGTCGGTCATTTCATAACGAGTGCCAAGTGAAACAGTTGCTGAAGGGTAGACCTTTTCGCCACCGCTAGTGGCATCAAAGTATGCCCCGCCGATACCTAAACTCATGGTTGTGACATAGTTTTGTTGGCGAAAAAGTGCCACACCATTAAAGTGTGCATATATAATGTCTAGGGAGTCATTGGTGTTATTTTCACTGGTAAAATCATGACTAACACGGTTTAAAAGTATTTGTCCTTGGCCGTTGACGCTTTCTTGCCAAGCAATGCCAATGGCAATATTACTGCCAGCATCGACATTAATGCTGCTGTTATCTGTTGCACTAAGATCTGAACTATACATTTGACCAAACATGGCGTTTATTTCGAACGGGTTAGCTAATGCGGTAGTCGATGATAACAAGCTGCAAATAATAGCGAATGACGTTAATTTGGTGGTTACTTTCATTACAACTTATCCTTTGAATGGTCATGTACATAAACTTGGCCAAAACCAGTCACTTTATTTGGCCAAGTTTATTAATGTTTAAGCTATAAAATTAGCCGAATAAATCAGTCAATTTTTTCTTTGCTTTGTCTTTTAATTTTTCTTTTACGTCGTCAGTTAACTTTTTCTTTTGGGTTGCTTTTGCTTGTTTCCAAATATTAGATAATGCTTGTTTGACAATTTCAGCACCTAATTGGCTCGCGGGTAAGCCTGCATCACCGCCGACATTATTCAAGGTAATATCAGGTAATGTTGCACTATGTTCTTTATTACCAAAAGCACTTAAATCAACTGTTAACGCCGTGCCGGCAAGAATGATTTTACTGACTTTTACTTTTGGTTCTTTGCCATCGCTAGTCGATTCTTTTTCTGTTGTGCTTGCATCACTTTTAGGCGCATTACGCTCTATCGCGTCTAGGATATCTTGGATGTTCGAGCCGCCGGTTTGTGTGAACTGCACAAAAGCTTCTGGCGATTTAATCACAATCGCATCAATAATAATTGGCGACGATGTTAAGCTTTCTAAATTAATGTCTAGTGTCATTTCACCCAACGAGAAGGCACTAGGTTGGCTGTACGTTTTAGGGTTAGCTAGATTAATACCCAAAATACTGCCAGAGCCACTGGTGAGTTTAATATCAACAGCTTTTACGGTAACTGGCTGTTCGGTAACTTGTGTACCAATGGTTTCAATTTGATTTTTAATATAATCATTTAGTGAGCCACCTGCTAAAAACCAAAGAGCACCACCGCTAAGTAATAATAAAACGACAATAATTGAGGCAATAATTTTCACGTGATCAATCCTTTAAATGTAAAATACGAAGTAGTACTGTTGAGCAGTAACTATCATTTTGTATGTGTTTAGTTAAATTATATCTTAATAATCACAAAGTTATTTATTTTTCTAATTTGCGACCAAAGCCTTAAATCCTACGCTAAGCTGTATCGAGCGCCTATAGTATCTAGGGTATAGTAATACTATTATAATTTTTCGCAAATTTAGAGAGTTTGTTTTATGTCTTCTGTTATTAGCCGTCGTCTACCGTTAATACTACTTATTGGGGCGCTAATTGCGCTAGTTGTCTATTTACAATGGCCTGAAACTGTTACTACACAAGAGAAACATCAGCGTGTTGTTTCGGTTAAAACTACGACATTAGCCTTGGCTGAATTTAAAGATTCAGTGGAAGCTATTGGTACGTCAAGAGCAAATGAGCAAGTACTCATTACCAGTAAATATTCAGACCTAGTTGATGAAATTTCCTTTCAAGATGGTGAAACGGTTAATAAAGGCGATATCTTAGTACGCCTTAATAGTCGAGAAGAAGCCGCGAAAGTTAAAGAGCTACAAGCTAACTTGGCTGAATCTGTTGCGCAGCTTAATCGTTTCCAAGATTTGTTTGCGAAAAAAGCCACATCTAAGTCTCTTGTCGATCAACAAGAAGCGAAAACTAAAGCCATTTCTGCACAATTACTGAGCGCGAAAATAAAGTTTGATGATTTCACAATTAAAGCGCCATTTTCTGGTGTGCTAGGTTTTCGGGAGATTAGTTTAGGTGCCTTGATTGATGTTGGTGACGTTATTACCAGTTTAGATGATCTGAGCATCATTAAAGTCGATTTTTCTATCCCTGAGCGTTACTTAACAACGGTTTCAATAGGGCAGAATATAGAAGCAACAAATACGGCTTATCAATCAGAAGTATTTATTGGTAAAGTTACCTCACTAGACTCTCGTATTGACCCTGTAACTCGTACTTTAAAGGTACGCGCTGAAATTTCCAATGCTGACCATAAATTGCGAGCAGGTATGCTGCTAAATTTGCAAGTGGTACGCAAGGTAGAGCAAATATTACAACTACCTGAAAGTGCAGTCATCCCAATTGAAGATAAGCATTTTGTCTTTGTGATTGAAGACAATAAAGCGATAAAAAAACAACTAAAAATTGGTCGGCGTTATCATGGTTTTGTTGAAGTCCTTGGTGGCATTGATACAGGCACCAAGGTGGTTATTGAAGGCGCATTGAAATTACGCGATGGTACAACCGTTAATGTCTTAGGGAGCTAGTCGTGATTTTATCTGATTTATCCGTCAAGCGTCCGGTTTTTGCTACGGTAATAAACTTACTTATAATTACCTTTGGTATTGTCGCATTTTTAACCTTACCTTTGCGTGAGTATCCCGATATAGATCCGCCAGTGGTGAGTATTAATACTTCCTATCCTGGTGCATCTGCCGCGATCGTTGAAAGTAAAGTCACGCAACTATTAGAAGACAGGATCAGTGGTATTGAAGGGGTTAAATCGATTAACTCTAATAGCCGCGTGGGTCGTTCTAATATTTCTATCGAATTTGAACTTGATAGAGACATAGACGCAGCAACCAACGACGTGCGCGATAGAGTTTCTCGGGCGTTAAATAACTTACCCGAGCAAGCTGATCCGCCTGAAGTTTTTAAAGCCAACGATGACGAAAGTGCCATTGTTTGGTTTGTGTTACAAAGTGATACCATGAGTTCTTTACAGCTTACCGATTACGCAGAACGTTATATCGTTGACCGTTTCTCTGTGGTTGATGGTGTTGCGCGAGTGCAAGTTGGTGGTGGTAGAACCTACGCCATGAAAGTGTTGTTAAATCGTAAAGCTATGGCGGCTCGAGGTGTTACTGTCAACGATGTAGAACAAACCTTGCGTGCAGAAAATGTTGAGTTACCTGCCGGTAAAGTTGAGTCAATTGATCGTGATTTCTCAATCCGAGTCGAGCGAAGCTATTTAACAGAAAATGACTTTGCCACTATGGTGGTTGCGCGTAATGACGATAAGTCACTGGTTTATTTGGGTGACGTAGCGAAAATTGGTATGGCTGCGGAAGATGAAGAAAACTTATTTCGTGGTAATGGTCAGAATATGGTTGGCTTGGGCATCATTAAGCAATCAAAAGCTAATACCCTTGAAGTGGTTAAAGCTGCTCGTAACGAGATGATGGCTATACGAAGTGGTTTACCACAAGGTACGACTATTACTAACAGTTATGATTCGTCGGTCTTCATACAAGGCTCAATTGATGAAGTCTACAGTACGCTTGGCATTTCGATGCTAATGGTAGTATTGGTGATTTTTCTATTTCTAGGCAATGTTCGTGCGACCCTTATTCCTGCTGTTACGGTACCTGTGGCGCTTATTGGTTCTATGATGGTGCTATCTTGGTTTGGCTTTTCGATCAATTTACTAACGCTTTTAGCACTTGTATTAGCCATAGGGTTAGTTGTTGACGACGCTATTGTGGTTTTGGAAAATATCTATCGCCGTATTGAAAACGGGCAAACACCCTTGCTTGCCGCTTATGAAGGCGGGCGTGAAGTCGCATTTGCTGTTATTGCCACAACCTTAGTTTTAGTTTCTGTATTTGTGCCGCTAATTTTTCTCTCCGGAAATGTCGGTCGATTATTTACGGAGTTTGCGATTGCCATAGCCGCAGCAGTTATTTTCTCTAGTTTAACGGCATTATCGCTGACACCTATGATGTGCTCAAAAATGTTAAAGCATAAAGAACGAAGTTCATCGTTCGGTCAAAAATTAGATCAAGGATTTGCGAAATTAGAGGCGGCTTATGGACGTACGTTAAAAAACAGTATACATCAGCCCATCATGATACTAATTGTTATTATATTGGCGTTATTTGCCGTTTACAGCCTGTTTAATCAGTTACCTTCGGAATATACACCAAAAGAAGATCGAGGAAATTTCTTTGTCATGATGAGCGGTGCGGAAGGAGCAAGTTATGAAAGTAATGCTAAAAATATGCAGCAAATTGAGGAGAGGTTACTCGCACACCAAGAAAGTGGTGAACTTGATCGAGTGCTGGTACGAGTACCTGGTTTTGGCGGCTCTGGTGGTATTGCTATCGTTGGTATGCCAGCATGGAAAGATCGCGTTACCGATACCTTTGAGTTTATCAATAAAATGAATGGTGAACTGTCAAAAGTTACCGACGTTAGAGCTTTTGCCATGATGCGCAGAGGTTTGGGGGGCGGAGGTTCTTCATCGCCAGTTGAATTTGTATTACAAGGTAATACCTACGAAGAGTTAGCAAAATGGCGTGATATCATTATTGAAAAGGCTCAGGAAAATCCAAATTTATACAGTATCGACAGTGATTATAAAGAAACCTACCCACAATTATTGGTGAGAATAGATCACACCAGAGCTTTTGATTTAGGTGTTTCTGTTGGCGACATTGGCCGTACGCTTGAAACAATGTTGGGACAGCGACGAGTCACTAACTTTGTTGAGCGTGGTGAAGAATACTATGTGGTGGTACGTGGCGAGAAAACAGATTTTTCAAACCCGAAAGATATTGATAATATTTTTGTGCGCTCTACCGTCAGCGGCACCTTGATCCCGTTATCAAATTTGATCACCATTGAAGAGAATGCCACCTCATCGAGATTGAATCGTTTTAATCGACTACGTAGTGTCACTATCAGTGCAAATTTAGCTGACGGCTATGCCCTTGGTGATGCGCTAAACTTTCTAAATAGTGCGGTTACTGAGCACTTACCTGAAGAAGCCCAAGTCGCTTATAAAGGTCAGTCGCAACTATTACAGGAGTCTGGTAATTCGATCGCCTTTATTTTTGTTTTAGCGCTGGTTATTACTTACTTGGTCTTATCGGCCCAATTTGAAAGCTTTATTCACCCTTTCGTTATCTTACTGACAGTGCCGTTAGCATTAGTTGGTGCTTTGGCAGGCCTTAAGTTAATGGGGATGAGTTTAAATATTTATAGCCAAATTGGTATTGTAATGCTTATTGGTTTAGCGGCGAAAAACGGTATTTTAATTGTCGAGTTTGCTAACCAATTACGTGATAAAGGCATTGCTTTTGAGGAAGCACTAATTGCTGCCGCCACCCAACGTTTAAGACCCATTGTTATGACGACTTTTACTACAGTAACAAGTGCTATTCCGCTGGTATTAGCGGTAGGGCCAGGCGCTGAAAGTCGGATGGTTATCGGTGTGGTGATTTTCGCTGGTGTATCATTAGCGAGTATTTTTACCTTGTTTGTTGTTCCTGGGGCGTACTATTGGTTATGCCGAAATACGGGGTCACCGCAAATTATTGCCCAAGAAATTGAAAGTCAGCAAGCGCAAGTTAAGATAAATGACGCATAAATAATTGTTTAATCTGCTCAATGAAAAGTCCGTATAACAGCAACGTTATGCGGACTTTTTAGCTTTCAGGTATAAATTACTTTTAATTTATTAACATTTACTCTCGATAACGAAGTAATGAGTTTACCTTATGCAAAGCAATCTCAAGCTTGATTTTGTTATCTTTAGTATAAAAACCATACATCTTGATTAAAAAATGCACTTGGGATATAAAGTAGGGAAATAACAATAATAGATTTGGGAAATAGTGATGTTTGAGGTAAATAAAAAACTGTGGTCATTTAATTTTGGCTGCTTAATGGCAGGCTCATTAGTTTGGTTAGTGCATATTGGCAATTTAGCACCCGTACCAAGCATTCTGCATCCTCATACCAACTTTATTCTTGATTATTATCCTGGGTCGATTACTGCAATTACCGCCAGTATCGCTAGCGTAGTCCTGCTTATTCTTATGCGTAAGGGCTTTAAACTATGCGCTAGCGAACATACTTTTTGGTTATTGTTACCAACAGTGTGCTTTATCTCATTAACTCTGCTTATTGCTCAGTTTATGTTTTCAGCACTTATGTTTGCTGCTATTCCGACATTATTTGTTTTACTGTTCAGTGCGTTCATTTTTCGCCTAAAAGCCAGAAAACCGTTAGCTATATAAACTGAACTTGGATGCTTTAAATGGTGCTGGTTAATTGCCTAAATGATGATCTGAAATAATACCTCTTTTTACTGAATTTGTTCTACTTGCCTGATACAGCGTTTTGTACTCATTTGGACTTAAGCAATATGAACAAATTCACCAAAATTATTTTACTGCTATTAGCTAGTTTCTTTTTGTTTGTTGGTATCAAAAGCGCATTTGAGACCAAGCCCTATGCCGAATTAACTGATGTAGAAAGCTTTGATGGTATGATTTTTAAATTACATTGCCCACATAAAGGCGCTGCTGCTTTATCGTTAGAAGATTCAGATTTAACCTTTAATTTGAGTGTGAAGTTTCGCGCTGATTATTGTAGTGGCGCTAAGTCACAGTCACTTTTGGGTAAAGTAGTGACGGTAAAAGCGCGTCAGGTTAATGATGATTTTTACCAGGCGTATAAAATAATATCGCCGCAGCAAGTGATTTTAAGTCCTGAAGAAATTGAGGCCGATCAGGGCAGCTCAACATTTGGCATGTTCTTATTAGCTTTTCTGACGTTGACATTTGTTGCCTACAAAAGCCGAAAGAAATCCATGATTTAATGGTGTAGTGAAAGTGTATTAAAATGAAAGGGCAGTTTTTCTGCCCTTTTTAATCATTGGAAAAGGCTTAAGCTAAGGCGCTACTCGGCACATTAGTTGGACTAATATGTTCAATAGGGTAGCAGCCTAAAATTTTAATGAAATGTGTTTGTTCAGTGATTTCACTGATCGCTTCTTGTAAAGCCAGGTGCTTGAGATTGGCTTCAACATCAACATAAAACATTTCTTCCCACGGGCGTCCTTGGATCGGGCGAGATTCAAGCTTACACATGTTAATTCCTTTATTTTTTAGTACAACTAAACATTCAACAAGGGCTCCAGGCTTTTGGCCTGTGGCAATAACCAAGGTGGTTTTTGCAGGGATTTGTTCTGCAACATCAATGGGTTTACGTGCAACCAAAATAAAGCGACTATGGTTTTCTGTTTGGTTGGCAATTGATTTTTCTAAGGCATGCAATTGGTATAAGTTACCGCCTTCTTCACTACCAATAACGGCTACACTGTCATCTTGTAATTGATAAACTTTTGCCATGGCATCCGCTGTACTTTCACAATATTCGATACGGATATCAGTTTGTTTGTCAAGAAAGTTGCTGCATTGTGCAAATGGTTGACCATGAGCGTAAATGGTTTTAATTTTACTTAATTTGCTATTAACAGCAGTCAACAAACAATGTTCAATGGGTTGAGTTATCTCACCTACAATCGACAGGTTAGTATGTTGTAAAACATCATAAACTTCATTAATACTACCCGAACTGGTGTTCTCTATCGGTAGCATACCGTAATCAACCATGCCAGATTCTACTTGTTGCATAATCTCGGCAAAGCTTTGACAGCCGTGCTCAATAATTTTTTCCGCTCGACGGGAAAAATAACGATGGCTTGCTAAGTAGCTATACGAGCCTTTATCACCAAGAAAGGCCACGCTTACCGTTGGTTCTTGCATGTTTGGATTAGCTAAAGTTTGCAGATAAGCTTGTTGGTTTAAGACTGAATCTTCAATAATGGTTTGAAAAATACTGGTAACGTAATGCGCATCTAAGCCTAGAGTTTTACCTTGGGTGATTAAGCGAATGAGAAGCTCTTGCTCACGCTGTTGATCGCGCACAGGACGAACTTGGTGAGCTTTGCTTTTCGCAACATTTAACGTTAGGGCACGACGTTCAGCAAACAAGCTTAACAATTGCTGATCTAGGTGAGTAATTTTTTCACGTATTTTATTCAAATCTAAGGCTTGGTTCACCGCGTTTTCCTAATGAGTTATTATGAGTTTATTGGTTGCATTTATCGTGTTTTAGTCTCTTTGTTATACATTTTATTTGTTGCTGGAACTAAAACTAAAAAACCTCCAATAAGGAGGTTTTTTATGAATGCCAAAACCTAAAGCACACTCAGAAAACTGAGAGAGAAAAAGCCGTAAAGAAAAAAGTAGGTTGAGTCATTTGCATAGCTTTACTTTAGCTAGCCTCACGCAAGAGTTCAACTGTTTCTTTATGCCTATTTTTATCTAAACGGCAATAAAAGGTTTATAAGTCTATATTTAGCCTGAAAGTTAGATACAAAGAAAAATAATACTTAAAGCGCTAATAATGCCGACAGCCCATATGATTGAACGAATAGTCGATATATTCATTAAATAGGCGATATTATAAAATACGCGAGCGATCACATGCGTTATAGCGAGCTGTTCGATAACCGCACCGGTGTTTTTGGTTGCTATGGCTAATAACACCGCTGGTGCAAAGATAATAAGTGACTCAAAGGCGTTTTGATGAGCCGCTAATGCTCTAGCACCAAAGCCGGTTAACTCTGCTTGCTGTGCGCGTGGGTGATTATTGTTGTAGCGTCCTAATTTATGCATGGCAATAGCAACAGGTACTTTTGCAACGATTGGCAGTAGTGCGGCAATAAATAGGCAAATAATTAAAGTGGTCATGGTGTATTCCTAGTAACTTAACAGGGTTAATTTGTATTTACTTGGACCCGGTAAAAAGCTTGATGCTTCTCCTTTAATCCAACTTTCATGTCCTAAGCCATAGTAGGGACTCCATGGATGGCCCGACTGACTGGTTGGCATATGGAAAATACCGCGTTCTTCGTGGCCCGGAGAAACAACCATGCGCTCTGAGGCACCAAATGCCTTCCCTTGTACTCTTGGCATATAGCTATCACCAGGCAATGCAATTTCAGGCATATCCAGCCAGCGACCAATAAAAGGGACTGCACGGCTTAACGGGTGTTGTATTTTACTGATGTTTTGCTTACCCCAAGTTGCCTTTGCTAGCGTGCTGGATTCTGTCATTTGTGCAAGTGTTTTTTCAAGACTTGCGGTAAATAAAGCTGGCCAGCTTTCATGGCTGCGCCAAAGAAAGTTTTCAGGTTGTTTGTTGATGAGCTGCCATAGTGGGGTTTCTACTTGATGGCGTATGGTTTTAAAACTGTAGCTTTCATCTAATTTAGTCATGTTTTCATTGAAAATATCAAAAACTTGATCTCTGACGTTTAAGCGAAAATTTCTCACTAAACGGTACGCGACTGAATCAGTACTAGCGGCTAAGTTATCGACATTGAGGATATTTTTTACTTCATGCCAATCGCTATGCTGAGCTAGCATCTCGTCAGTTAATACTTCTGTCAAAAGAAACGTTTGCCAGCGTAATAAAAAGTTAGCTCTGTCATCTAAGCCAATATCAAGCAAAGCTTGCTCATCAAATGAGCTTTTAGCGGCTAGATTTTGTTTTATCTGTGACGAACGTGCACCAATGGCATAACCACCATTGCCCAGTTTTTTCAACATGTCACCACCAATAACGCGAGAGTTTGCTGTCCAAAGACGAGCATTTTTAGGGTTGATAACCTTAGGGTAATCTTCAGCGGGCAGTTGCCCGAGCCATTTATTTTCACCATTGGCCCAGGACGTAGGGATTTCACCAAATTCAGTGCTGCGTTGTGGTATTGGCCCCATGATTGTCCAACCAATATTACCTTGCTTATCACCTACCAATAAGTTTTGCGCCGGTATACCGGCACGAGCGGCAATAGCAAAAGCTTGTTCGACACTATTCGCCGTTTCGAATTCGGTAATTGCCATGTTAACGGCGGTTTTATCGTGGGCAATCCAGCGATAAACCAGTAATTCGCCTTGTGAATTTTCACCAATTACCGGTCCCCAGATGGTGTCGGTTACCGTGATATTGACAGCGTCTTGGCCTTTTACCGCGATAATTTGTTTTCGTTGAATAAAATCTTGATAACCATTAGGGGTTAAATATTGGCTTTTATCCGCATTGGTCTCAAGGATGATAACGTCGCTCCAGTCACCATAACTGTTGGTGAACCCCCAAGCTATATGACCATTGCTGCCAACAATTATGTTTGGCGTGCCCGGTAATGTTGCACCTGTTACTTTGACCGCATTACCCGCGATATTTTTATATTCAAAAGATGCTCGAAACCAAGTGTTGGGAACGCGAATACCCAGGTGCATATCGTTAGCGACAATAGCACTGCCGGTTGCACTTATTTTACCGCCAACCGCCCAATTATTCGAACCCGGAAACTCTTCATTTTGCGGCGATTGTTGTCGTGCAAGTATTTCAGGTAATGCGTTTGGCAATGGTGCTTTTGGTGCGTGAGGTTTGAGTAGTCCTGTTATGTCTTCACTAGATGCTGACGGCCATGGGGCTTGTGGTAATGGCGAGGATTGCAGTTCTGTTCCGTCTATAGCAGCATCCCAAACGCTACCTTTTGGGTTGAGAAAAGCAAATACTTCAGGGCTCAATACCGAGTGCAATAAACCTAAGGTTCGTTCACGCTTACCATCTTGATATTGCAGGTCAATGTACATACTCAGTACGGTTAAAATAGTATCTTCTTCTTGCCACTCCACGGGTTCTTGACGCAACAATAAATATTCAAAGGGTGCAGCCTTTAAGTATTTCAAACCTTGGTTTACACCGCGGGTATAAGCTTTCAGTAGCGCCATGTCGGCGGTGGATAATTGTGCCACTATGGCTGTCGCTCGTTCCCGAAAACGATGACGACGAATGTCACTATCGTAAGCGATGGCGGCTTCGCCAAATAAGCTAGCGAGTTCACCAGCTGAATTTCGGCGCAATAAGTCCATTTGAAAAAAACGTTCTTGTGCATGAACAAAGCCGGTTGCTAGGGCGACATCTAAGCGATTATCGGCTTTGATGGTTACGATACCTTGTTGGTCTCGTTCGACTATAGCGCTAGAAGATAAGCCATAGAGTGTTCTTTTACCGTCTAATTGTGGCAATGCGCTGTCGATTTGACTGTATATCCATGTACCTAATGTTGCCATGACTAAAAGCAGTATAAACAGTATGCCGAGCAGAGTATTTTTAAAATATTTCATTCGTTGTAAGCAAAGTGACAATCTTGATGAGTTAGAGTACCTTAAAATAAATCAAGTTTGAATCATGATGACCTGATAAATTCAGGCTAACTATTCATTTTTATTTAAATTTATCTTGTTGAAAATTTAAAATTCCCTTGTTAACTTTAATAGATCTTAGTGTCGATCTTGATAATTAATGTCCTTGAATTGTGGCAGCTAAAAGTACGGAGTGGCGATGTTTACTAATAAATGGTATGAGTTCATCTGCACGATGAATGCAAGATGAGTGTTAATCATAGCTATCCAAGCGATAGCCTTGCCATTATAGTACTTGCTGCAGGGCGATCATCTCGCCTTGGGCAGATGAAGCAATTAATCACCGTTAACGATAAGAGCTTAGTTGAATTGCAATTGGAACGGGCGCTGAAAGTATCTAGCAAGGTTTATTGTGTTCTAGGTTTTAATGCTAGGCATGTTCACGCTAGTATTGAACATTTACCGATCAATACTATTATTAATAGCAAATGGTCAGACGGTATGGCGTCCTCTATTGCTGCTGGCGTTAAAGCGTTAACACCTGATATTAAAGCGGTTATGATAGTGTTAGTCGATCAATGGCAACTTACATCAACTGATTTGATTTGCCATCATAATTATTGGCAAGGTGATGCTCGCGCTATTGTTGTTGCGCAAACAGCTTGCGACTTAGCCGCTGACGTAAATGAAAAACTTGGCCCACCGGTTTTATTTCCACGAGGCTACTTCTCTGAATTGACAGAATTAGTCGGTGAACAAGGGGCGAAGCCGTTATTGAAAAAATACCAAAAGCTGTTAATCAAAGTGCCGTTAGCGCAGGCATTCTTTGATATAGATACACCAGAGCAATTAGCGCAAATGAAAATAAACTAAAAAGGAAGCGATTGCATGATCACTTTAACCGTCAATGGTAAAGAGCATCAATTTAATGATGATGGTGATATGCCATTGTTATGGGCATTAAGAGATATTTTAAAATATACCGGTACAAAATATGGTTGCGGAAAAGGCCTATGTGGTGCTTGTACTGTGCATGTTGATGGTCAACCTGTTCGTTCCTGTATCACGCCTGTATCAGCAATTTCTTCGCAAAATATCACGACCATTGAAGGGCTTTCTGAACAAGGTGAACACGTAGTGCAACAAGCATGGCAAACCTTAAATGTGCCACAATGTGGTTATTGCCAGTCAGGACAAATTATGTCAGCTGTCGCATTACTTGAACGTAAGGCAAAACCTAATGATAAAGATATCGAACTTGCCATGAGTGGTAACATTTGTCGCTGCGGTACTTATCAAAGAATAAAGCAAGCAATTCACTTAGCCGCTGATTTGGCCACTGAAGTTAAAGGGAGCTAATGATGAACCAAATTGAAAATGTTAGCCGTCGTGGCTTTTTAAAAAAACTTGGTATTAGTTCGACAGCATTAGTCTTAGGGGTACAATTACCGTCAATGCTTACTATTCCCAAAGCTTTAGCTGGTGTTGTTGGTACAGATAAATTTATACCTAATGTTTATGTACAAATTGGCCTTGATAATATCGTCAGCATTGTTGTTCATCGTTCAGAAATGGGCCAAGGGATCAGAACGAGTATTCCGATGATTGTTGCTGATGAGCTAGGCGCTGATTGGCAAAAAATTGCCGTAGTGCAAGGTTTAGGCGATAAAAAATACGGTAGTCAAAACACTGATGGTTCGCGCTCAGTCAGGAGATTTTATCAACCGTTACGTGAAGCAGGTGCGTCAGCACGTATGATGTTACAGCAAGCCGCGGCGAATCAATGGCAAGTCGATGTCAGTGAAACGTCAGCAATAAATAACACCATTGTCCATGAAAAAACTGGCCGAGAATTATCTTTTGGCAGCTTAGTCGCTGCTGCCAGTGAGCTAACATTACCTGAGCAATCAACACTGATATTAAAAGCCAAAAAAGATTTTAATTTTATTGGTAAATCTGATGTGGCATTGGTTGATGGTAAAAAAATAGCAACCGGTAAAACTACGTACGGCTTTGATGTCGAATTACCAAACATGCAATATGCCGTTATTGCTAGGCCTCCTGTATTAGGCGCTAAAGTTAAATCATTTAATGCTGATGCTGCCAAAGCCATTGCTGGTGTCCTTGCCGTGGTGCAATTGCCTGATCTAGAGGAGCCAGCCGTATTCAAACCATTAGGTGGCGTAGCGGTTATTGCTAAAAATACTTGGGCAGCGATTAAAGGCCGTGAAGCATTAGCAATGCAATGGCATGAAAGTGAGCATCAAAGTTATAACAGCGATGAGTATAAAAAAGCCCTAGCAACCAGTTGTGATAATCCGGCAAAAATTTTACGCAGTAAAGGTAATGTAAATAAGGCATTGTCTGAGGCGAAGCAAGTGCTTAAAGCCTCATACTATGTGCCAGAATTAATACATGTACCGATGGAACCACCAGCGGCTGCAGCACATTTTCATGATGGGCTTTTTGATATTTGGGCTTGTACACAAACACCACAGTCGGCACAGTCGTCTGTAGCGCAAAGCACAGGCGTAGCGGCAGAAAATGTTAATATTAATGTCACGTTATTGGGCGGCGGCTTTGGCCGTAAATCTAAACCAGATTTTATTGTTGAGGCAGCGATATTATCTAAACAGTTAAATGTGCCAATTAAAGTGATGTGGACACGTGAAGATGAAATCCAAAATGGTTATTATCATGCGGTAAGCTATCAAAAACTTGCTGCCGGACTTGATCAACAAGGTCATGTTAATGCATGGCAACATCATGTCGCGGAGCCGCCCATTGGCTCTACGTTTAGTAAAGGCGCAGATTTAATTGGTTCAGAAGCTGATTTAGGCTTGATTGATATGCCATTTGATATTGCTAATGTTAGTTGTGCCGCAGGTAAAGCGCCGGCGCATACCCGTATTGGCTGGATGCGCTCGGTAACGAATATTAATCATGCCTTTGCCATAGGTTCCTTTGTTGATGAGATTGCGGATGCGAAAGGGCTAGATAGTAAAGATAATTTATTGGCCTTACTCGGGCCAGATCGAAAAATAGACTTTTCGCTTGAAAACGCCAAATACGGAAATTACGGTGAAACCCTCGATAAATTCCCTGTTGATACCGCACGTATGAAAGCGGCGATAGAAAAAGTCAGCAAGATGGCAAAATGGGGGAGAAAGCTACCTAAAGGTCATGGCCTAGGTATTAGTATGCATCGAAGTTTTGTCAGTTATGTTGCTTGTATCGTTGAAGTATCAGAAAACAGTGATGGAAAAATTAAAGTGGAAGATGTTTGGCTAGCGGTAGATTGTGGCTTAGCCGTTAACCCTGAACGCATTCGTTCGCAAATGGAAGGGGCTGCTATTTTTGCGCTATCGTACACCTTTTATAGTGAACTTACCGCGAAAAACGGTGTTATTGAGCAAAATAACTTTGATAGTTATCAAATTGCGCGATTTGCTGATGCGCCAACTACGCATGTTGAAATTATCGATAGTGATGCGCCTCCTGGGGGCGTTGGTGAACCTGGTGTGCCGCCTATTGCACCGGCTATTTGTAATGCTATTTTTAATGCCACAGGCAAACGTTATAGAGAGTTGCCACTTAAACAATACGGTATTGTCTGAGCCGTCGCGTTTTAAAAACTTAGGGAAAGCAGCAATTTATGCTGCTTTTTTATTGAATGCTGTAAAATCTTAAATGAACTGATAAAATAGCGGCAATATTGATATTTATAGCAAATGAAATAATGCCCGCGACATGGTGATTTCATTACTTCAATTGCTCATCAACCACAGGAAAATAGATGGCCTCGTTACAAGACCAGTTGCTAAAAGCCGGTTTAACCACCAAGCAAAAAGCACGACAAGCAAATAGTGATAAGCGTAAAACAAGTAAGCAAAAACGCAGTGGTGTCAAGGTTGATGCCAGCTTACAAGAGCAAGTGAAACAAGAGCTAGCGCTAGCGAAGCAAGAAAAGTTAGCGCGTGATAGCGCGTTAAATCTTGAGAAAAAACAAGCGTTACTTGCCAAAGAGCAACAATTAAGAATTTTACAAATTTTGCAACATCATCAAATCACAAAAGTGAATGGTGAAGCGGAATACAATTACACCTTCAATAATATAATTAAAAAATTATTTGTTGATGCTGTAACGCATAAAGCCTTGGTTAATGGTCGCTTAGCTTTATGTGGTATGGATGAAACGACTTATATCGTTACGGCAGAAACAGCCGAAAAAGTCGCCAGCTTAGACAAAAATGTTATTTTAGTGCAAAACACTAAAGTGGCCGATGAAGTAACTTCTGAAGATGATCCTTACGCAGAGTTTCAAATTCCTGATGATTTAATGTGGTAACGTCCACAGACTATTTTAATTTATTTACCTAACAGTGAGCACAAGTATTACTATGTTTTTAATTCGTTGGCCGATTGGCCGTTTGATTTTGTTATTAAATTTTATATTCTCGCCAAGCGCACCAAAGCGTTCATCGCAACAGCAGAAAGATATTGATGCTAGCACAGCACATTTAAGTTTATATCAATTACCTGCGTGCCCATTTTGTGTTAAAACTCGCCGTGCAATAAAGCGGTTTGGTTTAAATATTGAGTTGCGTAATATAAATCAAGATGAACAATATAGAGAAGAGCTGATACGAGAAGGTGGTAAAAAAACTGTCCCGTGTTTAAAAATTATCAATGAAGATCAATCGATTACTTGGATGTATGAGTCGGGTGATATTATTGAATATTTAGAGAAATTTGCTAATTAATCTGCGTTATAGACCAATTATCTTGTTTTTTTAAGAATTTTTTTACCTCTTCTTGGGTCTTTTTATCACACGGTATGAGGTCGATTAGAGGTAAAAATGTTAATTAAAACTAAAAAAAATTATCAATTATCAGAGCAACAAGTCACAGATGAGTCTGTTTATCATGCAAGACGTAAAGTCTTAAAGCAGCTTGGTTTCTTAGGTGCCGGCAGCTTATTAACTCAATCAGCCAGTGCAAGTCCATTAGATTTCTTCAGCAGTAAGAAAGAAGTCGTATTTCAACGACAAGCGTTAAGCTTTCAACAAGCTAAGCCTAACTCACAAATATTAACCCCTGAAGCTAAAGTGACTTCTCATAATAACTTTTATGAATTTGGTACCAGTAAGGGCGATCCCTTGGAAAACGCCCAAGAATTTAAGGTTAATCCTTGGCAATTAAGTATTTCTGGTGAAGTGGATAAGCCTTATACCCTTGGCTACGATGATTTATTTAACAGCTTCGCGCTTGAAGAGCGAATTTACCGCTTACGCTGTGTTGAAGCATGGTCAATGGTGATCCCTTGGGTTGGCTTCCCGTTAGCAGACTTGATTAAAAAAGCGGCACCTAATTCTCGGGCAAAATATGTTGCCTTTGAAACCTTGTATGATCCTGAACAGATGCCAGGTCAAAAAAGTCGCAGAATTGGTGGTGGCGTGCAATACCCCTACGTTGAAGGTTTGCGTATTGATGAAGCAATGAACCCGCTAACCTTAATGAGCGTAGGCCTATATGGTAAAACATTACCTGCCCAAAATGGTGCGCCTATTCGATTAGTTGTACCTTGGAAGTATGGTTTCAAAAGTATTAAATCAATTGTTGGCATCAAGCTAGTTGAGCATGAGCCACCAACAACATGGAATCGACTTGCTGACAACGAATACGGTTTTTATGCCAATGTTAACCCTGAGGTCGATCATCCTCGTTGGAGTCAGGCTAGTGAAAGGCGTATCACCACAGGAGGGCTACTTGCCCGCAATCGTATTGCTACCCTGCCGTTTAATGGCTATGGTGAAGAAGTTGCTCACATGTATAAAAATATGGATTTAAGGAAATATTATTAGTGCCAGCAAGTACTTCAGTGGTGAATAAAGTGTCTTTTAAAGCGGTATTTCTAGCGAATCGCGTATTGTTACTTAAGATCACCATTCATTTGATGTCTTTGTTACCGTTATTAGCGCTTTATGTTTTGGCGTTTGACGATCAATTAGGTGCCGACCCGGTCAAAGAAGTCATTCACTTTACCGGTATGGGGGCTTTTAATTTATTGTTGATTTCTTTGCTGATAACTCCAATAGCGAAAAAATATCGCCAAGGCTATTTATTACAAACCAGACGATTACTCGGCTTATATAGTTTTACTTATGCCTTGTGCCATTTATTGAGTTTTCTAGCTTTTGAAGTACAGTTTGATCTCGAATTGTTTTTGAATGAAATTATTGACCGACCTTATATTACGGTTGGTATGGCGGCATTAATCATACTTTTTTCTTTGGCGATAACGTCATTAGCATCATTGAAACGCAAAATGGGCAAAAATTGGCAAAAACTGCATAATTGGGTTTATCTTGCCTTGTTACTTATTGCATTACATTTTTTCTGGTCGGTAAAGTCTGACATTGTTGAGCCGGCGATATATTTTATTATCGCAATACTTCTGTTAAGTCAGCGTAAAGATAAGATTAAACGCTGGTTTAAATAAACCGCAATTATCAGTACAAGAATTATCACTACATAAGCTATCAGTAGAAAAATATTGAGACAAAAAAGCGAAGGCAGAAACCTTCGCTTTTTTTATTTTCAAGGGAGTCTCACCAAGATATAAATGAATAACAATACTCAGTGATGGACTGTCTTCGAACTTTACTAAGTCATAACAGTCATTACTCGCTTCGTGCTGTGACTTCAACCAAGTGATAACCAAATTGCGTTTTAACTGGGCCTTGCACTTTATGCAAATCTGCTGAAAAAACAACTTCATCGAATTCTTGCACCATTTGTCCGCGACCAAAGGAGCCTAAGGCACCACCTTGCGCTTTTGAAGGACAGTTTGAGTGTTCTTTTGCTATTGCTTCGAAATCTTCACCGGTTTCAATTTGCTGCTTTAATGTTAGACATTGCTCTTCAGTATCTACCAATATATGACGTGCTGACGCTCTTAACATTGTACTTCCTTTATGCATTGTAAATTACTGATGGACTGTAGCTTATTTTTTTTCAGATTTGAATAGTTAGCAATAGAAATTATGTTACTTAAAATTTCTCTTGCTAAGAGCCGTGCCGATAGAGTACCGGTCACTAGATATTCAAATAACTTATGAGGATGTTTTTATTTAAAGCAATAAGCTATCGTCTAAAATAATTTAAAAACTTTCAAACTATTTTTAGTCTCTGCACGACTTTTAATATAAGAGAGTAAGTTAACTAAATAAAATAGGACATTGCGTGTTTGAACGAAGCGATGAAACGCTAGTAAAACAAGCGCTGAAAGGGAAAAAATCAGCTTGGGTTACCTTAGTGAAACGGTATGAAAAAAACTTATATAACTATACCTTGCGTATGGTGAGTAACCCCGATGATGCCTTAGATTTAATGCAAGATGTCTTTATGGCGGTTTTTCGCAATTTAGCATCATTTCGTGGTGATAGCCCATTTAAAGGATGGATGTTTAAAATTGCCCATTATCGATGTATTGAGTTTTATCGTCGAAAAAAACCGACACAATCGTTAGATGATACACCCGAGCAAGAAGAGCACAGTGACGATAAATGCCCCGAGGCACAGCTATTTTCTGGCCAGCAAGCGAGTATCTTAAATAAAGCGCTGTGTACCTTGCCGGTTAATCAAAAATTAGTGGTGGAATTAAAGTTTTTTCAACATTGCACTTTTGATGATATTGCTAAGCAACTAGGTATTTCGGTAAATACAGCGAAATCACGTTTATATAGTGCTTTGGATAAACTAAAAGATCATTTGGAGTTAGACCATGTCAAATAAAGAAGAGCTCAAAAAAGAGCAAGTATTTGCCGATTGGCTCGATGGTAAATCAGATGATTACCATGTAGATGAAAGTGTTTTGGATGATGAAGCGCTATGGCAAGAGCGTAAAAACACAGCGAATACAATCAAACACTATGTAGCTATAACAGGTGATGAAACAGTTCCCGCATGGGATCGCTCAAGCGGTTTTGAAAGTGATAAAGTAGCTTTTTGGCAATGGCGTGGCTTGCCAGCACTGTCAATGGCCTTATCCATATTTACTGTTGCTTTAG
>CAJXUN010000053.1 GCA_913061475.1 uncultured Colwellia sp. | reverse complement strand
GCCATGGACTTTTTTTAGCATGATATGAACTCTAGGCGCAAACTTACCTTAGCTAGGGCGCTGGGTCAATTAATGATGAATTAAAGCCGATAAGTAAAATAGTGAAATAACCTTCTTAAGTTATTGACAATATAGACGATAATAGTGGTATAACGGGAAATATAAGTATTCGCGTAACAGCAATTCATCAGGTATTATCAAGTTAGTGAGTATATCTAAGAGAATTTATCGGAGGCATTTGTGGATTTAGCAACGTTAATAGGCATAGTTGGTGCGATAGGCTTACTGATTATGGCAATGTTACTCGCTGGCGACATTAGCATGTTTGTTGACATGCAATCAGTGATCATTGTATTTGGTGGCTCAATTTTTGTTGTTTTATCAAACTATAATTTAGGCCAGTTTTTCGGTATAGGAAAGATTATTGGTAAATCTTTCATGTTTAAATTAGAAAAACCTGAAGAGTTAATTGAAAAATCTGTAGAAATGGCTGATGCAGCACGTAAAGGCGGTTTCTTAGCATTAGAAGAGGCGGAAATATCTAATGCCTTTATGCAAAAGGGCGTTGATATGCTTGTTGATGGCCATGATGCCGATGTGGTGCGGGCAACCATGCAAAAAGATATTGATCTGACTACAGAACGCCATGAAACTGGCTCCAATATGATGATGGCATTAGCCGATGTTGCGCCTGCAATGGGTATGATCGGGACGTTAATTGGTTTGGTGGCGATGTTATCTAATATGGATGACCCGAAAGCAATTGGCCCAGCAATGGCCGTAGCACTTTTAACGACGTTATATGGTGCGTTTTTGGCCAATGTTATTGCGATACCTATCGCGAATAAATTAAAGTTACGCATGGCCGAAGAGAAAATGAATCAAGAATTAGTCCTTGATGCAGTGCTAGGTATTCAAGATGGCCAAAATCCACGTGTTATTGAAGGCTTATTGAAAAATTACCTGGCTGAAGGTAAGCGAGCAGTTAATACGACAGAAGAGTAGCAGGAGTTAATTATGGCAGATAAATGTAAATGCCCACCTCCAGGACTACCTGCGTGGATGGGAACATTCGCCGATCTAATGTCGTTGTTGATGTGTTTCTTCGTGTTACTTTTGTCATTCTCTGAAATGGATGTCTTAAAGTTTAAACAAATCGCCGGCTCAATGAAATTTGCCTTCGGTGTGCAAAATAAAATTGAAGTGAAAGACATTCCTAAGGGTACCAGTATTATTGCTCAGGAATTTCGTCCCGGTAAACCGGAGCCTACTCCGATTGAAGTGATTCAACAACAAACCATGGAAATGACCCAACAGATGTTGGAATTTCAAGCGGGTGATGAAACTTCAGCAGGTGGTAGACAAGAACAGCGAGGTACTGAACGTGGTGGTCAATCCCAAAGTACCGCGGATCAAATGTCAGCACAAGCGATGCAAAAAGCGAAAGATGAGTTAGAGCAAGCGTCACAAGAACAAGTCAATGAGCTAGTGAAAAAAATTGCTGATCAATTAGAGCAGCAAATTCAAGATGGCGCAATTGAATTAGAATCTTTAGGTCAGCAAGTGATTATTCGAATTCGTGAAAATGGCTCATTCCCCTCAGGCTCAGCCTTTTTACAGCCTCAGTTCAAGCCTATTATGCGTGAAATAGGCCTATTGCTAAACACGGTGCCAGGCGAGATTATGATCTCGGGTAATACTGATAATCAAGGTATAAGCTCTGAGTTATTTACCTCGAATTGGGATTTATCGAGCAAACGTGCGGTAGCTATTGCCCATGAAATTATTAAAGTGCCCGGTTTTGATCAATCGCGTTTACTGGTGGTTGGACATGCAGATACTCGACCATTAGTACCTAATACTAATCGCTTGAATCGCCGTCGAAATCGCCGCGTGGAAATCGCGATTAATCAAGGCAAAGCAAAAGAAACCGAACCTATCTCAATTCAACAAGAATAAAGCACTAAGCTTGTAGTGTAAGAATTAGGTAAAAGGAGTACAAATGCAGTACTCCTTTTTTTATGCCGGAGCTTAATTATTTCCCGCTTTGCTCTGCTTGCTTAGCAGGTGGTGAAATTGCATCTTGCAGCCGAACGGGTATATAATGCGCGCCATTCTAAGTGTGGGTGTTATTGTTGATGAAATTTATTGTTAAGTTACAGGCTGAAATTACTATTAAAAGCCGTCCGGTGCGTAAACGTTTTACCAAGATTCTTGAATCGAGCGTAAAAAATGTTTTACGCCGTGTTGATGAGCAAGTCACCACGCGAATGAACTGGGACAATATTGAAGTTAATACTAAAAATGATACACCAGAAAATCGTTTAAAATTAATTGAAACATTAAAATGCATACCTGGCATTCCACAGTTTCTTGAAGTTCAACAAACAACGTTTACCGACTTACATGACATTTTCGAGAAAACCTTAGCTGTTCACGCTAAAAATATTGAAAATAAATCTTTTTGCGTCAGAGTAAAGCGTACCGGTAATCACGACTTTAAGTCGATAAAAGTAGAGCAATATGTAGGTGGCGGGCTAAATCAACAAGTAGAATCAGCGCGCGTTAAATTGACCAAGCCTGATTTCACTGTGCATTTAGAAATTAAAAACGAAAATTTATTTATTGTTACAGAGCGCCATAAAGGCATGGGCGGCTTTCCAATAGCGACACAAGAAGATGTTTTGTCATTAATGTCAGGCGGTTTTGACTCTGGTGTTGCGAGTTATCAAATGATCAAAAAAGGTGCTCGTACCCATTATTGTTTCTTTAATTTAGGTGGTGCCGCGCACGAAGTGGGTGTGAAACAAGTCAGTTATTATTTATGGAATAAATTTGGCGCGTCACATAGGGTTAAATTTTTCGCAGTAGACTTTGAACCGGTTGTTGCTGAAATATTAGAAAATGTTGAAAACGGTCAAATGGGTGTTGTACTTAAACGTATGATGATGCGAGCAGCGACAAAAATAGCTGATAAAATGGGCATTCAAGCGCTAATTACCGGTGAAGCTTTAGGGCAAGTATCAAGCCAAACATTAACCAATTTGAACGTGATAAATCGTGTTACGGACACCTTGATTTTACGACCTTTAGCGGCCTACGATAAACAAGACATTATTGATATTGCCCGTAAAATTGGTACTGAAGATTTTGCTAAAACTATTCCTGAATATTGTGGTGTTATTTCTAACAAGCCGACAGTGAAGGCGGTCATATCAAAAGTTGAAGCTGAAGAAGCGAATTTTGATTTTTCTATTCTTGAGAAAGTTGTTGATGAAACTCGCGTGTATGATATTCGTGATATTGGCAAAGAAAGTGAAGAAGAAATTCATGCAGTTGATACCTTAGATAACATCCCAGCTAACGCAGTGGTACTCGATATTCGTAGTCCAGAAGAAGAAGATGAAAACCCGTTAGCACTTGACGGTGTTGAAATCATGCATTTACCTTTTTACAAGCTTGCCACTCAATTTGGTGACTTAGATAAGTCTAAAGACTATTTACTTTATTGTGATCAAGGGGTGATGAGTAAGTTACAGGCGCTATATTTATTAGGTGCTGGCTTTACTAATGTAAAAGTTTATCGCCCATAAATTCATATGTTAATTATAAGAAAGCCCTTAAGCAATAAATTGTTTAAGGGCTTTTTCGTTATAGGCATGTGAAGTTTAAATTTCTAAGTCTTTTACTTGCTGCAGTAATCGTTCATTTTCTGGTACTGGAATTCCGGCTTCTTTAGCGATATTGATAATGTAGCCATTGATATAGTCAATCTCAGTTTTACGGTGCTGAAGAATATCACTACGCATTGAAGAACAGTTTTTTCTGGTATTATTTGCCACCGTTAATGCCTGCATTTTTAACTCACTAGAACTCAATATTATGCCTTTATAACGTGCAACAGCGACAATTTCATTAAGTAATGTTTCAATCACTGTGTCGTAGGTGTTACTCAGTAATTGGCCATTTTCTATATTATCAATGGCAGTGATCGGGTTAATAACACAATTGATTGCCAGTTTTAACCATTGCTTCATTTTTATATTGTCACTTAATGTCAGCGAAGGCAGCGCTTTTGAAAGTGTATATACTATTTTTTTTTGCACTATTTCGGCTTGATCGCCACTGAGTAAGCCTAAGTCATTGTGCCCTAGTCCTGTGTGCTGTGCATGAAAAGGTTTAACTCGTTTACTTCCATGTGTAGTGAGTAAGGCGTAACAAGGTTGTGTCAATGATGCAAACTGTTTGAAATCAATCATACCGTTGTGGCAAAAAATGACGGTCGCGTTGGCATTGATCTGCTTGGCTATGGGTAAGAGTGCCGTAGCAACATGGTAGGACTTTACACAGAGTAAAATTAGCTCTGCATTAGGTAAAGTATCATTTGTCGTTAAGATGAGTGCCCGGTTTGTGGTTTGGTTATTGATATCAGTAAACGTGGTTATTAATGGTGCAGACTCTACCCTTGCTGAACACATTAGGCTGACATGGTTACTAGCGTCTTTGGCTAATTGATGATACCAAAGTAACCCTATCGCCCCTTGGCCAAGGATAGTAATATTCATAATTACCGCCTAGTACTCGACCTATTGCGATACATTAAAATTGACCATCGAATAATACCAAATAACGCGATACCGATTAAATCAGAAATAAAATCACTCATTTGTGCGCTGCGAAAGCCTAAATAATATTGCCCCAATTCGGTCAGCATGCCGTAAAAGGCCACCGTAAACATAGTATTAAATAACGGCAGTTTTAATATGCTATGCAACACCCAGGTTAAGCAAAAAAAGCTGATTATGTGTCCAATAGAGTCTATTTCCGTGCTGCGAAAAACGATGCGCCTAAAGTCACTAGAGCTAAAGTAAAAGCAAAAAAATAGTAGGACAAAGATGGCGAGTATAGATAAATGATAGCGACTTTTCATTAAGGTGTAGGTAATCGAAATTGGCGTAATTAGATGTTATTTATCATATCAGGGCTAAGCAATGAAAACTATCACTGTTCTATTGTGCTAATCCTTGCAAATACTTTGGAGTACTTAATTTAAATCTTCTGTATTGGTATTAATGACATATATTGATAATATATGTCTCATGTTTGTTAGATAGAGAATTATAATGCCTTCAATGGATATCGTTTCCGAAATTAACTTGGAAGAAGTAAAAAATGCGACTGATAATGCCGTGCGTGAATTAGCGACTCGTTTTGATTTTCGTGGCACCAAAGCCAGCTTTGAATGGAAAAGCCCTGCGGTCACAATGAAAGGTGATTCAGACACTCAGCTAAAGCAAATGGCCGATATGCTGCGCGGACAATTAGTGAAAAGAAAAGTAGATGCCAAAGCATTAACCTTAGGTAGCGTTGAAAGTTCAGGTAGAAACTTCAGTCAAGTCGCTACCTTCAAAGAAGGTATTGAACAGCCGGTTGCTAAAAAAGTTGTTAAACTGATAAAAGACAGCAAGTTGAAAGTTCAGGCGTCAATTCAAGGTGAACAAGTGCGGGTTACAGGTAAAAAACGTGATGATTTACAAGCGGTGATGCAATTACTTAGAGAAACGGAATTAGAGCAATCATTTCAGTTTAATAATTTTAAAGATTAATCGCTGCTAGTGTAAAAATACCAACTTATTAAAAAAGAGGCCTTGGCCTCTTTTTTTTGTGCTCGGAGTATTGATAAGGAATAAATGCCTGCTGGCTGTAATTTAACCAGTAACTAAATCTTTACGCTGAAAATCAGCATTAAAATAGCTTTCATGGTAATTTTTACTAATAAACGCTGTTTTTTTGCCAGTAGTTTAAGTAGATTATGCTTCATTGAAATAATAATAAGATGGTTTTAAATGGCTGCTTCTAGAGGTGCGTTCAGTTCTCGTATAGGTTTTATCATGGCTGCTGCGGGTTCTGCCGTAGGGTTAGGTAATATATGGGGTTTTCCTACACAAACAGCAAGTAACGGCGGCGCGGCTTTTGTGCTGGTTTATTTGGTGCTTGCTTTTTGTTTAGCGTATCCCGCTTTTATGGCTGAGCTGCTCATTGGTCGTTATGGCCAAGCAAACGCGGTTACGTCATTGCAAAAAATATCACGTAATATATTCCATAAACGCTTTGCTTTTGTGGTTGGTTTTGGCGGTATTATTTGTGCCGCCTTAATTTTAAGTTTTTATGGTATTTTGGCTGGCTGGATGATGTCATATGCCATTGAGCCTATCTCAACACTCTTAGGTTTGAGCGAAATATCAATGTGGCTAACCTCACAATCAATTGCGCGTAATTTAACCTTTAGTGCTTTATTTATGGTGCTGACTATTTCTATTATTCGTCGAGGCGTTGAGCAGGGCATTGAAAAATGGTCAAAGCGCTTAATGCCGATGTTGATCGGTTTATTAGTTTTACTCATTATTTATGTCTTTACCTTAGATGGCTCAAAAGAAGGGTTTAGCGCTTACTTGAATCCTGACATCTCCCGAGTATTTGAACCTGATTTGCTGATCAGTGCATTGGGCCAAGCGTTCTTTTCTTTGTCATTAGGCACCAGTGTTATGGTGATTTACGGTTCATATATTTCTAAGAAAGAAAACTTAGTAACCTTAGGAGCGCAAGTTACCTTGATTGACGTTTCCATTGCTTTCTTAGCTGGGCTACTCATTATTCCATCTATGTATGTCGCTCAGGCACAAGGTGTCGCTATATTTGATGCTAACGGTGGACTGATTTCAGGTCCTAATTTGGTTTTTGATATCTTACCAACGTTATTTAACGGTATGGGGGCTATTGGCTTGTTTGTCGCCTTTGGCTTTTTTGTTTTAATGTCAATTGCTGCGTTAACCTCAAGCATTTCTATGCTTGAAGGGCCAGTTTCCTTCGTAGTAGAGCGCCATAATGTTGAACGTAAAAAAGCAACAACGCTTATTGGCTTGGGAATTTTCATACTAAGCGCGTTGATTGTACTCAATTTTGATGCACTTTTTGGCTTAGCAATTTCAGTTTCGACCGTTTATGGTCAACCCCTTATTGCGATGTTATGTTGTATATTTGTTGGCTGGATTTGGTACCGAAACGACATTTTAGCTGAGCTTAAGCAAGGTAATGACATGGTTGAACATTCCTTATTTTGGAAAATTTGGCCTTGGTACACTAAATTTGTTTGTCCGACCGCAATCGGTATTGTCTTCTGGCATTCTCTAACCTAGCTAGCAGCAAAAAAATAGTATGAAAAAAGGGGCTTAATAGCCCCTTTTTTGTATGCAATTTTTATCGTTGAATCATTATATCTTAGGCCAAGCTAGTTGCCATGGCGGAGTAAGCTCTTTGATAGTATCAAGGGTTGTTGAATTGTTGAATTCAACGCCGGTATTGGGTGCTAAGCAGTACTGATAGCTTTTACCGTGCAAAGTAAATGTTATGGCAAAGGCGTGTAAATAGCCTCGGTCAGTACCGCTATTGCTGTTGTATAACGGGTCACCGAGTATGGGGACACCGATACTATTGAGTGCCACCCTGATTTGGTGGGTTTTGCCTGAATGAGGCTTGATTAAATACAAGCGCTTATTCGGTGCAATATTATAAGAGTAAAATTGGCTAATAGCAGGGTTGTTCACGGTGCGCATCAGCTTCCACATACCTCTGCGGCTTTTTTCCATATCGCCTTTTATTAAACCTTGCTTTTTCTTAGGCTTACCTTGAGCGATGGCCAGATAGTATTTTTCCACTTTGTGCTGCTCAAATTGGTGCTGAAACGCTTGCGCCGTCGCGTTGTTTTTGGCAACGATAATCAGCCCTGATGTCATTTTGTCTAGCCGATGTACAGGATACAGTTCGTTTAGTGCATATTGTAATTTCAATTGTGCTTTTATTATCGAGAACAAGCCGCTACCAACCATATCTTCATCATGAAAACTGACATCTTCAGGCTTTTCAAGTACGACAAAGTCGTCTTGATGAGCAATAACCTTGAGCTGATACTCGATCATTAAAAGTTCAGTCCGATAAGGATATAAGCGATCAGGGTAATAACGGCACCGACTAAGGCATAAGGTAACTGAGTTTTCACATGCTCAAAATGATCACAGCCACTGGCAATGGATGCAACAACCGTTGTGTCAGAGATAGGCGATGCATGGTCGCCAAAAATGCCACCGCCGAGTACTGCTGCCACTAAAAACTCAATCGGCAAACCGCTTTGTTGGGCAATTGGCACCGCAATAGGGATGAGGATAGCGAATGTACCCCATGATGTTCCGGTAGCGAATGCCATAAAAGCCGCGGCAATAAATAAAATCGGTGCCATTAAAAATAATGGTACTTCCACGTTGATTAGCTGGCTAACATAAACACCAGTACCTAAGGCTTTAATAGCATCACCAAAAGCAAAAGACAGCACTAATATTGCGACGGCAGGAGACATATATTTAATGCCGGTGATCATCGCGTTGATAATTTTAGGCAATGTCATTATTTTGTCGTTAATAATTAACAGCACTAGTAATACTAAGGCACTAACAACAGACCAGAATACTGAAAAGGCACCTGAGCCGCGACGTATATCACCGTCACCGGTAACCCAAAGTAAAATAAAGGTACCGACTAATAACGTGATCATCGGCAGCCACATAATATGGGCAGGAGCAACATGCTCAACAGTCGATTGATTGCTTTCGCTTACCAGTGATTCAGCATGTTTTAATGGACCAAAAACTCGGCCGCTAAAGGCAGTATAGTAAGCCAAAATAACAGCCACAATGGCGTAAATGTTATAACCAATAGTGCCAATTAAAATACCGACGGGATCGCCAAAAGAATAGCCATCAAGCAGCCCTAAAACATAGGCTCCCCAGCCATTGACTAAAAATAAAATACTAACGGGTGCACAGGTTGAGTCAACTAAATATGCCAGTCTAGCGCGACTCAGCTTATGCTGATCAAACAGTTTTTGGCTGGCCATGCCGGCCGTGAACATACTGAGATTGGTGTCGGTAAAAATGGTGGTGCCAATAACCGTAGGTAACATACTGGCTTGACGGCTATTTTTGACTAAATTTAGTGACGCAAGATGGTTAATAAAACCGTTTACTGCACCAGATAAATTCATCAGTGTCACTAGTGCGCCAATTAATAAACTGAAGCTGATAATGTAAACATTACCTAGTGAGCCAAATACACCGGTAATACCTAGGGTTGTAGATGTTAAACCGTCAAGCGGCTGACCATTGGCAATCATTAAATGACAAAGTATCACACCACAAAAAAGCGCGAAAAGTGCATTTTTTCTCCATATGGCAATGATAATAGCAACAAGTGGAGGAAGTAAGCTAAAGACACTATCTTGCATAGTAAACCTATATTATTATTTTATGTTTGGGTTTTTTGGACATTTTGCGATAACTTAAGCGCGCAAAGTGTCTAACTTTACCGTAAGCCCATCGAATAAGAAACTGTATTACTTAACGACATCAGCGTAAAAGACTAAGATAACAGAAATAAAGTTAGCTTCTGTCGGGTCACTATCTATGGTAAGTAGAGATAAACTCTCTGATATAGCGTATATTTTATCAGTGCAAGGTGGTGGAATTAAAGCAAGTTTTTCAATGCTGACATCTTTGCTTATACTTTATTTGTTTGCGCTAGCTCATATTTACATAATAATAAATCATTGTAGGCATTGAAATTTTACCTTTCACCCTTAAATAACAGTTACTCACTGGCGTAACGCATCAGGAATTATTTTGACATTATCATTAAATGAATATATCGCGGCTTTTGCTCAAGAAAAGCATATCACTTCTTTGAGCCAATTTGGTCGGGGTATAGAGCGTGAAGCACTCCGTGTGCTACCAGAAGGACGTTTGTCTGAACGTGCGCATAATGATCGTTTAGGTGCAGCGTTAACGCACCCTAATATAACTACCGACTATTCGGAAACCCTACTCGAATTTATCACTCCAGTGAGTTACGCGCCAGAAACCGCTATCGCACAACTTGAAGATGTGCAGAAATTTACCTTAAGTCAGCTTGATGGTGAGCTATTATGGCCAATGAGCATGCCATGTTTTGTCGAAGATGACGATAAAATACAACTAGCGCAATTTGGTAAATCAAATGTCGGCAAAATGAAAACTGTTTATCGCCAAGGTTTAAAAAATCGCTATGGCAGCATGATGCAAGTTATTTCAGGCATACATTTTAATTTCTCCTTTCCGCAAAGTTTTTGGCACTCACTACAAGCTATTGAAAAAAATAGTGATGCGCTTGATGAATATATCTCTGATAAATATTTCGCGTTATTAAGAAATTACAAACGTTACTGCTGGTTAATTCCCTACTTATACGGCAGCTCACCAGCCGTGTGTGGTTCGTTTTTACGTAACAAACCAACAGATTTACCGTTTAAAAAAACCGACAAAGGTTACATGTACCTTGAATACGCCACTTCATTACGCATGAGCGATTTAGGTTATACCAATAGTGAACAGTCTTCGCTGCAAATTTGTTACAACAATCTATCGGGTTATTTAGACGGCGTAAAAAACGCAATAAATTTGCCTTCGAAGAAATTCGAAAAAATTGGTGTAAAAGTCGATGGTGAGTATCAGCAACTTAATACGAATGTTTTACAAATAGAAAATGAGCTCTATGCTCCTGTTCGCCCTAAGTGTGTTGCTAAGGCTGGTGAAAAACCGTCCCAAGCATTGAGAAACCGAGGGGTCGAATACATTGAAGTTCGAGCGCTGGATGTTAACCCTTTTTCAGCAACCGGTATTAGTGTTGAACAAATTAGGTTTTTAGATATTTTCCTCACATTTTGTATGTTGGAAGACAGCCCCAGGCTAACTTGTGATGAGCAAGCCATAACTGAAGAAAATATGGATGCGATTGTCGTGCGTGGTCGTGATCCGAAATTACGCTTACGTGATAACACAGAAGATAAATCTGTCCGCCATTGGGGTAATGAAATTTTCAATAAAATGAAGAGCGTTGCAGTATTATTAGATCAAGCGAACGATAGTCGACTCTACAGTGATGTTTTAGCCATTGAAGCCGCGAAAATCAGCGATGCCAATTTAACGCCATCGGCAAAAATTTTAGCGGAAGTTGTTGATAAAAATCAATCACTCACTCAGTTGTCACTGCGAAAGGCGATAGATTACCGTCAACAACTTTTAGCTAACGATTATCAAGAATTTAATGCAGAATATTTTTCCGATACCGTTGCTGAGTCATTAGAAAAACAAGCTGCAATTGAAACGGCTGATAACCTTGATTTTGATACCTTTTTGCAAAACTACTTTTCTTAATTGGCCGTTCCCCTTTAGCACCACATCAATTGAATTAACCAATGTGAAGGTTATCATTCTGCAAAATTGGAACAAAAAAAAGCGCGTTAGGGTAACGCGCTGCAAATAATAAGAAAGCAGTCCAGGGAGGTTTTGCTTTCAAGTAATCTGACTTGCGTAACCTGTGATAGTTCAATTTTTGTTCGGTAAATTTCTATTTATTTTTATTGTTCGTAAAAACTTTTATTTAACAATCTTTTAGCAAAATTACTCTGAAGTACAATAAGCCCTAGCAAATAAGGTTAATCAACTTATATTTTTTCAGCTGATTTTTAGGCAAAAAAAAGCACATTTATTAAATAATAAATGTGCAACATAATAATAAACACTAGGGGGAATAACTCTCTCACTTACTATGAGTGGTAAAAATTTAATTAGTTCCTCAGCTTTAATAAATTTTTATATTATTTGCAATAACAGACCTTACTTTAGTTTTATTATCGAGAATTTTCTTAATACTAGTGGCGAGATACGGCCGTAGCTTTGATAAAAAAGTGTAATAAATTACGACTTTAACCTGAAAACTCAAAAATATTCTGGCATGATATTGGCAATCAAAATTAAGTGACTGCGTTCATGACTTTTTTTAAAACCCTTATCATTTCAATGCTTGTTTGCTTAACCTTGTCGAGCTGCGCCACGAGTCCACCCAAAAATCCAGAAAACCTTTGTGAAATATTTCGTGAGCATAGAGATTGGTACTTTGCTGCGAGAGAGGCGCGTGAACGTTGGGGCGTACCTATTCACGTACCTATGAGTATGATGTATCAAGAAAGCTCGTTTAAAGCTGATGCATTGCCGCCAAGAGACTTCATATTGGGATTTATTCCTTGGGGACGTGTCAGCAGTGCCTATGGCTACTCACAAGCAAAAACCATGACCTGGGATGATTATGTTAGGGAAACGGATAGGTCAGGTGCTGATCGTGATGACTTTGAAGATGCTATTGATTTTATGGGCTGGTTTATATTCAAAACTCAAAAAATCAACAAGGTGTCTAAATGGGACGCGTATGGTCAGTATTTAAATTATCACGAGGGCTGGGGCGGCTATAAGCGTAAAAGCTATAAGAAAAAGGCTTGGTTAGTCAAGGTGGCGAGAAAGGTTGATAATCGCGCTAAGCGTTACGGTAGCCAGCTTAAAAGCTGTGAAGAAGAATTAAATCAGAGTTGGTTATGGCGCTTGCTTTTTGGTGACTAGTTAATCAAATATCAGAGGTTAACGATATTCCTTAACCTCTGAATACTTCTCATGCTCGCTTTGAAGTGTTAGAAAGCATTGCTATTTAGCCACTCGAAAGATATTTCGAAATTATTTAGCAACGCCGAACCCAGTGCATCTTAGTTGGTTATGCACGAAACCTTGTTCGAATATGGCCTAACCTTGAACAAGTAACGATTAAGAGCAGTGACTTCATAGCAGACAATTAGCCCTATGAGATAGGCAAAAAAATCTCCGAGTTACCCAAATAAAATGCTAAGGCTAGTCTAAGCTAATAGTCTTTATTCTCTTAGTTCTGTGGGCCTTTAACGATTTAACTTTAGCGTTTTTAGTAAATAATTGCAGTTCCAGATTATGGCGTTAACTGGCCGTATAATTTAGCTTATACAATCAGTGATTTATTTGCTGATGTCGACCTACTATTTATGATGGCCAATATAAAGTGGCAATATTAAGCGTTATTCATTTCAGCATTTGGGTTTTGTTGAATGCTGCATAGTTCTTGCCAAAGTTAATAAAAATTGCACTCTTTTTCAACAATTCAAGCGTGAATAGGGGCTAGAAAATAAGCAAGATTATTTTAAAAAATAATTTCTATTTTTTTGCAAAAATCGATTGCAAAATACAAAGCCTATTTCTTAGTGGGCTTGCTTTTGTTATCCACAGAAATTGTGGAAACATGATCCTTAGATCTAAAGCTGTGCATAACTTTGTTATTAACTTTCAATCATGCTTATTCTATCCACAAAATACAGTAAAATAGAATAAAATTAGGTGCTTCTATTATTTTTGAGGATCGTTCGTTACTGAGTCGTGTTAAATAAATGGTGATGTATTAGGCGGTGGTAAAGGTTATTACAAGAAAAGTATTGGCGGCTAAATGTTATAAAGGCACGGTTGGGTTATGCCAACAGTGCCTTTGGAAAGTTATCATTAGGTATTAGGATTCGGTCATTTCACCGTCGTAAAAATCGGGTAAAATCCTTACCGTTTTGATCATGTTGTCTTTCACTTCAATAATCTCAAGTGGATAGCCTGATATCCTGACGCTTAAGTTGGCCTCTGGAATATCTTCAAGGTATTCCAAAATTAAACCATTGATGGTTTTTGGTCCGTCAGTTGGGAAGCTCCAGGTCATTTCTTTGTTTACATCACGCACGGTGGCACTACCGTCAACTAAATAGCTGCCGTCAGGTTGAATGTTAACTTCGTCACTGGTGGTTGGTGTCATTGTTGTGGTGAAATCACCGACGATCTCTTCAAGAATATCTTCTAATGTCACTAAACCTTGTATATCGCCATATTCGTCAACAACTAAGCCAATACGCTCTTTAGCTCGCTGAAACTTTAATAACTGGACATTTAGTGGCGTGCCTTCAGGAATAAAATAAAGCTCTCTTACTGCGCGTAGCAGCGTGGCCTTCGTGAATTGCCCTTTTGAGACTAATCGCAATGCGTCACGTACATGGACATAGCCGACAGCATCGTCGATATTGTCACGATATAGCAAAACCCGTGTGTGATTTGATTGTGTTAATTGCTTTTGAATACGTTTCCAGTCTTCGTTGATATCAATACCGACAAGCTCATTACGAGGGATCATAATATCTTCTACGGTAACGTTTTCTAGATCGAGGATCCCAACCAACATATCTTGGTCTCTGGACTTCAACATAGCTCCTGATTCATTGACTACTGTGCGTAATTCGTCTGAGCTTAAGCTATGTTGCTCTCGTTGTTCAGAGCTAATACCTAGTAAAGCTAAAATGCCGTTAGTGATCCAGTTGACTGCAATAACAAATGGATACAATAGTTTTAAAAGTAAAGTCAGAATAAGTGAGCTCGGAAAAGCGACTTTTTCGGGATACAAGGCAGCCAAAGTTTTAGGGGTTATTTCTGCAAAAATTAAAATGACTAAGGTCAGCAATAAACCTGAATAAAATACGCCAGCATCGCCATAGAGCCTTTGGGCTATGATACCCGTGATGAGCGTAGCAAAAATATTGACTAAGTTATTACCAATAAGGATCAAGCCGATGAGTTTATCTGGTTTTGCGAGTAATTTACTGACGCGCTTAGCACCGCTGTGGTTTTGGTTTTCCAAGTGCTTTAATCGATAACGATTAATCGACATCATGCCAGTTTCAGAGCCAGAGAAATAGGCTGATATAAATATGAGTATGCCTAGTACGACAAACAGCATATCTGTAGAGATGTTATCCAAAAAAGGGATCCTATATTTAGTTAATTTTAAACCGTATCACCAGACCAAATTGGAAAAGCAATACAAAGTTAACTTATACGCTAAATTTTATAATAAGAGAAATTCTTTCACAAATCGGCTACCAAAATAAGCCAAAGTAAGAATGAAGGTTGCAATGACCGTTAATGTTAATACGCGTTGACCGCGCCAACCTTGCTTAAAATGTCCCCACAAGGTAACAAAGTAAATTGCGCATGCGATGAGAGATAATAAGGTTTTATGGGCATTTTCTTTAGCGATCATACCGTCAAGAAATATAAACCCTAGCATTTGGCTTAGTAGTAGGCAGATACTGCCTAATAGTAGGATGGTAAAAAGTTGTCGTTCAACTTGCATTAATGGCGGTAACTGGCTTACCGCTTGTAAGTTTTTGCTCTTTAATTTCATATTAATATAGGCAACTTGAAAGGCGTACAGCGTCGCTATCACTAAAATACAATAGGCGATAAGTGCTAATGTAATGTGGCTTAACATAGCAAATTTATCAGGCAAAATTTCCATATTGCCCATCGGGGAAATAAAAATCATACTGAGCTGCCAAAGGCCGGCAAAACCGTAAACTACCGGTAGCAGCAAATTAACCTTAAAGCGCAGGGCAACGGTTGAAATAACTAAGGTAATAATTAAGCTAACCAGTGAAACCACATTAGGTAAAGAAAAGTTAAGATTATTGTGGCTAAACAAAAATTGTGAGCTACTTAAAGCATGAAAAACTATGGCTAGGCAGGCAAAAATTAGTGTAACAATTAAATTTGGCCCTTTAGGATGAAATAAACGCGATAAGATTGAAAGCGTAGCCACGCTATAGCAGACAAAGGCCGTAAATGAACTGATACTTGAAAATTCCACAAAAAGCTCCGAAAAATAACACCGTTTGTAGGCGAATTAACACCCTTAGTTAATATTGCGATTCTAGCAGAATAGCCACTAGACTCCATAACTATTGTTTATTTTTATATCAATAGTTTACGTAAATTTTTACTGACTAAAAACGCCCATGTTGCCGCACAGGCTAAGCTAAAGCTAAATGTTGACTTAAAATTTTAGTTAGCACCTAAGCCATTATTAAACCTGTAATGAGTAAACCAAGCAATAATCAAGCACTCGCTTTAATGTTTAGTTGCAGTAGGTTGTCGAAAAATAGTATGGGGATACTCAAATTTGTTGCAATAGTTCGGTAATTTTTGTCAGTTTATCATAAATATTTTTGCTGTTATTGATCTGTGTACACGCTTTTTTCTTTATCAACCATTGTAAGATTAAATTTTGCCATTACCTTAAATGTATAACTTCTACTTTCGCTAATTAATTGTACGGGTATAATAGAGCTAATTTTTTGCGCAAAGTTAATATTTGAGTCATTTATGTTTGAAAATCTTTCCGATCGTTTAACAAAAACACTAAAAAATATCAGCGGCCGTGGTCGCCTAACTGATGACAATATAAAAGATACTTTACGTGAAGTACGAATGGCATTGTTAGAAGCCGACGTTGCTTTACCTGTTATTCGTGAGTTTATTGCCAAAGTAAAAGAAAGTGCTGTCGGCCAAGACGTTTCGAAAAGCTTAACGCCAGGGCAAGTGTTCGTAAAAATAGTTCAAAAAGAACTAGAAGCTGCGATGGGGGATGTTAACGAAGCGCTTGATTTAAAAGCAGTGCCACCAGCTGTTGTGTTAATGGCAGGTTTACAAGGTGCGGGTAAAACTACCTCAGTTGCAAAATTAGCGAAATTCTTAACCGAGCGTGAAAAGAAAAAAGTACTAGTGGTGAGCGCAGATGTTTATCGTCCAGCCGCTATTAAACAACTTGAAACTTTAGCTGAAGAAATCAATGTTGGCTTTTTCCCAAGTGACATTAAACAAAAGCCTATTGATATTGCCAATGCTGCGATTGAGCACGCTAAGAAAAACTTCTTTGATGTGTTAATTGTTGATACTGCAGGTCGTTTGCATATTGACGGCGATATGATGGCTGAGATTCAAGATTTACACGCAGCAATCAACCCGATTGAAACCCTGTTTACCGTTGATGCCATGACAGGTCAGGATGCGGCTAACACAGCTAAAGCATTTAATGATGCTTTACCGTTGACCGGTATTATTCTCACCAAAACTGATGGTGATGCGCGCGGTGGTGCGGCGTTATCTATTCGTCATATCACGGGTAAGCCAATTAAGTTTATGGGGGTTGGTGAAAAAATAGAAGCTTTAGAGCCTTTCCATCCTGATCGTATTGCTTCACGCATTTTAGGTATGGGCGATGTTCTTTCTTTAATTGAAGAAGTAGAACAAAAAGTTGATCGTAAGCAAGCTGAAAAGTTAGCGAAAAAAGTTAAAAGCGGTAAAGGTTTTGATTTAGAAGATTTTCGTGATCAGTTAGTTCAAATGAAAAGCATGGGCGGCATGATGGGCTTAATGGATAAATTACCGGGTATGGGTAATATGTCAGAGCAAGTAAAAGGCCAAATGGACGATAAAGTTACCGTACGTATGGAAGCGATGATCAATTCTATGACACCAGCTGAGCGACAACGTCCTGATATCATTAAGGGCTCACGTAAGCGTCGTATTGCTGCTGGTTCAGGCACACAAATACAAGATGTGAATAAATTGTTGAAGCAATTTACTCAGATGCAGAAAATGATGAAAAAAATGTCAGGCAAAGGTGGTATGCAAAAAATGATGCGCTCAATGAAGGGCATGATGCCTCCTGGTGGTGGTGGTGGAATGGGCGGCGGTATGTTTGGTCGTTAGTACAGCAAAACAGTTAACCTAACTATTCAATATTATTAATAAAGGTAGCAATTTGCTGCCTTTTTTATTTTCTACACTACACTGAAAATAACCACTTATAATAATTGATTAAGTTACTTAGCATATTGTTGTATCTATGGCTTAATTTAAGGAGAGGCATTATGGTTTTGGAGCAAGAAATAATTAGTCAAAAAGATTTAGACCAGTTATTGCATATCAATGAATTTATTGAACAGAAAAATGAGAACTCACTGGTGGGAGAACTCAAGGAAGCAATCTTAGATTCAGGCAAGCTTGAATTGTCACAGTGGGAGTCGTTACGCACACATATTAGTGAAATAGAAGCCCTCATTCCTCACATTGAATTAATCATTAAGTTAAAAAAAGCCAATAAAGGCTGAGTAACAGCTACTCATTGAGCATTTGCTCAGCCGTGTTGTATCATAAATGCTTCGTTGTTAATGAAACGACTATGCTAATTTACAGATACTACTTGTTAAATACAAAAATACTCTTAAACAAATTGATATTTTTTCTATTTAACACCCTATCACCAAGAGCGGTTAGCATTGAACCTATAACCACCACCGCACCACCTATATAAGCAAGTGTATTTAAATGTTGCGCTTGAAAGGTTGTTGGCCAAATTTGCTCCGCAATTGTCGCAAATATCACGGTTAATAATGGCGTTATTGCTAAGGTTGCACTGACCTTTGCGGTGGGAAGGTACTCTAATGATTTGGCAAAGGTGCCGTACGCAATAAGTGTATTAGCACAGCAAAAAAATAGCAGCAGTAACGCTGTGCTATCTAATGACACAATTTCTTTGGGACTGGCTAGCGGTAAAAAAAACAAAGCGCTAAGTAAATAAATACACCACATAATTTGGTTTGAGCTGTAATAGCGTAACATCTGCTTTTGAATAATGGCATATGCCGCCCACGTGATTGCAGCGCCGAACATAATTACAAACCCAAGTAAAAAATCATCGTTACTAATACTACTACTAGCAATAAATTGTTGATTGAAAAAAAGTAATAAACCTGAAATCAACACAAAAGATCCCACCATTTGGCCACGGCTAAAGCTTTCTTTAATGAACACGACACTGCCTATAAGCATTAAGAACGGTGCCATTTGAATCAACATTTGTGCTGTTTCAGCCGGAATAAAGTGCAGGGAAACTAGGTAAAGAATGTAATTGAGGCTTAAAAATATGGCGGCAAAAAATAATTTTTTCATTAAATTTCTCTGCTGAAGCACAGAGCTGGGGAGCTTTCGTTTCATTGATAATAATATACCAACAAAAAATGCAGCAAACACAAAGCGGTACCAGGTAATAGTGTAAGCATCCATGAGCAGCAAAACAGATTTTAGTGCCAACGGTAACAAGCCCCACATAATCGCCGTGGTCATTGCTAACATTAATCCTTTAACGCTATTGTTTGCTAGTTGAGTCATGATATTCCCGTCCAGAAAAGACAAATGATAGTGCTGCTTTTTATAGCAACCGTTTTGGCGGCTGAATTATATCGCTATATTGAACGCCTTGGTAACTAATTTATGGATTATGAAGGCTAAAATTTAGCTTTAGGTTGCTTTGTCAGCAAAAAAGCGTAAAATACGCGAGCTTTTCTGTCACTAAGTTGATAGAAATGTCTGGAAAATTCGTTTTAACACTTAAATTATATAGAGGACGATATGGTTACCATTCGTTTAGCTCGTGGCGGCGCAAAGAAGCGTCCATTCTATCAGGTTGTTGTTGCAGATAGCCGTAACTCTCGCGATGGTCGTTTCATCGAGAAAGTTGGTTTCTTCAACCCTACAGCGCAAGGTCAAGCGGAAAAATTACGTTTAGACCTAGACCGTGTCAACCATTGGGTTGGTCAAGGTGCAACTGTATCTGATCGTGTGGCCAAATTAGTTAAAGATGCTCAAAAAGCAGCTTAAATTAAATTGGTAGGTTTTAGGAGTTTGTTGTGGAAGTAATTGGTAAAGATGTCACTTTGGGTAAAGTAGGCGCTGTCTACGGTATCAAGGGTTGGTTGAAGATTCATTCATTCACAGATGACCAAGAAGCCATACTAGACTATTTTCCTTGGTCTTTAAAATTAGGAAATAAGATTCAATCAGTAGAAATTACCGATTGGCGCAAACATAACAATGGTCTTGTTGTTAAAGTTGCAGGTATTGACGATCGTGATGTAGCCCAAAAGCTTGTTGGATCGGAAATATTTGTCAGCGAAGACGCGTTATCAGACTTACCTGAGGGTGAGTTTTATTGGCGTGATCTAATCGGCATGTCTGTAGTTACTGACAAAGGTTACGACCTAGGTCAGGTTTCCGACATAATGGAAACGGGCGCTAACGATGTACTGGTTGTTAAGGCTAACCTGAAAGATGGCTTTGGGAAAAAAGAAAGGTTAATTCCTTACTTAATAGACCAAGTTATACTTTCGGTAAGCACAGAAAATAAACAAATTTGTGTTGACTGGGATCCAGGTTTCTAAACTTGAGTAACTGCAAATTATGGATAGGGGTGATCAGCCTTTTTCCTGAAATGTTTGATGCAATTACCGAGTATGGGGTGACTGGCCGAGCTATTCGTAAAGGTTTAATTGATTTTCATAAGTGGAATCCGAGAGATTTTACTCATGATAAACATCGCACCGTAGATGATCGCCCATATGGCGGTGGTCCAGGGATGTTGATGATGGTTCAACCATTGCGAGATGCCATTATTGCTGCACGTGCTGTAGCTGAAGTTGATGGTAAAAAAGCTAAGGTCATATATTTGTCACCGCAAGGGCGAAAATTGGACCAAGCCGGTGTGCGTGAATTAGCACAACATGACCGACTGATATTTATAGCAGGACGTTATGAAGGTATAGATGAGCGACTAATTGAATCTGAAATAGATGAAGAATGGTCGGTCGGAGATTATGTTTTAAGTGGTGGGGAACTGCCAGCTATGAATGTAATCGATGCCGTAGCACGATTTGTGCCCGGTGTATTAGGACATCAACAATCAGCTGAGCAGGATTCATTTTCTGACGGTTTATTAGATTGTCCACATTACACTCGGCCAGAAGTGATGGATGTTTCGTCAAACGAAACTAAGTCAGTTCCAAAAGTGTTATTGAGTGGTAATCACGAGCACATTAGGCAATGGCGCCAATATCAGTCACTAGAAAGAACATGGGCCAGAAGACCAGAACTATTAACTAACCTAGCTCTGACAGCGGAACAGCAAAAAATGTTAGTAGCCATTAAGGCTGATAGCAAAAACACTGTTGATGACTGTGAACCCTAGGAAGAAGGTATTATGAGTAATATTATTAAACAGCTTGAAGCTGAGCAAATGAAACAAGATGTACCAGCATACCGCCCAGGCGATACTGTTATTGTACAAGTAAAAGTTACAGAAGGTGATAAGTCACGTCTTCAAGCATTTGAAGGTGTTGTTATCGCTGTTAAAAACCGCGGCATCAATTCTGCATTCACTGTTCGTAAAATTTCAAACGGTGTTGGTGTAGAGCGTGTATTCCAGACACATAGCCCAATCGTTGACTCAATTGAAGTCAAACGTCGCGGTGATGTACGTCAAGCTAAGCTTTACTATCTTCGTGAGCGTTCAGGTCGTTCTGCACGTATCAAAGAGAAATTGGCAAAAAGATAATCTCTCTTTAATTAGAAGATTACTTAGCAGCTTGAAAAAAACCTGTGTGGGCAACCACACAGGTTTTTTTAGTTGTTAGAAAAATTTTGAGGCTCTAAAGTAGAACAATATTTCGCAAATTTACCATGTAAACCTATGTATCCTAATGAATTACTAATAAAAATAAAATCTTTAGCTGTTGCATATGTAACAGCATGTGTGTAGATTTGTAATGGAAATGTTAATGGATTGACTGCTTCTATAATAATTGACGCTTAAAAAATAAAAATAATACAGGAACTCCATTAATGCGCTTGATAACTTTTTTTATATTTCTATTAACTGCCTACCTAACGACATCATCATGGCCTGCTTCAGCAACTCTCATCGAAAGAGACTATTTGGAATGGGGTGATGCTGGCATAACTTATGATGACAGTTCTGGTAGAGAATGGCTGGATTTGACTTTCACAAGAACGATGGATTTTGCCGAATATCAACGTTTTTTAACCACTGCTAATAATGACGGTTGGGCGTTTGCAACTAGTTCAATGGTCGGTGATTTATTTTCTCAATTTAGCTTCTCTTCAGTGCATAATCAGGATTACGGTACCGCCACTTCTTACCAAGATTATTACTATTATAGCCCACGAAAACAAGGCTTTAGTGACCTTGTTGATAGCCTAACAATTTTAGGTGAAACCATGAGCCTAGGGACAAAATTTGATAGTGTGCAATTTTATGGTGTTAGAGGTTATGTCGATACCGGTATCGTCGGTGAGCCTAGTCAATATATGGCCTACAAGAATGAAAAAATTGGCGTAGTCTCCTTAGGTAGTTTCAAAGGAAATGCCATTGGGAACAGATATGAATCTTTCTTTACCTACCGAGATGCGAGAGCTGAGACAATATTTGAGCAACCAACATTTTCAATTATAAATCAACAGCCTATTCAAGTATCTGAACCAACTACCTTTGGTTTATTCACCTTAATGCTTTCCTTTCTTGCTTTTCGTCGTTACCGCGCATAGCGATTACGATGTAGTAATGCCTCAACTTCCTGTTTGAGGCTTCATTTCATTATTTCATTATTTCTCTATTTCTCTATTTTTTGTCAATGGTATATCAATTACATATGGATTTGACAGCGCTGTCATTCTAGTGTGTTTAATGATATGGTCATTACTGTTATAAAGTAAATTAACTTAAGTAAATCACTAATATTCGACTTTAGTGGTGTGTTCCAGCAGAAAAACTTAAGCTATGATGTTGGTAACTTAAAAGCGAATAATAGTTGAAGCCAAAGCTTTAATTTTGCTTCAACTAGCCACTAGATATGAGAAAATCAAGGATTAAGCATGCAAGAATTAAAAAGCCGTTATCCCGTATTAGAGCAGGCCAAAGCTCACACTTACATTGATTCAGCGACCTATGACGCGATGTATAAGCTGTCAATTGAGCAACCTGAGGTTTTTTGGGCCGAACAAGCCGATAAGTTTCTTGATTGGTATCAGCCTTGGGACCATGTCAGTGACGTGGATTTAAAATCGGCGGATATCAAATGGTTTTCTGGTGGCAAATTAAATGTCAGCTATAACTGTATTGATCGCCATTTAGTAAGCAAGGCAAATGAAACTGCCATTATTTGGGAAGGTGATGACCCAAGTGAAGATAAAAAGATAAGCTATCAAGAACTGCATGATCATGTTTGTCGTTTTGCTAATTTATTAAAAGCTCGTGGCGTTAAAAAAGGTGATCGTGTTTGTATTTATATGCCAATGATCCCAGAAATTGGTTACGCCATGCTCGCCTGTGCTCGTATAGGGGCGGTACATTCTGTGGTATTTGGTGGCTTCTCTACTGAAGCTATTCGTTCTAGAATTATTGATGCCGACTGCCAAGTGGTTATTACCTCAGATGAAAGTCTTCGTGGTGGACGAGTTATTCCTATTAAGTCCAATGTTGATGCAGCAATTGCCGATTGCCCTAATGTGCACTCGGTTATTGTGGTGGAAAGAACCGGTGGTGATATTACGTGGAATGATAAAGTTGATGTCAACTATCAACAAGAAGTGGCCAAGCTTCCTGCTGCTTGCCAGCCAGAAGTCATGGATGCGGAAGATCCGCTATTTATTTTATATACCTCAGGTTCTACCGGTACACCTAAAGGTGTTCTTCATACCTGTGGTGGTTATTTACTTTATGCTGCCATGACCCATAAATATGTTTTTGACTATAAAGACGGTGAGGTGTATTGGTGTACTGCTGATGCCGGTTGGATCACCGGGCATTCTTACATATTTTATGGCCCATTGGCTAATGGCGCAACGACCTTAGTTTTTGAAGGTGTACCCACTTATCCAGACGCCGGTCGATTTTGGCAAGTATGCGACAAGCATCAAGTTAATGTCTTCTATACCGCACCAACAGCAATTCGTGCACTCATGAGCGTTGGCGATAGCTTTGTTGAAAAATCCGATTTATCCTCGTTACGTATTTTGGGCACTGTTGGCGAGCCAATTAACCCAGAAGCATGGCATTGGTATTATGAAGTCATAGGCAAGAATAACTGCCCGATTGTGGATACTTGGTGGCAAACCGAAACAGGTGGTATCTTAATTACCTCGCTGCCTGGTGCGGTTGATATGAAACCAGGTGCAGCCGGTAAACCATTCTTTGGTGTACAACCTGCGTTGTTTGATAAAGACGGTAATACCCTTGAGGGGGAAAACCAAGGTCTATTGATGATGACAGGCAGTTGGCCAGGCCAATTACGTAGTGTTTACGGTGATCATGAACGTTTCTACCAAACCTATTTAAGCCAATATCCAGGTAATTATTTTACAGGCGACGGTGCAAAACGTGATGAAGACGGCTTTTATTGGATCACGGGTCGTGTTGACGACGTGCTGAATGTTTCGGGTCACCGATTAGGCACTGCTGAAATTGAAAGTGCCTTAGTTTTACACCCTGCAGTAGCCGAAGCGGCTGTTGTTGGCTACCCTCATGAAATTAAGGGCCAAGGCGTATATGCTTATGTAACTTTGATGAGCAATGCGACTGAATCTGATGCGTTATTAGCGGAACTTACTGAATTTGTTGCCAAAGAATTAGGACGCTTTGCTAAGCCTGATTATATTCAATATGCGCCTGGATTGCCTAAAACACGCTCGGGTAAAATTATGCGTCGAATTCTACGTAAAATAGCTGAGAACGATCTTGATACCTTAGGTGATACTTCAACATTGGCTGAACCTGCGGTTGTCGACCATTTAGTAAGTAATCGCATTGTGCATAGCTAAATGACCAATATGTAAACTTATATTAAGCATATTGAGAAAAAAAGCGCCTATTGGCGCTTTTTTTAGCTAAAAAATTTATCAATGGGGCTGTACCTAGGTAAATAATGGTGTAATATATTCAATACAAAAAAGGTAAAGTTAAATTTACACTTAGGATTTGAACGAAATGCACAATCTACAATATCGATATTATTTCCTCCCATACTTTAGCTAGTTCTATCCCTAGCGTCATAGTTAGTCGCTAAACTAACTAAGCTACTTTATTTAAACATTCACATTTATTGCTCTATATTCAGGAAAGCCCTATGTCAGAACCTACTTTAACGACGTCTGCTGCTAGCACAATACCTAAAAGCAGATTAAACGATATACATGTCAACGCTGAAGATGTCTTAATAACCCCAAATGCCTTGCGAGAAGAACTACCGTTGCCAGAAGCTGGTCGCGTTTTTGTTAAGAATGCTCGAAATATCATCGCGAATATTATTCATAAGCAAGACCATCGCTTACTGGTAATTTCGGGACCTTGTTCTGTGCACGATGTTGAAGCTGCAAAAGCTTATGCAAGACAGCTAAAAGTACTGCATGACAAATACCAAGACAGTTTATACATAGTGATGCGGGTCTATTTTGAAAAACCACGTACCACCATTGGCTGGAAGGGGATGATTAATGACCCACATATGGATGGTTCATTCGACGTCGAAAGTGGTCTGCGCAAAGCACGGGAATTATTGATTTATTTAACTGAATTAGGTTTGCCACTGGCTACCGAAGCGCTTGATCCGATTAGCCCACAATATTTAGCTGAGTTATTCAGTTGGTCAGCTATTGGTGCTCGTACCACAGAGTCGCAAACACATCGCGAAATGGCCAGTGGTTTGTCTATGCCTATCGGCTTTAAAAATGGCACAAATGGCGGGCTCGGGGTAGCAATTAATGCTTTGCAATCTGCAGCACATTCGCACCGTTTTATGGGCATTAATCGTCAAGGACAAGTTGCGCTAATTAAAACTTCCGGTAATCCTGATGGCCATGTTATTTTACGTGGCGGAAAACACCCTAATTACGATTCTGTTAACGTTGCACTATGCGAACAAGAATTAGCAAAACAAAATTTAGAGCCAGGTATTGTTATTGATTGTTCACATGGTAATTCTAATAAAGATTACCGTCGCCAACCGCTTGTGGCAGAAAATGTCTTTAATCAAATTTGTGATGGTAATAAATCGATTATTGGCATCATGCTAGAAAGTAATATAAACCCTGGAAACCAAAGTTCTGATCTACCATTTGAAGAACTTAAATATGGTGTTTCAGTTACTGATGCCTGTATTGATTTTGGCACCACAGAACAGCTTATTTCAGGTGCTAGTAGCAAGCTTGAAAGCGTTTTAAAGCAAAGAATTAATGCTACGAGTTAATAAAGGATTAAAGAGCAGCAATGAGTAAAACAGCTATATTTGAGCAGCAACTGACAGCATTACGTGATGAAATTGACGACATAGATGGTCAACTTGTTGCGCTACTGGCAAAGCGTCGCGCTGTAACCACTAAGGTTGGCTTATTGAAAAGTGAAGTGGGTATGCCAATTTTTGCCCCTGAACGCGAAGCAAGTTTGCTAAGCGTTCGGCGCCAGCAAGCGATAGAAGCTGGCCTTTCTCCAGAGTTAATTGAAGATATTTTACGTCGTTTGATGCAAGACTCATATATTAGTCAGGACGCTAGTGGCTATCGCTGTGTTAATCCCGACTGCAAAAAAGTCGTTGTTATTGGCGGTGATGGTCAGTTGGGGCGAATTTTTGTCGATCTATTTACTCGTTCTCATTATCAAGTACAAACCTTAGAGCAAGCAGATTGGCCTAATAGCGCTGATATTCTTACTGATGCAAGTTTAGTGATTGTCGCTGTACCTATCAGATTGACTAACATGGTGATTCGAAAGCTAAATGCCTTGCCAGAAGACTGCATCTTGGCAGATATTACCAGCATTAAAGAAGCGCCACTGTATGAAATGATGAAAGTGCATAATGGGCCCGTTGTAGGCTTGCACCCTATGTTTGGCCCTGATGTTACGGGTTTAGTTAAACAAACTATTATTGCTTGTGAAGG
>CAJXUN010000052.1 GCA_913061475.1 uncultured Colwellia sp. | reverse complement strand
CGACATTGGCTCGATAGCCTTCGGCATCTATCAAAGGAACTCCTGACAGCATTAAATAATGCTTTGATTCTTCCACACTCTGCACTTTTGGGCAAATATTTATTAACAGAAATATCGCTAATATGCCTGTACCTGCCATTGTTTCTCGTTAACATGACACCAACAACAAATAACAAATAATAATTTTCTTGCTCAAAACCTTCTAGCTAGCTGATAATAACCTAAATAAAACTATTAAAGAGCAAGAACAAATCAATACAAGCATCCCTAAAAGTGAAGCTGAATTAGTAGCAAGAGCACAGAATCTTGCTGGTATGACGCTAGGAGAAATTGCACAAGCTATTAATGTTGCTGTCCCGAACGACCTAAAGCGTGAAAAAGGCTGGATAGGCTTGTTATTGGAACAAGTATTAGGTGCAAGTGCTGGCTCTCGGCCAGAGCCTGACTTCCCGCATTTAGGTATTGAATTGAAATCATTACCAATTAATTACCAAGGTAAGCCGTTAGAAACCACCTTTGTTTGTGTTGCTCCACTCACAGGACTTGTTGGCGCGCGTTGGCAAACCAGCCATATTCGTAATAAGCTTGCCCGTGTATTATGGATCCCGGTGATATCTGAGCGTACGATTCCAGTCGCAGAACGCATCGTTGGTAGCGCATTTATTTGGTCGCCCTCTCAAGAAGAAGAACAGTTGCTTGCTCTCGACTGGCAAGAGCTCACTGATATGATAGTACTCGGTAACGTAGAAAACATTCATGGCAAACATGGTCAAGTTTTACAACTTCGGCCAAAGGCAGCAAATAGCCAAGCTAAAACTCAAGCATTTAACCGTTTAGGTCAACCTTTTATGACCTTACCTCGCGGTTTTTACCTAAAAACAGCTTTTACCCAAGCCCTATTAAATAAATATTTACGAATAAACTCATTATGATAAAAAACTATAAACTAAAAATATAATAGTAAAAACCGTGGTAAAAACTGTCTAACCACGTTATAAATTACTTAATATTTAAATTTGGTTTCGTTATTCCTCTATGAAGTTTGGCAATAAATTTGATCGTTACATTGCAGTCATATTCTTTGTAACCATTGTTACGGTTATTTTAACATCATATTTAACCTTAAAAGATGTAGTAAATAGCCATAATAAACAAGTTCAAAGTGCTATAATCCCGCTATTTTCCTTAGTGACTAGTGAAGTACTTAGGCCATTAAATGTTGCCAACTTTATGGCCAACAACCAATTTATTATCGATTACGCAAGTAAGAGTGAGATAGAAAAAGAGACACTCACTGCATATTTAAATAAAATATCCAAATCCTATAATATGTTGGCATTTATCGCCCTTGAGAAGCATAACCTTATGCTGGACTCAAACGCTAAAGAATCAACGTTAAACAGTAAGGAAGCCGAATGGTTTTATCGCCTAAAAGATTTACCCGGCGACCAATTTACCGATATAGGTAATACTGAAGATCCCCGTTTATATTTTGACAATAAGATATTCAATCGAGATGAAGAATTCATCGGTTTTACCGGTGTTGCCATTGATTTAAAATATTTTGCCAGTAAATTTCAAGACTATAGCGAACGCTTTGGTTTTGAACTCTACTTTGTCGACAAAAATAATGTTATCACTCTGTCGTCCAACAATATTCTAAAATCACAAAGTCTTCATCGCAAAGGTTTGATAACGAGATTAAATGACTTACCTTGGCATCAGTCACTGATTAAAAATAATAGCGCTGATACGAATTTAAGCTCCGAGGTCATGTATACCACTGACGACGGCTTATTAATATCTCAAATGCCTATACAGGAACTGAATTGGCGCATGTTCATTGTTTCACCTCCGGCATCACAACAAAGCGAATATTGGCAGATATTTATTGCTCGCTTTGTATTATTTTTCTTAATTTCGATCATTTTTTACTTAGCACTATTAAACATCATCAATTATTTGAAAGCGCGTTTAATTAAACATTCTGAAACTGATTACCTTACTCAACTGCCCAACCGTAGTCACATTCACTGGCGCTTTGACAATTTAGCGAAAACCAACAAGAAGCTTTGTGTTGTTATAGCTGATATCGATAATTTCAAAGCTATTAATGATTCTTACGGACATTTAGTCGGCGACGATGTCTTGCGAATAATCGCTGAGCAGTTATCACTAACCCTACGAAAAATAGACGTAGTTGGTCGATGGGGGGGGAAGAATTTGTCATGCTGTTACCTGAAACCACAGCGAGTCAAGCACATGCCATTGTTGAACGTATCAGAAAAAACATTGCGGCTATTTCTTTTCCAATATCAACAACTAGCGGCTCATTTACCACCACTATTAGCTTTGGTATTTGCGAATTACCACTACAAGGTAAAACCATTAGAGATTATATCGAAGGTGCGGATAAAGCCTTATACGAAGCTAAGAATAACGGTAGAAATCAAAGCGTAATTTTTAATTAAACGATAAAATACGCTTTCAAAAGATGTTACTTATTTTTGACCATGAAGCTTAACAACCTGACTGATACTAACACTCGATTGGCTTGCAATGATTTGCCAGTCGGTATTGGCCGCTTCTAAGCAAACAAATTCGTTTTCACCTCTAGGGTGAATATCAGCCATGGTTTTAGCCCCTTTGCCTGGATTCCATAATACCCATTGTTGGCAGCCTTGGCTCAACACTTCAATCTCTCGTTGCCATTGATGATCAACGATAACCACACTGTCATTGCCGTAATAAATACGGTCAATTGGACCTGTACAGCTTTCTAAATGAGATTGCTGCTGTAAACGGCCTGTAAGTTTATCATCATAAATCATACTATTTAATGCCGTAATTTCTGTTTGATCCGGACTACCTACACAAAAATAACTATGCAATGCCCCGGTATATTCAACCGTTTTATCTGATAAGTTTTTCATGTTCAACTGCTGCTGAAATGATGCACCAAACACCAAGGTTTGTGTCAATGCAAACGCTGCAGGCCAATAAGGCGAGCCTTGTTCACCTGCTAATGATAACGTTATTGTCACCTCAGATGATGACATTTTCATATCAGTCAGCTGCCACTGACTTTGTCTTGCAAAGCCATGATTACTGGTGCTTTGTATATTGCCTTCAGCTAGTTTGACCTCACCACCAAACCAAGGCCAACATAGCGGTATACCGCCACGAATTGCTTTATCTGAACTATAGTGGCTATCATTACTCAACCAAAAGACCGGCTGTTGATCGCGAGGTTGCCAGCGCAGCACTTGGCCACCATATAAACTCACCGAACCTTGACCTTGCTGATGAACAAAACGCAAGGCCTGCAAGCCATCGGCAAGCTCAAATTTTTCTATGCAACCAAATTCATTTTCTAACAATACTTCGACCATATTAATTGTCTCTTGAGCTTATAACGCTAGGGGCTGTTGATCTTTGTTTATATTTTCAGCAATAGGTTGTTTTTAATGTTAGCAAAGCAGAATGAACGGGGTTTGGTTGTTCCAAATAAGTGAAATTCTAATGCCGCTAGCGTTAAAAATAGCCATTGCCCAAAGGGCTGAGGCTAAAATCACCTTACTTTGCGTTGAAAATAGTTAATTTAGATGACTAAACTACACCATTTTCGCCTTAATTAAGGTGATTTTATCTCTCAGCTGAATGATTAAACAAAGATCAACAGCCCCTAGATAAATAATCGCGTTTAATAATATTCATTCTAGGTAATTACTATCTTGGATGAAAGCATTAATGTTTTCATGATGACTTAGCACATAACGGAAAAAACAAGCTAAACAAGAGATTAATCAATAGTAATTTGGTTAATATTGGATTGAAATAAAAGCTACTTACTTTGCCATTCATCTACTATGCCGTGTTTAACTTAACTAGGGTCTGTTGAGCTTTCGCGGTTAAATTTTGTTCGGCTTTTTAAAGATAGTAAAGCGTTTTAATCGCGGCGAGTAGTGTGTAGTGTAGCCTAGTCATTCTAAGCAAATACTGCTCACAGCTACCGCATCCTGCTCTCGCTAAGTACCTACATCCTTGTAGGCAACAAAGAATAAAACGCTTTTAGCCGAATTCTTCGGATAGCGTTTGTTGGTGATTTTTACGGCGTTGCTCCACATGGATGTGGGGTAAGGTGACTTTGCAGGAGCATAAAGTCTTTATTACCTTTTTATGTAGAACAACCACATGACAAGCGCTCTGCCTTCTATAAATACCCAACAAACTGCTGCAAAACAGTCTCGAAAGATCAACACCCCCTAAAACACAACAATAAAAAACCACGTAATAACGTGGTTTTTAAATCAAGCTTTATTTAAAAACTTACTTTACGTAAGATTTTGGCATTTCGCTTGCTGTTGTATAACGGTCACGTAAAGCATCTTGGCGGCTCTTAGTCGAGTACTCTTTACCGGCAATCCAAATATGGCTGACCTGAGTACTTAGCTCAAACGGATCCGCACTCCACAACACTAAATCAGCAGTTTTACCGACCGCAATTTTACCGCTATCAAGATTAAACGCCTCAGCAACATTTGCCGTTACCGAAGCAAGTGCCGCGTCACGTGATAAGCCATTAGCAATGGCATTGCCAGCATGAAAGCGTAATTGATAGAGGTTATGGGTATCGTCAACAGCCAAAGCGACAATGACACCTGCCTGCGTTAGCGTTGCCGCATTTTCGAGTGAAGCATGCAGTGAATCAAAACTGCCCGGTAAGTTATCTAGCGCAGCCATAACAACAGGTACCTTAGCCTTGGAAATTTCACTGGCAATTAATACCGCATCGGCAGCGCCAACCAGAACTAAATCTAAAGAAAATTCAGCTTTAATTTTTAATAAAGCGAGCAGATCAGTCGCTCGGTCTGCATAAGCAACTAAAGCTTTATCGCCGGTAAGTAGTGCATTCATCACTTGTGCTTCTCGACTAGGCTCTTTAGCGTCTTTTTTGTCTTTTGCGTCTTTCGTTTTGTCTTTATTTTTCGCTAAGGCTTTGACAGCATCTTCAAGCTTAACCTGCAAGTTTTGCAACGCTAAAGCGCGTGAGCCTTTGCTTTGTGAGCCTAAATCGATAACGACGTTATTATGACTACTGCGCACACTATCAAACTCGCCAGATAGGTCAGTAAAAAATGTTTGGCCTTTAAACATATCATCGCCGCCACGAGGGGCCACAACATTACTGGTGATACCACCTTTGCGGCTATAAGGAATAACCGTAGAACGTGGGTTAAATGCTAAACTGGCATCAAAGGTAATGTCGGCTTTTTTATCGCCAGCATCGCGGCTGCGCGATACAGCCCCCACTTCCACTAAGCCCAATTGATTCATTGCGCCAATAAAGCCGGGGGTTAAAATTTTTCCTTGTGCATCAATGATAGTATCAGCAGTCAGGGTTTCAGGGTTAATGGCAATCACTTTGCCGTTTTCAACAACTACGGTGGCATTCTCGAGCACACCTTGCTCAGTTACCGTGTGCACTGTGGCATTTGTAATCGCAAAACTTTCTGCAAAGCTTGCCGTTGAACTCGCTAGCGCCAAAGCAATCAGCGATGATTTAAATAGTTTAAAATGCTTCATTTTATTCACCTTATCTTTGACCTAACAGAAAATCGCTTTTTGCTTGGTATTTTTCATCATAACGGTCGTATACTTTTGCACCGTCAACAAATACCTGCTCAGCTTGCGCGTAAACACTAAATGGGTTCTGGTTCCAAATCACCACATCAGCATTTTTGCCGTTTTCTAAACTACCAGTTTTATCCGCTAAGCCAAGTGATTTCGCGGCATTTTTCGTTATCCACGTAATGGCTAACTCTGGTGCTATATCAAAACCATTTTCGTTTGCGCGATACATAACTTTACCCGCTTCTTGATTTAAACGTTGAATAGTATTAGCAGAGTCTGAATGTACTATTGCACAAGAATTCTTTGCTGCATCAACGATAGCAACGTTTTCATGTACCATGTCATAAGCTTCCATCTTGAAGCCCCACCAATCTGGCCACATGGCAGCACAATTACCATTTTCAGCCAGTGTATCGGCTATTTTGTACGCTTCAATACCGTGATGAAAAGTACCAGAATGATAGTTAAACTCTTTACCAAGGTCGATCATCATCGCCATTTCCTCGGCTTTATAGCAATGGTTATGAATGAGAATGTCACCGTCTAATACCCCTTTCAAGGTATCTAATTCGATATCTCGCACAGGTGCGGTAGGATTTTTACCGGCAGCATAATCATTATCATATTTCTCCCAAGCACGTTTATATTCAGTAGCTTGTGCCCAAGCCATACGATAGCCTGCCATATTCCCCATGCGCGTAGATGGTAATATTTTACGATCACCGTAAACGCGTTTAGGGTTTTCGCCACAAGCCATTTTTAAACCATAAGGTGCGTTAGGGAATTTCATCCCCTGCATTGTCTGACTTGGCACGTTGCGCAGCGTGACGCCACGGCCACCAAATAAGTTTGCTGAACCAGGTAAAATTTGTAAGGTAGTAATACCACCGGCACGCGCCGCTTCAAAACCTGGGTCTTGTGGCCAAACACTATGTTCAGCCCATACTTCAGAGGTATTAGGCGAGCTCATTTCATTACCATCAGAATGTGACTCAACTGACGGGCTTGGATATACGCCTAGATGTGAATGTACGTCGATAATACCTGGTGTTATCCATTTACCGTTTGCGTCAATTTCAACAGCACCTTCTGCACTTAAATTGCGACCAACTTTATTGATTTTACCGTCAATCATCAGTACATCCGTATTATCCATACGAGTGCCTGTGCCCGTAAGCACAGTGGCATTTTTAATTAAGGTAGTTTGTAGCGGTAAAGCTTTATAGGTACTTGGGTATGGATTTTTATTTATCACCACTTTTTCATCTTGCTGTTCGCTTTGCAAACAACCAGTCAAGGCAACAGAAAGCGCTGCCATCACTAACGATGGAAGAAATTTTTGCATAAGAATATTCCTGTGTTACCACATACATTGCAGAAACAACGTTATGTTATTTAGGCAGGTTTTGTATGAGTTAATGCCAAAGTGATGACCTCGGCATTATTATTAGCGTTAATTATTTTTATTATTAACTACAATATTATGAAATGTCTCTGACAACAAGTCAGAGATAAAGGGGAGTGGAGCAATTGCGTTGAACTGTCAGCTATCTGCGATAAATGGACGATGGAAAACAACTAGAGTTCAAAATCGTCAAAGTCAAAATCATTACTGTTATCGACAAGTGGCTTTTTCTGTGGTTCAAGCAAAGAAGCTTGTTTATTTTCAACAATCACTTCAGCGACTTTAATTTTTACCGGTTGGGTTTTGCGCTTCTTACGTTGTTGACAACGTTTAATGACTTTTTGACGCTCATTAGCATCAAATGATAGCCAATTTAAGCGTTCGTCTCGGGTACGAAAGCAGCCTGAGCATTGGCCTTTGTCATCTGACTGACAAATACCAATACAAGGACTAGGGACTTCAAAAAACTCTAACTGCATCTATTTACACTTAAATTACATGATTAGACAGATACGATAAGTATATACCCTTATCGTATCTTGGCCGTGATTAACCTAATTTGTCACTTGCTATATGGTAATCAGGGTCTTCAATTACATTGATTTCCACTAAGCTACCCGCTTTGGTTAACAGCTGCGTACATTCTTTGCTTAAATGTCTTAAGTGCATTTGCTTGCCACGGCTAATGTAACGTTCAGCAAGAGTGTCTATCGCTTCAATGGCAGAGTGATCAGCAACACGAGAGTTTTTAAATTCAACAATCACATCATCACTATCGCCTTCCATATCAAACTGCTCTAAAAAACTCGATACAGAACCAAAAAATAACGGGCCACTTACATCATAAACCGTTGAACCGTTAGCATTTACTGAGCGGTGAACAATAACATGCTTAGCATGCTCCCAAGCAAAAACTAACGCTGAAACAATAACACCGACCACAACCGCTATGGCTAAATCAGTAGCAACCGTAACCGCAGAAACTAAAATAATAACAAAGGCATCAGCTTTTGGCACTTTGCCTAAAATACGAATACTTGACCACTCGAAAGTGCCAATAACAACAATAAACATGACACCCACTAAAGCGGCTAGCGGGATTTGTTCAATTAAGTTAGAGCCAAATAAGATAAAGCCTAGTAATGCAAGGGCTGCAGTAACACCAGACATACGGCCGCGACCACCAGAGTTAACATTGATCATCGACTGGCCAATCATCGCACAACCCCCCATACCGCCAAAAAATCCTGTCACGGTATTCGCGGCACCTTGAGCAATACATTCTTTATTACCTTTACCGCGCGTACCGGTTAATTCATCAATTAAGGTTAAGGTTAGTAGTGATTCAATCAAACCAATTGCCGCAAGAATAAGTGCGAAAGGCAGAATTACTTGTAATGTTTCAAAGTTGAATGGCACACTTGGAATGCTAAATTGTGGTAAACCGCCGGCAATTGAGGCCATTGGGTCATTAGTCATATCTCGGACAAAATCAACCACGGTACGTGCATCTAGATCAAGACTTTGCGCAAGAAACGTCACAACCACAATAGCAACAAGTGATGACGGCACAGCCTTAGTCAATTTAGGTAAAAAGTGAATAATCGCCATTGTTAACACGATTAAGCCGGCCATGGTGAGCATTTGGCTACCCTGCATCCAAGCAAGTACACCTTCCTCATTAGTGACCTTAAATTGCCCTAATTGCGCAAGGAAAATAACAATCGCTAAGCCATTAACGAAACCCAACATCACAGGGTGAGGCACTAATCGAATAAATTTACCGAGCTTAAATAACCCGGCGAGTATTTGCAGCAGTCCGGTTAATACCACAGTGGCAAATAAATACTCTACGCCATGAATTGCCACTAAGCTCACCATGACAACAGCCATTGCGCCAGTTGCACCAGAGATCATACCTGGACGTCCACCAAATATAGAGGTGATTAATCCCACCATAAAAGCCGCATATAAACCAACAAGGGGCTCGACACCGGCAACAAAAGCAAATGCTACGGCTTCAGGAACTAATGCTAGGGCGACCGTTAAACCCGACAAGACATCATTTTTTAAATTTGCCGCTTTACTGGCGTGTAATTCAAACATTATTTTCTCAACTTTGATTAGAACATCACAAATACAAGTTGAGTTAATTAACCAACTTGTATTTAAATACTTTAGGCATAGACCCGAAATACCTTAATAAGAGGTAATCGAAACGAAAATCGTTATCTTTCGGGGCTTGAAGGCGCGGGAATACTATAGATAACTAGCTAAAATGTCAATATATGGTCAAAATTACATCAAGCTTTTCAAGCCAATATATTCTTTAGATTAGGTGTTTTTACTAAGGGCATAAATAACAGCAACTGACGATAAACAATCTGGGTCAAAAGCTAGGTGGCTTACTTTTATTGTCAGTAAGCTTTAACCTAGGCCAAGACTCCATGATATAAAAATCAGCCACTAATGATCGATTCACGCTCATTTAAAAACGCTTTGATTTCATCACGAGAGCCCAAAATATGTTGTTTCAACAAGGCCACAGCTTTTTCAACATCACGAGCTTTACATAAGGCTAAAATTTCATTGTGTTCTGATTCTGCTTTCGAGATGCCACCCGCCCAAAGTAGATGCATACGAATATAACGATCAGCATTTTTATTTAACATATTCACTAAAACTTGGGTTTGAGGCCGTTTGGCAGCCGAATACAAACAATTATGATAACCAGAATTAAGCTCGCTCCAAGTATTGGCGGCATTTTCTTTACCCAACGCTTTATCGAGCTTCTTGAGTAATTGAGTCGCTTCTTCCAAGGTTTCGTCACTAATACGCAGTAACGAATTAGCTAATAAATCTGCCTCTAGCATGGCGCGTAATTCAAAAAGCTCATCAACTTGGTCTGCATTTAGCTCAGTGGCCGTTGCACCTTTATGAGGTTCAAAGGCAACTAAACCTTCGCCTTCTAATTGCAACAGCGCTTCTCTAATCGGAATGCGACTAACATTTAATTCGTCAGCTAGCGCTGCTTGCCTTAAAGGTTGCCCGGCTTTAATCTCACCACTTAGTATTTTTTCTCTAAGTGTTTCAACAACTAACTGAGTTCTAGTTTTATATATGATGCTCATACTGGGCTTCCTAAGAATATTACCGCTATTATAAAGATCACGGCGCTAAACACAAAACAAAGCGCAATCATATTACCCTCAAATCGGCCCTCCGTTGAGCGACTTTATATTTAGTCAATAATTGCATTTTATCGCTTTACAATTCTGTTATCGTTAACCCTATACATAGATAAAAATATCTAACAAATAAAAATAAAGAGTATTTGTATGCCTTCAAAGCACAACAACATCGCCTTAGCCCTATTTATTTTTGCAATATTATCAGCAATCTATATTAAGCACTTTGTTACACCCCATTGGGTTGAACAAAGTTATGTCTATGATATCAACACCAACAGTAAAGGTGTGTCGAGTTATATTTATAAAGGTCAAAAAGTATTACTCGATAGCGTTGTTGACTATAAAAGCTCGCCACTGAATCAAACCAACCTTAACCATTTAACAACGCCACCAAAGCTCGAACAGCAATGGGTTCAAGATGAAAACCAGCAATTAAAATTACTAAAACCAGCCTTTCACTTTGGTCTTTGGTCGTTGTTGCCAGCCTTAATAACCATAGCGCTATGCTTATTAACACGAGAGCCGCTTACTGCTCTCCTTGGCGGCATAGTCGTTGGCGCAATCATGCTTGGTCGCTACGATTTAACCGATAAAGTTATTATTCCTAACCTCGCTAAAGAAGGCACGGCCGCTTTACTATTGCTGTATTTATGGTTGCTCGGTGGTTTATTAGGTATCTGGTCAAAAACCGGTGCTGCACAAGCTTTTGCTAATTTCATGACCCAGCATTTTGTCAAAGGGCGAAAGTCAGCAAAGTTGGTGTCTTGGCTGTTAGGCATATTATTTTTTCAAGGTGGCACCATGAGCACCGTTTTAGTTGGCACAACAGTACGACCATTAGCAGATAAAGCAAAAGTGAGTCACGAAGAAATGAGTTACATTGTTGACTCAACCGCATCACCTATCGCGTCGATATTAGCTTTTAATGCATGGCCAGCCTATGTGCAGGCGTTAATATTTATTCCGGGAGTTTCATTTTTAGCCACCGAAGCAGACCGCATTGCATTTTTCTTCCAAAGTATCCCATTTAGTTTTTATAGTATTTTCGCCGTTACTGGCACATTACTGTTAAGTCTGAATATCACGACATTTTCCGGTAAACGGATACGAGCAGCGAAACTTCGAGCTGAAAAAAACAATCAATTAGATGCCCCTACCGCTAAACCTCTGAGCGCGAAAGAATTACAAAGTTCAGATATTCCAAACGGTTATAAACCTCATGTGCTTGAATTTATTTTGCCTTTGGTCACACTTACGGCTATTGCCATTGGCAGTTTTATCCTATTGGGATCCCCTAAAATAAATTGGGCTTTTGGTGCGGCATTGATACTTTCAGCACTAATTGCGCTAACAAAAGGCATGTCGTTAAACCATGTAATAGACGGATTTACTAACGGTTTGAAAGGTGTCGTATTTGCATCAGTCATTTTAATGTTAGCGGTCATTATTGGCAGTATCAGCAAAGAAACCGGTGGCGGCTTATTTTTGGTCTCTTTACTTGGTGAGCAACTACCCTTTTGGTGTTTACCGGTCATTTTGCAACTGATCACTATGATCATCGCTTTTTCTACCGGTACAAGTTGGGGCACATATGCCATAGCATTTCCATTGGCTATGCCACTAGCCTGGGCTATATGTCAAAGCCAAGGACTAGCAAATCCAGAGTTATTTATGATGTTATGCTTTGCTACTGTGCTTAACGGCAGCGTGTTTGGCGACCAATGCTCGCCTATTTCAGATACCACTATCCTCAGTGCCATGACCACAGGTTGCGATTTAATGGATCACGTTAAGTCACAATTGATACCGGCAGGCATAGCTGCGTCAATGGCAGGTTTACTTTGGACCTTAACGGCATACTTTTTTGTCTGACAAGGTTATTTATAGTCATTGAAAAACATCTTAAATTGCAAAAATTAACATAAAAAGCATCAATAGAATCCATCGAGCAAAATCGCTATGCGATTGTTTATTAACAATGGACGCCGAACTTGTTTTGGATCAACTATTCCCTTTAATATGGTTTGTATAATAAAGCTTTATTCTGATAGCTTTTAGCGATATGAACCAACAGTTTATCATTTTTTTCAAAGCACTATGGGGCAGCTGCAAAGATTTGCTGCCCATCATATTCGTTATCGCTTTTTTCCAGTTTGCTGTACTACAACAGCCCATGCCGAATGTCGGTGATATATTTATTGGCTTACTGTTAGTTGTGCTCGGTCTGACCTTTTTTATCTATGGTTTAGAGATGGGTTTATTCCCCATTGGCGAGTCGATGGCTAAAGCCTTTGCTCGTAAAGACAGTATTTCTTGGTTATTAACCTTTGCTTTTTGTTTGGGTTTTGGTACCACAGTCGCTGAACCATCACTGATTGCCGTGGCAAGAGAAGCCGCAACTGTCGCCGCAAGCGGTGGCATTATCGCTGCTACAGAAATAGCACAAAATGAATATGCCAATGGCCTCAGATATACCGTCGCATTTGCGGTTGGTTTAGCCATTGTCATTGGTGTCCTTCGAATTATTCGTGGCTGGCCCATTCAATATCTTATTTTAGGTGGTTATGCGTTAGTGGTTATTATGACTACTTTTGCACCAAATTGGATTATCGGTATTGCCTACGATTCCGGTGGCGTTACTACATCGACAATAACCGTGCCTTTAGTTACGGCACTTGGTGTTGGCCTAGCGTCATCAATTAAAGGTAGAAACCCAATGATAGACGGCTTCGGACTCATTGCTTTTGCCTCTCTTACGCCAATGATTTTTGTCATGGCATACGGCATGGTATTAAGCTAATGACAACAACACGTTATTTTATTTGCAACGGAGCCTGCTAACGTGGATTTATTGGTCGAGTTCTTTAACACCCTAAAATCAACAGTTGTCGATGTGTTGCCAATATTGTCAATAATTTTGCTTTTTCAATTATTGGTTATACGTCGCCCTATTGCACACGTTAAACAAGTAGGTTTTGGTTTTTTATATGTTTTAATAGGCTTAGCGCTGTTTTTGCTAGGATTAGAAAAAGCGCTATTCCCTCTGGGGAAAATGATGGCTGAACAGTTAACTGCACCAGAATTTATTAATCCAAATGCCTTGGCTGAAGACGCTATTAATTGGACACACTATACTTGGGTATATATTTTTGCAGCTGCTATTGGTTTTAGTACGGCCATCGCTGAACCATCATTAATTGCCGTTGCACTAAAGGCTGAAGAAGTTTCTGGTGGCGGTATTAAAGCAAACAGTTTACGTATTGCAGTGGCGATAGGTGTGGCTATTGGCATTGCAATTGGCAGTTACCGCATAGTGGTTGGTCATCCAATCCATTACTACATAATATCGGGCTATATCGTGGTGGTTATACAAACCTTTTTCTGCCCAAAAATGATTGTACCTTTAGCCTACGACTCTGGTGGCGTTACAACATCAACCGTCACTGTACCGTTAGTCGCTGCTTTAGGTTTAGGGCTAGCTAGCACTATTCCTGGAAGAAGCCCATTAATCGACGGTTTTGGACTGATCGCATTTGCCAGTTTATTTCCAATAATCGCCGTCATGGCTTATGCACAAATAACCCATTTACGCACAAAAACTAACTAAAAGTGAGAACAAATAATGCACTTTAAATTGATCATTGCATTCGTAGAAGATGCAGTAACCGACACGGTGATGAAAGAAGCACGTATTGCCGGTGCCACAGGCGCTACCATTATTAATAATGCACGTGGTGAAGGCATTAAACGCCAAAGGACATTTTTTGGTATGCAACTTGAAACACAACGTGATGTATTAATGTTTGTTGTTGAAGAACACTTATGCCGTAAAATTTTAGAACGTATTGCAAAAGTTGCCGGCTTTGACGAAGAACCAGGTAAGGGCATTGCAATACAAATTGATATCCAAGACGCTGTCGGTGTTGCTCACCAAGTCGAGCGATTAATGGGTAAAATTGAGGAAGAACTATGAGCCATAAATTAGTGCAAGTTAAAGATGCAATGACCACAGACAGTTATCAATTTACTGATGGCATGGTAACGGTTGCTGAAGGCATAAAACTCGCAAAAGCGCATAACGTGACGGCATTAATCATTAACAAGCGCCATGAAAACGATGAGTTTGGCTTAGTCATGCTGTCAGACATTGCCAAGCAAGTTATTGCAAAAGATCGATCTCCTGAACGGGTTAATTTGTATGAGATCATGGCAAAACCGTTATTGTCTGTGCCGCCGGAAATGGATGTACGTTATTGCGCACGGTTATTCGAAAATTTTGGTATCAATACCGCGCCGGTGATCGAAAACCAACAAATATTAGGTTTGGTAAATTACACTAATATGGTGCTGGCTTTGTTAGGCGATGAGTAACTAACGTTCAACACACTAACTCGTAAAAAGAGTTGGTGTGTTTACCTAGTAGTGGCGCTAAGGGATAATTTTTAAATCAGGTGTGCCTTTTGTTATATGACTTTCCTGTTGTGCTAGCAAAGGTACTCTTACAACAAAACAGCAACCATGTTCACTTTCAACGATTTTAATCGTACCGCCTAACTTAGTATTTACCAGGTTGTACACTATATTCATACCAAGTCCTGAACCACCTAAACCACGCTTCGTGGTAACAAAAGGATCAAATATTTTATCTTTAATTTTAGCATCTAAACCTTTACCGTTATCTTGATATATCAGCACAAGGTTTTCTTCGTTCGCTTGAAATTCAATCGAGATTTCGCCATCTATACGATCTTCGAAACCATGGATGTGTGAGTTAGTTAAGAAGTTGGTCAGGATCTGATTCCAAGCACTAGGATACGTAACTAAGTTGATCGTATCATCGACCTGAATTTTTATGGTGTAATTTTTTTGCTTAAATAAGGTTTTTACCGTATTGACAATATCATTAACATGTTGAGCTAAATTGATCTTAATTTTTGGGTCGGTATGATGTTCAACCGCTACCGATTTAAAACCACGAATTAGATCAACCGCTTTATTCAAGCTACGTTCAATAATTTGTTCATACTCAACAAACAGGTTTAAAATTGAGGTTAACTGTTTCTTTGTTAACGTTTCTTCAATCAGCGCTTGATTTAACTCAGCAACTTTCTCTTTTAACGCACTAACTGATGTAACACAAATCCCCAGCGGGGTATTAACTTCATGAGCAACACCAGCAACAAGTTGTCCAAGTGATGCCATTTTTTCAGATTGTACAAGTTGATCTTTCGCCAGTGTCAGTTCATTAAGTGACTGCTGTAATTGTTGGTTACTATCAGCGAGCTTAGCCGTACGTTCGTAGACTTTAATTTCTAAATCGCCATTAAGATTAATTAACGCATTTTCAGCGTCTTCTAACTGAATAATATCGCCCTTGAGCGTCAAGCGCATATAGTTAATCGCAGCGACTAACTCATCAAGTTCATCAGTTTTCTTACTACGATGCTCGAGTGTTAGCGGCGTATCAATACTTTGTCCACTCATGGCTTTTGAATATAAGGTGATGCGATACAAGTGGCGAGTAATGAGTAAATGTACGATAAAAAAAGTACAGAAAGCGACAATAAAAATTTTAATAAATTCAGAAACAATAATGAAGCCGGCTTTTTGCCATAATTGTTGATAAATATCTCGATAATCGGCAGCGATAACCATATTACCAATGCTATTTCCTTCGAATATAATAGGATAGTTTTCAACTTTTTCGGCATTATCCATGCCGTCACCCACTTGATAAACTTTGCCAAAACTTGTGGTTATTTTTACATGGCGAATATCAGGTAGGCTCTGAATACCGCCTATCTGTTGTTCCACTAACGGCTCGTTAAAGTCCCATAAACTGGTGGATATCGACTGATTAAAGCTTGATTCTATATTTTGAAAACGCCCATCTAGTGCAGACACCCCACCTTTAAAGTCAACGTACAATTGAATCATTGTTGAACAGACAGATAAAAATGCACTGCATAAGAAAATATAAACAAATACTCGTCGACTTAATTTACTATTAAAAGCACCTTTATTATCCATTACTTCTTCCACACAATATTTTTTTCACTTAATAAGTTGCTTATAAACCAAGAAAATTATCTAAATACAGCTTTTAGTCTTTAAATCATAGCACCATTAAAATAGTAGTAGGTCACAAAGTCAAATAACAAAATATTTAATCTAGATTTACATTGCTCAATACCGGTTTTAAATAACTAAAAACAGACTAATTATTTCTGCTAACAGAGCATTGACTGTTTATTACTAAGCATATGACCAGAGAACAGAGTAACTTGCACGTCAATGTCAGTCTATTAAAAATATATTGACTCTAGGTGCTGTTGCTCTTTGTTTATATTTATTAAACAAAGAGCAACAGCACCTAATATAAGAAAAAATAACGATAAAAATACAATTGATATCAGTCAATTCAATCTCAGTAAAAACTACCATTGGCGCAAAACTGATAATTTATATTTTAGGTCTTGTCCGATTATCGCTAGTCATTTACATTGCCTAACGTATGATCAAGTAAAACTAGCATTAGAGCTAATGGGTATAACGATGATTGAAGAGCAAATATGTTGAATATTGAGGTTTGTGAAAACGCACGTTTAAGCCGCGACGCTCGCTTTGATGGCAAATTTTTTACTGCCGTGATCACCACGGGAATTTTCTGTCGCCCCGTTTGCCCTGCGAGACCGCCCAAGCCGGAAAACGTCACCTATTATGAAAGTGCGGAATTAGCGCAGCAGTCGGGATTTCGCCCATGTAAACGCTGCTTCCCGCAATTAGCCCCCAATATACCGCTACCAAGAAAAATCAAACAAATTACCCACGCCTATTATGAAAATAATTACAGTTTACAGGCATGTGCAAAACAATTAGCTATCAGCGAAAGACAAATTCGTCGAACGTTTGTGCAATATTACGGCTTACCGCCCAGTGAATTTTTTCACCAACAGCGTCTATTGCTAGCACACAAGCTACTGGTTTCAACGCCACTAAGTATTACTAACGTCGCTTTTGCTGCCGGCTTTAACAGCATACGACGCTTTAACGAGGTGATTTTACAGACCTATCAAACAACACCAAGCAATATTCGAGGCAATAAAAGCACTAGCGTCGATAGCCAAGTCACCATTTTATTACCTTATAAAGCACCTTTCGACTGGCCACTGATGTTAAGTTTTTTCCGCTCAAGAAAAATGAGTAATATTGAAGACATTAGTACTGCACATTATTTTCGCACCGTTGAGCTCGATGCTTGTCGTGGCTGGATAAAAGTTACTCACCATGAGAATAAAAATGCCTTAAACCTAACCGTTGAATTAACTGATTATAGTTATCTACATCAAGTTATTGCTCGTGTTCGCCGTATGTTCGACTTAGACGCCGATATGCAGATAATTCATCAGCACTTAACAAAGCACCCTAAATTAGCGACGATAATCGAACAGTTTCCTGGTCTACGTCTACCAGGGTGTTGGGATATTTTTGAGTTTTCTATTCGCGCAATATTAGGACAGCAAATATCGGTCAAAGGTGCCACCACCCTGGCACAGCGAATCGCGGAAAAATATGGCGACAGTGTTGAAAACCTTGGCTCCACAGAAGCAACTAAGCCATCAAAGTACTTTCCAAGCGTTACAGCGCTGATAGATGTAGATTATCAAGACATAGGATTAACCCGTTCGCGCATTGCCACATTACAAACTTGGGTCGCCTACTTTCAACATCATGAAAGTATCTTTGCCAAAGGCTTGACCATTGAAGAGCTTGAAGCCGCACTGACAAAACTAAAAGGTATAGGGCCATGGACAGTAAATTATATTGGCATGCGTGGTTTAAGCGATCCCGACGCGTTCCCAAGTGCTGATTTAGGTATCATTAAAGCGTTAACTTATGATGAAATAAAACCAAAGAATAAAAATATATTAGCGTTGGCTGAAAGCTGGCGTCCTTGGCGCGCCTATGCTGCGATATATTTATGGCAGTCACTTGCGCCAAAAACCTAACAGACAAAAACTTAGCCGTGCTAATCACAAGGAAGCATAGAATGTATTACTGTACGTATCAATCACCCATGGGTGAGATTGCCTTAACAGCAAACGAGAATGGCTTAAGTGCATTGGCATTTCAAGCCGGAAAATCTCCTATTACCTGCGCAGATATGGTGCAAGATGAAGGTAAATTCAGCGAAGTAATTCGACAATTATCAGAATACTTCGAAGGCACAAGAAAACACTTTGAGCTACCACTCGCGCCGGCAGGTACCAATTTTCAAAAACAGGTTTGGCAAGCATTAACCGCAATACCCTGCGGTGAAACCAAAAGCTATGGTTGGATTGCGAAAAGTATTCATAACGAAAAAGCCGTACGCGCGGTAGGTACAGCGAATGGTGCCAACCCTATTGCCCTTATAGTGCCATGTCATCGCGTTATTGGTAGTAACGGTAAATTAACTGGCTATGCGGGTGGCCTAGGCTTAAAGGCTAAACTGTTAATGCACGAAGGTGCGCAGTTCAAGCCTTAGTATTACTGAATGAGACACACTGAATTAAGTCAGTTACTCGCACTTTACTAAAAGTGTTCATAACATTAGTGTTGATTAGCCATGGCGGCAGTGTTTCGCCATGTATCGTAAAAATCAATCAATTTAGCGTATCAATGAATCATTACGCATAATAAAGTGATAAAACATTGCTTAACAACCGTTCTAATGAATGAAAGTGCTCTAATTAAAGTTCTACGCGTTGATGTTTGAATAAGGCTAAATGACGAGTTAATCTGAGCCTTATTGCATCACACGCTATCGATAAGCATACAATGATAAATATAAATAACAGGGAAAAATCGATGAAAAAATCTCTTACCTCCTTGATGCTCACAGCTGCTATTAGCACCAGTGCATCCGCCGCCATAGATACCGATTTACTTTCGGGTATCAAAGTGAGAAATATTGGCCCCGCAGCCACAAGTGGGCGAATATCTGATATCGAAGCCGTCATTTCAAACCCTAATATTGTCTATGCTTCGGCTGCGTCAGGTGGCGTATGGAAGTCGGAAAATGCCGGTTTGCAATGGACACCAATTTTTGACCATGAAGAATATGCCTCTACAGGCGCTATCGCGATCAATCAGGCAATCCCTGATATTGTTTGGTTGGGTACGGGCGAAGGTAATGTTCGCAACTCAGTATCTATTGGTGGCGGTATTTATAAATCAATTGATGCGGGTAAAAGTTGGAATAAAATGGGCTTGGCAAATACCGAGCACATTAACCGTATTGCCCTGCACCCTTCCAACCCTGATATTGCTTATGTTGCCGCCCTTGGTACCTTATGGTCGGAAAATAAAGACCGAGGTATCTATAAAACTATCGATGGTGGTAAAACTTGGCAGAAAATTTTATTTGTTGATAACACCACAGGTGCAACCGATATAAAAATGGATCCAAGCAACCCAAATAAGCTTTATGCCTCGATGTGGCAATTTAGACGTTGGCCAGACCGTTTTGAATCTGGCGGGCCAGGCTCAGGCTTATTTGTCTCACTTGATGGTGGTGAAACCTGGCAAGAAAAAACCGCTGCAGATGGCTTACCTGAAGGTGATTTAGGACGTATAACTCTCGATGTTGCCAAAAGCCAGCCAAATACGGTTTACGCATTAATTGAAGCCGAAAAAAGTGCGCTTATGCGTTCTGACGATAGCGGAAACAGCTGGCGAACCGTTAATGATGAAATAGGTGTTGCTGATCGGCCATTCTACTACTCAGAAATTGAAGTCGACCCAAATAATCCCGATATTATTTATAACATCGCCACCTTTGTTCGTCGTTCTATTGATGGTGGTAAAACCTTTAAAAAAATTGAAAAAGTTGATTGTTGTGCTGTTGGCAATACCATTCATATCGACAACCATTCGTTGTGGATCAACCCTAATGACTCAAAACATTTAATTTTAGGTAATGACGGCGGTGTCTCAATTACTCAAGACAAAGGTGATAGTTGGCGTTTCGTGCAAAACTTAGCTATTTCTCAGTTCTATCATATTCGCGTTGATGATGCCCAACCCTACAATATTTATGGCGGTTTACAGGATAATGGCTCGTGGCGTGGCCCAGCAGAAGTTTGGCACAGTGGCGGTATTCGTAACGTTCATTGGCAAGAAATAGGTTTTGGTGACGGCTTTGATGCCATGCCATTTCCTGATGACGTAACAAAGGGCTATAGCCAATCGCAAGGTGGCTATTTGAGCCGCTGGGATATTAATACCGGCGAGCAAAGACTTATTATGCCACCACCACCAAACCCAGAAACAGAATTACGTTTCAACTGGAATGCCGGCCTAGCACAAGACCCATTTAACCAAGATACTATTTATTACGGTAGTCAGTTTGTCCATAAATCAACTGACCGAGGTGAAACTTGGCAAGTGATCTCTAAAGATCTTTCTAGCAACAATCCAGACTTTCAACGCTATAAAGACTCAGGTGGTTTAACCCCTGATGTTACTGCCGCTGAAAATAACACCGCTATTATTACCATAGCGCCAAGCCCAATCAAGCAAGGAGTGATTTGGGTTGGTACTGACGACGGTAGAATTCATGTGACACAAGACGGTGGAAAAACTTGGGAAAGTGTCGAGAAAAAAGCGCGTAAAGCACCAAAAAATGCTTTTATTCCTCATATAACACCGTCGCTTTATCATGCTGACGAAGCTTTTATTGTTTTTGATAATCATCGTCGTGGCGACATGAGCCCTTATATTTTTAAAGCCTCAAAATACGGCAGTAAGTTCACCAATTTAACCGCTAAAAATATCAAAGGTTATGCCCTATCAGTGCAACAAGATCATGTTGATGAGAACCTATTATTTTTAGGCACAGAGTTAGGCTTATATGCCTCTACCAATGCTGGCGACTCTTGGTTTAAATATGACCAAGGTGTGCCTACGGTTTCAGTGATGGACATGGCCATTCAACAACGAGAAAATGATTTAGTTCTTGGTACACATGGTCGCTCGATCATTGTTATTGATGACTACAGTGCACTGCGTGGTTTGTCAGAAGCGTCTTTCAAAGCACCATTAAAGCTATTAAGTGTTTCTGATGCTCAGCAGTATGTCACTAACCGTGCACCATCATCACGCTTTTGGGGTGACGCTGCTTATGTTGGTGAAAACGAAGTTTATGGCGCAACGCTAACCATCATGACATCAGGCGAGCATTTAGCACATCCGGATGAAGATAAAGAAAAAGAAAAAGCGCGTCAGTTAAATAAAGCCGCGAAAGTAAAAGCAGAAAAAGCCCAAGCAAATAAAAATTCAGATGCTAAAAAGACTGACGACGAAAAAGCAGAGCTTTCAGATAAAGCCCGTATTACGGTTAAAAACAGTCAGGGTGAAGTGGTTCGAACATTTGTCAGCAAAGTTAAGCAAGGTATCAATCGTATTACTTGGGGCTTAGAATCTGATGGCGCGTTAAATATGCCTGGTGATGAACCTAAAGAAGATAAAGATATTTTAGCTGCCGGCCCTGAGGTTGTGCCGGGTACTTATAGCATCACGGTTAAATTAAACGACCATGAATTTGAAACCACAGCACAAGTATTAAAAGACCCGCGTTTTAATGTTTCAACGCAAGACTTAACCGCTAGTTATAATTTACAACATCAAGCGGTAGATATGTATTCAACGCTGACCAAAGCGGCTCATGCCTTAGCAGATAGTAAAAAAGATCTTGAGCTAATTAAAGCGATGGCTGATAAAGCGTTAGGAAAAATAGCCGATGCTAAAAGTAAAGCAGCGAGTACAGAAAAAATGCTGAGCACCAATGCAGATGCTTTAATTAAAAAAATTGCAGAGCTAGATAAAAGCTTACGTTCTATCCCTAAAACCAATGGTATTGTTGATGAAAGCTATAAAGTAAGCTCTAAAATATTTATCGCTTGGGGCTATGCTGGCAGTCGCTACGGTAAACCTTCACCAACCGCTGAACTTTACTTAGCGCAAGGTAAAGCCGCATTGAAAAAAGGTGTAGATGAAGTTAACCATTTCTTAGCGCAAGATATTGCCGAATTTAAACAGCAATATCAGCAATCGGGCTTAGGTTTACTCAATACGGCTACACCCATCGAGTATTAACGCGTTTTTGTTTAAGAGCGTGTAGTTGAAAATATAAAACAAGGGAGCTTTTAAGCTTCCTTTTTTATAGCGTTAACTGACTAGAAACAGTAAACAATAAACAATAATCACCATTAAAAACCTTAACGGCGAAGAAAAAATACTGCTATTATATCGCGTTGTTTGATGAAATTATTTGAGCGTTGTTTTGGAAATCATTGTTGTAATCGCAGTTTTATTCTTAGTTTGGCTAATTTGGCAGTTAATGCGTGCTAAGCATTTCAGCCAATTTAAACAACAAATAAAGCAAGAATTAACCTCTAAAGTTATCGATAGTATTATTGAAGAAATGGCGCAAACTCGTTGCGATGAATTTCCCAACACTCAGGCTCACCAAGAAGCAACAATAGCCTACTGGAGCGCTTGTACTGGACGAACATTACAAGCTGCCTTGCTGCGGGACATTATTGATGAACAATGGTTAAAAGAAACCGGAAACTTACGTAATAGTCAGCACTTGTTTCATATTGAAGGTGATAAATTGCACCGATAAACATCGGTAATAATGACTATAACTGCGACATTTAGCGATAAAGTAAAGGTGGCGTTAACATAATGCTTTGCCACCTTACTGATAGAGAAAAATTTCAGTTTAACTAATGCGACTAAACTGTAGATCCCAAACGCCATGACCTAAGTTCTGACCGCGATTTTCAAATTTAGTTAACGGGCGAGTATCTGGGCGAGGTACATAGTCATTATTTGTCGAGAGGTTTTTATAACCAGGCGATGAAGTCATATCTTCTAACATACATTCAGCGTAGTTTTCCCAATCAGTTGCCATATGAAAAACACCACCAAGTTTAAGTTTTTGACGAATAGCTTCAACAAAACTTGCTTGTACAATACGACGTTTGTGATGTTTCTTTTTGTGCCAAGGATCAGGAAAAAATAATTGTACCGTTGTTAACGACTCAGCAGGGATACAATCAGCTAATACCTCAATGGCATCATGCTCGTATACTTTTAAGTTACTTACGCCCTCTTCTTGCGCTAAGCCAATACAAGCACCAACGCCAGGACGATGCACTTCAACACCAATAAAGTTAAGCTCCGGGGCATTTTTAGCCATTTCAACTAACGATTTACCCATGCCAAAGCCAATTTCCAAAACGACAGGATTATCATTACCAAATAGCTCACTAAAATTAAGTAAACCATCTTGATGATTTAATCCCATGGTATTCCAGAATTGCTCTAAAGCTTTTGCTTGTCCATTGGTCAGGCGGCCTTCACGCTTAACAAAGCTGCGCACTTTTCTAATGTACTTGCCTTCTTGTTCTGCTTGCTCAATGGTTTTATGGGTTCTTTCAGTCATAGCGGTTCTTAAAGAAAAATCAGGGCGCATATTATCCACGTTTAAAGAAATAAATTCAAATACAAAGAAATTGCACCTTGCGGATTGTCTATTTCAGCTTTGTAGTCTACAACTAAGTGAGATATATAACTTTAAAAAGAGGCACTTGTGATAAATTGGCTAAATAATATTTCAATTAGAAAAGCACTTATTGCGGTAATTTCTGCCTCACTCATTACACTTTCAATGGTTACGATTACTTTAAACAGTAATATTTTTACAGGTGTATTCGAAGCAAATATTGAGCAAGACCTACTACCAAACCAATTAGCAAAAATAGAAGCGCGCATTCGCTCTCAACTCAGTACACCGTTAGAGTTATCGAAATCTATCACACAAAACAAATACCTAATTGATTGGGCTGTAGCCGGTGAACCTGAAAATGGTCAGCAGCAGGCAATTGATTTTTTTAAATACATGCAGCAAAAAAATAGTGCGGTAACGGTATTTTGGGTTTCGAATGTATCCAACAATTACCTCAATCAAAGTGGCGTACTAAAAACCATTAATCAACAGACAGACGCTTGGTTTTATAAATTTATGCAACAAGAAAAACCCTTTGAAATAGCGTTTGATTTTGCAGCCGACACGGGGAAATTAACGGCTTTTATCAACTACAAAGTTCAATATCAAGGAAAAAACTTAGCGATTGCGGGTTTAGGTTATGGGGTAGATGATATTAGCTCAGATATTTTAGCAAATAAGGTTGGGGAAACCGGCTATGTTTTTGTTACTGATTATCAAGGTAATGTCATCATACACCCAGAGTTAAATAATTTATCAAGCCCAAAATTACAGCAATTTGATGGTTTTAACGACACCGCTAATAAGTTACTCGGCAATAGCGCTAACTATGTTTTTGATACCGTTAACTATCACGATGCAGATTATTATGTTGCCAGTGTTGGCTTGCCTGAACTCAATTGGAAAGTGATTGCTATGTTACCTAAAGCAGAGCCACTAGCAAAAATTCATCAAGCCTTAAGCAAAACGGCATTAATCACTTTAGTCATTGTTGTCGGCTTTATATTTTTAATGGTGATGGTAGCAAATCGTATTACAAAACCGATTGTTCTTATCGGTGACAGATTACTAGATATGGCTGGAGAAGGCGGTGACCTAACCCAGCGATTAGACGACAGTAGAACCAATGAACTTGGACTGTTAGCTAAAGGCTTCAACGCTATTATCAGTAAAGTAAGAGATATAATGGTAGAAATTAAACAAGCCGAAGAGGTTATGGCGCGCTCTTTTGAACAATTACGAGAGCGAGAACTCACCATTAATAGTTTAGTGGCAAACCAGCAAATTGAATCAGATTCAGTGGCCACAGCAACCAATGAAATGAGTCATAGCATTCAAGAAGTCAGTGAACTCGCTAGTAATACTGCCACGAAAACAGAGTCTTCAGAGAAGCAAATTAGCACTTCAAATCAAAGAGTTGACGAGTCCAGTGAGGTTATGCTGAAATTACAAGAAAGTAACCGTACCACACAAGATAAAATTACCGAACTAGCACAACAAACACAAACCATAAGTTCGGTTATTGAAACCATTAGCAGTATTTCAGAGCAAACCAATTTACTGGCACTTAATGCTGCTATTGAAGCAGCAAGGGCTGGAGAGCAAGGGCGAGGTTTTGCTGTTGTTGCTGACGAAGTTCGTACGTTAGCCGGGCGCACACAAAATTCAACACAAGAAATAAATGAAGTTATCCAGCGCTTACAAGGGCAGGCAAATGAAACCGTTACCGCAATGAAAGAAAATACTAAACTGGCAACCGAAGGCCTAAGTAAAACCAATGACGCCAAACTCGTGTTGGATGAAGTAGTACTAGAAATCAAAGAGATCACTGCCATGAACGTGCAAGTTGCAACTGCAACACAAGAACAATCAAGTGTCATCAATGAACTCAATGAAAATGTCACTAAAATTGCAGATATGGCATCGGAAATATCGGCACTTTCAGAAAGTACTTCCATGGTGATGAATGACCTTGATATGCAAAAAGATCAATTACAAAGTCTTGTTTCACAATTTAAAACTGAATAAGGAAGTTATATGAAGCTATTTGCTGCAACAATATTTACCCTAAGTACGATTGCTAGCTTTAACAGTATCGCGGAAACATTATGGTCGGACACGAGTGCGACATTACTACGTGGTAATAATTATGAAGTGGGTGATAACAAACGCACCGTATTTACCTTTGAGCATGCTGCGGCTTATACCTGGGGCGATAGTTTCCTATTTGTCGACCGTTTGCAGTCATCAAATGGTGATAAAGAAACCTATGCTGAAGTATCACCACGGTTTCAAATATCCGATTATAAAAACCAAACCTTTGAAAACATTTATATTGCTACGACCGCAGAAATTGGTGACGGTTTCACTCATTATTTACTGGGGATAGGTACTAACTTAAACATTCCTAACTTCAGCTTTTTTAAGGTTAATGTTTATCACCGTAATAACGACTCTGCAAAAAACAATCAACAAGTCACCCTTAGCTGGGCTCTGCCAATAGGCTCATTAACCTATGATGGATTTGTCGATTATGTCATCGCAACGGGTGATCAACATTCAAGCATGAACTTCACGTCACAATTAAAATACGATATTGCCCAACAGCTGAATTTAAAAACTAAGCTATTTGTTGGTATTGAATATGCTCATTGGTTGAACAAATTTGGTATTGATGGAGTTGACGAGAAGAACGTGAATTTGCTGGTAAAATATCACTTTTAAAAAATAATGATATTCAAGCTAGCAAACCTAGCTTGAATATCACTGTGTATAGATAAGTAAAATTACTCAGCCCACCAAACATCATACAACGGGCTTACCGTTACTGAGCTTGCACCATTATCAGTTAACCATTTTTCAACTAATTGACGATGCTCTTCAGTGCACTTCCCTAGCTTTTGCGTACAAACTACTCCGTGCCATAAGGTATCACCTTCACCACCAAAACCTAAACCGTTTGGATCAATCGCTTCGTCAAAAAATTTAGTTAAAAAGGCATCAACCGTTTCATTGTCAGCGCCATCTTCAAGTTGCCAAGCAATATCGAAACCTAATTCTTGATATTCATCAACACGTAACTTTTTACGTAAACGATCACTACGATTTTTTGCATCTATTTTCATGTTTAATTCCTTACGGCTTGGTTCAAACCAAACACTGACTGGTTACTATGTGCGAGAGCATAGTGGCAATAGAAATTTTTGCAATGAAAATCTGAGCTTTATTCGCTACACTGTCGCCGTTATGACAAATAAAACCACTATATCAGCCAAATCTGCGCAAATATTCAGCGACCAAGTATTATCATGGTTTCAATTGCAAGGCAGAAAACACTTGCCATGGCAGCAAGATAAAACTCCGTACCGTGTCTGGATTTCAGAAATTATGCTACAGCAAACGCAAGTAGCAACGGTGATCCCTTATTACTTAAAGTTTATGGCAAGCTTTCCAAATATTATTGCCTTAGCTAATGCTGATGAAGATACCGTATTGCATCACTGGACTGGCTTAGGTTATTACGCTCGTGCACGAAACTTACATAAAACCGCAAAAACTATTAGAGACAACTACCAAGGAATATTTCCTGAAAATATTGATGAGGTTATTGCGCTTCCGGGTATTGGTCGTTCAACCGCAGGCGCCATACTGAGCTTGGCATTAAACAAACATCACGCTATTTTAGACGGTAATGTTAAGCGAGTATTAGCTCGCTGTTATAAAGTACAAGGCCATGCCGGCCAAGCGATTTACGAAAAAACCTTGTGGCCAATTACCGAGACATTAACCCCTAACAAAGGTGTGGCTCAGTTTAATCAAGCCATGATGGACTTAGGGGCCATGATTTGTACACGCTCTAAACCTAAATGTGACGTTTGCCCACTGAATGCAGGTTGTTTAGCCTTTGCCAGCGAAGAGCAAGCAAATTACCCGCAAAAAAAACCAAAAAAAACCATTCCTGAAAAAAGTACCATCATGGTAATACCGCGAGTGAACCAACAAGTACTCATGGAAAAACGTCCACCCGCCGGTATTTGGGGTGGCTTATGGTGCTTTTTAGAATTATCCGATATTGACCAACTGCCTGATTTATTAAGCAAGTTAAATCTCAAGCAAACCACAACATTTGCCTTAGATAAATTTCGTCATACCTTTAGCCACTTCCATCTTGATATCGAGGCTATTGTGATTGATTGCGAGATATTACCGGCAAAAGAAATTAGCGAAAATAGCACATTGCAATGGTACAATTTGGCCACAGTCGCGTCAGTAGGCTTAGCCGCATCAACGCAAAAGCTAATTAAGCAACTTGAACAGTTGCCCGTTTAATCATTACTTATATTTATACAAAAGAGAATTTATTATGAGCCGTATCGTTTTTTGTCAAAACTTACAAAAAGAAGCCGAAGGCCTTGGTTTTCAACTTTATCCGGGCGAAATAGGCAAACGTATTTTTGATAACATTTGTAAAGAAGCATGGGGGAATTGGCAAAAAAAGCAGACCATGCTAATTAACGAAAAGAAAATGAACATGATGAACGCAGATGACAGAGCATTTTTAGAAGCCGCCATGATAGCCTATTTGTTTGATGGTAAAGAACCTGAAATTGAAGGTTACACGCCAGAGAAGAAGTAAATGGAATTTGCCATTAACTGGAAAATATTCGCCACGATTTTCGTTTCGGTCTTTATTGCCGAGTTAGGCGATAAAACGCAGCTTGCCACCATGTTATTTGCTGCCGATAAAGACGTTAGTAAATGGATGGTTTTTGGTGCAGCCTCTGCTGCTTTAATTGTCGCGACTGCGGTTGGTGTGCTTGTTGGTAGTTTTTTATCCGCCTATATTGATGAAAAGATACTTTCTTATATCGCTGGTTGCGGATTTATCATCATAGGTGCTTACACCTTATATACCGCTTGATTGTGATGTATCTCGCTGTAAATAGAAAAACTTCGGCTAAATTGCTCCATAAAAGCACAATATGTTGAAAAAAGCGGCAAACAAACATTTATTTAAAAAAAAGGGTTGACGGGGTAAACGAAAAACAGTTTAATACGCCCCGTCTTCAAGGCACAGCCAAGAAGACAATGTACAGGACAATCATTATGATTGTTAATGTGCCTCGATAGCTCAGTCGGTAGAGCAGAGGATTGAAAATCCTCGTGTCCCTGGTTCGATTCCGGGTCGAGGCACCATTTACACTGTTAGTTTTTTATTAAGCTAATTGTAGAATCAACAAATTCCGATGTTGATTCGGTGCCAAGATAAACATACTTTTAAAGTAACGTTTATCGCACACGTTTTCGTGTGCCGACTTAGCTCAGTTGGTAGAGCAACTGACTTGTAATCAGTAGGTCGCCAGTTCGACTCCGGCAGTCGGCACCATTCATTCCGAAAGGAAGAAACGAAACCTTAACAGCAAT
>CAJXUN010000051.1 GCA_913061475.1 uncultured Colwellia sp. | reverse complement strand
AATAAGTCGTTTAAATCAATCAGTGCAGCATTTGCACGTGATATATAATTTGCCATTACGAGTGAATGATTAGCCAGCATACCAAAGCCGTCGCCATTTAAAACCATTGGGCTCCAAATTGATTCTTGACTCGCTTCCAACTCTCGAATAATTTGCTGAACGCTCACTTTAGCGTTTTTCTTTTCGAGCACATCATTAAAATCCACTTCAATGGCTTTTAAGAAGTGTAGCATAGCCCAACAAGCGCCACGTGCTTCATAAAACTCATTGTCGATAACCCACCAGTTTGTTTTTAATTGCATACTAGCAGCGCTTGTTGTTGACTGCTGTGCAACGCTGTCACCAGCAAGATCGACATTTATTTGTTCACGTCCAACACTGGCGCTTAAACGTTGGGAATAACTACCTAAGCGCTTTGTTGCTTCTTGTATCCAAGCGCGCAAATTATCTGAACGTGCGTAAAACTGGGCCGACGGATTATTAATTTGCGTTAACGCAGTTCTATAAGCATATAATTCGTTAATGGCTTTTTGGTATTCACCTTCAGCGCTGGGGATAGCCCAACTTGTGTGATCAATATTGAATTGTGGCTGAGCAATTTTTAAATGCTTGTTTTCAGTTGACTGAGATTGCGATCGACTAAACTCTTGACGCATCACTAATGACATATCCCTCACCATCTCTAATGCGCCAAGCTCCCACGATGGAATATTATCTAAAAATACTGATGGGGGAATTGCATCGTTCGATAAATAGCCACCCGGCTTATTCAGTAGCGTCTCAGTTACGCGGATTAATGCCGTTGTAGTTGCGTAACCAACAACAGGCGTGACATTTTCTTCACTTGCTGCTTTGCTTACTTCAGCTCGAATATTAAATTGTGCAGGTTCAAAGCTCCAATAAACACCGAGTAAATATAGTGCAAAAAAAAGTGCAAAAATTCCTGAAATAACAGTTTTTGTTGAAATATTAACGTTCATAACAAACTCCTAATGGTGGTGCTTTTTCCGCTTAAGGCCTTTAATCGTATAACTCACATCGATGCTAGATTTGTCGTCAAAATGCAGCGTTATGACTATATATTCTTTAGCCTTTAACGGCTGCTTTAACTCGAACATCATTAAATGAAAACCTGATGGCTGAAATATTACGGTATTTTTCGCTAAAATATCAACATAGTCACGCTGGCGCATACGCATTAGACCATCCGACATTGTATGCTCATGAATTTCAATCCGATCACTAATGGAGCTCGAGGCGGCAACGAGTTTAATATTCTTTGCTGATAAATTGCTGATGGCCATATAGGCTGATGAAATAGACGTACCAGGGATACTCTCCCTTGCATAACCGTTTTCCACTAAAACGGCAGTACCCTCACTTGCAACCCCTGCATTAGCAAAAACACAACTGATTAATAAAACCAATGATACTACTGGTGAAAATACATTCCTCATAAGCTGTTATATATCCTTTTATCCATATTATGATTTGTCTGCTCTATTGTAACTAAGCTTGAACAAAATGGATAACTTAATTATCTCAATAAACCGAATCACTTACCAATAGCCAAACTTAATAAATATCAGTAGTTTTCTGTCACAAGGTAGCTGCAAGACTTAAACATGGTTAGTAAATAGCTTTACTTTGTGCTGGTGATTTCTCTCTTTAAGATATGGCTTAAGCTGCTTGTTTCCCTAATCATTATATCGAGCGGCTAAGTGAAATTTTTCTTAGGCTCTAGGCTCTGCAACATTATTGCGATGTAAGCTTTAAAGGTAAGATACATTGTTAATAAAAACAGCGACTTTAGTCAGGTTTGATGTATGGTTTGACGTGTTGATTAATACCAAGTTGATTAAGTTCTTTCCCACTCGGCGATATATAATAAGACTAACGCTACTAATTGATAAAATTTTCAGGTAAAAAGCTGAAAAAATTAACATAACTTCAGCATTTTAGCTTTATTCTATGACCTAACTCACTAACGTCAATATCGATAAATTCCTTATTGGTAGTGGGTTGAACGTTTATCTCTTGTTATTAACCAAATCATGCCAGCAACCAAAAATATTGGCCAAAAAACACCAACCAATAACAAAGCCCCGCCGCCTAACAACAGCATCGCAACAAAAATCAATGAACCAAATACACTCATGGCTATTGCTAACGCAACCAAGACAATGATCACAACCACCAATGCAGAAATACTGATGGCTTTTAATGGTTCAATTAATTGCTCTCCCATATAAACATCAACATCGAGTAATTCAATAAAGCTAGTACCCAACACATAAGTTAAAAATATCGTTGCGAAAATTGCTAAACATAATGATTTAAAAAATGACATTTTTCTTCCCCTTCAACCCATTCGAACTTATCTTGTGTCGGTTTCTGACAGAACCACTCGCTAGCTTTTATTACGCTTTATTTGGCATTAACATAGTAGCGACTAAATACGCGACACCTGTAGCAACAGGAAACATCAATAAAGCGACAATGGCACCGGCGCGTACCGCGATTCGGGGTAAGTTGTAATGCTTAGCAATACCACCACATACACCTGATAATTTTTTATGTACCATATCTTTAGCTAAGGTTTTATTAACACAATACTCACGGTCAAAGTTCATAATTTACTCCTCGTGCCTGAAGTGGCACTTTTAAACATAAATTTGAAAAAAAATAATATACCAGCGCCGATAAAGAAACTAATTACGGGTGTTATAAACATAAAGCCCGTAATTATCCATGATGAAAGCGCCATGATATAGTCGCTCTAAGGCTTAGCCATTGACAACTTTTTGCTTTAGTTGCTCAAGCTCTTTTTCAATGTTGTCGTCATTTTCTAATTCACGAAATTGGCTATCTAAATCTTTTGATGCAGTCATATCATAAGCTTCAACTTCTGCTTCTACCCGGTCAATCTTTTGCTGATAACGCTCAAACTTGCTAATCGCTTCATCAATATTATGTACCGCTGCTTTTTCGCGCACCTTTAAACGCACTTCTGCAGATTGTTGACGTATTGCATAAGCGTCTTGCTTACGTTTAGCTTCAGTTAACTTATCCTGCAAACGTTGACTGTCTTGCTGAACTGCATTTAAGTACTCATCAAACTGCGCTAATTCTTCATTAAACTCAGCTAGCTTTTGTGTACAACTTTGCTTTTCACGCAAGGCTGACTTCGCTAAATCTTCACGGTCTTTACTCAAGGCAAGCTCTGCTTTTTCCTGCCAATTGGCAACACGACTTTCCATGTCGCGGATATTACGCAGAACCGTTTTCTTGTCTGCAATCTGTTTAGCGGCTGTAGAACGCACTTCAACGAGAGTTTCTTCCATTTCCTGAATGATCAACTTGATCATTTTTTCTGGCTCTTCTGCTTTATCTAACATTGCGTTAATGTTGGCGTTAATAATGTCAGTGAATCTTGAAAACATGCCCATGGTATTGCTCCTATTAATCTTCTGAAGTGTGTTGTTTTTTTTGATTTAGCTTACTTTGCGTTGATACTGCTGCTATTTCATGTGCTTTAACTGTCGTGTAGCGCATTGAAAAACGTTGCAGTTCAAGCTTAATTGAGTTCGATACCTGCGCAGATAATTCATGCACAGCCTTCTGTCCTTTTGCTTGTAGCGTTGCAGCTAAACTTTGTTCTAAAGAGACTTCATTTGCTGAAGCATTAAAAGTAAATAGCAGCGTACAAGATAATAAAACGGTGCTTAAAGCATACTTGTTTGGTAATAGTTTCATTATTAATATCCTTATGTCAGTAACATGAAGAGTTAATTATTAACTCATCGTGTTGGTATCTGACATTACTATTACAAGTGCTGTGCCAACTGACAAAAACTTTTTATACCATTGTTATTTAACAACTTTTAAAAACAAGCAATAAAAACCACAGCCAGCGACATAATATGTCGAACTATATTTTGGTCAATAATATCATTAAAGTTAGTGAAATTGACCAATACAAAAGTCAGCGCTTTACCAGCACAATTAATAGCAACTAGTGTATTGTGGACAAAGCTTAATTGAAGTTATTTTAAAGAAGTCGTTATAGGGCGCGATTAAGACAAACGAATGCCGCCATAATGCAGAATATGACAAGTAATGGTATTAATAAGTTAATTTGTTAAGCACTATCGAGAGAAGTTTCAACGATAGTATCAGGCAATGAACCCCATTCACTCCATGAGCCATCATAGACTCGCACATCACTATAACCACTTATGCTAGCAGCCAAGGCTAGCACACAAGCAGTCACACCTGAGCCGCAACTCATGATCATGGCTTGCTGTTTTGGATTAATATTAGCGAAAATTTCTACTAATTCATCTGCAGGTTTAAGCAAGCTTTGGTTGAACAAGTCGGTATAAGGTAGGTTTTTCGAATTAGGCATGTGACCACTGCGCACGCCAGCACGTGGCTCAGCATCAGCACCAATAAAACGACGATTAGCGCGTGCGTCTATAATAAGTGCTTCTTGCGAGCGAGTATGGCTTTGAACTTCGCGCCAGTGCGCAAAAAAGCCAGCTTGCTCTTGTGCAACAAAATCCCCCATCACAAAGTTTTTATCGTCAACACGATCAAGTGCAGTATCCGCCAAAGGTTTATTCAATGCTAGCCAGTAAGGTAAACCGCCATCCAATACCGCGATATTTTTATGGCCCATAGCCCGAAACATATACCAGGCTCGCGCCGCAGAAAACAAGCCTAAATCATCATATACAACTATTTGGCTTTCAGGGTTAATACCCAAGGCTTTTGCAGCTAACTCAAAATGAGCTGCTGTTGGCATAGTGTGTGGTAAATTGCTATTGGGGTCGGAAAAATCTTGGTTTAAGTCAAAGCGACGCGCGTGAGGAATTCGATATTTAGGCCAACTGTATTGTGGAGCCGTCATGTTACCAACAGGTGGAATACTTGCATCCAAAATAACAAGATTTTTACTGCCCAGAATAGCCTGTAAATCTACACACGAAATTGTTTGCTGAAAATTAACCATGGTCTAAAACCTCACTCGTCAACATACTGCAAAACTAGCCGAGATAAGCGTGAATGTACAGCATTGTTAAAGGCTAAACGGTGAGAATATTCGCAGCCACATTCCTACGAGGTATAATATTGCTGACAGTAGTATTAGTAAGCAGAATTTTAATGACGGTATGCCTAAGGCAGGAAACTAAAGTTAGTTTAGTGAGGCAACAGAAACCTGATAGCGCACAGCAAAGACAATAAGTGAAAATGAATAAAGTGTTACGAACCTTGAGATAGCAGTGACTCTTTCCCTTGCTCCAAGCGCGCAACAATAAATGAAGTCGCTAGCATACAAATACCGGGTAACATAAATAGCGTAAATAACATGGTTAAACTTGGCATCGCATCATTCCTTTTAAGCAGTTTAAAACACTAAATTTTTATAGCGTTATTAATATAAGTTGCGTCATCACTTACAAAGGTTGTGCCAAAGATCGATAAAAAAGTTAAACGCTTGTTTTTATTATCAATTAAGTTTAATTTAATTTAATGTAACAAATGATAATTGCGAGTAAAACGTTGATATAACTGCGATGTGGTGAAATTTACCAATATATAGTTAATTTTTATATCAAACAAAAATAGCAGTAAAAAATGATGATAAATTCCCGAAATCGAGCATGTTGTTTTCGATATCGGGATTTTTAAACTTATTTGAGTCCCAATGAAGTACTCAATTGCTTGGCGCAATATACTGAATATCAGCTAACGCTAAATCTGATGTAAATCAGGATTAAGCTGCAATACTTTATTAAAAGCTTGTTGCAACACTTCACCACCAATGTCCTGACCATTAGCATTTTCACTTAAATAGCGGCGAAACTGTTTAGCTCCCGCTAAGCCATTACACAGACCTAACATATGCCTTGCAACATGCCATGCTCGACCACCGTTCGCTACATGAGTGTCAATATAATCAACCATTTCACTCAGCACTTCATGGCGAGTTTTAACCTCAGTATCAGCTTGCCAAATTTCGTTATCGGCTTGCGCTAACATATACGGATTTTGATAAACTTCGCGACCGATCATTACACCGTCAATATGCTGCATATGTTCATTTGCCTGAGCAAACGAAGTAATACCACCATTAATCGAAATAGCTAACGCAGGAAAGTCTTGTTTAAGTTGATAAACCCTTTGGTAGTCTAGCGGTGGAATATCTCTATTTTGTTTCGGGCTTAAACCACTCAGCCATGCTTTACGAGCGTGGATAATAAAATGCTGACAACCTGCAGCACTAACTGTTGTTAAAAACTGCTGTAAAAATTCATAACTGTCTAAATCATCAATGCCAATGCGAGACTTTACCGTTGTAGGAATATTAGTCGCATTTTGCATACTCGCGACACAATCAGCCACCAACTCCGGCTCAGCCATTAAACAGGCGCCAAACTTACCATTTTGCACACGATCTGACGGACAACCGACATTGATATTAATTTCATCATAACCTTGCTGCTCAGCAATTTTCGCACATTCAGTCATGGCATTTACATCACTCCCCCCCAATTGCAATACCAACGGATGCTCTTGCTCGTTATAGGCTAAGTAATTACCTTTACCGTGCAAAATAGCGCCCGTAGTTACCATTTCAGTATACAAAACGGTGCGCTTGGACATGACGCGATAAAAATAACGACAATGACGGTCAGTCCAATCGAGCATGGGTGCAATAGAGAGTTTGTGTGAAATCATACAGTTAACAATAAAATCCTATTTGTAAGAAGTATCCGTAAACATTAATGAGGACGGTATCAGTATTGGCAAATTATACGTAATTTAAGGGCACTAGACAAAATAAATACCCACAGGTGATGAAGATTTCATATTGTCTACACCACTGAAAGAACTTAATATCTAGTTGTTAATGCCAGCAGTGACTAGTTCGCTATCCGGTGAGTGAAAAATATTTCCAATGCACGGCAGGCGTATCAAGGGTGGCAATGATAAAATGGCAGGTTATATAAAAGCACCAGCATTAATGGTGCTTTTGGGTAAAGCTCTAACGTGAATAAGTTATTGTTTACTAAATCTACCAGCCACCAAGCCGATAACACCTATAATCATTATTACCAGCGTAGAGGGTTCTGGCACTGGCACGGTAACAGCCCTGTTTGGGCTATTACCTGCAAACGGGTTGTCATTTATCTGGGTGTTTCCCTGCCAAGATTTAGCAATAACTTGTCCCCAAATAACGCCATGCGGTGCTTGTATGCTTGCTTTTGGTGCTAAAATTGAACCGTATAACGCGGCATTAATGTTCAAGCTTTCAGCTTCATAAAAATTAAACAGTATATTTTCGGAGATATTAACCAGCGAGCTATCAGAGCCACCAAAGTTTCCCCAACTTGTTGAAATGTCTGTACCGGAAACATTAAATACAACAGTATCGCCGTTATCAACGTCAGAAAGTAGATAGTCGGTAAACAGCATATCGGAAGCGTCTAAACTAAAAACATGCACATCATTCGCTAAACTGTTCAAGCCAGCACCAACCAAATACTGGCTTGACCATAAATCGCTTGCCGAACTGTTAGCGGTTAACAAAGCCAAGTCAGTCGAAACATCAATAAGATGAGCGAACTCGATATCAAAATCGATGGCTGAAATACCACCCGTGTTGAGCGTACCGTTGGTAATAGAGCCGGTACCTGTTGGCGTATAATTGCCCGTAACGCTGACATTACCAGCAACTTGTCCACTGCTGAAACTTAAATCACCACCAACCAAAAGAGCAGGAGAACCACTGGTATCGGCATATAGCTGAGTACCATTTTTAATATTAACGCTATAGTTGCTGATGCTAACATCGCCACCCGCTGCTAAACGCCCTTCAACATCACTGCTGGTTGCTGAAAAGTTTTGATGGATAAATGCGTTATAATTAGCTGCCGCGCCAAGATTAATAATTCCCGCAACAGCAGAAGAGCAAACACTAGAAAGAAGTAAACTGATACTAGCAACAAACAAGCGATTAAATTTCATGTAAAAACAACTCTACTAAATTAAATTTATTTGATAATTACAGCTGGCTAAGCAAAGATTAGACCAGTTAAGTAACCCATTAATATAAAAGCTTTTATCATTGACTATCGCAAATAAAATTAATCGTTTGTAAAGTTACCTGACAACACGACAAACAACGGTCGGCAACAATTTTCGCCATAATTCGTTTACGTCTTATCTGGTGCACTATTCGAAACGTATATTTTATCGGCTAAACCAGGAGGCTTACCTTCACTTTTCAAAAAGCACCATTGTTCTGCAAAGTCATCTTCTCGTCACTTCGCACGAGCAATGCCACGTCTTACACAGTCAACATCAGTGAAATGGTGGTCCAACAATTGATACCAAAGCAATACCAAAGGATGCTATTGCTCGTTATAGGCTAAGTAGTTTCCTTTACCGTGCAAAATAGCGCCTGTAGTTACCATTTCAGTATACAAAACAGTACGCTTGGACATGACTCGATAAAAATAAAGACAATGACGATCAATTCAATTAAGCATGGGCCACAGACAATCCATTTAAAATCAAAAATTTAACTACAAAAATAAATTAAAATTTAGTGTAAATACTGGGGGAGAACAACTGGTGATTTTTCAGAGTTATACAAGGATTTAAAAGGTAAACAAACTTAATTTATAATCTACGATTGGCCAGATATTTGTTTTAATATCGCAATGATCAAATTAAAATACTGCAAATGCAGTTACCTTTGGTAGTTTGAAACAAAATCAATAAACAATCGTATCTTGAGAGGTAATTGTTTTTTAGCTGGATAGAGTAAATGAACGGGTCGTGGGTTAGGTTCTTCTCCAATTAATATTCTAATCAAAGTGGAATTATCTATGTTCTCTTTAAGCAGTGAAGATGGTTGAAGAATTATTCCTTTACCTTGGCAAGCTGCAACTCTTAAGCAATTACCACTATTACTCACAAATTTACTATCTTCAATCCGTAATGATTCTATTTGAAATTCTCTTTTCAACCTAGAGTGTGTTTGCCAAGGTTTAAATCCCAAAAATAGATGTGTTTCAAGGTTGTTAATGTTATTTGGTATACCAAAATCTTTTAAATATGCGGGAGAAGCACAAAATATGAGTTGTTGCTCATCGACTTTTTTAGAGATATAAGATGCATCCTTTAACTCACCGACTCTAAAGATCATATCGAAATCATCCAACAGTACATCAGACAATGAATCTGAAAGCTCTAAATCAATATGAATATCAGGATACTTATCCATAAAGTCACTAATGAGATAAGTTAACTGGTATGTGCCATAGGTCACAGGAGCATTTATTTTTATGCGACCTTGAGGCTCTCCTGAAAAATATTCCATCTCATGCATCAGTTGTTGATATTGTGCAGATAACTTTGCCGCTTTACTCAAATACAACTCACCTGCCTCTGTTAGTTTTTGACCTCGTGTACTCCTACTCAAAAGCTTTACATTCACCTCTTTTTCTAAAAAATCAATGTATTTACTTACCATCGTTGGTGATAACTCAAATTCATTAGCAACTTTAGAAAAACTCTTTTCCCGACATACCGCGATAAAAATATCAATTGCTTTTATTCTATCCACTATGAACCCTCAGTTAAAACTGTTAACACCTAATCACTGTTAATCATTCCATGCTAGCAAGATAGACTAGCCACGTAAACTAGTAGGAGTAAGAATGAACACATACTTAATAAGCTTTTTTATTTTGTCGTTAATCACGGTTTCAAGCCCTGGTCCAGCGGTATTATTTACAATTAATAACACCTTGAATTACCGATTAACTAAAACATTTGGCGGGATTTTAGGGGTTGCTACTGGAATTTTACTTGTAGCGGTATTTGCCACGTTGCTCCTTATTTTTGCAGTAAATATATTAGACTTTGCTCTTCTGATAACTAGCGTTACTGGCTCACTGTATTTTTTCTATCTATCATTTAACAGTTGGCAAAAGAGCATACAAAGAGAGCATAAAAAAGACACACAGCTTAATTTATTTCAGCATGGAATATTGATCAGCTTATTGAATCCTAAAGCTCTTGCATTTTTTATTTTTATATTTCCTTTATACCTAGATACTAAAACAATTAGCTTTCACAAACCGGTCCTCTTATCACTAATATTCTCATTCAATGTAATTATTGTGCATAGCATATATACATACGTTTTTACACGTATAGCAAAATCAAGTGACCTTAAAAAGCTCACTTATATCTTTAATAAAATATCAGCCGCCCTATTTTTTACATTCGGTACTTTGTTAATAAAACAAGCTATTGAAAACACATCTAATTTATTCACTTAAGAAAACAGAGGTAACTATGATCGACTTATATTACTGGACTACACCTAATGGTCACAAAGCTACAATGGTGCTTGAAGAGTTGCAATTAGCATATAACATTCACCCGATAAATATTAGTGAAGGAGAGCAATTTTCGGAATGCTTTTCAGTTATCAGTCCAAATCAAAGGATCCCTGCAATCGTTGATAACTCGCCAAATAATTGTGATAAAAGTATAAATATTTTTGAGTCTGGTGCAATTTTACAATATTTAGCTGAGAAAACAGGTCACTTAATAGGAAATACAACTGAAGATAAATACAAAGTAATTCAGTGGTTAACTTGGCAAGTTGCTGGACTTGGACCAATGGCAGGGCAGAATCATCATTTTAGTCATTATGCTTCTGAAGAAGTACCTTACGCAATAAAGCGATACCAGAATGAGACAAGCCGTTTATATAGTGTTATGGACAAGCAATTAGCATCTACTGAATACATAGCAGGAAATTTCTACTCTATTGCTGACATAGCGTGCTTTCCTTGGATAAGAATTCATGAATATCAGAACCAAGATATTTCTAACTTTAAGCATCTAGAACGCTGGCTGAAAGCGGTAAGTAAAAGGCCTGCTACGATTAAAGCATTAGAAGTAGCTAAAAATATCAACACAAAACCAACTGTAAATGAGAAGGCTTCAAGTTTATTATTCAACCAAGTTAAGGTGACTACACCACATCAAAATAGCGAGAAATAGACATGATCAAATTATATGAATTAGCAGGTAAAAACAACGTCATTTTTAGTCCTTATTGTTGGCGAGTACGTTTAGCTTTATTGCATAAAAAATTAGACTTTTCGGCTGTGGAAACTGCATTTACTGACATTCAAAAAATATCTGACGGTCAATTCAAAACAGTACCCGTTATCTATGATGGGAACATAGCAATTAATGATTCTTTTAAAGTTATTGAGTATTTAGAAGCTAACTATCCTGAAAAGCCCTCATTATTTAGTTCTCATGAAGGACGTGTTTTATCAACTTTTATTGAAGCATGGGCAAATTCTTTACATTCAGACATAGCCAAAATGGCAATTGCAGATATTCATAGCCATTTGCAAGATCAAGATAAAGCTTACTTTAGAAAAACGCGGGAAAGTTTCTTCGGCAAGAAGTTAGAAGATGTTCAACAAGGAAATTACGATACAGCTAAAGAGAGTTTTCTCTCAAAACTCAGTGTACTCGAAAAATATTTAACCAAAACTGAATTTATCGGGGGAGCTAGCCCACTATACCCAGATTTCATTGTTTTTGGCAGCTTACAGTGGTTATTTACAACTAGCCATACATTTGAGATTAATGAGTTAAGTAGCAACTGCAAAAATTGGTTTTTAAAGATTAGTCAGATTTATGTTATTCAGGGTTGAGGAGCTTAATCTGAAAGTACATAGCATTGATGAACTAGCGGAATAATGCTAACTGAGTCTAAATGAATATTACATACAGGAAATGTGATAACAGAACAAACTAAAATATTTCAACAGCTACCACCATTGGAGATGAACAATGATCACTAGAAAATGGACTGCACCAATACCCACATCTAAGCGTGATGAATATATAGATTATATAATGCAAACTGGCTTTGCAGATTATAAGAGTACAAAAGGTAATATAGGTGCGTTTTTAACGCTAGAAGAAAAAGACAATAAACTTTATTTTACAACACTGACTTTTTGGGACTCTTATGAGTCGATTAAAAATTTTGCAGGTGAAAATTATCATCTGGCAAAATATTACCCTAAGGACGATGATTTTCTTATTGACAAACCCAAGTATGTTGAACATCAAGAAGTCGTTTATGGTAATAGTGAGGCAATAAGGATGGACACATGAAAATAAGAAAAGCAGGTCAAGCAGATAAATCCCAAGTTATAAAAATAGTTGAGAGGCTTGCTGATTTTGAAACTCCATACTGGAGAACTGATAAAGAAATTGTAAAGGGTGATTTGAAAGTTATTGAGGCTTACTTTAATAAACGTCAATCAAACCAGTATTTGTATGTCGCAGAGCTAGAAAGCAAAGTAGTCGGCATTTTATTTGTAGAAACAAGACAAGACTTTTTTAACAATAAAAGTTTATTGCATATTTCTATTTTGGCCGTTCCTAAATCTCATGAAGGACTTGGTATTGGCACTAAACTACTTAAATATTCTGAAGAATTTGCTCGCGAATTGAATATTACAAATATTAGTTTAAACGTTTTTTCCTCTAATCAACATGCAAGAGACATCTATATAAATAGAGGTTTTAATGAAGAAACAATCTTTATGCTTAAACAAGTATAAATTCAACGACAATGGATAGCCTGTTGATAAACCTAAATTATTTATAGACTCAATATTATTCTTTTTGTCCCTTCTGCAAAAAAACTAAGCATTTTAATTTAAAGCGGGATTAGTCGTTAAAACATACAACGAATATATAAGATATTTAGAGGCACAAAAAAAAATATTAAATGACGGTAAAGCACTAATTTTTGTTACTTTATAACCAAAAAGGCAATAGAAAAACTTAAAAATAATGACGTTCAGATATTACAATAACAGCCTTTTACATCACTAATGACTAAATCAGAGTTATAACCTTGTGCGTAATTTTGTAGTACCGCTTCAACATAACCATTTGATTCTGAGCACGCTAATCCGGCTGAGTAAGGACCAAGATATAATAGTTCTTCTACGACACCAGTAATTAATATTGCTGGTGTTGACGGGACAATAGTTAATAAATCACTGGGTAAGTTAATATTAATGACAGTAAAACCATCAGATTTCGCCTGCTTATCAATAGCTTGCTTATGCGCATCCGAGTATTGAGTACATGAACATTCATTACTGGTAAAATGAACAACCGTTTTGCTTAAATTTACCTTGTTTAGTGCGGCTATTTCTCTGACTTGCTTAATCACAGCACGGCTGTCTTGCCCCGATAATCTCATATTTGGATCAAATGGCATCAAGCGGCCGCTAATAAAATAGTTTGCTGCAAAAAATGTTAAGCCAAGCCAGAGCACAAAAACGGTATAATGATACCGTGTTATTTTTTTATTTGAAGCTAGCAATACTTGCCTCTAATGATGTGACAGCAGCAGATATTTTATTTACCTCTAGAGCTAGCGCATCAACCTTGCTCGCATCGCTTTTTCCTAATGAACTCATATTTTCGGTGCTTTGAGCAATTTCATTCGTTGTTGTTGATTGCTCTTCTACTGCAGCGGCCACTGAATGCGCAATATCACTCGATAATGAGACCAGTTGTGCGGCGTTAACTACCTCAACACTTGCTTTTTCTGCTGCTGAAATTACCAATTCAACAGCATCAATGCACTCAGCCATTAACTGCGTAGAGGATTTTGAATAAGCCACAAGCTTGGTCAGCGTACCGGCTATTTTATCTGTACTTTCTTTTGTTCTGTTTGCTAATGCTCTTACTTCATCAGCAACGACTGCAAAACCACGGCCTTGCTCTCCTGCTCTTGCTGCTTCAATTGCGGCGTTTAGCGCGAGTAAGTTAGTTTGATCAGCAATACTGGTTATTTCTGATAAAACACTAGTTATAGCGTCACTAGAACTAGCCAAAGCGGTTATTTCATCGCTTGTTTTAGTTAAGGCACCAGTAAGCTCATTGTTTTTAACATTTATTTCGTCAATAAATTGATTAGCCGTTTGCGTGGATGCACTCGCCTCTTGCATTTGATCGCTAAGCTTAGTGGTATCTTGCGCTATGGAAGCAACAGTAACTGCCATTTCTTCAACCGACGATACTATGATTTCAGTTTCTTGCTGCCTATTTATTGCTGATGTTTCAAGCTCTGCTTTTACTGACATCAAATTATTTGCGTTTGTTATCACTTCATGGGTTTGTGCTTTGACACCTGACACTAGATTATCAACAATAAACAATAGTCGATTGAATTCCTCTAATATGGCATTACCACGGGCGTCAGTTTTGACTTTTAAATCTAGTGAGTTTTCATCGGCGATTATGGTATGCGTGACTTGAGCTAGCTCCTTACCGACTTGGCTATCATCATATAAGGTTTTAGCGATAAGAGCAGCAATAGCGGCTTCGACAATGGCGTATGCTGCATGGACAACCACGGTCGAAAATAACAAACGGTCTTGATCAAAAATATAAACACCTACACCGTCCACTTGCATAAAATAAAAAGAGGTATGATGCACAGCAACTAAAGCTATGGCGGAAATAAAAACCTTCCAATCACTAAAAATGATCAACATAGCCATGAGAATAAAAATTTCAAAATGAACTTCAATTAAACCATTCATTTGATGAATATGCAGTGCAGCAAATATCATAGCAGATAATGCTGACGCATGTTTAGTCAATGCCGCATCAGGTGCAGATTTCATTAACCACAAGGGTACAAGTAGCGCAGGAAGTCCAATTACAAATGCTTCGATAAACGTGCTATATACAAATGCCATAGCCACTGATTCAAAAAACAGTAATATCAGTACACTTGAAAATACTTTATTTATTTTATTCATACATTTCTCACTGCAACCTAAAATGATTAAGCTTTAACTATTCACAGAATTAATAGTAGACGATGATATGCATTTTTTTAGTAATTTCATAGATATTTAAAATTTAAACATCGAATTCACATTATTTACTGCGGAGCCAAAATAACATTTGATTACGATAGTAACGGCGAGCCAAAGAGCTGTCTGCTGCTCGTGGAAACATACCAAAACCAGTATTTTTTTCCTTCAAAAATACTGGCACTAATGCGCCAACTCATGAGTTTAAAGTATTCTACTTAACAAAATGTAATTTAGCTTCTCGACGATACTAACTTCATTAAAATACTAGTTTCCATCCTTCTTCGGCAAATATTTATAGCCGGTGATCATAGCCGAAACTAGCGCGGTTTTTTCTCTTCGCTCAGCAATAATGACACCAAAAATATGCAAAGGAATTAAAAGTAGTAAACTGTAAAAGCCATAAACATGTGCAGTGATAAAGGGGGATCTTATTTCGCGCATAGTTTTATAAGCAGCGTCATCAACATTGTCTTTTGAATAAGGCTTAATGTCTTCAAGGGCCTCCTTATCTATCGCTATACTTTCAGCAAAATATTTACCAAACGGCGGATAATATATATCGGTACCGGCAATAACCAAACCTGAAATCAGCTGTGTCGACATCAAAAATAATAAGGCAAAAACCATAAGTTTGCCTGCTGGGTTATGCCCTTTATATACCGGCTTTTTGTGGTTTTTAAATTCAGCTAAGGCTTTTATAAAGTCCTGATGAAAAGGTAATACTTTATTCCAGCGTTCATGGGCTTTGCCGATAAAACCAAGCAATAATCGAAACACTAAATTCAGCGCGAAAACATAGCCCACAATAACATGGACTGTTTTTAAGAGTATTTTTCCGTCTGTGGTTACGCCGATGAGCTTAGCATTTAGGATAATAGTTCCCAGTAAGATAAGTAATGTGATGGCAATAACATTTAGCCAATGAAACAGCCTGACATTTAGACTCCAGACAAAAACTTGTTGACGATCTATATTCATACTAACCTCTCTTTTCTAGCTTATACGCGTGAGCAATACCAACTTGCTAAAGCTGATTTTCAGACAACTGCGATTAACCTTTAACAACGCTACAGATATTATCAACGATAATTTTCGGGTGATACTTGCGTTAGAACAACCATTAACCCGTAAAGTAACGTATATTGGCATGTGTCAGCATCGGGCATAGGTGAGCTTTAGCGGTTTTTTTCGTGTTTTAATATGGTACATATGTCTATTGTAATCATATGACACTGATAAATGAGGACTTTATGAGAGATAAGCTTATAGTAACTGTATTACTTATTATTATGTGTTTAAATTTTTTTGATGTGTTTACCGACATATCTTTAGGCGTACCCCGCTGGCATATTCTCTCCGAAAGCCTAATTGTTCTTGTGTCGGGTATTGGTGCGTTTTTTTTAATTAAAGATATACGCACGAGAACAGCTGATATCGCGAAGCTAAAGCAAGCATTATCAAACTCAAATGATAAGTTTAATAACATCTCTGACGAAATGAAAAATGCTCGCCGTGAATACAGCGTGGTCATTCATAGCCAATGGTTAAAGTGGTCACTAACACCGAGTGAACAAGAAGTCGCGATGTTATTGCTAAAAGGCTTAAGCCTTAAAGAAATTAGTGCCATCAGAAATACCAAAGAAAAAACCGTTCGACAACAAGCTTCTACGATATACTCCAAGGCCAATATCGAAGGTAGGCATGAGCTATCAGCCTGGTTCTTAGAAGACTTTATGCAGTAATTTCTCAACTAATGCTGAATTCTTCATTCTTTAGTGCGATTGGTATCGTATTACAAACAGTCAATATAACAATACCGAACAGTGGCAAAGCTAGCGTTATTTTAGCCGTAACATAGCAAATTTCGCAGCCATATTAGCGATAATTTCACCTCATTTCTTTTCTATATCGCTCACATAAGATCACTAAACTAGGGTTAAACTTCTGCGACTAATTTAGGTGATAGTAATCATGATTAGTCGGTGTTCATCGCTATTTCAAATAGCCTATATCAATAGGTAAATATTCGACATCTACTATTTAACCTATTTTTTCTGCGGTTTATCGCATATTGCATCGCAGATTACTCGGTTAGAAGTAAAAAATGCTATAAGGGAGTCGCTTATACATAATTCATTCGGTTTTTTAATTCATCAGGGAAATCATGCAATATACAATTCAGTCAGCCTTACTGTGCCTATGCGTTGCAGTAAGTGGGCACGCCAGCGCAAAAAACAGCATAAGTGACGATAAGTTTCGTCAGTTAGAAGAAAGTTTACCAACGCCAAATACCTACCGTACAGCGTCTGGTGCGCCTGGCCATCAATATTGGCAACAAGATGTAAATTACAAAATTGACATCACGCTAAATGATGAAAAGCAAACCTTGTCAGGTAGTGAAACAATTGACTACACCAATAACTCCCCCGACACTTTGCGCTATTTGTGGCTGCAATTAGATCAAAACAAACTGGCCGAAAACGCTGGCGCAAAAACCACTCGTACGGCACCTAAAAAGAAAGTAACTTATAGCGCTTTGCGTAATGCCATCGAAACTGATGCGTTTAACGGCGGTTATAATATTACTCAAGTTACCGGTGCAAACGACAAAGATTTACCTTATGTAATTAACGGCACTATGATGCGTATTGATCTACCAAAAGATCTTAAATCAGGCGCTAGTGTCGAGCTAAACATCAATTGGAACTACCAATTGCATGAGCAAAAAGTATTAGGTGGCCGTTCAGGCTACGAATATTTTAAAGAAGACGATAATTACCTTTACGAAATTGCCAGCTGGTTCCCACGTGCAGCGGCTTATTATGATGTTATGGGCTGGCAAAATAAGCAATTTATCGGCAGTGGTGAATTCACGCTAGAATTTGGTGATTATGATGTCAGTATTACGGTGCCGGCTGATCATGTTGTTGCCGCGACAGGTGTTTTGCAAAATCCAAAAGACGTATTAACAACAACGCAACGTAAGCGCTTAGCAAAAGCTAAAAAAGCAGATAAGCCGATATTAGTTATTACCCCTGAAGAAGCATTGGCAAACGAAAAGTCGCGCTCAACAAAAACCAAAACATGGCAGTTTAAAGCGGAAAATGTTCGTGATTTTGCTTTTGCCTCAAGTCGTAAATTTATTTGGGATGCGCAAGGTTATAAAGGCGGTAAAACCGACACTATGGCAATGTCTTATTACCCTAATGAAGGTAATCCGCTCTGGGAAAAGTACTCTACCGAAGCTATTATTCACACCATGGAGCAATATAATAAGTATACATTTGCTTATCCGTATCCGGTATCAATATCCGTTAATGGTCCAGTGGGTGGCATGGAATATCCAATGATCACTTTCAATGGTCCGCGTCCAACCTTAGATAAAAAAACTGGTGAAAAAACTTACTCTCAACGTACTAAATACGGTTTAATTGGCGTAATTATTCATGAAGTAGGCCATAACTATTTCCCAATGATTGTTAATTCTGATGAACGCCAATGGACATGGATGGATGAAGGTTTAAACACTTTTCTACAATTTGTCGCAGAGCAAGCATGGGAAGAAAATTATCCTTCACGCCGTGGCAATGCTGCTCATATCACAAGTTATATGAAAAGCGATAACCAAGTGCCGATTATGACGAACTCTGAGTCCATTTTGCAATTTGGTAACAATGCTTACGGAAAACCAGCAACAGCCTTGAACATTTTACGCGAAACTATTATGGGTCGTGAATTATTTGATTTTGCTTTTAAAGAGTACGCACTGCGTTGGAAATTTAAGCGCCCTACGCCTGCTGATTTTTTTCGTACCATGGAAGATGCCTCAGGTATCGACTTAGACTGGTTCTGGCGTGGTTGGTTTTACACCACAGACCATGTTGATATTGCTTTAGGTAATATTCACTTATACCGCCCTAATAGCCAAAACCCTGATACCGAAGAAGCTTGGGAACGCGCACTTGATAATGAAAAACCAGAATTTATTAGTAAAATACGCAATAGTGGCCAATGGGTTCGCACGCAGGACAAACCTGAATTATTAGATTTTTACAACCAACACGACAAATTTACCGCCACCAACGCAGCACGCAATAAATATAATGCGAGTAATAAAAAGCTAGAACAATGGCAAAAGGACCTACTTGTTGACGAACGCAACTTTTACATTGTTGACTTCGAGAATAAAGGTGGCTTGGTTATGCCTATTATTTTAGACCTAACGTATGCTGACAATACCGTTGAACGCGTAACATTACCGGCTGAAATTTGGCGTCGTAACAGTAAAAAAGTATCAAAGCTTTTTATTCGCGATAAAGAAATTACTGCTATCAGCATTGATCCTAACTGGGAGACAGCTGATGTTGATGTCAACAACAATTATTGGCCAGCACGTCCTATTAAGTCTCGTTTTGAGTTATACAAACGTAAGAAAAAAGACATGATGCGCGATTATAATGTTGAATTAAAAACTACTGATGACGAAAGTAAAACAACAGCAGAGGCTGCACAGCTATAATGTTGTTACCCATAGCTAAACGCCTTTTTGTTTTGCTATTGTGTGGGGTAGCCGCTAACGCGGTTGCCCACCGCTATTTTTTTAGCATTACCGATTTGTCGTTAAATGATCGCACTCAGTCAATTGAAGTTATTCACCAAATAACCGCACATGACATTGAAAACGCAATTGCCGAAAGTAAACAAATACACTTTTCAGTTGCACACCCTGATTATGAAAATAATATTCGCCACTATGTAGAAGCAAATTTTCAACTACATTATCAAGATAAAGCGTTACCAATGAACTGGATCGGACTTGAAACAAACAACGGCAATATCTTTATTTACCAAGAAACTCCGTTTGATCACTCGCTCGTTGGACTACAAATAACTAACAGTTTGCTAACTGAACGTTACGATAAACAAGTTAATACGGTTAATTTTCGTGATAATACGATAAAAGGTAGCCTAACTTTCAAAAGATCAGTTACTATTAATGATATTGTAATTAACAATTGATATAGTTAGATTTACATTTTGCCCATATACGTGCAAAATCAAATAACTAGATTAAAGCAAAAGCCTTTGGAAAACATTCATGAATGTAGAGTTTATTAACCCGTTTCTGTCTTCAATGCTTAACGTTATGTCAACTATGGCGCAAATGGAGCTAACCCCTGAAAAACCTCGTCTGAAAAAGAACGAAGTCGCACAAGGTGATGTTTCAGGCTTAATTGGTATGGTGAGTGAGCAAACTAAAGGGTCACTCTCTATTACTTTTGAAGGTAAGTTAGCACTTGCAACCATGAAAAGCATGGTTGGTGAAGGCCCTGATGAAATTAACGAAGAAATTACTGACTTAGTTGGCGAAATTACCAATATGGTTACTGGCGGCGCCAAGCGCATGCTAAGTGAAAAAGGCATTGAGTTTGACATGGCAACGCCTATGGTTGTTTCAGGTAAAGATCACACGATTACCCATAAAGCCGATGGACCTGTGGTAATTATTCCACTTTCTTCTGAGCATGGTAAAGCTTATATTGAATTTAGTTTCGATAAATAGCGCAATTCAATAGCCTCAATGTATCTAGCCTCGTTTATACGGGGCTTTTTTATGCTCCAATCGTCATTATTCTCACCCCATACATTGCGCTTAAATAAGTCAACCTAAGAACAAATTACAGCAAATCCATAAAGCCACTACAGCAGTAATCATCACTAATGTTATGATGTATATTTTCCATAAATGAGCGTAAATATGTGGCAACAAGTAGAACTGTCCCTGAAACCCTATGCCCGAGGTTTTCATCTGATTACAGGTAACATTGAACAAGCCCTGAGCGAACTTTTGCCGGTTCACTGTGGCTTGTTACACGTTTTTATTCAGCATTCTTCTGCATCATTAACAATTAATGAAAATGCTGACCCAACCGTACGTGATGATATGGAGCGTCACTTTAATCAATTTGTCCCAGAAAATGCGAGTTATTATCGTCATACTTATGAGGGGCCTGATGATATGCCAGCACATATTAAAACTAGCATTTTAGGCAGTAGTATTAGCATTCCAATCACTAACGGAAAAATTAATTTGGGGCTTTGGCAAGGCATTTACTTGGGTGAACATCGTGATCAAGGAAATTCAAGAACGTTAGTATTAACCATTAGCGGTGAGTAGTTTATAACGTACATAACTAACTGATATATCCTAATTTGACGTTAATATTATACTCACCAATACCCGTAATACACATATTTTACTCAGATACGTTAAATCACAAGATAAACAAGCGGCTTTAAATTACGCTTGTTTGCTGCTTTTTTCACTGAGAAAAAAGATATCTCCGATCGCCAAATCTTAGCCAACGAGTTAAAAGTTGTACGGTTGAATATGTAAAAGGCAATGGAGAAATTAGCCAATAAACCAGCTTAGCTGGCAATTATTGAACAATAATCATACTGGTGGCAACTTGTTGTCTTATCGGTTCCGATTATTGTTTTAATGTTAAAAGTGCACTTTTAGTGCTCAGCCTACTAAAACTTTTAAACAGATTTTGGCTGCCGAGTTTGAAAATATCTAGCCTCATTAGCGGTGTTTAAAACTATATTAATTGAGCAAAGAATAAAGGCAAAAGTTAACCTAATCCATTGATAATTAATTTTTTACCTTCAAACCCTGAGCACTATCCTTTCGAATACAGCTAAACTAATTGAAGGTAAATTCGATAACGTCATTCGCTAAGAAAAACGAATAATAAAATCAATAAAATGCTAAAAACTACAGAAATAGCGCACTAAAACCTGTTATTTATTGTGGCGTCTACTTCCCCCTAGCGATATTTTTTAAGTCTTTAATTGTAATAACAATAACCTAGTCCTAAGCTTTAAATGATATAATTCTCTATTGAATATGAAAATTACGACACAACGAGGTCCAATAATGAAAAAAACACTCTTAGCATCTAGCTTAATGGCAGCGATTTTATCTAGCCAAGCACAGGCTAGCGATATCAACTTTAGTGGCTATGGCTCTATTCGAGGAGGCCTCTTAGTCAATGATGATATAACGCCACAGTTTTTTGGTTATGACGATAAGGTTGACTTTAAAAATGAGTCATTATTTGCACTACAAGCAAAAGCTAACCTAAATGAAAAGTGGAATGCGACTATTGTACTGCAAGCTCGCGGTGAAGAAAATTTTGATTTAGAAGCACGATGGGCTTACTTAAATTACCAATTCTCTCCTGAAACAACGATATCTTTTGGTCGTTTTGCACTACCTTATTTCAGAAATTCAGATACTCAAGATATTGGTTACAGCCACAACTATAGCCGCTTGCCTACTTCAATTTATCTCGGTGAGGAGTACGACATTATTGAAGGCATACGCGTTATGCATAGCACCTTTGTTGGCGATGGCGACATAACATTTAAAGGCTCATATGGTTCGTTTTCCGGAGAAGTTAGTGATGTTGGTTTCGAACTCGACAATATATTGCAAGGGTCGGTTGAATATACCTACGAATGGTTTTCTATTTTTGCTGGTGTGCTAACTGCAGAGGCTAGCTTTGATACAACAACAAGCTTAGACCTTGGGCTAATGCAAGCATTACCAGGCTATACCGTTACAAACGGCACGGCTTTTAACCCAAATAATATCGCTGTTTATAATATGGAAGACCTCTATGCCGATGAAGACAGTGCTTTATATTGGTCAACAGGTTTCACCATCGATTATGAGAACTGGTTATTTAACGCTGAATACGCTGCATATAACATTGATGACTCATTTATTGAAGAAACCCAAGTAATGTATGTGGCACTGGGCTATCGTTTTGATAAAGCCGTTGTTTCTTTTGTTCATCAAGATTTTGATTTTAGTTACGATTATGATCAAGCTAACTCTGCTGACCCATTTATTAATGCTTTTGTAGTTGGCGCTACAGATAGCTTCTTTAAGCCGGATTCATATGATGCTCAAGGCTTGCATTTTAGATACGACTTAGATCAAGGCGTAGCAGTTAAACTCGAATTTTCTGTTATTAATAATGACCTAGCCGATGAAAGTGCCAGTTTAGTGACTTTTGGCGTCGACTTTATTTATTAAGGAAACCTGTAAAATGAACATATTTAAAACAATTTTTTCCACCATTTTACTGGTTGCAAGCTTTGCTAGCGCAGCTGATATTTCGGTGATTGTTAATCCTGCCAATTCAGATTCATTTGATGCTAAAACCATTAAACGTATTTACCTCGGCAAGATTAAAGTATTTCCAAATGGTGAAAAAGTCACAGTTTTGACTTTAGAAGACAACGCGCCTGAAACTGAAATGTTTCGTGAAAGCGCCTTAAACAAGTCGAATAGCCAGTTTAAATCATACTGGTCGAAGCTCGCCTTTACTGGCAAGGGTACACCACCAACAGAAGTAGCAAGTAGTGCCGATATGATTAACGCAATTAAAGCAGATGCATCATCAATTGGCTTTGTCGACAGCAGTGCTGTAACAGCTGATGTTAAGGTTATCGCTACCTTTTAGTGGTTTATATACCGGAGGTTATTCACTCTGAATAGCCTCCTCTTTACAAATAATAATGATAATAAAATTAATACTTTTTGTGTAAGTATTGAATTACAGAGGTAGAGGTTGTTCATGCAAATATTTAAAAGATTCAAAATTTTTCACAAAATAATTGCTATATTAGCCGTCGCTATTCTTAGCTTTGCAGTTAATTTAGCGATAAATATATCAGCTATTTCAAAAAACCAAATACTATTAGAAACCTTAGAAAACACATCAATTCATTTGGTTAACTTAACCAGTGAAAATGTCACCGCATGGCAACGAATAGATGAGTTATATACCCAAAGTGTGTCATTTGGTGATGAAGATTTGATAGAAGGTGCAAATTCAGCACTAGAAAATTTATTATCAAATTTACAAAGAATAAAAACACTTGATAGTTCTTTCGCTAATATTGATCAGTTAATCTCAAAAGCCAATGAATATAATGCTATAGCGAATAAAATGTCTTTAGATTTCATTAATGAAACCATCGACTTTCAATCAGCACAACCCATTATAAAAACCAAATCAGCAATATTTGAAGAAGTTGCAAAGTCATTAGCTAATGATAAGAAAAATGCGGCCTCTATGTTTAAGAATTTAGTTGCTGAAACGGTTAATAACTCTAGTGAATCTAGAGACCTAAGCATTATATTGGGAATAAGTTTACTACTCCTAATGACCATACTAAGTGTATTTATAGCACGCTCGATAAGTAAATCTGTTATTTCTATTGATGATTCATTAAAAGAACTTGCTGAGGGCGACGGTGACTTAACGAACCAATTAACCATTCAAAGCAATGATGAATTGGGTAGTGTTGTTAAGCACTTTAACGTATTTACCCAAATGCTCAGAGGTATAGTAAAAGAAGTAGTAGCCGTGGTAGCGCCTTTGACACTAAGTGCAGAACAATTGGCAGAAAAAGTACAACAAGTAGATAGCAATATTAAAAGCCAGTCAGATGTTGCAGAGGTCACTAAACAGTCAATGATTGAAATGCAATATAGTGTCACTGATATCGCTAAGTCTGCGTCACAAGCCGCAAGTGCAGCCGAGGCAGGTGAGCTAGAAGTTAACCAAGGTATGGAGAATGTGCAGCATTCGTTATCGGTTTCTGGTGAGCTAACTGAAAACATTGCTATTGCTTCGAGCGTTATCAACCAGTTAGCGCAAGACTCACAGAATATGAATCAAATTCTCGATGTTATTAATAGCATTGCAGATCAAACAAACTTGTTAGCGCTAAACGCAGCAATTGAGGCTGCACGCGCCGGTGAACACGGTCGTGGCTTTGCGGTAGTTGCCGATGAAGTCAGAAACCTTGCCTCTAGAACGGCTTTATCAACCACAGAAGTAAGAGAGCTACTCGATAAGCTTATTTCAGCAGCAGATCAATCAGTAAGCTCAATGGAAACGGCAAAAGATAAGGCCACCAGTAATGAAAGCATTTCAAGAGAAGTCGATGATTCTTTAACTAAAATTAAAGAGCAAATTGCTCATATTAGTTCAATGAACAATCAAATAGCGGCGGCAACCGAAGAACAATCCATTGTTGCTGAAACAGTAGTTAATAACATTGAGGATATGTACAACAGCTTTGGTGCCACAACACTTGCCGTTGAAGAGATAGGCGAAGTGGCACATCAACTCGACGCAAATGCGAGCTTAATAAGAGATGCAACTTCTAAATTTATTATCTAAGCCGAATCCAACTTATTTACGATGAGTTAAAAATTTTATAGCTTAATAAATTTCCAAAATACTAACTGGGTGAATGCATTATCGTGCTTCACCCTTTTTTATCGAAAATTATGTTATTTTCTAGTTTGCTAGTTGAATGTGTACCCGGCGGGTAATATTACACAGTAATTCGTAGGGAATAGTCGTCGCAAACGCGGCTACTTCTTCAACTGCTAGCCCTTTCCCCCATAACGTGGCTATATCACCAACCTGATCTTGACTTTGCTGGCCTAAATCTACCGAGATCATATCCATAGAAACCCGCCCGATAAGAGGAACACGTCGGCCATTAATCATTACCGGAGTGCCATTAGGAGCATGACGAGGGTAACCATCGCCATAACCGATAGCAACAACACCTATCGTGGTATTTTTTTCGCTAATCCAGGCACCGCTATAACCAACAGCTTCACCCGCGGTAATTTCTCGCACCGAAATCAAACTCGATTGTAAGGTCATTACCGGCGCGATACCTGCAACCTTTATATCGCTAGGAAGCGGAGAAACACCGTAAAGCAATAAACCCGGCCTGATCCATTGGTAATGACTTTGTGGCCAAAGTAAAACGCCAGCCGAATTAGCTAAGCTTTTTTCTAACCTAAAGTTTGCAGTGAGCTCATCAAATAAAGCCATTTGTTTTGGCGTTGCTGCGTTGTTCTTTTCATCGGCACTCGCTAAATGACTCATCAATACTATCGGTTTTTCAACATTATTTGATTGACTTAACGCACGGTAAAAATATGGTAATTGTTCAGGATTAATGCCTAATCTATGCATACCTGTATCAATTTTCAACCAAACTTTTAGTGGCTTTGTTAATTCAGCATTCATAATAGCGTCAAGCTGTTGCTCGTTATGCACTATGGTTTCTAAGTTATTAAGTGCAAGAGTCTCAATATCTTCTTTAGCAAAAAAACCTTCAAGCAATACAATAGGCTTTTCAATGCCTGCCGATCTAAGCGCAAGCGCTTCATCAAGACGAGCAACACCAAAAGCATCAGCATCAGGAAGCGCATTAGCAATGCGCTCTAAACCATGGCCATAACCATTGGCCTTAAGCACAGCTAAAACTTTAGCATCAGGTGAAAGCGATTGAATTAAGCGGTAATTGTTACTCAAAGCATGTAAATCAATGACCGCTGTTGCAGTACGTAAGGTCATGAGTGCTTAGTCTTCGTCAAGAACGTGCGGGCCAGCATAGTTATCAAAACGAGAAAACTGTCCTTGGAACGTCAAAGGCACTCGACCAATGGGGCCGTTACGCTGTTTACCGATAATAATTTCAGCCATACCTTTATATTCAGAGTCATCGTGATAGACCTCATCACGGTATATGAACATGATTAAATCGGCATCTTGCTCAATTGAACCGGATTCACGTAAATCGGAGTTAATTGGGCGTTTGTCAGCACGTTGCTCCAAACCACGGTTAAGCTGGGATAATGCAATTACCGGCACTTCTAGTTCTTTTGCTAAGGCTTTTAATGAACGCGATATTTCGGCTATCTCTAAGGTTCTGTTATCAGAAAATTGCGGTGCACGCATCAGTTGCAGGTAATCGATCATGATTAAGCTGATACCGCCATGGTCACGGGCAATACGTCGTGCTCGAGAACGTACATCGGTTGGTGTTAAGCCTGCAGCGTCATCAATGTACATTTTGCCTTTCTCAATCAACAAACCCATGGTTGATGACAACCGCGCCCAATCTTCATCTTCTAATTGGCCGGTACGAATTTTTGTTTGGTCAATGCGTCCTAGTGAGGCGAGCATTCTCATCATTAGCTGTTCTGACGGCATTTCTAAACTAAAGATTAACGCTGGCTTATCTTCTGTCATGGCAGCATTTTCCGCCAAGTTCATCGCAAAGGTAGTTTTACCCATTGATGGACGTCCAGCGACAATAATTAAATCGGACTTTTGAAAACCAGCGGTCATTTTATCTAAATCAGTAAAACCGCTTGATACGCCAGTCACACCATTGGTTGGTGATGCACAAAGCTTTTCAATACGATCAACAGTTTTTTCCAATACTGAACTGATATTTTCAGGACCTTCAGATTTATTCGCCCGTTGTTCAGCAATAGCAAAAACCTTAGTTTCTGCAAAATCGAGTAAATCGGCACTACTGCGCCCTTGTGTATCATAGCCGGCTTCGGCAATTTCATTGGCGACACTGATCATTTCACGCGTTACCGCTCGTTCACGCACAATATCCGCATAAGCCGTAATGTTGGCAGCACTGGGGGTGTTCTTCATCATTTCAGCGAGATAAACAAAACCACCGGCAGCTTCTAGCTTTTGATCATTCTCTAGCGCTTCAGACAAAGTGATCAAATCGACCGGCTCACCTAATTCAATTAAAGCAGCAATAGTTTCATAGGTAATGCGATGTGAGCGGCTATAAAAGTCTTGTGCAACAACGCGTTCGCCAACTCGGTCAAAGGTTTCATTATCCAATAATAAACCACCCAGCACCGATTGCTCTGCCTCTAAAGAATGTGGTGGAACTTTTAATTCATCAATTTGTTTATCTCTAGGAAATTGATTGTTTTTACCAAATTTGGCTGGCTTGCGTTCGGCCATATCACACCTTAAATGCTTGGCGATAATCTCTACAGATTAAAGAAAATTATTCTTTAAAAGCGTAATAAAATTATTCGAAAATAAAGAGAGCTAATGTAGCAGAATTTAGCATTAAGCAAAATGATCAAACGAAAAGAAATATTTTATGTGGCCAATGAAAAATTCACCGTTAACGGTGAATTTTCGCATGGTGAAGACTGGACATTATGAACGCTTAATCTTTCTCATCACTCTAATCAATTAAGCGTTCCCAAAAATAATAGCACCTATAACAGATGAAAGTTACTTTACTGCTATACGACCACTAACAGTACTAGCGCGCACGGAACTACTGGCATTACCGGTTTCAAAAAACAACTTGGAGCTAGGGCCATACTTTGCACGTTGCGCTTTTGCAGAAGTTAAGCGATTAACAATATCACCGCCGGCATTCGCCTTGAGATTAAAACTCGCTTGTACGTCATTTTTAAATTCAACGTCTAAATCGCCACTGACACTCGACATTTTCAGCAAACCATTATCATTAAGTGATAATTGGCTCTCAAATTGACCACTGACGGTAGAGACAATCAGTTCATCGACTTCTGCTAAGCGAAGTTCAATATCACCCGACACTGAGTTAGCTGAAATTTCATTAGCACTGGAGCTTGAACTCAGGCTACCACTCACGGTTTTAAAGTGTGCTCGACCCGCTGAATTACGGTCATGAATATCGCCACTGACCGAGGAAAGACGTATTTTGCCAGATAAGTTTTTACTTTCAATATTACCACTAACAGTGGCTAACTCTACCTGTTGCATAAGATTTTTAGCGGAAATATCACCACTCACCGTTTGCACTTCGCTGCCATTGATGAAATTGCTAATATTAATATCTGATGAAACACCCTTAAAGCTAACACGCACATGCTGAGGTATTTCTATCGTGAGATTTGAGCCATCCGCTCCCCAAGCACTATGATTATTGTGCGGTATTTCAACTTTAATAATAATGCGAGAGCCTGATTTTTCAAAGGTTAAGCCTTTGGCTTTATCATCCAACTCACCGGTAACTGAAACCGTGTCACCGCTATTGCCTATAATCGTTACTTCACCGCGCAAATTTTCAATGGTGACATTTTTAACGCTACCCAATGACATGGATTCATCGACATGCTCGCCAGCTAAACTTGTTGCGGTGATCATTACAAGCAACAGTGGTAAATAATTACGTAAGTTTCTCATATTAACCTCTTATTTCGTATGTCATAACAACTAAATACTTTGCCACTGTGGGCTATATAGTTGTTTGAGTAAATCTAACTCTTGCTGCTGTGTCCAGCGTAATAGATTTAATAAATCGCTATTATTGGGATCATCAGCAAGCGCTTTGCTAATTGTTTTTTGTGCCGAACTCAACTTCACTAATTCTGTCTGCATGGCAACGGGTAATTGTTTAATGTCGGGCGTACCAAAATTAACTAACATACTATGCTTTTGCTGTTCAAAATCTTGTTGCATGGCGGCAACTAGGTTTACCGACGGCTGACTTGTTGATAATTCAGGGCCGAGTGTAAGCCAAGTTAATAATACTGCTGCTACCACTGAAGCCGCCCAAGCTGTTGGCATAAAAACCTTGTTAGTCGACTTTTGATTTACAGCGACCGAGCTTTGGTTAATGGCTATATCTATGCCCGACCATAAATCTCGCTGTGGCGACATTTCTTTTGGTAATTGTGCTATGGCCGCTGATAAACGTTCTTCAGCACTTTTATCTGTAACATGTGATTCTTTCATTTTTTACTCGCTTAGCGACTCGCGTAATAAACCTCTAGCACGATGATACTGGGCTTTGCTCGTGCCCACTGCCATACCTAACATATTAGCAATTTCTTCATGACGATAACCTTCAATGGCAAATAAAACGAAAACCAATCGTGCCCTTTCTGGTAACTTTTGAATTTTTCGATCTAAATTAGAACAGTCCGGCATCTCAACAGCAGTGTCTTCAACGGCTTGTTCTTCAATACTAAAAATGCGTTGGATCCAAGTTTTGTTTTTGCGTATATGGCCTAAAACAATATTACTCGCGACACTATGCAACCAGGTTGAAAATTTACTTTCACCACGAAAATTAGTTATTTTTTGCCAAAGTTGAACAAAAACTTCCTGACAAACATCTTCAGCACTATCTTTATCCGCCATCATGCGCCAGCACAGCGCGTAAATACGACGGTGATAGTTTTCATACAAGTGATGAAATGCCTGTTGATCTCCCTGCTGAGCTTGCGCTATCCATTGCGACTCAAGATCAGGGCTAAAATGTTCATTGGCATCAATAATTTTTAACTTATCCAAAAAGTAAACTCTCGATGTTTAGCTTATACCAAGCAAATTAATCGTTTCACTTGGCAATGATTACTAGATTAGATGCAGTATGCCGCAAAAGGGTTTAAAGAAAAGTAAAAATAAAGTTGAAAGCATAAAAAAAATTTTAATGACAGTCTTTGCTTCACGCATAAAAAAAGCACCCTAAGGTGCTTTTTTCTTCTGGTTTATTAGCAGAATTACTTCTTGCTAAGAGCACCAAAGCGCTTGTTGAATTTATCAACACGACCGCCAGTCTCAGCAGCTTTTTGCTTACCAGTGTAGAATGGGTGACATTCTGAACATACGTCTAAATGTAAGTCTTTACCTACAGTTGAACGAGTTGTAATAACGTTACCACAAGAACAAGTTGCCTTGAACTCTACGTAATTTGGATGAATACCGTCTTTCATGGGAAACCTCTGTTAAGGCCGTATCGCCACTTGATCAGTCATTATTGCTGCCAAGCACCATACGAGTTAAAAATAATGGAGGCGAATGTTATAGGATCATT
>CAJXUN010000050.1 GCA_913061475.1 uncultured Colwellia sp. | reverse complement strand
TGGCTACGAACCAGGCGGTCGCAGGTTCGACTCCTGCCGCGTCCGCCACATTAAAAAAACCAGTCTAACGACTGGTTTTTTTTCGCCTGAAAAATACTAAAATCATTTCTTTTATCGCTCGTCAGCTTCATCGCTTGAACCTTCCATTCTTAACATGCATCTTAGCAGTACTTTTTGGCTTTTATATTTACATAATGCTAAGGTTTAAAATTGTTAATCTTCCTTTTTGAAGGCTGATATTTACCCAAGAAATAACTCTGGATGTTTAAGTTTTGGCTTGGCTTGCTTGTTTTTTAAACTAGATAAGTTGACCAGTTGGGTAGCTTATTAAATATTGGATATTGTATACTATCTTTGTTTTTATCAAGCTAATAGCCGTTATTCATGAGTTTGATATTGTATACAATTTTGTTTATAGATCCTTTTTAATGAAAAAATTGCTAAATATTATTAAATTTAGCGGTTTTTTTGTCCGATATGGGCTTGACATCGTTTTTTTTTATCAATTTGTAAAATTGTGTTTGCATTATACATATTGGAGTGATTATTCTAATTGTATAAAAATTACTTGAGAGTAAAAAATGGAAAATCTTCAAGCGTTATTTGTTGAAGCCGGTACTTTGATGCTCGCCGGAATGGTATTTGTTTTTGCCTTTTTAAGTTTGTTGATTATTTTTATCAACGTCGTACTGGTTAGGCTAGCAAAAAAATATCCTGATGCCATTGTTGCCAGTAGAGCACCACGTAAAAGAAATAATAAAAATCAAGACGATAAAGGTGTATCGCCTGCCGTAGTAGCAGCAATTTCTTCTGCGGTTACACAATATCGTCAACAACATTCTACACAGAAATAGGACATACCATGACCAAGCCTCTAGGAATAACTGAAGTCGTGTTACGCGACGGCCATCAATCATTACTTGCCACGCGCTTGCGTTTGGAAGATATGCTCCCCATCGCTGCAAAAATGGATGATATTGGTTATTGGTCCATTGAATCATGGGGCGGTGCAACGTTCGATTCTTGTATTCGCTATTTAGGCGAAGATCCTTGGGAGCGTATTCGGGCGCTTAAAAAAGCCATGCCAAAAACCAAGCAACAAATGCTATTTCGTGGTCAAAATATCTTAGGTTACCGTCATTATGCTGATGATGTTGTAGAAAAGTTTGTTGAACGTGCTCATGTCAATGGTATTGATGTTTTTAGAATATTTGATGCTATGAACGATGTCCGCAACCTTGAAACATCTATTAAAGCTGCGGTAAAGGTTGGTGCCCATGCACAAGGTACACTCAGCTATACCGAAAGCCCAGTTCACACACTTGAAGGGTGGCTTACTATGGCTAAGCAACTTGAAGATATGGGGGCTCACTCATTATGTATTAAAGATATGGCGGGTCTGTTAAAGCCATACGATGCTGCTGAGCTTATTGGTCGTTTAAAAGAAACCGTTGCCTTACCTATTGCACTGCATTGTCATGCGACAACGGGTTTAAGTGTTGCAACGCATATGAAAGCCATTGACGCCGATATTGACGTAATTGACACCGCTATTTCTTCAATGAGTATGACTTACGGTCATTCACCAACGGAAACCATTGTTTCTATTGTGGAAGGCACACAACGTGATACTGGTTTAGACATGGTCAAGTTGGCAGAAGTTGCCACGTATTTTCGAGATGTTCGAGAAAAATACGCGCAATTTGAAGGTAGTTTACGTGGTATTGATGCCCGTATTTTATTGGCACAAGTACCTGGTGGCATGTTGACTAACATGGAAAGCCAATTAAAAGAGCAAGGCGCTGCAGATAAACTGGATGAGGTACTAACCGAGATTCCAAAAGTACGTAAAGATCTGGGTTATATTCCATTAGTTACCCCCACTTCGCAAATTGTTGGTACGCAAGCGGTATTAAATGTTCTTACCGGTGAGCGTTATAAATCAATTACCAAAGAAACTGCTGGAGTTTTAAAGGGCGAATACGGTAAAACGGCTGATAAAGTAAACGCGGAGTTACAAGCGCGAGTGCTTGATGGTAAAGAAGCGATCACTTGTCGTCCAGCAGATTTACTTGATCCTGAAATGGATAAATTATCAATTGAATTGCAACAACTTGCTGATGAAAAAAATATCAGCTTAGCCGAAGACACTATTGACGACGTTTTAACATATGCCTTATTTCCACAAATAGGCTTGAAGTTTTTAGAAAACCGCAATAACCCCGATGCTTTTGAGCCGGCACCAACCAAAACCTCAACTAAGACTGCAGCTGCTATACCAACCAAGGCTTCAGCAAGTACTGGCCCAGAAAGTTATGCGGTAAGCGTAGACGGGAAAGTTTTTGATGTTGTCGTAGCTCCGGGTGGCTCAATAGAAAATATTCAAGTAGCTAGCAGCACAAGTGCTCCTGCTGTTAGTTCAACTGAAGGTACGCCGTTAAATGCGCCTTTAGCAGGGAATATCTTTAAGGTGTTAGTAAATGAAGGTGACGAAGTCGCGGAAGGTGAAGTGGTTATTATTATGGAAGCTATGAAAATGGAAACGGAGATCCGCGCGACTAAAGCCGGTGAAGTTGCCATTATCCACACCCGTGAGGGTGAGTCAGTTGCCGTTGGCGATATATTGTTAAGCTTGGTATAGGACACCTCATGGAATCATTAAAAATACTGTGGATGTCGACGGGCCTAGCAAACTTTGAGTTAGGCCAAGTTATTATGATGTTGGTGGGCTGTGGTTTACTTTATCTTGCTATTGCCCGTAACTTTGAACCGCTATTATTAGTACCTATGGGTTTTGGCGCTATTTTAACTAATATACCCGTTGCCGGTTTTTCTGAAGTTGGTGGCTTACTGCATTATATTTATTATGCTGGTATAGATACGGGCATATTTCCATTACTGATTTTTATGGGCGTTGGCGCTATGACCGATTTTGGCGCCTTGATTGCTAACCCTAAAACCTTATTGTTAGGTGCTGCCGCGCAGTTTGGTATTTTTGCGACATTATTTGGTGCGATTGCTTTAAACTTTGTTGGCCTAGATTTCTCCATGAAGGATGCTTCAGCAATTGCTATCATTGGTGGTGCAGATGGTCCAACGGCGATATTTTTAGCCTCAAAACTTGCCCCTGAATTATTGGGCGCCATTGCGGTAGCTGCCTATTCATATATGGCGCTAGTACCAATTATTCAACCGCCAATCATGCGAGCGTTAACCACTGAAGATGAACGTAAAATTGAAATGGCGCAATTACGTCACGTTACTAAAGTTGAGAAAATTATTTTCCCACTTGGCGTCTTACTGATGACTATATTCTTTCTACCTGCGGCCACGCCATTGGTTGGGATGTTTTGTTTGGGCAACTTGATGCGTGAATGTGGCGTTGTTGACCGTTTAAGTTCAACGGCTCAGAACGAGTTAATAAACATTGTTACTATATTTTTAGGTTTAGGTGTTGGCTCTAAGTTAAGCGCAGAGCACTTTTTAAATACAAAAACCTTAGGTATTCTAGCGCTTGGTGCTGTTGCTTTCTCTATTGGTACTGCTGCCGGTGTATTAATGGCAAAACTCATGAATAAATTATCAAAAGAAAAGGTAAACCCGCTGATTGGCGCCGCAGGTGTATCCGCTGTTCCTATGGCTGCTCGTGTCGCCAATAAAGTAGGCTTAGAGGCAAACCCTCATAATTTCTTATTGATGCATGCCATGGGGCCGAATGTGGCTGGTGTGCTTGGTTCTGCAGTTGCGGCGGGTATCTTGTTAGCATTGGTAGGTTAATAACGAGATTGATGGTGACAGATAAACCTCAGAGACTTTTGCTTGGCAATAATTTGTGGTCCAGTTAACCTCAATTTGAGTTGAGGTTATAGCAATTCCCTAATAATTAATGTATTTAAAAAGCAGCTAACGCTGCTTTTTTAGTTCTAATGAATTGAAATTTGGGGCTATGCTAACGATCCCTGAGTCTGGAAGATTATGATAATCGATTATTTGTTGATGGTCGAAATTAACATTTGATTTTTTCAATAGCTTATCAAGTTTATTTTTTTAGTGTCAGGCCTTTAGCGTTATTGGCTACCGCCATACTTGCTTGTATAACACCATATTTTTGATAAAAGATAGTTTTGATTTTTAAGCGTTTAATAGTACTCATCATTGCTATTCGTTCAAATGTTGCTAGCTCGAGCCGACCTTGATCTAGCATTTTTACTAATTGAGTTAGGTTTGAGACTTCGACAAATTTTTCTCTTGGAATATCAAGTAATTCCGAGAAAAAATCAGCGTTACCAATTAAAGTGCCAATACTGGTGTCGGGTATTTTGGCTATGTCAATGGGTCCACTTTCTAGCGAAAAAATATCGACCTGAGCTGCAATACTCCAACTTAAATCTTGAGCGTAAGTGTAGAATTCTTTAGTTTCCAAGTGTTGAGGCGTTAGGCCAATTAAATCAATTTTATTGTCCTTTAACGCTAATTTTGCTCGAGCATAAGTCATGATCTCAATATTAAATTTGAGATCAGAATTATTTTCAATAATGTGCAACATGTTAATAACATGACCTTTGCCATGTTCGGTTATCATGGGAGGAAAAGGCTCAAAGCCTATATTAACGGTTTGTGCAAAAAGCGTCGTTGTCCAAATTGACGCTATCAGGACAGTAATACTCAGTAACTTCACGATGTTACCTGTGCAATTTTTAGTTGAGTAATAACGGTAACATGTCAAAGTTAAATTGCCAAACTATGACGATAGTTACAACCTAAACCTTAAAGTTAAGTCTTGTTTACTTTAAGGTTGAAGTTTAAAATTAACCCAACCCGAGGCTGACTTTTCAAAGCAAACACGATCATGTAACCGACTTGCTCGTCCTTGCCAAAATTCCATATAGTTTGGCTTCACCCGCCAGCCACCCCAAAACTCAGGTAAAGGTATTTCTTGGCCTGCAAACTTTTTCGTGTAGTAATCAACGTTATCAGCAAGCTCTGTTTCCGTTTGAATTTTACTGCTTTGTCGAGAAGCCCAAGCACCAATTTGGCTACCTCTACCTCTACTATGAAAATATTTAGCTGATTGCTCAGCGCTAACTTTTTCAATACAACCTTCAATGCGAATTTGCCGTTGTAAGACATTCCAATGAAACAATAAGGCAATTTTACCATTATCATTTAACTCGTGACTCTTACGGCTAGCGTAATTGGTGTAAAAAATAAAACCATCTTGATTGAATTCTTTTAACAACACCATGCGGCAACTGGGCTGGCCGTCTTGACTCACGCTGCTGACAGACATCGCTTCAGGCAGTAAAATACCGGATTTATTAGCTTCATCAAACCAAAGTTTAAACAATGACAACGGATCTGCGTTTTCACCGATTGGCGGCAATGGTAAGGCAACGCCTTGGCCAAAGGTCAACAAGCAGCGTAGTTTTTCAAATAAAGTCATAAGGTCAGTAATTAGGCCGTGTAAATATGAGACTAATGATATCAGCTTTGTGTCACAAACAAATCGTTAGCAAGTAATTATTACTGATTTACATCGCGTTTAGGAAAATACTAGTGGTCATTAACGTATTTGTTATTAGTATTAGCAATTAAATATCCCAATCATCAGAGTCGTCTAATAATTCTTTTAGACGCTTCCTCTCTAGTAAGTCATCAATGCGTTTTCTAACGTCACTGTTATGTTTTGCCTTTTCTCCTTTAGGCAGGTCTTCGTCATAACTTTCTTGGTCTGTCGCTGGCGACATGTCATCTGTTAAATCGTCGTTCATTTTTATACCTACGGCTTTTACAACCTGTGCTGCAATTACAATAAATAGTGGCTGATAAGCCATTTAATTCTGATTAAGTGCTCAATTAGTATTGCCAATGATGCACGGTATTTTTAAATTACGATATCTTAAAAAGCGCTAATTTTAGTCATGGGGCATATGCTGACGACTAATAAATTGAACATAGGCAACTAATGGCGGATTTTCAACTAATTATTTTTTCATTTCAACAAAAATATTACTGCAAAAATACTAGTTGTTGATTTTATATGCTGATTTTACTGCTGTGCAGTTATTTAGCTTTGATTAGTGCTCTGATAGACTTGTGCTACTTGGCGGTAGCCAAGATACTTTTTAAGGTTAAAACTGATGTTAAGAGAAGAATTTATCCCTTGGTACTTACAATTACAGCAATTAACGCAAGCAAAGCGTTGGCGTAGCTTAGTTGTGCTTGTTGGGGATGAGCATTGGGCAACTCAACACCTTGACTCAAGCCTAGCGGTTTATATGTCAGCATCAAAACAGAATAAACCCTGCCAAGGCCTTATTTATGGCGATGCTGTGAATATGCGCGATAAGCTGACACCGGTTAATCGAAAAAACTATCGCCAGTATTTAGGCACAGAGCAAAACATTGTTATCTTTACTGCACATAATACCGCCAATCATAGCGCAAGTGATTTTGACGTTGACGCCTTTGCTGCACTTTCCGGTACCATAATTGCTGGCGGCGTATTTTTTCTGCTATTAACGCCATCTCAAGTCGCCGCGGTTAATCAACATCAATCGCCAGACTATTTTTTGCAACGCTTTTTAAAGCAATTATCGTGGGAGCAGTCAAGTGAGCATTGTTACCTTATAAGCCAAGATGCTGCTACGCTGCCTAACTTAGCCTCTAAATTAATACCAATGAACACTCAGATAAGCACATTAGAAAATAAGCTATGTGATGAGCAATTTCCCGTCTTTGAGAAAATAAACAATTTGCCCTATGGCTGTGTTACGTCAGAGCAAGCTATCGCGGTAGAAGCGATGCTTAAGGTGTTAAATGGCCATAGAGATCGGCCCTTAGTGCTAACAGCTGATCGTGGTAGAGGAAAGTCTTCAGCGTTAGCGTTGGCCGCCTGTCAAATGTTGCTGCATGCGAAACAGCCGCTTAACATAATCATTACTGCAGCAAGCAAGCAAGCCCTTAAAGTGTTTTTTAATCAAGTTGAGGCATGTTTACCGAGTGCGAATATACAAGCTACATGTGTTGAGCATAGCAATGGCCGGATTGTGTTTTTACCGATTGACGCTTTGTTAAAAGAGCAACCCACAGCCAGTATTGTCATGGTTGATGAGGCGGCAGCATTGCCGGTTTATCTTTTACAGCAATTGCTTGAGCATTATCATCGTTTAATATTTTCCACCACTATTCATGGTTACGAAGGGGCTGGGCGTGGTTTTAGTATTAAGTTTCGTTCAGTTTTAAAGCGCCTAATGCCCAACTGGCGTAAAATGCACATTCATCAGCCTATCCGCTGGGCAAGTGATGATCCATTGGAAAAATTTGTTTTTTCGAGTTGTTTACTCAATGCTAAACTGCCCAATTACGATAATTTATTAACCGAAAAAGTAAGCACTGTTGTGACAACTGAATGTTCTGAACAAGTCCTGATTTTAAATCGACAAATAAGTTTGTCTGTTGAGCTTGTTAGTAGCACTGAGTTATTGCAAAACGAAGCGCTTTTACAACAAATATTTGCCGTATTAGTAACTGCGCACTATCAAACGTCACCCAGTGATGTGAAATTGCTACTGAATAATAATGCTATTTCATTGTTCATACTAAAGCGCCAAAACGATATCTTAGGCGTGGTGATGCTGATGCGAGAAGGACTGGTAGGTGAAAGCCTGGTTGAGCTAGTGCGCGAAAGTCAGCGCCGTTTACCTGATCAATTTTTACCACAGTCATTGCTGACACATTGCGGGATAAAAGAGAGCTTTAATTATAGCTACCAACGCGTCATGCGAATAGCCATACATCCTCAATTTCAAGGGCAAGGTTTAGGGACCTACTTTCTCAGTGCTATTGAAAAACATGCCTTTGTGCAGGGCATAGATTTTATCGGCGCAAGTTTTGCGGGTAACGCAAGCTTAGTTAAATTTTGGCAGCAAGCCGGATTTAACATTGCTCGAGTAGGGTTTAGTAAAGATAAAGCCAGCGGCGAGCACTCTTGTGTGGTAACAAAAGCATTAAATGTTAATGCTAAAGCGCTACAACAAACAATAACAGCACAGTTTTATCAGCAATTTGATCATTGGCTCACCGATGAGTTTAAGTTTTTACCTACAAGGCTGGTGTGGCAGATACTTAACGCTAATGATAGCTTGAAAAATTTAACGCTTAGCCGTGAAACCGAGCAAGCTGTTAAGGACTTTATTTCGGGACAGCGGCAATTTAGTAGTTGTGTTTATGGGTTACATCAATGGTTGTTAAAACACTGTACAGAGCAGTTTGATGTCGAGGTATTACCGTTGCTTGCCCGTATTTTGCAAAAGCACAGTGTTGAACACGTTTGCCAGAAATATACTTTTACCGGTAAAAAAGTATTAAACCAACAACTGATTAACTATATAAGCGCACATAAACACTAAAGCTGTTTTTTAAGCGATTTGATAGCGCCAGAACCAATAATTTTTCATTTTATAATAGCTACAGTGGTTGTCAGCTATTTGGTCGAAGTCGTCATGTTGAATGATGGCATTTATGCCGAGACATATTTTTGCTAATAATTGCTTGTTACCTGATAAATTATAGCTTGAGATAAATTTTTCTAGCCAAGCTTCTAAATAGCAAATATCAATAGTGGGTGATTCTGCGTTCATTTTATTATTCCTCTATTGCTAAGTTGCTATTTAAATTAGCGCTTAAGTTTAGTAACGACTGCCATAAAGTTTTACGAGCATTGTTGTCTAAGCACCGACAGTTATTACCGGTTAACGCACCGGAATTAATTAACTGTGCGAGTAAAACTGACGATATTTCAACTTGCGCCTTACCAGTGCAACCACCACTTAATTGTCTAAATCCCATTTTTATTCCTCGCTGAAATTATCCTGTTAAAAACAATAATTGAAAATTCAAATTAATGCAAATGATAATTATTATCATTTAAAAATAAATGAATTATAATATTAATATTTACCATCTACCGTTAGAATACGAGCTAGGTTTTATAGAGGTGTGCCATGCAAGAAGTCATTCGGGTTGAAAACTTAACTAAAAGTTATAAAGATATTATTGCCGTAGATAATATAAATTTTGCGATTCAAAAAGGCCACTGCTTTGGCTTGTTGGGACCTAATGGCGCGGGTAAAACCACCACAATAGAAATTATGGAAGGTATTATAAAAGCGACCAAGGGTGAGGTTTTTTATTATGGCAAGCCTATTGATGAGTCGATGTCGCAACAAATAGGCATTCAATTTCAGCATACTGCCTTGCAAGACTTTCTTACCGTTAAAGAAACCTTAAATCTATTTACCTCGTTTTATCAACATACTGTACCGCATGATGAATTGATTGAACTATGCGACTTAAGTGAGTTTTTAGATCGTGATAACCGTTTACTTTCAGGTGGGCAACGTCAACGCTTATTGCTAGCACTCGCTCTGATTAATGACCCCGATATTGTTTTTCTTGATGAACCAACAACCGGGCTTGATCCACAAGCGAGACGTAACTTTTGGCAATTAATTAAAAACATTAAAGCGCGCGATAAAACCGTGGTGCTAACCACGCATTATATGGACGAAGCACAGCAATTATGTGATGACGTGCTCATTATGGATCATGGTCAAGTGATTGCTCGTGGCACGCCAAGGCAATTGCTGAATCAACATTTTGATGAAGTGTTTATCTATTTACCTGCAGCGCAAGTACCCAGTGAACTTTGCCAGAAAAACCACTGGCAAGTAAATGAACAGCAAGTTGAAATTACCACCACAGATGTCGAAGCTACGATAACGCTTTTATTAAAAGAGCAAATTTCATTAACAGGATTACACGTTAAATCACCAAATTTAGATGATTTATTTTTAAAACTTACCGGCCATTCTTTAAGGGATTAACAAAATGAATTTTTCACGTTTTTTTGCCGTCGTTAAAGCGCGTAATATTGAGTTTTTTCGTGACCGTTCATCCTTGGGGTGGAACTTAATATTTCCCATTTTAATGCTGGTCGGCTTGTCATTTATTTTTTCCGGTGATGGTCGTGCAGTTTACAAAGTAGGAGTGTTGAATTTAGGGCAAAGCCAATCAACTTTTTTAGAAACCAAGTACCTAAGTTTTATTGATTATCAAGAAACCGCGTTAGCGAAAGTTAAACTAGAGCAGCATAGTATTGATTTGCTTGTCGACTTTAATACCCAGCAATATTGGGTTAATCAAGGTTCACCAAACAGTTATTTGGTAGAGAAAATTTTTTTGAATAGTCATGAAAGCTATCAACGTATTGAAACACAGGGGAAAAAAATTCGTTATGTTGACTGGGTTTTGCCCGGCATTCTTGGCATGAATATGATGTTTAGTTGCCTGTTTGGTGTCGGTTATGTCATTGTTCGTTATCGTAAAAATGCAGTACTAAAACGCCTAAAAGCAACGCCACTGTCGGCATTAGAGTTTGTTTCAGCGCAGTTAGTCTCACGATTGTTTATTGTTATGTTTTTATCGTCAGTGGTTTATATCGGCTGTAATCTGTTTTTTGATTTTTATATGCTTGGCAGTTATTTTGATTTGTTTGTCATTGCCATATTAGGTGCATTTAGTTTGATTACTTTAGGTTTACTCGTGGCAAGTCGTAGCAAGAGCGAAGAGTTGATCGGCGGGCTATTAAACTTAAGCTCATGGCCAATGATGTTGTTATCCGGCGTGTGGTTTAGCTTAGAGGGGGCGCCTAATGCCGTGAAAGTGTTTGCTGACTTCTTACCGCTAACGCATCTCGTGGCTGGCGCGCGCAAAATAATAACCGAAGGAGCAACCTTAGCTGATATCAGCTACCACCTCTCTATTTTAGTGGCGATGAGTGCGGTGTTTTTAGCCCTAGGTGCTTATCTCTTTAGTTGGAATACGGAGCGTTAATTCCCCAAATAGAGCAAGTTTGGCATTAACTTGCTCTATTTATCAACGTTATGCTGCAAGATTTATTGCTGTATATAACGGTCAATAAATTTGAGGCTTTTTTCGAATAGCTCTAATTTGTTTTCAGGGTTTGTAAAGCCGTGGCCTTCTTTTTCTTTATACAACCAGTGATAGTTTATTTTGCGATCATCGAGCGCTTTTTTTAAGTTTAATGCGCTTTGCGGAGGCACTCGACGATCCTTACCGCCAGTAACAATTAATAATGGAGTCTGTAGTTTGTCGATATAAGTTAAAGGGGATTGTTCAAGCCAAATTTGCTCATTGTCACCATACTTTTTCTTAGCGCCAACAGAAACAGAGTCTTTACTCATGTAATCAGCGTGGGTCATTTGATAAACCAAATCGTAAGGGCCGTAACGCGGTATAGCGCATTTGTACAGCGTAGGCTCAAGTAATGGGGCCATCAATGCAGAGTAACCACCAAAACTGCCACCAACAATACAAACTTTCTCATCATCGATGTTGTCTAAGCCTAAAGCCCAGCGTGTTCCGTCAATAATATCGTGTTGGATAAGGCTGTTACGCTTTAAATAGGCGCTTTCTTTATAAGTTTTTCCATAACCACCTGAGCCTCTAAAGTTAACCTGTAAAACGGCGTAGCCATTGTTAGCGAACATTTGAGCGTCGGTATTAAAATGCCAAGCGTCTTGAACGCCAAATGGACCACCATGAACGTCAACTATCAGCGGGTGAGGTTTACCCATAGCCTTAGGTAAGGTTAAGTACCCGTAAATTGTTTGGTTATCTCTAGCACGAAATTGGATCAGTTTGCGTGGCATCATATCTGCTTCATTTAGCCAGCCTTTGCGACTAATAAGGTGATCTACAGTCTGTGCTTTCTGGTTAAATAAATAAAACTCACCTGGGTTTTTATCGCTTTTAATTGAAATAACAAATTCGTTATCCTGTAAGGAGTTTCCGGCGACATAGATGTCGTATTCAGGAAAGGTTGCGGCCAGTTGTTGATGGACTTTAGTAAAAGGGTGTTGATGATCAATATAATGATAGTCAATGCCATCAAGCATGGTTTTTACGGCAATAATTTCTCGTGAGCCGGGTGCTCTAATATAAGATTCGATATCGACAATAGGGTGGTTAAACAGTAGTAAAATCTCTTTGCTTTTAAAGTTATATTGATAGAGGGCTTGTGTTCCCCCTTTGGCTTTTGTCTTAGTTAAGTAAAGCTTAGTACCGTCGCGGTTTACTGAAATTGGTGTGTAGCGGATTAACGGTTCGTCTTTATTGATTTCTTGCCATTGATTTTGCTTAAATAAGTATTTTACTTTCTTACCGTTTCTATCTTTTCCGCTCGCTATAGCTAAGTCACCTTGACCATTGGTGACTATTTTCATATTACCTAATGGTGTTTTGTTAATTAATGTTCGTTTTTTATTATAAATATTGACCTTAAATAGCTTCATTGGATCATCGTGGTCGCTTTGCCATTTTCGCGTTAACAAAAGTACATGTTTAGGATCATTCGGCAATAAATTAAGGATTTTAGCGTGTGCTTTTAAGCCTTTTTTCTGTTTGTTTTTGCTTTTATTATCGCTGTAACCAAAAATTTGCATATGTGCAGAGCCATCAATATTGACGGCAAATATTTCACCGCGATTAGATTTACGCTCTTGATCATCTAACTGATAAACTTTTGTGTAAATTAATCGGCTGTTGTTGGCCCATGAAAATACACCAACATGCTCATCACGACCAAAGCCAAAAGCCTTAACTATTTTCATTTTATTTCGGTCAATAACGACTAAAGCTGTTGTATTTTCTTTTGGTACACTTGCAGCAAAGAATTTGCCATCGGGTGAAAGTAAAATATTATTAAAAATTGATGCTTTGGTAAAATGCTCTAACGGCAAGGGCGCGGAAAAACTTCCTGTACTGAAAAAAATGCTCAGCCAGATCAAGCCTAATTGTAATGTCCGACGAAATAATATCTGCATCTATATTCTCTATTAATTTACGTTAAACTATCCTAACAAGCGCTCTGCTAATTTGAAGTAACTAACACTAAAAACGACAGTAAATTGAGGTAATAGAGACTAAATAGAGTTAATTTTCCGTGATTAATACTCAGTAATTAAAGGGTGAGATAACCGTTTTATATCAGATTGTGGTGATAGTGCATGAGTAAACAATAACTTGTTTTGTTCACTCACTAAAGATAAGGCACTGGTGTCTTCAAAAGTTTTAAGCGGTAGCCGCACTAAAGGTGTTAGCGTGTGGTCTATAAAGTCATAAGATGCGACCTGTAGGTGATCGGATTGGCTTTGTCCGAAATAGACTTTATTGTCACAATAACGCCAAGTATAGCGAGCATTAAAAATGTCGCCGCTAATTTTATTTAATGGCTTACTTGACTGCGGTGAGTATGGGTCTCGCTGCCATAGCCCGGCTTTTAAGTTGGTATAAAGTAAGGTTGATTCATCGGTCATCACGCCATATCGACCACCGTCAAAGGTGATTCGTTCAGCATGCCCCGTTTTGATATCGAGCTTAAATAAGTCGGTAAACTCTTGCGTGTATATCGCGGTGATTATCGCGCTATCATCAAAACTCCAGGTAGGTAAATTATGTTTGGTAAACTGGCTTGGCACTTCTTTTAGCGTATTGGTTGATAAATTAAATATATATATACGGTCGCCATCACCTAATGCGGTTGGTGCTAAAAACGCAATTTTTGTACCATCAGAAGACCATTTAGGATAGCGAATAGTTTTTTCTAATTGTGTTAATTTTCTTCGCTTAGTTCCGTCACTATTAGCAAGCCAGAGTTCATAGTTTCCTGATTCATTAGAAACATAAACCATTTGTTTAGTAACTGAAGAGTAGTCAGGATAAAGGTGATTAAAATCTGACTGAATAACCGGAAAAGGCGAAGTGGTTGTCTCTGTATTAAGTGCTAAATGAGCGATGTAATATTGCTCTTTTCTATGTTGATAATAAAGTTGCCCACTGGCTTTGGCAATAGCGGGATAACTAAAGCCCTCTAAACCTAATTTATCAACGTGGAGAGATTCAATATCTAAAATATAACCATCTCTAACATCTGATCTTTGTGCAGCATAAATAAGCTTTTTATTATTGGGTTGCCAGGTTAAACCCACAATGTCTTCTTCACTGGTGGTTAATTGCTGAGCATCTTTGCTTTTTAAGTCTACTAAAAATATATTTTCACTAAATCTGTTTTTTCGTCTCGAAACCGCAATGCTTTTTCCGTCCGGAGAAAAAGCCATATCTCGGTCACTATAACCACAGTTATTTGCACAAGAAAATCGTACTGCTTTGGCGTTAGGCTTGTTTAATTCGATAAAATAAATACCTGGGGTATCAGCAGGAGCTTCAAAACCATGAAAGGCGAGGGTTTTATTATCTGGAGAAACATCCAAATAATAATATCCACCTCTTCTAGAGCAGGTTGCAAGAATTTGCTCTTGCTGGCTAGTAACATTCATTTTAATAATGTCACATTTACTGCGTCCTTTTCGGGCAAAATATAAATATTTCCCTTCTTTACCCCAAACTGATAAACCTTCCTTATCAGTGTCAAAAGTGAGTTGTTTTGCCGGAAGTTCAGGCTGAAATGTATCACTCATGTATAAATTTTTAGCGCTATTATTTTGCGCCCAACTGTACACTAAGTATCTGCCGTCAGGGGACGGAGCAGCAAATAGCTCAGTACCTGGTGATTTAGTTATTTGTGTTATTTGCGGCGCACTATGGTTATGGCCATTATCGCTATTCTGAAGCTTAAAACCTATGATTAAAAATGTAATAACTAAAAGTACGGTGGCGTATTTAACATTTAATAGCTGTTTGAATTGATCGAGAGGTGCCTTATTTTCGCTATTTGTTATATGCGGTTTTTGTACTACTTTATCTAACCATATAGGTTCAACTAGTAATCGATAGCCAACTTTTCGAATAGTTTCAATGACATCATTATTGTCGTTTTTCAAACTTTGGCGTAGATGCCAAATAGCATTAGTTAACGCTTTTTCGCCGACATAACTATTACCGGCCCAAACTTCTTCTATAAGTTCATTACGCGGAATTACCCTGGGATACTGTTCGGCAAGATAGCAAAGTACTTCAACGAATTTTGGTTGCAGTGATTGCTTGTCTTTATCGCCAATTTGAATCGAGTATTCAAGGGGCTGAACGTGACAATTACCAATAGAAAATGGTTGTTCATACTTCATTAAAGAATAGCTGCCTGATAATTTTAAGTAGATAAAGCAAGCTGAAGTGGCTGGCTATTTTTGTAATTATATTAAATTTAAGCATAACCATTTGGTTAAGTTTGTACAATAAAATTCATCAATTTCATTACTATAAAGGTACTTTGTTTTTATTTTATCGATATTTAAATTCAATAAGTTTTTTGATTAAGTTGTTGATTTAAAAGGTGATAATATAAAGAGATGTTAAATAGATATATAAACGAGCTACAGCCGATTGTACTTAAGCCCTATATTTCATAAAACCAATTAGCTTACAAATGATAACACTGTCTTAACGATGACCTGTAAGGCGTTAGTGAGCTTAGTGAGCAAAGTCGAATACCTCAATGTTAATGATGTTCTGTTAACGCATTAGTCATATAAATTAAAAAAATAAAACATGAAATACGGGAGCCGAGATGAATAAGAAACTTCTCACCATAGCAATTCAGAGCACTATTTTTAGTGCCGCTGCAGTTTTTGTACCTAGTACATTGGCAGAAAACGCGCAAGAAATTCAATCAATTGAAAAGTCGGCAATTGAATCTACCAAAACAAAAAATACAGCTGAAGAAACAGTTGAAAAAATCACGGTGACCGGTTCTCGCTTACGTCGAGACAGCTTTAGTGTTGCGACGCCACTCGCTATAATGAATAGAGATGCGATTGAGGATACAGGTTTAGGTTCTCTTTCTGAAATGTTAGTTGAAGAACTACCGCAAATATCCGAAGGCGTCAGTAATTCAAACAGTCAGTCTTATGTTTCTGCAACGGGTTTATCTACCATAGATCTGCGAGATTTAGGCACGAGTCGTACATTAACGTTAATTGATGGTCGTCGTACCGTTTCAAATAGTTACAGCGGCAATATTGTCAGTTTAAGTACTATTCCTTCAGGCATGGTTGAGCGAGTGGAAGTGATCACGGGTGGTGCTTCAGCGGCTTATGGCTCTGATGCAGTAGCTGGTGTTGTTAATATCATCACACAACAAGATAAAGAAGGTTTTGAATTTAAAGTAAGAGGTGGTGAAAGCGCAGAAGGAGGTGGTGAAGAATTTTCAATCGATTTAGATTACGGTACTGAGTTTGCTGATGGTTTAGGTTATATGTATTTCAGCTCCAGCTATGAAAAGCAGCAAGGACTGAGCTTTTATGATAGAAAACGCGCGCAACAAGAAGATTCATACAGCTACAATTCGACATTAATGTGTAACTCGATGCTGACTGAAAATGGTTATCAATGTATGCGCGATATTACGAAAGCCGATTGGCGCAGCAGAAGCGATGGCACATTAGGTGGTGTTTTTGGTGAATACAGCCGTAACGACACGCAGTTTTGGTATGACGGCCAAACCTTGCGTGATGACTGGAAAGACAATGAAGAAAAGTACGGTATTGATTCAAATCAATACGTGCAGCTAAAAGTGCCAGATGAAGCCATGTCAGCGGCGGTAAAGTTTGATTATGAATTATCTGACGATATTCAAATGAACTTTCAAATGCAGTACAGTGAAAACAATTCTATCAATAATAAGTCACCAGAAGATGAATACGAAAGTGCTTATGCATTGACCATTGACCCTATTACCGGTGCACCTGGTCGTGTTAGACCTGGTTATATCCCCATTGATAACCCGTATGTACCTGACGAAATTGCCAATAGTGGCTTATACAAAGACCGCATTTATTGGGATAGACGCTTCGGTGAAGTCGGTGAAATTCAAACCGATAATAAACGCACTACACTGCGTTCTTGGGCGGGTTTACAAGGCACCATGTTTGACGGTGACTGGGATTGGGATGTTTCCTTAGGTTATGGCCGAACAACACAAGATCAAACACGGTACAACGAATTAAATACCATTAGAGTTAATGCTGCTTTGCAAGCGGAGAAATTAGCCGATGGCACCATACAATGTATTGATGAAGAAGCTAGAGCTGAAGGCTGTGTACCATTAAATTTATTTGGTGAAGGTTCTATTACCCCTGAAGCGGCGGATTATATTCGCTCAAACCCAACCATTAGCACTGAAATTGAACAAATAAATCTTTTAGGTTATATCGCGGGCGATTTATTTATGATGCCTGCTGGGCCAGTTGCAACGGTTTTTGGCCTTGAATATCGCAAAGATAAACAAGATCTGAGAACCAGTGATGAACAGCAATATGGTGGTATTACTTTTAACGTTGTACCGGCTTTTTATGGTGAAGTAGAAGTTAAAGAAGCTTTTGCAGAAGCTGCGTTGCCATTATTAAAAGATCAACCACTGGCGAAAAACTTAACTGCTGAGATTTCTGCACGTGTTGCTGATTACAGCTGGTCAGGTTCAGATTTAGTAAGCAGTTATAAAACGGGTTTAACGTGGGAAATTGTTGAAGGCTACATGCTACGCGCCAATTACTCACGCGCCCAACGTGCTCCTACCATTACCGAGTTATTATCTCCACCGCGAGGAGATTATGACAGTTTTGACGATATTTGTGATGGCGTTTCAGCAACATCAACTAGTGCAGGTCATGACAATTGTCGTTTAGAACCAGCAATTGCAGCACTATTAGCTGAAGATCCAAATTTCGTTTTTGAAGATGACAACAATAGTTATTCGCCCAATACCGGTAATACCGAATTAACAGAAGAAACAGCGGATACATATACTTTTGGTGTATCGATGGCGCCTGAATTTTTAAAAGGTTTGCGTATCGCGATAGATTATTACGATATTAAAATTGACGATGCTATTGCCGAAATCGATAACGCAGACATTATTGAACAATGTTATAACTCTGACCTCGCTTTTGGCGCTGGGAATAATTTTTGTAATGATATCACCCGTGATAGTGAGGGTAACATTATTGAAATACTTCAACGTTCTTTCAATGTCGATCAAGAAAGAACGCGCGGTTATGACGTAGCCGCTGCTTATGATTATAACTTAGGTGATATGGGAGATTTGAAGTTCAAGTTAGATTACACCCATGTTATTGAGCATTCAAAAACCTTTGAAACTAATGATGGTATTCAAACCAATAACTATGTTGGTGACTTAGATAATGGTATTTTTGCTGACAAGGCTTCAGCATCGCTAACTTGGTATTACGATGATGCTTGGCGCATTCGTTGGAGCACTAAGTTTAAAGGTAGTGTTATCGATAGTTTAGACCGTAAAGATAGTTACTATGGTGCTTTAGATGAAGAAGGTGAAGGTGGTATTTTCCTTGAAAATGAAGCCGCTTGTTTAGCGGGTGAAGCGTCTTGTGTTGAAAACCCAGAAGATCCTGCTTTTTATAAAATAGGCTTGTATATGAAACATAGCTTGTCTGTTTCTTATACTATGGATTTAAAAAATGATGCTGAGTTACGTTTATTTGGTGGTGTGAACAATATTACTGATGAAAACGGTGCTTTCATTCTAGGTGGTCGTGGTAACTATGACAGTGAATATGGTGGCGGTATGGGACGTTTCTTCTATGCTGGTGCTGAAGTTAAGTTTTAATTAACTGTTTAACCAACTTAAGCTGACTTAAGCACATGGATGTGCACCTTAAGCTAAGCCATAATTACGATAAACTTCGCCCGGTGCGAAGTTTTCTATTTAATTAACTTCTGGAGAGCTTATGCTTTTCAATAAATTCATTAGTGCTTTACTGACTATTAGTATGCTAACAAGTTGTGGCGTAAGTAAAATAGATGACACTAAAGGCTCTTTAGCTAATCCTCTGCTACAGTCAAAAAATCACCAAGATGTATCAAAATCATCTGTAAATATGCCACAACAAAAGCTGGAGACTGAAGCCTTAAACGATGGGCCATTTGTTTTTAAAAATACGGATGACTTAAGCGCTTTGTGGTTGTGTAATGGCGAAGAAATTAGCTTACGTGTTGATAAGTTAGCGCGGCCTTTTTCACTGCCGTATTGTGATAAAACCCTTACACTCGATAGAATCGACTTTTCGGAACAATCAATACTCGAGTATCAAGGCGACTTTGCTGTTGCCGCGAGTAGTGATTTTCATGGCCAATACGAGCTAATGTTAACACTACTTAAAAACAATAACATTATTGACCAGCAAGGCGACTGGTCTTTTGGTGATGGGCACTTTGTTATTACCGGCGATGTATTTGACCGAGGTGATAAAGTCACCGAAATATTGTGGTTTTTGTATCGTTTAGAGCAACAAGCTGAGCAAGCGGACGGCAAGTTGCACTTATTATTAGGTAACCATGAGGTGATGGTACTGAACGGTGATTTACGTTACATCCATCCTAAGTATGTTGAAGTAAGTAAGCGCTTAAAGGTTTCCTATGACCAACTTTATGGGCAGGGAACTGTGTTAGGTGACTGGTTACGCACTAAACCTGTGTTAGTGAAAGTTAATAATATGGTATTTGCTCATGGTGGCTTTCATCCGTCGTTAGCAAAAGAAAAACGTTCATTAAAAGCGATTAACCAAGTGTTTAAACAAAACCTAGTTAAAGCAGAAATATCGATACCTAGGGAAGGTTGGGGTGATTATTTACATAAAAGTAATGGACCTATTTGGTATCGTGGTTATTTTAAAGACGCGATAACAGATAATGGTGCTAGCTCTGAAGAAATAGATTTATTACTGAAGCACTTTGATATTGAACATTTGGTTGTTGGCCATACATCGCAAAAACAAGTTAAAACACGCTATCAAGGGCGTGTTATTGCTATCGATAGCAGTATTAAAAATGCTGAATATGGCGAAGTGTTGCTTATACAGGGTAAAGAAAAGTGGCGCGGCACCTTGTCTGGTAATAGGATAACACTTAAGTAAGCTTTTGATTTAGCTATTCATTTTATGATTACGCAGTAGATAGGCAAGGTCATTTTTTATCATTTTTTTGTAACATTAAAAACGGTTGTTATCGTTAACCATAATTTAACTGACTCAGTGTGAAGTTGAATTAATTTTTTGAAGATAAATATGAGGGAAACCAATGATTATTTTCGACGAATGTTGATAACTAATTAACCTGATTGAGGCTGATGATATTGCTAGCCAGTGTCTGGTTTAGCTTAGAGGGGGCGCCTAATGCCGTGAAAGTGTTTGCTGACTTCTTACCGCTAACGCATCTCGTGGCTGGCGCGCGCAAAATAATAACCGAAGGAGCAACCTTAGCTGATATCAGCTACCACCTCTCTATTTTAGTGGCGATGAGTGCGGTGTTTTTAGCCCTAGGTGCTTATCTCTTTAGTTGGAATACGGAGCGTTAACTTGCAAAGGTCTATGCAATTGTTAAGCTTAAAGTGTTTATACTGACTGTATCTATGATGCTGGATTGTTATTTTGATGAAAAATAAGTGTTTATTAGAATTTATCTGTGGTTTTAGTTTGCTCGTGCTTTTAAGCGCAAACGTTAATGCTAAAGCTGAGCCTTTGCGGGTCAGTATTCCTAAAATGCCAGTGCACGCAGAGAGTCATCATAAAGGGGTGTTGGTTGATTTTGTCAAAGTACTGGCCAAAAAACTTAAGCGAGATATTGATATTCAAGTCGTGCCTTTTTCACGCTCCATTTATTACGTCAGCACAAGTAAGGTTGATTTTCATCTACCTTTTATTAAACCGAATATTGAAGTTTTAACTGACAAGGCGGCTCTGGAAGATAAAAAAACAGCAACTGATTTAGATTTCAAGCAACATTTGCATGATTTTATTTACTCAGATGAAACAATTTTTCATGTCAATTTTGTGCTTTATAGTCATATAGATGTACCTATTGATCTTAATAAAATTGAAAATTATAAAATAGAGACTGATTCAGCACATTTAGCCTTCTTGAAAGATGTGTCCTTAGGCTCAGACTGCATTACTTGTAGTTTGAAAAAAGTTCAGTATAAAATGACCGATGGTTATATTTTTGCTGACTCTTCGACAGATCCTTTATTACAAAAAAATAAAAATATTTTGCCATCAATTAAGCGAGAGTTTTATCAAAAGTTCGCCGTTAAAATATTATTTCCTAACACTAAAAAGGGGCTCGAGCTTAATAAAGAAGTCAGCGCAGTTATCGCTGATATGCGTTTGTCGGGAGAATTGAGACAGTTATTATCGGTAGTTGATTTTACTTATGATGATTGGCAGTTAAAGCAGGGTCATTAGCAACATGTTAGGGAAATGGTCAGTGTTCGACGTTAAGTCGTCACTTAATAGATTGAATCGTGTGCTGATTGCGCCTCGAAAAATGTAACTAAATAACGATACAACTAGTGTAAGGGCATTATGTTATTAAAGATAACGGGTATTTTTTTTGTCGCTTTAGCGTTTATTGGTGCTTTTCTGCCTTTATTGCCGACTACACCGTTTTTGTTGGTGGCAGCAGCATGTTTTGCGAAATCATCACCGCGTATGTATAAAATGCTATTGGCAAATAAAGTGTTTGGGCCCATGATTTACCACTGGCAGCAATCGCGCAGTATTCCTAAGCGAGCAAAAATTATTTCCTTAACTTCTATCATTATTGCGACATTATGGTCGTGCTATATTTTGCCGGCTCTATGGATGAAAGTGTTCGTGGTTGTGTTGGTCACTTGGCCGTTCATTTTTTTGTGGCGCTTACCGCTCTCTGATGGCAATAAAGCGCCCTCAACCGGTAATACACCAGAATAAATTATTCACTTTCAGCAAAAAATTAATTTAGGAGTTAGCGGCTAGGCTAATGCTTTGCCGACAAGCTGCGCTAAATGCGGTGGTAAGTTTAATGACAAAGCAATTTCTTGGCCTTTTGTTGACATTTTTCGCCAGGTTAGTTGCACAATACGAATAATTTTATCTTCTTTATGCTTTGCGGCGAACTCGTCAAAATAATATTGCAAAAATACTAAGCAAGCCACATCTTCCAAGGTTTGGCTATTGCTGCTTGATTTTAGGTTTTGTTTGCGAATAATGACCGCCGTAGCTTCGGCATCAAGATCACTGTAACCATGCGCTAGCATAACAGCTTTAGCCGTCGCAGCATGAAAAAGACCTAATGCTTTACGCCATGTAAGATAGCCTTGCTTGCCAATCGGGAAGTCGGCGCGTTTTAGCTGCCAGCGCTTTACATGTTGTGCTCGTACCGCAATTTGTAAGTTTTCATCTGCCTCAGGCCAATACTTCTCAAGGCAAGCTGTCATGTATCGACCATATACTAACTCTTTTGGTTGACTAATGCCGTCAACAACTGTGACGTTGGTGTCTGCTTCGTTAATGGTATCGATGGCGTTTAAAACATTTTGCAATTGAGTCATAGGGATTTTTTATTTATCAGAAAAATTAAAAAGCCAGTTTACCCCGTTTTTCATTAGTTACAATAATACTTTAAGTGAAATATTCAGCATTTTAACGAAAATTTCTGTAACTAGATGCCCTGCGCATATTGTCGTGAACATGGCTTTTAAGTATAATGCTTTCCCGTCCTACTAAATTCATTTATTGACCAAAAATAAAATCAATTTAGTGCAAAATTTCTGTTTTTCCTGACTCTGGGTATCGCATGACAACTAGATATATTTTTGTTACTGGCGGCGTTGTATCGTCTCTTGGTAAAGGTATTGCTGCAGCATCGCTAGCGGCAATTCTCGAAGCACGTGGTTTGAAAGTTACCATGTTAAAGCTTGACCCATACATTAATGTTGACCCTGGGACAATGAGCCCAATTCAGCATGGTGAAGTTTTTGTTACTGAAGATGGTGCAGAGACAGATCTAGATTTAGGTCACTACGAACGTTTTATTCGTACCAAAATGACCAAGCGCAATAACTTCACCACTGGCCGTATCTACCAAGATATTCTAGCGCGTGAACGTAAAGGCGAATTTCTAGGCGCGACTATTCAAGTTATTCCTCATATTACTAACGACATAAAGCGTCGCGTGATTGAAGGCGCTGAAGGTTATGATATCGCGATGGTTGAAATTGGTGGCACGGTAGGTGACATTGAATCACAACCGTTCTTAGAAGCTATTCGCCAATTAGGTGTTGAATTAGGGCGTGAACGCGCGATGTTCATGCATTTAACCTTAGTACCTTATATTGCCGCAGCAGGTGAAATCAAAACTAAGCCAACGCAACATTCTGTTAAAGAATTACGTTCAATTGGTATTTTCCCAGATATTTTAGTTTGTCGTAGTGAACGCGCTATTCCGGCTAATGAACGGGCTAAAATTTCATTATTTACCAACGTTGAAGCAAAAGCCGTTATTTCAATGCGCGATGTTGATTCAATTTATAAAGTACCGGCATTACTCAAAGCACAAGGTGCTGATGAACTAGTGGTAAAACGCTTTGGTCTTGATGTACCAGAAGCCGACTTAACTGATTGGGAGCAAGTGCTTTACAAAGAAGCCAACCCATCAGGTGAAGTTGTCATTGGTATGGTCGGTAAATACACCGAATTACCAGATGCTTACAAATCAGTCAATGAAGCTTTAAAACATGCCGGTATCACTAACCAAGTAAAAGTAAAAATTCAATACATTGATTCACAAGATGTCGAATCTAAAGGTGTTGAAGTGTTTAAAGACCTAGATGCTATCTTAGTGCCGGGTGGTTTTGGCGAACGTGGTGTTGAAGGTAAAATTCTAACCGCACAATATGCCCGCGAAAATAAAATACCTTACTTAGGCATTTGTTTAGGTATGCAAGTGGCATTGATTGAATATGCCCGTAATGTTGCCGGTTTAACTGATGCACACAGTACTGAGTTTAACCCAGAAACGCCGCATCCCGTTGTTGGTTTGATCAACGAATGGTTAGATGAAGAGGGCAAAGTAGAATATCGTAATGCTGAATCTGATTTAGGCGGCACTATGCGTTTAGGTTCACAATTGTGCCACATTGTGAAAGGTACCAAGACTTACGACGTATATGGTAGTGAAACAATTTATGAGAGACACCGTCATCGTTTTGAGGTAAATAATAACTACCGCGACCAATTAAGCAAAGCTGGCTTAGTGTTTTCGGGATTATCTACGGATAAAACGTTAGTTGAGGTGATTGAAAATCCAAATCACCCATGGTTTATTGCAGGGCAATTTCATCCTGAGTTTAATTCAACTCCGCGTGATGGCCATCCGCTTTTTGCCGGCTTTATTGCTGCTGCTTTTGAACATCAAAAACAGCAATCAAGTTAACTCGAACTAATGAAAACCGTAGCTTATTGCTGCGGTTTTGTTTTTAGCCAATAAGTATTTTATTACTGCTGAAAACTTAAATAAAATTTATAGCCATTTAACTTTTAATTTATCGTTTATAACCTGCCATGCGCAGTTAGTAAGGAATAGGGAACATAATGTCGAATATCAGTAAAATTATCGCTCGCGAAATCATGGATTCTCGTGGTAACCCAACGGTTGAAGCCGATGTTTATCTTGAGTCAGGGGCTTGGGGTCGAGCTGCTGCTCCTTCTGGCGCATCAACAGGCTCTCGTGAAGCATTAGAATTACGTGACGGCGACAAAGCGCGTTACTTAGGTAAGGGCGTATTAAAAGCCGTTGCTGCTGTAAATAATGAGATTGCTAGCGCGCTTAAAGGCAAAAGTGCTTTAGAGCAAGCAAACATTGACCAAATCATGATTGATTTAGACGGCACAGAAAACAAAGAAACTTTCGGTGCTAACGCGATTCTTGCGGTTTCTTTAGCAAATGCTAAAGCCGCGGCAATGGAAAAGAAAGTGCAATTATTTGAACATATTGCTGACCTTAACGGTACATCAGGCCAATACTCATTACCATTACCTATGATGAACATCATCAATGGTGGCGAGCACGCTGACAACAACGTTGATATCCAAGAATTTATGGTACAACCGGTTGGCGCAAAAAGCTTTAAAGAAGCATTACGTATGGGCGCTGAAATTTTCCATGCCTTGAAAAAAGTATTGTCTGCTAAAGGCATGAGCACGGCTGTGGGTGATGAAGGTGGTTTTGCGCCAAACTTATCATCAAATGCCGAAGCACTAGCGGTGATCAAAGAAGCAACTGCTGCTGCAGGTTACGAACTAGGTAAAGACGTAACATTAGCACTTGATTGTGCGGCATCTGAATTCTACAACGCTGAAAAGGGCATTTACGACCTAACGGGCGAAGGTAAGCAATTTACCGCTAATGAATTCTCAGATTTCTTAGCAACGCTTTGTCAAGAATACCCAATTGTTTCAATTGAAGATGGCCTAGACGAGTCAGACTGGGATGGCTTCAAATACCAAACGGATCTTCTTGGCGATAAAGTACAAATCGTTGGTGATGATCTGTTCGTTACTAACACTAAAATATTAGCCCGCGGTATTGAGCAAGGTATTGGTAACTCTATCTTAATCAAATTTAACCAAATTGGTACATTAACAGAAACCTTAGCGGCAATTAAAATGGCGAAAGATGCAGGTTTTACTGCTGTTATTTCACATCGTTCAGGTGAAACTGAAGATTCGACGATTGCTGACTTAGCGGTAGGTACAGCGGCTGGTCAAATTAAAACCGGTTCATTATGTCGCAGCGATCGCGTGTCTAAGTACAATCAATTGTTACGTATTGAAGAATTCTTAGGTGATAAAGCTATTTTTAATGGTTTGTCTGAAGTAAAAGGTCAATAGTCACAAGCCTTTTAAATAAGCGTGATAGCTGCTTTGGTTATACTCTCTGACACGTGTTAGATGTCTGTAACCGCATTGTTATTGCGCTATTTGCTGACTGTAAAAAAAGCCACTCATATGAGTGGCTTTTTGTTGAAGAAACTAGCCCATTATTTACTTGGATTTTCTTCTTGCGGCAAAACCGACAAGCGATAAAGCAAATATTGCCCAGGTTGATGGCTCAGGAACGCTGGTTGGAGGGTTACTTGCTGAAGGTACGGCAGAGAGTAAATTACTCTTATCTGAAAAGCTCATACCCAATGTATTCCAAGCGTCTGAAACTCCACCGTCTCTTGCTCTTACCGTTAGTTGAGTAACAACATAAAAATATTGGTTAGTCACAAGTGAAATATTAAGCGTGTCTTGCTTATTTACGTCTTGCTCTTGGTTAATAAATAAACTTGTGCTATCTGCTCCATAGCCCTCTGCTGGCTCAAAAAATATCGTAGCAAAGTCATAACCATAGTAGTATTCGTCGTAGCCCATTAATGAACTTCCCGCATCAACGATACCAACATCGGCCCTAATACCATTGTAATAACCGGCACCTGACGAGCTGCCGTGAAGATTAACGAATAAATCTAAATCTAGCGATGATTGGCCGGTATACTGAAATGCTTGAATAGATACTAAGCGACCATATCCGTTAGTAGAAATTGCTTTTAGGGTGGGTAAGTAGCTATCGGTTTGCAGCTCCCCTAGTAGTGATATGTAATCATCAGATATTGCTGTAGATGAGCTTCCTTTTCCTCCTTGATAAGTGCCGTCGTTATGCTGTGAATATGCGGTGACGCCATACTCATTAATTAAACTCGCTTGGCTGTTAAATGAGGCTGTCGCCGACACGAAAGCAACAAACGCTATTATTTTAATCATTAATTCAATCCTTTAAGTGTGATACTACAATTAGCATCACGCCTAAGCATTAATCATGCCCCTATTTTTATTTGTTTTATATCAATAGGTTACAGTTATTTTTTGATGGATGGGATTTTAATTGTAAATTTTGCTGACAAATATTATATTTATCAGTTGCTTGGGGATAAAAGTTAGCGTTGGTTTCGTCAATATATTTTGCTGTTATTGATGTTGAGGCTCTAATAAGCTTCAGCCAAAAAAGAATCGATTCTCAATAACTTTTCATAGTATACGTGAAAATTAGATTATGATGCTCTGACAATAATATTGGTTTTTTAGTCCCACTGGTTGGTCATTTATAGATAACAACAGTGCAGATGAACAGTGCATGGTGTTTGACCAAACGAGTAATGAACATTACAACCGGGACTAGACACTTAATTTTTCTGGATATATAAGTGTGAAAATGGGGATAGAATATAGGACATTTGGAGATAAAAGCGTGCAGCTAACTAAGGTAATTTTAATGCTATTATCAATTATCTCTTTTAGTGTAGTGGCATCTACTGAGGATGAAATTGCTCATCTTTTGAAGTTTGTCGAATTGACTGAATGTAAATATGAACGCAATGGTACTAGGCATAAGGGTGCTGAAGCGGTTAAAACATATTAATAAAAAGTATCAATATTACTTAGACGATATTAAATCGACCGAGGACTTTATTAAATATTCAGCCACTAAAAGTACAATGTCAGGTAAGCATTATATTATTCACTGTCCTGATAACACGGTGATGAAAAGTAGAGATTGGTTGTTGATTGAATTAAAAAGATACAGAAAATCAAATGTTTCATTGTTATAACGTTATTCACTAACTATTATATGGTTATGATTAAATTGGCTTAAATTATCAGTGCTGCAGCTTTTCTTGATTTACTAGTATTTATAGTCACTATAGTCTCTTTTAACGTTAAACTTCGCCTTTAACTCATCTCTAGTGCTTATTTTTGAACGTAGCTTAAAATAAAATAAAGTAAGGAATTATGCCGTTGATTGATTTAGATAATAAAAAGTTAGCTTCGGCAGTCTCTAGTTTTCAGGTTCCTGCTAAACCTCAAATTCTTATCGATATTCAAAAGCAGATGGCGGAAGATGAACCTAGCATTGATAAAATTGCTTTGTTAATTAGTAATGATGTTGGCTTATCTTCAGCGATCCTAAAGGTGATTAACTCGCCACTTTATGGTGTTAACCGTAAAGTATCTAAAATTAAGCATGCGGTGATGGCGTTAGGTTTACGAGGGGTCAATGGGCTTGTTGTTGCTTTATTACTAAAATCATCAATTCAAGGCAATTCCAGTATTTCGCTTGAACACTTTTGGGATAACGCTATTGATATTGCTAACGCGATGTCTTTTATTGGCGGTGAAATAGGCAGTAAAATACCTGTTGATACACTCTACAGCATTGGGCTTTTTCATAACTGTGGCATGCCGATATTAGCGTTAAGATATACTGATTATAATGATATGTTAGCCGAAGCAAGCAGTTTAGGGCTAAATTCTTTAGCGTTAGAAGAGCAACACTATAATACCAATCATGCAGTGTTAGGTTACTATGTGGCAACGTCGTGGAATTTACCCAGTGAAATATGTCAAATTATTTTACGTCATCATGAAGTGGACTACTTAGATGAAATTACGGATAGTACAGAGCAGTTATCATTCGCCATTTTAAAAGCGGCGGAAAACCTAATTGAACAAGCTAGACGCCAAAGTGTTACGCCAGATTGGGAATATGTTCAAGAAGCGGTGTTTGATGTATTAGGGATCTCTGCCATGGATTATTCTGATTTAGAAGATGGCTATACATTGATGTATTAAGTTTAAGCACATGGATTAAAGCAAACAAGTTTAGGTGCCTAGATTTAGGTAAATGTAGCATATAGCCTGACCACTAATTTATCAGTTGTTCAGGCTTTGTTATCTAACGTTTATGCTACTTTACAATGTGGCATGTGGGCCAAAAACTTCATAATGAATGTTACTTTCCCCTACACCTAGTTTTAGCAATTGCTGTTTAGCAAATTGCATAAAGCCGATAGGACCACATAAGTAAAAATTACCATTTTCGGTTGGTAAATCAATCGATGCTAAATCCATCATGCCATGGGTTATGTGCTCTTGTGGTGCGTCTTCATTTCGATACCAGACATTTTGCTGCCAGTTATTTTGCTTCACTAATTCGCCAGTACGCTTTGAAAATGAATGTTGCTCGCTACCTTCACAGGCATGTAAAAAATGCACGGGTTGATTATGATTATTATCAGCTAATGTTTCTAACATACCTTGCATGGGAGTAATACCAACCCCTGCGGAAATGAGCACGGTAGGAGTTTGACGGTCAACAAAGAAAAAATCTCCCGCAGGTGCATATAACTTGACTTCATCGCCAATATTAACAGCATCATGTAAGTAATTAGATACTTTACCGGGAACACCCAATTGCTCACGCTTTACCGAAATTCGATAGCTTTTGCCGTTAGGTTTATCTGATAATGAATATTGGCGAATTTCTTTATAGTCATTGCCTGTTGGCTGTACTTCAAGACCTAAATATTGCCCAGGCGTAAAGCCAATAACCGCCTGTTGGTCGACTGGAGCAAAGATAAAACTCTTGACCAGTTCAGACTCAATCACTTTATCAATCACTTTAAATGCTCTAGCGCCTTGCCAGCCGCCAACCTCTGCCGAGCGTTGTTGATATAGCTCTGATTCTCGATTAATAAAAATACCTGCTAAAAACTGGTAAGCCTGAATCCATGCTTCTTCAACCTCAGTAGTGAACGCGTCTGTGGCAAGTTCTCGAAGGGTTTCGATTAAATGATGACCGACAACACCGTAATGGTCAGGCTGAATATTAAAGCTGGTGTGTTTTTGCGCAATACGTTCAACAGCAGTCGTTAAAGCACTGAGGTTTTCAATGTTTTTAGCGTAGGCCGCTATTGCTTCAAATAACGCCACTTGTTGGCGGCCGGTATGTTGATTCGACATATTGAAAATGTTTTGTAGTTCGGGGTTATGAGCGAACAGCCTTTGGTAAAAGTGCGCGGTCATTGCTGAGCCAGCGTTCTCTAATAATGGAATGGTACTTTTAATGATGTCAATGTGCTTATCAGTTAGCATTGTTGCTCCTAAATTAACTGAATGAGTAAAACCTGTAATGTTCATTGTTTAATGCTTACAGGCTATATGGAGATTGCTTTAATTCGTTGTAGGTATTTGTAAATAGTCGCCTCGATATTAAAAACCACTGCGTTTTGGTTTGGTTAATATCGGAAAATAGATGATTAAAAATAGACTAGCGGCAACTAACCAAGCCGCTAGGCTAATATTCCAGCCAAGTAACGGTCGTTGCAATGTCGGTAATAGCACACGGCTGATAGCAGCGATAAAAATTAATAAAAATATCCCGCTGACTAATTTATCTGGCGATAATGCTCGTCCTGTATGGCCTAACGATACGCGTGACATCATGGCGAAAATCATTAAGCCCATTGCGGCAATCGTGATGACATGAAGCGCATCTGAGAAGCTAATGTAGAATGAGTTTTCTGCGGTAAATAAATAGCTTGAGCCCAGTAATATTAGCCCTAAGCCCAATGAAAAATAGGAGAGATGCAATGACCAAAGTAATGTGATTTTCAAGGTTGACGCGGTGCGCCAATAGCTAAGGCGAAGCAAATGGGCGACACCAGCACTGATCATTAAAATGGCAGGCGTAAAGGGCAGTTGAATAAAATAACCACTAAAGAACACCAATATACCGAGCAAAGATAAGCTGGTAATTAATACGCTAAGCCAACTAGGCGGTGTTATCGCGGCAGTTTTTGCCCCTGAAATCGTGAAAAATGGAATAACACGTCCACCAAGCACCCCCATAAGTAAGCAAAATAACAGTACCGCTGTTCTAGCAATATGCAAACTAGCAAGCTTATAACCATTAATATCTAGGACTAACAAGCCAATATTGGTCAGCATTAAGGCCATGAGTAAAGGAATGAAAATATAGTTACGACGGTTTTTACGGCTAAGTACTAATCTAGAAAATACGAAAATTGAGCCAAGCCACCAAAGCAACTGCAGTACAATAGCGCTATATAATAATATTGTTTGATTAACTTCAGTCTCGGCAACTAAGCTCAAAAATAGACATACTCTGACGATTAGCCACAGCGTGATAAAGCCTAAAACCGCCAAGCCTTTAATACTTGATTTACCTGTCCATGTTTGTGCGGCGGTTAAAATAAAGCCGACTGCAACCGTAGCAGCAAAACCAAATAGCATTTCATGAATGTGCCAAGTGGTTAAAGAAAGTTGACTAAAATTAATTTTGATATAACCATTTAAAAAACCGCCCCATAATATCAGTGCAAAAATAGAACATAAAACCGCAGTAAGAAAATAGCTTCTAAAAGGTAAATCTAACACGGCATGACGATGAATTTTATCTAACGGCTTTTGGTGTTGTTCATAGTTAAGTTGTATAAGCTCAGGATCTTGGATATTAAGCATGTTAAAAGTCTCTTTTTCCAAAAGCGTGTAAAGCAACGCAACGTATGACATAACCTAGCTTTAATGCGCCTGCGGAAATAATAGTAGCGATATGCCCGGAAATTTGTACTGGCATGCCAAAGTGATCATCAAAGACAAAAGTAATGGCAATGCTGAGCGAAATAACCACTAGCGATACCAGCATCATGGTGTTACCTATAATCAAACACTTTTGAAAGTTAAGTGCGTTATCAATGTCTGGTAACTGGTTGGCAATAGAAAACTGTGAGTACATGGTTAACTCCTGAATTAAGGTATCATTGTCATTAATAGTCTGGATATGCATTCACTACAGCAATACTAATGCCAATATTAAAATATGTTGTTAATCAAGTGTTTATTGTTTTTGATGTTTTTTGTATTGTCATATAGACTCTTATTTTTTGTTGTCAATAAGACTCTTGTGTGTTATTTTTTACTCATAAAGGGCAAGAGATAATTAGATGAACCAGATATCACCAACAGCCATTATTGAATTGGCATTAGATTTAGCCAGTAGTCTTAACAGCAAAGACAGGTTTGATCGTTTACTTGATACCGTGCGAAAAACTATCAGCTGTGATGCTGTGGCACTGTTATCGTAT
>CAJXUN010000049.1 GCA_913061475.1 uncultured Colwellia sp. | reverse complement strand
AAAACTCAGTGGTGAAGCCCTAATGGGCGAAGAAGGTTTTGGCATAGATCCAAAAATATTGGATCGAATGGCGCAAGAAATTAAAGAATTAATCGAAATGGGCATTCAGGTCGGCTTAGTTATTGGCGGTGGTAATCTGTTTCGTGGTAAAGGCCTAGCTGAAGCAGGGATGAACCGAGTTGTTGGTGACCAAATGGGCATGCTTGCTACGGTGATGAATGGTTTGGCGATGCGTGATGCATTACACAGAGCTTTTGTTAATACCCGTTTAATGTCTGCCATTGACCTTGCTGGTGTCTGTGATCGTTATAATTGGGCTGAAGCAATTAGTTTGCTAAAATCAGGTCGAGTGGTTATTTTTAGTGCGGGTACGGGTAATCCGTTTTTTACTACAGATTCAGCTGCGTGCTTACGCGGCATCGAAATTGAAGCTGATGTGGTATTAAAAGCGACAAAAGTCGATGGCATCTATTCAGAAGATCCAGTAGCTAACCCTGATGCTACGCTTTACAGCCACTTAACATACCAAGAAGTGTTAGAAAAAGAATTAAAAGTGATGGATTTAGCTGCTTTTACACTCGCACGTGATCACAGTATGCCACTACGGGTGTTTAATATGAACAAGCCCGGTGCATTGAAATCTGTCATTATGGGCGGTGAAGAAGGTACAACAATAGATCACGCTGAAAATTTAAATTAATTAGTGCAGGAATAAAAATAGTGATAAACGAAATAAAACAAGACGCTCAAGAAAGAATGGCGAAAAGTATCGAGTCATTAAAAATTAGTTTGAACAAAATACGTACTGGCCGAGCACATCGTTCATTACTCGATAATATTGTTGTTGAATATTACGGTATGGATACGCCATTAAGCCAAGTTGGTAATATTTCTGTTCCAGATGCACGTACATTAGCGATTACTGTCTTTGATAAAGGCATGATTGGTGCAGTTGAAAAAGCAATTTTAAAATCTGATTTAGGCCTTAACCCGTCATCTCAAGGTACGTTAATCCGTATTCCTTTGCCTGCGTTAACCGAAGAGCGACGTAAAGATTTAGTTAAAGTTGTACGTGGTGAAGCCGAAGGCGCAAAAGTCGCAATTCGCAATATTCGTCGCGATGCGAACACAGATGTTAAATCATTAAATAAAGAAAAAGAAATAAGTGATGATGAAATGCATCAATCGGAAGATGAAGTGCAAAAAATTACTGATACCTTTATTAAGCAAGTCGATGAAGTTTTAGCCGCGAAAGAAAAGGAATTAATGGAAATTTAAAGTTTTCATTGCTTAATCCATGACGCCGTAGATAATGACTACGGCGTTTTTGCATTTACCCGTAAATGATTCAGACTATAGAGTTAAGCTTACGATGGAGAATATGTGAGTAAAACAGATAATCACACGACGCAATTGTTAGCAGAAGATGTGAAAATACCAAAACATGTTGCCATTATCATGGATGGCAATGGACGTTGGGCACAGTTAAGAGGCAAGAACCGTGTTGTTGGGCATAAATCTGGCGTAGAGTCAGTGAGGTCGTCAGTATCCACTGCAGCAAAGCATGGTGTTAAGGCGTTAACCTTATTTGCTTTTAGTAGTGAAAATTGGCAACGGCCAGAGAGTGAAGTAAGCGTTTTAATGGATCTTTTTATGTTCGTATTAACCCGAGAAGTTAAGCGTTTACATAAAAATGATATTAAATTTAATGTTATTGGTGACTTGAGTAAATTTTCTAGTAAATTACAGAAGATGATTAAAGAATCAGAGGCATTAACGGCTGAGAATACTGGCATGGTACTATCAATTGCGGCTAACTACGGCGGTCGTTGGGACATCACAAATGCAGCAAAAAAACTGGCTGAAAAAGTAGCACGTCAAGAAATAAGCGCTGATGAAATTACCGAGTCGTCACTTAATGAGCAGACTAGTTTGGCTACATTGCCTGAACTAGACTTATTAATTAGAACCGGTGGTGACTATCGCATTAGTAACTTTTTACTTTGGCAAGCAGCTTATGCAGAGTTATATTTTACTGATGTATTGTGGCCAGATTTCAATGAAATAGAATTTACTAAGGCAATCACTATGTTTGATCAACGAGAACGACGTTTTGGTCAAACGGGTGAACAAGTAACTAATAAAAACTAAAAATACTTAGGGGTTGTTTAACTCTCAGCACATAACAAAATAAAACATGAGAGATAAACAAATCCGTGCATAAATTAAGGAATATCGTTTGTTAAAACAACGTATCATCACCGCATTAATACTCGCACCTGCTGCGATATCGGCGATTTTTTATTTATCGCTAATCAATTTTGCAGCAGTAATGCTCGTCGTTATGGCAATAGGTGCTTGGGAGTGGGGGCCGTTAATGGGCTTCGCAAGCAAACGCCGTCGTTTAGCTTTTGTTGGTATTACTAGCATATTAATAGCGACATTATGGTATATGCTCCCTATCGAGCAATTATGGCAAGAACCTAAATTGTTGCGTGAGCAAGTTAACTTCGCATTATGGCTAGCGGTTGCATGGTGGTTGTTGTCTGCCGGGCTGACCTACTTATATCCTCGTTGCAGTAAATTTTGGTCGAGTCACCGCTCAGTAAGGGGACTCTTTGGTTGGCTAACACTCGTGCCTACATGGCTTGCCTTTATGGTATTAAGAAGTAGTGATTATCAAATTGATAATTATCACGGTGCACAATTATTAATGTTTCTCTTTTTAATGGTTTGGAGTGCAGATGTTGGCGCTTATTTCGTTGGAAAGTCTGTCGGTAAGCGAAAATTATTACCTAATGTTAGCCCAGGAAAAACCTTAGAAGGCTTTTTAGGTGGCGTTATTTTCGCCTGTGCAACGGTAGCGATTGCAGGTTATTTCATTGATTGGTCTATCGCACAATATAAAATTGTTATTCCGGTCACTATTTTAATCACCACCATTTCTGTATTAGGTGATTTAAATGAAAGCATGTTTAAGCGTCAAGCGGGTGTGAAAGATAGTGGTTCAATATTACCAGGTCATGGTGGCGTGCTCGACCGTATTGATAGTTTAACGGCAACAGCTCCAATATATGCACTATGTTACGCATATTTGGGTTGGTAGAATAAATGCAAAAGTTGTGTATTTTAGGTTCTACTGGCTCAATCGGTAAAAGCACCTTAGATGTTGTTCGATTACACCCTGATAAGTTTGATATTGTCAGTTTATCAGCAAATGCCAGCGTTGATATGATGTTTGAACAATGTTTGGAGTTTCGCCCTCATACCGTCGTTATGGTTTCTAGCGAGCATGCTGAGGCGCTTTCTGATAAATTTATAGCAGCAAACATCAGTGGTATTAACGTGTTATCAGGTACATGTGCCCTTGAAGCGATTGCACAAGACCCTGTTACAGATACTGTTATGGCAGCTATTGTCGGTGCTTCTGGTTTGTTACCGACATTAGCAGCGGTAAAAGCCGGCAAAAAAGTATTGCTCGCGAATAAAGAAGCCTTAGTGACCTCAGGAGCCATATTTATTGCGGCTGTTAGAAGCTCAGGCGCGCAGCTGTTACCAATTGATAGTGAGCATAATGCGATATTTCAGTGTCTGCCATTAAATGCACAGCAACAGCCTGGATACTGTAATTTGCACCATGAAGGTGTCAGTAAAATTTTATTGACCGGTTCAGGAGGGCCATTTCGAACCTGGTCGCTGGATGAACTCGACAATGTAACCCCCGATCAAGCTTGCGCTCACCCTAATTGGGATATGGGCCGGAAGATATCAGTTGATTCAGCAACCATGATGAACAAAGGTTTAGAGTTTATTGAAGCCAAATGGCTATTTAATCTTGAGCCAGATGACATTCAAGTCGTGCTGCATCCACAAAGTACGATTCACTCAATGGTACAATACAAAGATGGTTCGGTGATTGCTCAAATGGGCAATCCAGATATGCGCACACCTATTGCACATGCCTTAAGTTTTCCACAACGTATTGAATCTGGTGTCGCTCCCTTTGACTTCTTTTCAGCAAAATCTTTTGAATTTCAAGATGTTGATTTAATCAAATATCCAAATTTAAAACTCGCTATTGATGCCTGTAAAAGTGGCCAAGCGGCATGTACCGCATTAAATGCTGCTAATGAAATTGCTGTTGACGCTTTTTTGAGCGAAAAAATTAAATTCACTGATATTGCAAAAATAAATGAAACTTCCATGAAAAAATTTGTCTCAGAAAAGGTGACTTCAATAGATGATGTTGTGGCATTGGACAAAAATGCACGAGTTTTTGCACAATCTTTAATTACAGATAACCACATTCAAGAGCAATTATAGAGTAGTAAAATGATAGAGTTTATATGGAATCTCGCATCTTTTGTGGTTGCTTTGGGCATTTTAATTACTGTTCATGAATACGGACACTTTTGGGTAGCGCGTAAAAACGGTGTGCAAGTTGAACGTTTTGCTATCGGTTTTGGTAAAGCTATCTGGCGAACTCATGATCGCCACGGCACCGAGTTTGTTATCGCTATGATACCGCTAGGTGGTTATGTCAAAATGCTTGATAGCCGAGTTGATGAGGTAAGCGAAGCCAATATTAAGCATACATTTAATGCTAAGTCGGTTTATCAGCGTATCGCTATTATTGCTGCAGGACCCTTTGCTAACTTTGCTTTTGCCATTGCCGCCTTTTATCTGATGTTTTTAATCGGTGTGCCAAGTGTTAAACCTGTAATAGGTGATGTGGTCGCCAACTCAATTGCAGCAAAAGCACAGTTACCAAAAAATAGTGAAATAATTGCGGTTTCAGGTAATAAAACGCTTGATTGGCAAGACGTTAATTTGGCGTTAGTGAGTGCGATAGGCGATAACGATATAGTGCTAACGGTAAAGTCAGCAGATCGCCTATCAAATCAGGATATTCGACTAAACACTGAAAATTGGAATTTTTCTCCAGAAAAAGAATCGGCTATAACCAGTTTAGGCTTAATGCCATACCGCACTAAAGTGTACGCAAAATTAGCCGCTGTTGCAGAAGGTAGTCCAGCTGAAAAGGCCGGGCTGATGCCCGAAGATGAGTTGCTGACGATTGCGGGTGAAAGTATTGAAGGACAGTGGCAGAAGTTTTCCGATTTAATTAAACAATATCCTGAACAAAGTGTTGCTGTTACTGTGTTGCGAAAGGGCGAAATAAAAGCATTTACCGTTAAGCCTGAAGCGAAAAAAGATAATGACAGAGTTGTCGGATATTTAGGCGTGAGTCCAATATCAGACCCTTATCCTAAGGCATATTTATTTGAACAAGTTTATGGCCCATTTGCTGCCCTTGAGCAAAGTGCGGTAAAAACCTGGAGCTTAATTGTTTTGAGTTTCGATATGATTGGTAAGTTAATTACCGGTGATGTATCGGTGAAAAATCTAAGTGGACCGATATCTATAGCGCAAGGTGCGGGTAATAGTGCCGATTATGGTTTTGTGTATTTTTTAGGCTTTTTAGCGTTAATTAGTATCAACCTAGGCATAATTAACCTTTTGCCTTTACCTGTTTTAGATGGAGGACACTTATTTTACTATTTTATAGAGCTTTTTACAGGGAAACCTGTACCGGAAAAAATACAAGAAATAGGTTTTAAATTTGGTACTATAGCGCTACTAAGCTTAATGAGTATCGCCATATTTAACGATTTATCGCGATTATAACTAAAAGAAGTATATAAAGTTAATATTTTATGATTATTAAAAAACTTGCCCTGGCGGTATTATTAGGTAGTTTGGGAACATCAGCGTATGCCGCTGAGGATTTTCAAGTTGAAGATATTCAAATTAAAGGTTTACAGCGTGTAGCGCTAGGAGCTGCTTTAACGCATATTCCCTTTAATGTTGGTGATAACTTAAATGATTTTCGAGTATCACAGTCAATTAAAGCACTCTATAAGTCAGGTCACTTTAGTGATGTTGTGGTTTCAAGAGATGAAAATGCCGTAATTTATCGTGTTCGAGAAAGAGCAACGATCAGTGCTATTACCTTTGATGGTAACAAAGATTTAAAAGACGAGCAGTTAACCGAAAGTCTTGATAGTAGTGATATTCGTGTTGGTGAAACGCTTGATATGACGGTGATTTCAGGTATTGAAATCGGTTTGGAAGATTTCTATCACAGTGTTGGTAAATATAATGCTGATGTTAAAGCGAAAGTGACGCATTTACCTCGTAACAGGGTAAATATTGACTTTACGTTTAATGAAGGTGATGCCGCGGCAATAGAGCAAATTAATATCGTCGGTAATGAAAAGTTTTCCGATGTTGAGCTTTTAGAGCGTATAGAATTAACCTATGACTCACCTTGGTGGGATTTCATGGCGCAAGATCGTTATCAAAAGCAAACCTTACAAGGTGATATGGAAACCATCAAGAGTTATTATCTTGACCGCGGTTATTTACAATATAAAGTTGATTCTACTCAAGTTTCAATGACACCGGATAAAGAAGCGGTGTATATCACACTTAACGTAACTGAAGGTGAATTGTATACAGTTAGCGAAGTTGATTTTATTGGTGATATGGCGGGTTTTGAAAAAACGATTCGCGCAATTACACCAATTAAAACTGACGAGCTTTATAACGGCGCACTTGTGACGTATTCTGAAGAATTAGTCAGTAAATTTTTGGGGCGTTATGGTTACGCTTACCCGAAAGTAGTGACTATTCCAGAAATCGATGAAGAAAATAAAACCGTAAAGTTAGTGTTATCGGTAGATCCCGGTAAACGAGTTTATGTTAATCGCATTAACTTTAAAGGCAATCATGTGACTGCTGAGCACGTTTTGCGCCGAGAAATGCGTCAAATGGAAGGTGCGTGGCTATCAAACAACCTTGTAGAAGGCTCTAAAGCTTGGTTACAGCGCTTGCCTTATATGGAAACTGTTGAATTTGAAACCAATCAATTGCCAGGTGAAGATGACTTAGTTGATATCGATTTCGAAGTTAAAGAGCAGCCTTCGGGTTCATTTACCGCGGGTATCGGCTATGGTTCTACGACCCAATTAAGCTTAAATGCCGGCGTTCAACAAAATAACTTTTTAGGTACCGGTAATCGCTTAGGCTTTAGTATTAATACCTCAAGCTATTCAAAAAGTGCCAATGTTTCTTACACTGACCCCTATTTTACCGTTGATGGTGTATCTTTAGGTGGAAATATTTTCTATCAAGAGTTTGACGCCGGTAATGCCAACCTTGTTGAGTATAATAATAAGACTTACGGTGTTGGTATGACCCTAGGTTTTCCGATTAATGAATATGTTCGTTTGAGCTTTGGTTTAGGTTATAAAAACAATGGTATTACACGTTTAGAAACCTATGAACAAATTCAGAAGTTTTATGAAGTGTATTCAGATCCTAATGATCCAGATGGTGGTTTGAGCTTTGAAAACTTTGATGTTAGTGCATCTATATCACGTTCGACATTGAATCGCGGAACATTTCCTACCGCGGGCTCACAGCAAAGTTTATCGTTTAAAGTAACAACGCCTAATTCAGACGTAAATTACTTTAAGCTTAACCTAGACACCAAATGGTATTTCCCATTAACACGTGATCAACGTTGGACTGTTTTGACTAAATTCCAATTAGGTTATGGTAATGGCTATGGAACAGTTGAAGGCAACGATCAAGTTTTACCATTTTGGGAAAACTTTAGAGCCGGTGGCTCTGGCACATTACGTGGCTTTGAATCTAATATTGTAGGACCACGTGCAATCTATCGTAGGCCAACAAGTATTCCGGGTACGCCTGATTCTGTCGGCTTTGACGTTGTCAGTCCTAACGGGTGTTGTTTGGGGCCAGATCACGATTTTATTCAAACATCTCCTCGCTCTGTCGGTGGTAATGCTATTGTTATAGCCGGTATTGAACTTATTGTACCGACGCCATTTTTAGATGAGGGTTTTAGTAACAGTGTGCGCTCAAGTTTCTTTATCGATGCTGGTAATGTTTGGGACACCGAATTTAGCTTAGCTGACTACAAAGATTTGGCTGCTATAGAATCTGAAAAAATTGCTGACTTTTCTGATGTTGGTCGTTATCGAGCATCTGCTGGTTTATCTGTTCAGTGGCTATCACCAATGGGCCCAATGATCTTTAGCTTCGCAAGAACCTTAAAAGAAGAAGAGGGTGACGATACTGAGTTCTTCAGTTTTAATATCGGTCAAACGTTTTAAGTTAAATAATGTGCGCTAATTGATAAAATTCCACATTGTTTAATTAAATTGGCTTGAACCAAATTACGTGAGGCGGTATAACTACCGCATAACCAAAAAAGATAAAAAATATTAGAAAATATTTTAGGAGTAAAAATTGAAAAAATTGATTAAATCTATTGTGCTTGCTACTACTGCATCAGGCTTTTTACTAGCGAGTTCGGCTATGGCAGCAGATCAAAAAATTGCAGTGGTAAATTTTCAAGAAGTTATGGGTAAAATTCCACAAACTGCAGCTGTGATGAAGAGTTTGGAAGAAGAGTTCAAAGATGAGCGAGCTGTGCTAGCTCAACTAGAGCAAGATATTAAGTATCATCAAGAAAAGAAAAAACGTGATGGTTCTTTAATGAGTGCTAAAGAAATCGCTGATCTAGATGGTAAAATTGGTACACTTTACCAAGATTATCAAATTAAAGGTAAAGCGTTTCAAGAAACTACGGGTGCACGTAAAAACGAAGAAACTAATAAAATTGTCGCATTAGTTCGTCAAGCTATTGATAATATTGCTGCTAAAGGTGATTATGATTTAGTACTTGAACAAAGTGCCGTAGTTTACGCAAAACCAGATAGCACCATTACATCTGAAGTGGTTGAAAAAGTTAGTAAACTGAAATAATGCTTTTTCAGCTAGCGAAAGTAAAAATTAGCTAATACTTTTACTTTCTGCTTCACCTCTATTGCAATATTCCGAATCCTCTTGATTCGGAATATTGCGTTTAGCCCTAATGTGGTTAACACTTTTCTTCAAATCTATGTTTTTACCCGTTAGATTACCTTTAAAAAGAAGTTTATGCTTATGAGTTACATACTTGCAGATATTGCAAAAAAAATCGGTGCTGTTGTTAAAGGCGATGGACAATGCGAAATATCGGGTATTGCCACGTTAGCTGATGCAAGATCAGGGCAAATTGCGTTTTTGGCGAATAATAAGTATAGCGCGCAATTGGCGAGTACAAAGGCCAGCGCTATCATTGTAACGCAAAGTGAAGCAGATAAATGTCAAAGCAACGCGTTAATTATGGACAACCCTTACATGGGGTATGCCTTGGTTGCACAATTACTTGATACAACACCTAAGCCAGCTAATCAAATTCATGCCAGTGCAGTAATCGCTGATGACGTTATTATCGGTAAAGGTGTCACTATTGGCGCCAATGCTGTGATTGAAGCAGGTGTTAATCTCGCAGACGGTGTCAGTATAGGCGCAGGAAGCTTTATTGGTATCGCTGCTCAGATCGGTGCTAACGCGACTATATGGTCTAATGTTAGTATTTATCATGGCGTTATTATTGGAGAACAGAGCTCCGTTCACGCAAATACCGTTATTGGTGCTGATGGTTTTGGCTATGCAAATAATAAAGGCAGCTGGGTTAAAATTCCACAACTAGGCACAGTGATTATCGAAGACAATGTTGAAATCGGAGCAAGTACAACCATTGACCGAGGTGCTTTAGGTAACACGATCATTAAAAGTGGTGTTATTTTAGATAATCAAATACAGATTGCTCATAATGTTATTATCGGTGAGAATACAGCTATTGCCGCATGTAGTGTCATTGCTGGTAGCACTGAAATTGGTAAAAATTGTGTTATTGCTGGTTTAGTGGGGATTAATGGTCACATTAAAATTGCCGATGGTTGTGTATTCACCGGGATGACTATGGTGACTAAAGCGATCACATCACCTGGTGTTTATTCCTCAGGTATGCCATGCCAACCCAATAAAGAGTGGCATAAAAATAATGCTAGAGTGAGAAAACTTGAATCATTAACTAAGCGATTAAGTACACTAGAAAAAGAACTAGCAACATTAAAAAGCTAGTGATATGAATGCATAGTTAAGTAAATAGAGGAAATGTTTTGGAAGCGCAAAATAATATTATTGATATTGAAGAAATTAAATCACTTATTCCCCATCGTTACCCATTTTTATTGGTCGATAGAGTACTTGATTATACCCCTGGAAAGTCAATTCATGCGATTAAAAATGTCACGGTTAATGAACCGGCATTTATGGGACACTTTCCAAGTTATTCAATTTTTCCTGGCGTACTTATTCTTGAAGCGTTAGCGCAAGCGAGTGGCATCTTAGGCTTTAAATCAGTTGAAGATAAGGGTGATGGCGAGTTGTTTTTATTTGCGTCAATTGATAAAGCAAAATTTAAAAAGCCAGTTCATCCGGGTGACACTATGCATTTGCATTTAGAGTTTGTTAAAGAGCGTCGTGGTATGTGGAAATTTTATGGCGAAGCTAGAGTTGATGGTAAAGTGGTATGTTCCGCTGACTTAATGTGTGCAAGAAGAGCATTATAATATGGTAAATTCAAGTTCATTGATCCACCCGCAAGCTGTTATAGAAGAAGGCGCGGTAATCGGGGAGAATGTAAGAATAGGTCCCTGGACCTATATAGCAGCTAATGTAGTTATTGGTGATAATTGCCATATAAGCTCTCATGTCGTCATCAATGGACCTACGACACTTGGCAAGGGCAATCGTATTTTTCAATTTGCCTCAATTGGTGAGGATTGCCAAGATTTAAAATATGCCGGTGAACCGACAGAATTGATCATTGGCGATAACAACACTTTTCGTGAATATTGCACCGTCCACCGTGGCACGATCCAAGACAATAGCTTAACCCAAATTGGCAGTAATAATTTATTTATGGCCTATACCCATATTGCCCACGATTGTATGGTTGGCAGTCATTGTATAATGGCCAATGGTGCTTCAATAGCGGGTCATGTGCATGTTGGCGATCACGCCATTATAGGCGGCATGACAGGCGTACATCAGTTTTGCCATATTGGCGATCATTGTTTTGTTGGCGCTAATTCTTTAATTTTAAAAGATATTCCTCCTTATGTTATGGCCTCAGGACAACCGGCAAAACCGTTTGGTTTGAATAGTGAAGGCTTAAAGCGTCGTGGTTTTGATAAAAACGTTATTTTGAATATCAAACGTGCTTATAAAGCAGTTTATCGCCAAGGGCTGACTGTTGATGAAGCTGTAAATAAAATTGCAGATTTGGATAGTGATATGGTTGAGTTAACGATGTTTAGTGATTTTATTAAAAATTCTAGTCGCGGCATTGTCCGTTAGTTATCCAGTGATAAAAGCAAATCCAACGCATTTAGCGGCCAATAATTTACCGACTAGTCAAAATTATGAATGATTCTACAATTACGTTCGCTATTGTTGTTGGCGAGCATTCCGGTGACACTTTAGGTGCTGGTTTAATGCAACAACTCAAACAGCATTACCCTACGGCAAAGTTCGTCGGTATTGGTGGTCCTAAAATGTTAGCGCTAGGCTTTGAAAGCTTATTTGATATGGAAGAGCTTTCGGTCATGGGGGTGTTTGAGGTACTGGGACGACTATTTAGACTATTACATATTCGTAAATCTTTATCTGAGTATTTTATCGCGAATAAACCCGATGTATTTATTGGTATTGATGCGCCTGATTTCAATATCACCTTGGAAGCAAAACTAAAAGCTCAAGCAATAAAAACCGTACATTATGTTAGTCCATCAGTCTGGGCTTGGCGTGAAAAAAGGGTCTTTAAAATTGCGAAAGCAACCAATATGGTGCTGTCTTTATTACCCTTTGAAAAAGCATTTTACGATAAACATCAGATCCCTTGTACCTTTGTTGGCCACTCTCTGGCAGATGATATTCCGTTGGTTTCCGATAAGTTACAGGCACGAAAGGCGCTAGGCTTACCTGAAACTGCAAAAATACTAGCACTAATGCCAGGTAGTCGAGGCGGAGAGCTATCAAGATTAGTCGAACCTTTCTTACAAACAGCCAAAAAACTACTAACGAGCGAGCAAGCAAAAATATCTGAGTTGGTATTTGTTGTGCCTATGATCAGCGATAAAAGAGCAGAGCAATTTCACCAATTACAGCAAAAATTTGCGCCAGAATTACCGCTTAGTATTATTGTCGGTAAAACTCAGCAGGTGATGGCAGCCAGTGATTGCTTATTGACGGCATCAGGTACGGTAACGTTAGAAGCGGCGTTAATTAAACGCCCTATGGTGATTTGTTATAAGTTTAACCCGCTGACTTATCATATGTTTAAGGGCTTTGTGAATTTAAAATGGTTTTCGTTACCTAATTTATTAGCCAATAAAAGTTTAGTTCCCGAGCTGCTACAAGGTGATGTTACGGTTGAAAACATCTTGCCTTTGGTTGAAGAACGTATGTTTAGCGATCAATCGGCGTTGAATCAAGCTTATACAGATATTCATTTAATGCTTAAGCAAAATGCCAGTGAGCAAGCCGCTAAGGCTGTTATCAATCTTTTATAATATTGAACCTGAGTAATTATGCCTGCTGTTAAAAAAAATCTTGAGCCTTTTGAATACCCTATAGCCTATTGTATCGCAGGCGTTGATGAAGTTGGACGTGGTCCATTAGTCGGTGATGTGGTAACGGCTGCGGTAATATTAGATCCTGATAATCCTATTGAAGGATTAATGGATTCAAAGAAATTGTCTGATAAAAAAAGACAGCTACTGTCTATTGAAATTAAGCAACGTGCAATCGCTTGGTCAATAGGCCGAGCATCCCCTGAAGAAATAGACACTCTTAATATTCTCCATGCCACTATGCTTGCTATGCAGCGTGCAGTTGAGGGCCTAAATGTAACACCTGACTACGTTTTAGTGGATGGTAATCGTTGCCCGACATTTGCCCATGAAAGCGCTGTCATTGCCTGCCAAAGTGTTGTTAAAGGTGATGCCCGTGTTGCTGAGATTAGTGCCGCGTCTATTTTGGCGAAAGTAGTAAGAGATGATGAAATGATCGCATTAGATAAAATCCATCCTTATTATGGTTTTGCGCAACATAAAGGTTACCCTACTAAAGCACACTTAGAAAAAATTATCGAGCATGGCGTACTTGACTGTTATCGTAGAAGTTTCAAACCGGTAGCAAATGTACTGGCTAATGCAACAACGCATAATAAAAATAATTAGAGCACTAGATGTCTGAATCTGAGTTCCCAATTTCTACTACTGAACCTTGTCAATTAGCGACAACAAGTGATCCTAAATTTATCCACCTTAGAGTCCATAGCGATTATTCGATGTGTGATGGCTTAAAAAAAGTTAAGCCTATTGTTACTAAAGCTGCGGATTTAAATATGCCAGCGCTGGCACTAACCGATCAAACCAATTTGTGTGGCTTAGTTAAATATTACCATGCTGCACATGGCGCAGGACTTAAGCCTATTATTGGTTGTGATTTCTGGGTTAAAAGTAATGAGTTAGGGGATGAATTATCACGATTAGTGATTTTAACAACTAATAATGCGGGTTATAAAAATATTACTGAGCTGATCTCAAAAGCTTATTTACGTGGTCACATTCAAGGTAAAGCGGTAATAGATAAAGATTGGCTAATTGAATATGCCGAAGGCTTAATTCTTCTCTCTGGTGGTCGAGAAGGCGATGTTGGTAAAGCCTTGTTGAAAGGAAATAGAGACTTTGTCGATGAAATGCTAAGTTTTTATCAACAATATTTCCCTAATTGCTATTACTTAGAACTTATCCGAACGGGCCGTAATGATGAAGAGAATTATATTCATCTTGCCGTCGAGTTAGCATCTCGCCATGATCTGCCGGTAGTGGCCACCAATGAAGTGATGTTTTTAAGTCCAGATGACTTTGATGCCCACGAAATTAGGGTAGCGATTCATGACGGCTTTACCTTAGACGATAAACGTCGCCCTAAAAAATACAGTAAAGAGCAGTACCTGCGTAGTGAAGAGGAAATGCTGGAACTTTTTGCTGATATTCCTGAAGCATTAGAGAATTCAGTTGAGATAGCAAAGCGATGTAACGTAACTGTTACGCTGGGCGAATACGTTTTACCAGACTTTCCAACAGAAGGTTTATCGATTGAAGATTTCTTGGTTAAAGTGTCTGAAGAAGGTTTGCAAGAGCGTTTAGAGTTTTTATTTGATAAAGATGCGCCAGATTTTGCTGAAAAACGTAAGCCTTATGACGAGCGTTTAGCGATAGAACTTAAAGTTATTAATACCATGGGCTTCCCTGGCTACTTCTTAATCGTAATGGAATTTATTCAGTGGAGTAAAGATAATAATATTCCCGTAGGGCCTGGTCGTGGTTCTGGTGCCGGTTCATTAGTTGCCTATGCTCAAAAAATCACTGATTTAGATCCACTAGAATATGACTTGCTTTTCGAACGTTTCTTAAATCCTGAACGCGTATCAATGCCTGATTTTGATGTCGATTTCTGTATGGACAGACGAGACGAGGTTATTGAGCATACTGCAGAATTATACGGGCGCGATGCGGTATCACAAATAATTACCTTTGGTACTATGGCTGCGAAAGCTGTTATTCGAGATGTTGGCCGAGTACTGGGCCATCCTTATGGTTTTGTTGACCGCATTTCAAAATTAATTCCGCCAACGCCGGGTATGACTTTAGCTAAAGCCTTCGAAGAAGAACCGAAGTTACCTGAGGTTTATGCACAAGATAGTGATGTAAAAGATCTTATCGACATGTGCCGAATATTAGAAGGCACAACACGTAACGCCGGTAAACATGCTGGTGGTGTGGTTATTTCACCGACAACTATTACTGATTTTGCGCCGCTATATTGTGATGAAGAAGGCAAGAATCCGGTTACGCAGTTTGACAAAAATGATGTTGAAGATGCCGGTTTAGTCAAGTTTGATTTTCTTGGTTTACGTACCTTAACCATTTTGCAGTGGGCCATTGAAATGGCCGATCATAAACTGCTAAAAGAAGGCAAAGAACCGATCAATATCGCGGCAATAGATCTGGAAGATAAAGCCAGTTTTAAAGTTTTATTGAAATCAGAAACTACGGCGGTATTCCAGCTTGAATCAAGCGGTATGAAGTCACTTATTGCTAAATTAAAGCCCGATTGCTTTGAAGATATTATCGCATTGGTGGCCTTGTTTAGACCAGGGCCTTTGCAATCAGGCATGGTAGATAACTTTATCGAGCGTAAACATGGTCGAGAAGCGGTAAGCTACCCAGATGAAACATGGCAACATATTGACTTAAAACCCATTCTTGAACCGACTTACGGGATTATTCTTTACCAAGAGCAAGTTATGCAAATTGCTCAGGTGCTTGCCGGTTATTCTCTTGGTGGTGCTGATATGCTTCGTCGAGCTATGGGTAAGAAAAAACCAGAAGAAATGGCAAAACAACGCGCGGGCTTTGAAGCAGGTGCCATAGCCCGTGGTGTTGATGGCGAACTCGCCATGAAAATATTCGATTTAGTAGAGAAATTTGCTGGTTATGGTTTTAACAAATCTCATTCAGCGGCTTATGCCTTAGTTTCATATCAAACATTGTGGATGAAAACCCACTTTCCTGCACCATTCATGGCAGCGGTAATGTCAGCAGATATGGACAACACTGAGAAAATTGTTACCTTAGTTGATGAATGTAGCAACATGGGCATTGATTTATTACCCCCTGACGTTAATGCCGGTCAGTACAAGTTTACTGTCAATGAAAGTGATCAAATAGTTTACGGTATTGGTGCTGTTAAAGGCGTAGGAGAAGGGCCAATTGATGCGATTATTTCTGCGCGTCAAACAGGTGGCCCCTTCACTGATTTATTCGATTTTTGTGCCCGTTTAGATTTAAAAAAAACCAATAAAAGAATACTTGAAAAATTGATCAAGTCTGGCGCAATGGATGCATTAGGACCTCATTATCAAGCGGGTTCTACGCTAGAACAAGGTAAAAACCGTTCGGCTTTATTTGCAACATTAGTTGAGGCCATTAAAGCGGCAGAGCAGCATGCTAAAGCAGAATCTTTAGGCCAAAATGATTTATTTGGTCTTATCAACGATGAGCAAACGGATAATCGACAAGAATTCAAAGCAGTAAATGCTTGGCCAGAAGAAAAATGGCTTGATGGCGAAAAAGAAACTTTAGGGTTATATTTAACCGGTCATCCGATAAATCGCTATTTAAGTGAAATTAAGCGTTATGCAACAGGGCGCTTAGTTAGCCTACAACCCACAAATAAAGACAAAACCACGGTAGCTGTTGGCCTAGTGCTAGCGGTGCGAGTGTTAGTAAATAAACGAGGGCGTCGTTGGGCACTAGTGACACTGGATGATAAAAGTGCTCGTATGGACATAAGATTGTTCCCAGATGACTATGATAGATTTGCAGAATTGCTTGTTTCTGATGCAATTTTGGTCTGTAGTGGACAGGTCAGCTTTGATGATTACTCCGGGGGTATTACAATGACCGCCCGAGACATTATGACAATTGCAGATGCGCGTGAAAATTACGTCACTTCATTAGATTTGCAAATGCATAAAAATCAGCTCTCGGAAAGATTTATAGAAGAGTTTACTGAGGTATTAACGCCTTATAAAGATGGTATTTGCCCAATTCGCGTTTTTTATCAAAGAGATGAAGCGCAAGGTATGCTAGAGTTGGGCGTACAGTGGCGTGTGTCGCCAAGCGACATGCTATTATACGATTTGAAAACCCTATTGGGTGAAGAGCAAGTCGAGTTAAAATTTAAATAAGTAACGTTTATTAATAACGATACTTAGAGACAACATAGGTAAGAATAATCATATGTCATTAAATTTTTTAGATTTTGAGCTTCCAATTGCGGAACTTGAAGCGAAAATTGAAGAATTGCAATTGGTCAACAATGGCCAAGAACTAGATCTTGATTTAGAAGATCAGATTTCTCAGTTGCGAGAGAAAAACAACGAACTCACTAAAAAGATATTCTCTGGTTTGGATCCTTGGCAAACAGCGCGAGTTGCACGTCATCCTCAGCGCCCATACACCTTAGATTATTTACCACGTATTTTTACTGAATTCGATGAATTAGCTGGTGATAGAGCTTATGCTGATGATAGTGCCATTGTTGGTGGTACAGCACGTTTAGATGGCCGTCCTGTGATGATTATAGGTCATCAAAAAGGTCGTTCTACCAACGAAAAAGTTAAGCGTAACTTTGGTATGCCGCGTCCTGAAGGTTACCGTAAAGCCTTACGTTTAATGAGAATGGCAGAACGCTTTAAGATGCCAATTATTACCTTTATTGACACGCCGGGTGCTTATCCTGGTATAGGTGCCGAAGAACGTGGTCAAAGTGAAGCTATTGCTACTAACTTAAAAGTCATGTCACGTTTGAACGTACCTATTATTTGTACTGTTATTGGTGAAGGTGGCTCGGGTGGCGCGCTAGCTATTGGCGTTGGCGATAAAGTTAATATGCTTGAATACTCAACCTATTCAGTAATTTCCCCAGAGGGTTGCGCATCTATTTTGTGGAAAACTGCTGAAAAAGCTCCTACAGCAGCAGAAGCTATGGGTATTACGGCAAAGCGTATTAAAGAATTAGGCCTTATTGATAGTATTGTTGAAGAGCCGTTAGGTGGTGCTCATCGCGATATGGATCAAATGGCAGCATTTCTGAAACAAGCTTTAAAATCTGATCTGGCTGAGCTTGATAAACTTTCAAACGAAGAATTAATTGAAAGTCGTTACGATAAGTTAATGTCGTTCGGTTATTGTTAATAACTTAAAAGGCGACCTATTAAGGTCGCCTTTTTCTTTTAGCTTATTAAAGCTTTGCTTAATTACTCATTTTTGCGATATTTTTAAACTCTGTGAATACTATTGAATCAGCTCTGGTAAAGTGCTTTAACAGCACACCAGAGAAAAAAATTATTATAGCTTACAGCGGTGGTGTTGATTCACAAGTGTTGCTCGTTGCACTAGCAACACTAAAACAGCGGAAACAGTTATCAAATGATATTGTTGTCTGTCATGTCAACCATGGTTTGAGTCCAAATGCCGACTCATGGCAAGTCTTTGCGCAACAACAATGCGATCTGTTTTCCTTACCGTTAATTACTCGCAAATTACAGTTAAAAAAACAACCGCAACAAAGCTTAGAAGCGATAGCGCGCGATGCCCGTTATCAGGTACTCATTCAGGCAAGTGTCGAGCCGGCGTTGATTGTTACCGGCCATCATCTTAATGACCAAACAGAAACGTTTCTATTAGCATTAAAGCGCGGCTCTGGCCTAAAAGGCTTATCAGCAATGCCTGCAAATTCCGTGTTAGCACATCATCATTTACTGCGGCCCTTGTTATCGGTATCACGTGACGAAATTATTTCTTACGCACAACAACATGAGCTTAGTTGGATTGAAGATGAGTCTAATACTGATGAACACTACGATCGTAACTTTTTACGTCATCAAATTATCCCTGCTTTATCTGAGCGTTGGCCAAGTATTAATAAAACCATTGCGCGAAGTGCTGGGCATTGTTTTGAAGCGCAACAGTTACTGAATGAATTGGCAGAGCAGGATTTAGCCGTATGCCAGACAGCACCGGACAAACTATCGATTGTTAAGCTTAATAGCCTGAGCGAAGCTCGACTGAAAAATCTTTTACGCCATTTTTTAGCGAGTCATCAGCCGTTAATGCCTACGGGGCAGCAATTGGCACAAATATGTCAGCAGCTTAATGCGAATGCTGATAAATCGCCTGTTATTCAACTCGCTAATTGTTGTTTAAGAAGATTTCATCATGAGCTGTATTTGACTGATATTTATCAAGATGTTTCATCATGGCAGCATAACATTGATCTCGATACCTTAGCGGCTGAGGCATCAGTGAGTGTTGCACTTCCTGATAAACTAGGAGCCGTGAGTATATCGACAAACTCTAATACGAGTAACACTGACACTACTTGGCAAACAGCTATCAAGCAGCCTAACGTTGGGCAATTAGTGACGATTCGCTTCGCCCACAGTAATCCGACATGTTTACCTGAGTATCGCCAACGCTCGCGTTCATTAAAAAAGGTTTTACAAGAACTTTCGATACCCCCTTGGCAAAGAAAAAGATTACCTTTCATTTTTTATGATGATGAATTAGTGGCGGTAGTTGGACATTTTGTCTGTCAGGGCTATTTGGTGGATATTAAAGACCGTGGCTATTTTATCTCATGGCAAAGTGAACTGTCGTTTTAAAAGCGCCAGATAACGAATAAACAAGACAGTGTTGGTAAATAAGTGGTAAAAAATTTCCTGACACGTTAGCGTAATGATAAAAACAACAACTCAAATAAGAAAAAAACTATGACAACAGAAAATACTGTTTTAGAAAAACCGTCAATTTTTAATAAGCTCAAATCTATTAATATTGTGAATCAAATCATTATTGCCATTGTTTTAGGCATAGGTTTAGCGATTATTTCTCCTGATATTGCCAAGTCATTTTCTATACTTGGAAGCCTATTTGTTAATGCTTTAAAAGCCGTAGCACCTATCCTCGTTCTGGTGTTGGTTGCTTCGTCTATTGCCAATCAAAAGCCAAATAGCGACGCTAACTTAAAGCCAATTATTGGTCTTTATTTAGTTGGTACCATCAGTGCTGCACTGGTTGCAGTAGCGCTAAGCTTTTTGTTTCCAGTGCAACTAACCTTAGATATAGCAGGCGCAAGTGCAAATCCACCACAAGGTTTAAGTGAAGTATTAACAACCTTAGCGTTCAAAATTGTTGATAACCCTTTTAACGCTGTTATTACCGGTAACTTTATCGGTATTTTAGCTTGGGGCTTAGGACTAGGTTTTGCATTGAAAAAAGCCAGTGATAGCAGCAAAGTGATGGTGCATGATTTTGCCGAAGCAATTTCCAGTATTGTGAAGTTAGTTATTCGTTTCGCGCCGCTAGGTATCATGGGTTTAGTTGCCAACACAGTTGCAACCACAGGTTTTGATACACTAGGTGAGTTTAGCCATTTAGTACTGGTACTTTTAGGAGCAATGTTGATTATCGCTTTAGTGGTTAATCCGTTAATTGTTTACTTTATTATGCGTAAAAACCCATATCCTTTAGTACTGACCTGTTTAAAAGAATCGGGCATTACCGCGTTTTTCACTCGTAGCTCTGCGGCCAATATTCCGGTAAATATGGAATTGTGTGAAAAACTTGAGTTACACGAAGATACTTATTCTGTTTCAATTCCCTTAGGCGCCACTATTAATATGGCTGGTGCGGCTATTACTATCACAGTGCTAACGTTAGCGGCAGCCAATACCTTAAATATTGAAGTAGATTTTGCCACAGCTATTCTATTAAGTATTGTTGCTGCGGTATCGGCTTGCGGCGCTTCTGGCGTAGCTGGTGGTTCATTATTACTTATTCCACTCGCCTGTGGCTTATTTGGTATTAATACCGATATTGCCATGCAAGTCGTTGCTATTGGTTTTATTATTGGCGTAATTCAGGACTCAGCAGAAACAGCACTCAATAGCTCAACCGATGTGGTTTTTACGGCAGCAGCTTCACACCATGCGACAAAAAATATAGATTAAAAATTGTCCTATAGCTTTGCTGGTTGCGATGAACTGGCAAAGCACTCCGCCTGATTTTATAAAAATTGCCTAAATCTCACCTTGTTATCAATAAAAATTGCTGTTATTGCTTTTTAGTGCCGATCGCCACTTTTTAAATCGGTAAATTAGGAGCATAATAGCGCCAAAAATTTTGTGGGTATTTTGTTATGGTAACAGAGCAAGCATTAAAACAACGTAGCAACTCCAGTTGCGAATTTTGTACATCAACTGATAATTTAACCGTACATCCAGTGCCACCAACCAGTGACTTGAGTGCGCAGCAAAGTATTTATTTATGTGATACCTGTTTAGCTCAAGTTGAAAGTACTGTTGCACTTGATGTTAATCATTTGCGTTGTTTAACCGATGCTATGTGGAACCAAGAGCCAGCTGTGCAAGTGATGGCTTACCGTATGTTGCACAAACTATCAGCTGAAAGCTGGGCACAAGATGCGTTAGATATGCTCTACTTAGAAGATGATGTTAAAACCTGGGCAGAGCAGGGCATTGCCGCCGCAGAGCGTGAAGGTCCAACACGAGACAGTAATGGTGCCGAATTGCAAGACGGCGATAATGTGACCTTAGTTAAAGATCTAAAAGTTAAAGGTGCAAACTTTACGGCTAAGCAGGGTACTATGGTTCGTGGCATTAGCTTAACGGATAACCCTGAGCACATTGAAGGTAAAGTCAACGGCACACGTATTGTTTTAGTTGCGGCTTATTTAAAGAAAGCCTAAGCAGCCTCAACTGGGGTTAAGCGAATAAAGCTTATAATAAAAACCCGAATATAATTTTATTTATATTCGGGTTTTTTCTGCAGTTAAGTTTATTTACAAACTTGAATAAATAACCCTATGATGCAGCTTGAAGGCCATGTTAATCGTTCACTAAAATGTGACATTCCACTGCTCTAAATTGCCAATATCTTGTTGATAGTTATCAGTCACCTTAAGTTGCCATTGCCCCTGAGCGACGCCAGAAACCGCAACCGAATAGCTTTCAATTACATCATCTGCACTATCACTACCTGAATATGACTTCAATAGATATGAACTACCATCGGGCGCGGTCAAATAGAGGCTAATATCACCACGGTAAGTGTGTGTGATGTTGACTGCAACGCTTACGTTACCAGCATCACCTGAGCGCGTAATATCTAAATTACTCACCATACTGGCATTATCTGGGATGGCAGTAACTGTATTGTTAGTGAATAGACTTTGTTCAACGCTACCGGTAAAGAATTGGCCGTTATTTGCCTTAGCACGACTATGGCTTGCGGCTGATTGCCAAGTGAAATCGTTATAGCTATTACCTGTGCCCGCTAATTGTAATGAAAAGCCTATTGCGGTGCTTGAGGTTTCAGTGACACCAATGTCAGTTGACTGCATGCCGCTTGCGGCTCCATCAGTGGCAGTTAATACACCTTCATAGCTTAAAAATTGACGAACTTGGTTATTGTTATCAATAAGTGCAATACCGTCTGCACTGCCATTTTGCAGACCAGAGAAAGTAAAGTTAAGTATTCCTAAACCGTTAAATTGGTTGGCTAACGTGCCCGAAAGGTCTAGCGTTTTATAGCTAGCACCATTAGTGCCGTTATAGGCCACTAAACGCCAACCTGTAAGGTCAATACCCGCACTGCCAGCTAACTCTACTGCTTCGTTAACATCACCGCTATTGTTGTCATAATGAATTTCGTTGATCCAAATATCACTATTGTTAGGCGCAGGTGGCGGCGTGCCGTTACCTGTACAGATATCTTCGAAGATACAATTAACATATTCTGGGCGATCAATAAACGGATTACGATTACCTTGTTGCGCATGTACGGCATCATTATGACGCATTTCGTAGTCATCAACTGGATCATCTTTATGCCATTGAATAAGCACAGACTTTAGGCCCATATAGGCGACATTAACATTTGTCCCAGTTTGTGAGCTAGCAATTAACGCACGATCGTCGGTGAGAATTAAGTCCGGCTCATTAACACCAGTTATTCCATGTAAGCCACCTTCATAACGCACGGCTAAATACATCAATGCTCGTGCTACATCACCTTTGCGTCCGTTCCACGTTTGCCATGTTCCAGTAGAACCTGAACCAGTGGTCAAGTTATGTTCGCCAGCGCCACCACCGCGAGCGTTGTTATAATCTGTGGTTTTTTCTGCACAAGTTGCGTCGCAATCAGCGAAGGGCTTATTACTACGACTTGAGTTATAGCCGCTATCGGCAATAAACAAATGATGGGCATCGGTATAAGGGTAGTTACTCGCCCCGTCTTTAGGAAAACCATAAGATTTTGGCCAACTGTGCTCTCGATTATAAAAATTATTACCACCACCTACTTTGGCGTATGAGGCATTTTTATAAATATCAATAACATTATTTGCATTGCTTGGGTCTTGATCGGCTGCTTCTAGTATATCCCAAGTGTCTGTTGTGCTTGAGGTATAAGGGAATCGTTGATGATCATCTATGATGTCATGCAAGGTTTGTTTTAAAACACTGGCATTGCTTGTGTTGGCATTGTCATAATAGCCTTGTGGCTCTGCTGCATAAGCGGTGTTGGCAAAGGCTGCAAGGCAAATGGATAAGCCGAAAGTGTAGGATGGCACTTTAGCTAGGAGGTTGCATTTCATATGATTTCCTCTTCTTCTTATTGTTGTTTAAATTTTTTGAGTTTTTGTTGTTCAATAAAATTAATAAACAGGCAAAAAAAATAGGCACGAATTTTCATTCATGCCTATCCTTTGCTCGAATTCTGTCTTTTTGGTCAACAAAACAATAGCAAACATTTGTTACACTTTCATTAATAAAGTAACATTTTTTTAACAAAGTATTACTGATTTTACGGCACCGTAAAAAATAAAAAATCTGTCGAAAAATATTACTTGTTATAATGTTGACAATCTTCTTAAGTGTCGGCATTGTTAGCATGATAAATGACGTGCTTTCCAACCGTGTGTAACGAGTTAAAAATAAAAATTTAATGTCTAAAATAAAACGAAATTTGCGCTATAGCCAAACCAAACAGCCACTCAATATAGTCAGTTACTGGCTATTGTTAGTGCATGGTTTCTGCTGGAAAAAAATGTAATCTTTACCTCATTTAAATCAAGCCGCAGATACTCATACTGCGGCTTTTGTTTAATCACTATTATCAAAATCCCTGGCTTGTATCACGATTAGCACAACAATAATCATGTTGGCATGTTAGAGCACTTGCTCATTATTATTACTTCATTGTTTGTAGTTGATTGTAAAAGGGAGAAAACACATGCCTGTTTCAGTGGCATATTTAGCTGTAGTGCTTATTTGGTCGACAACTCCACTGGGCATTGTTTGGAGCAGTGAAACTGTTCATCCAACCTTAGCGGTTCTGATGCGCATGCTGATCGCCATTATACCTGGCGTGATCATAATGAAACTTGCTAAGATTAATTTACCATGGTCGGTACAGGCCAGAAAAATATATGCCTATTCATGTGTTGGTGTTTTTGGCGGTATGCTTTTTTCATATTTTTCGGCGCGTTACTTGTCTTCTGGCTTAATGTCGTTGATTTTTGGTTTATCACCGATATTGTCTGGCGTACTTGCGCAAAAAATTCTTGCTGAGCCTAAATTTAGTAAAATAAGAATTGCTGCCTTAACAGTGGCACTATCTGGCTTGTTTGTGGTGTGTTTTGATAGTATTTCACTCAATCAAGATAGTGTTATCGGCCTTGGACTTATTCTGCTGGGCGTGTTTTTCTTTAGCCTTAGTGGTGTGATGGTGAAAAGCGTCGCGATTGATATCCATCCTTTAGCAACCACTGTCGGGGCATTAACGTTTAGCGTACCGTTATTCGCCCTTGTTTGGTTCTTTGCTGATGGCACGTTACCCTATCAACAATGGCATGCTCGTTCGATTTGGGCGATTTTATATCTTGGTATATTCGGTTCATTGGTGGGTTTTCTCGCTTACTTTTTCATTTTGCAAAAATTAAGGGCGAGTACAGTAGCGCTTATTACTATGATGACGCCCGTTTTCGCTTTATATTTGGGGGCAATACTCAATAATGAGCAGGTAAGTTTGCATTTGGTTTTTGGCGCTTTATTGGTGATGTGCGGTCTAGCGCTTTATCAATGGGGTGGAAAGTTAAACTGGCAGGCTAAAAAAGCGCTGTGAAGTATTCTCAGTACAAAATAAAACGCCAAAGGCATAAACTTTGGCGTTTTTAAGTTGATGATAGTTAGCTAGTTTTTGCTTGAATCTTAGTGTTAATTTCAAGCTTAGCTTAGTATGCTCTTAACGATTTTTAGCGATATAGTCATTAACCATATCTTCAAGTACGTTAAGTGGCACAGCGCCATTTGTTAGTACGACATCATGAAATTCACGAATATCAAACTTATTGCCCAACGCTTGTTTTGCCTTGGCGCGTAGCTGAACAATTTTCAGCATACCAATTTTATAAGCCGTTGCTTGTGATGGCATAACCACGTGACGCTCGACCATTTTTACCGCATCAGACTCAGCATTAGGTGTATTACTGACGTAATATTCTAAGCCTTGTGCACGAGTCCATTTTTTATTATGAATACCGGTATCAACCACTAAGCGACAAGCGCGCCATAATTCCATCGCTAAGCGACCAAAGTCCGAGTAAGGGTCTTGGTAAAAACCAATTTCTTTAGGGATCATTTCTGAATATAAACCCCAGCCTTCACTATAGGCTGTGTAACCACCAAATTTCCTAAATTTTGGAATACCTTCTAGCTCTTGTTTTAAAGCGATTTGCATATGATGTCCAGGAATACCTTCATGATAAGCCAATGCTTCCATTTGGTAAGTTGGCATTGCTGCCATATCATAAAGGTTAGCGTAGTAAATACCGGGACGTGAACCATCAGGCGCTGGTTGCTGGTAAAATGCTTTACCTGCTGACTTTTCTCTAAAGGCTTCTACTTTTTTAACTTTTAAATCTGCTTTTGGTTTAGTAATAAATAGCTGATCTAATTCACCTTTCATAGTGTTAATTAAGTCAGTAGCTTCAGTTAAGTAGCGTTGACGGCCGGCATCATCACCTGCATAGTAAAATTGCGGATCATGGCGCATAAATTCGAAAAATTCATTTAAGTTACCTTTAAAGCCAACTTTAGTCATGATCAGACGCATTTCATCATGAATACGCTTAACTTCATCCAAGCCAATTTGATGAATTTCATCAGCGGTTAAATCTGTGGTTGTCGTTCGACTTAAGGCATTGTTGTAAAATTTATCACCTTGTGGAAATTTCCACGCACCATCAGTGTTGTCGGCTTTTTTCTCAAGCTGGATTAAATAACTTACTAACGCTTGGTAGCCGGCTTTAAATTCCGTGGTTAACGCAGATGTTAATTCAGCAGTTAATGCCTGTTTTTCTGTGTCAGAAATATCTAATGTTGCTATTTTTTTATTAAAATCAGCATACAAAGTGCTATCAGCGCCATCATCAAAAGGTGCGCCGACAATTAGGTTTTTCGAGTCACGAATAACATGACCAAAAACAAATTTTGGTGCAATAATACCTTTTTCAGCTCTAATGCTCAGTTGTTCAATGAGTTGCTCAAGCAATACTTTTGAATTTTTTACCCGCGCAATATAGTCATGCGCTTGCTTAACATCGGTAATGCTATGTTGGTTAATTAATAATGCAGGGACGCGAGAGTGAACACCAAACATTTGATTAACCGGGTAATTATGGTGACGCCATTGATAATCTTCGATTTGTTGTTCGAGTTTTTGTGATAGTAACTTGTAGCTTAACTTGGTTTGCTTATCGACTTTATCAACGTCAATAACTTGTATACGTAGTAGCGCTTCTTTAGCAAACGCGAGTTCTTTAGCACTATTTTCTTCTGAAAGGTCTTGCCATTTGTCGTAATCCGTTTTAATGCCAAGATAAGTCTGCATGACTGGGTTACGATTGACACCTTCCATAAAAATAGTATCAAATAGCTCGTTTGCTGCTTGAGAAGCCGCAGCTGTGCTATCTAGTTGCGTGACAGACTCAACAGGTAGCTGGTTATTGGCTTTGGTCATTTGTGCAGTCTCATTACTACAGGCTACGCAGAGCACCGCAGTTATTGAGATGGCTATAAGAGATTTAGTGAAGGTCATATTATATTCCTATTTTAGTTTTATAGACCATTTTGCCGCTATTGTTAGCAAGCAATCAAGCGTGGCGCGCTCAACGGTGGATTTTATGCGATGGCTTTCGGTTACCTTTCAGCTAATTACTTTATGTAATGAACAGCTCAATTATGCTGCAATCAACACATCGCTTCTGAGCCTGTTAATTTTAATTACGTGGGTATTTAGTTAATGTGTTTCGGCTTTGCTGTATAGCAGAGAAAAAAATGCAAAATCAATAGCCCCTCGTATTATTATGCTTTAACTCATTTATTAACTTGCTATAGTAGTCTTATGTTTTAGGTCACCATCTATGTTCGATGTCTGAAATTAATAAAGCGGTTAAAAGTAAATATAGCGGGCAAGCGAGTGCTGCGATTGTTAGTTTTCGACGGGCAATTGCTAACGATAGGGCGTTTCTTTTACAGTTACGTAAAGCATCAATGACCGAGCACTTAAACAGCGCTGGCATTTATCTTGATGATGCCGCACATATGGTACGCGTTGATGAGTATTTTTCAGACTCCCATATTATTTCTTATCAAAATGTCGCTATTGGCTTATTAAAATTAGGCCAGTTTCCCGATAAAATACATCTACGGCAATTTCAGTTATTACCCGAGTACCATGGCTTAGGTATAGGTAGCCGAGTGCTGAAATTAATTCAACGCAAAGCGCAAGAAAGGCAGCTGAGTATTACCTTAAATGTGTTGTTAGATAATCCTGCTAAGCAATTGTATTTAAGACATGGTTTTGTGATTAGTACAGAGAATGAACTTGAATTTGCTATGCGTTGGCCAGGTTAAATTTAGTTAATTTATGATAGCTATAACTATAACGATGAGTTTGAAAGCAAAAGCATGACGACAATTTTCCTATCAATCCAAACTATCAGCACGTTAAATAGTACTGTTCAGTGAAAATACATTTTAAGGTGAGACAGTAAAAAAAGAGCCAGTGTCGCAACGACACTGGCTCTTTCTTAATTTAGATGTTAGATATTGAGAGCTTTCTAAAGCTCGCATATTAAATAACGGCTGATGTGCTAATAAATTTTACCTTGAGCACTCACTTGGGCTTTATCAATACGTGTTGGTGTGACCATACCATCGACAAGTGATTGGGTTGCGATCGCTAATGACTCAATCACCTTATGCATAGATACTAAATCTAAGCTGTTAATGTCGTCAGTTACTTGATGATAATGTTGGTCTTTATCAAGCTGCGTACTGCTAAAACTGTGCGCGGGCACACCTAAGCGTGCTAACGTTGCATTGTCTGAGCGGTAAAATAAGCCTTGCTCTGGGTAAGGGTCTTTAAATATCTCTTTGTTCTGTGCACTGAGCTTTTCGTTGAGTAACGCACCAAGGTTTGAACGTTCCATGCCGGTCATCCACATGGTGCCAGCGCCAAACTTTGAAGGTTTTCCAATCATTTCAATATTGATCATGGCAACTACGTCATCTGGGTTAACTTGCTGTGAAAAATATTTTGAGCCAAAACCACCAATTTCTTCCGCCGTAAAGGCGCTAAACATTAGGCTGCGTTTGTTATTGCCTTGCTTTGCGTAATATTGCGCTAAGTTCAATATAGCGGTAGTACCTGATGCATCATCATCAGCACCATTATAAATTTGCTTACCATCTTTGGTGACGCCTAAGTGATCATAGTGTGATGAGTATAAAACTATTTCATTGGCATTTTTTGCATCCTGTGCAGGCAATACAGCAACAACATTGGTTAATGATTGTTCGGTAATTTTCGCACTTGCGCTAACCTTGTAGCTGCTAATTTTACTTTCACCGCTCAATACCATCACAATGGCTCCACGATGCTCAAGCGTAAGCTTAGTTAAGCCACGACTGAAATAATTTTGGTACGCCTTAAACGACTTTTCGTGTGCGGTATTAATGATAACTAAGTGTTGGCCACCACGTTGGTTTAACTCACGTAGGGTGCCTCTCATATCATCATCTTTAGTAATAATATGTACTTGTGCTCCGGTTTGTTGCCAGTTTACGTTTGCCATCGTTGTTGCTATGGCTAGATTTTCAGCTTTGATTTCGACATTGTTTAGCATCACGTTAACGGCTTGTGGCTGAATTTGACTGACGGTAAAGCTTTGCAGAAAGCTCGCACTTTTATTACCGGATTTATTTGCTGATAAAGGTTGCAACCCCATATCTGCAAAACGTTTCGCAATATAATTTGCGGCGCGATCAATTTCAGAACTAAAACTTGCTCGGCCCTTTAAGTCGTCAGCAGCAAGAAATGTAATATCCTTAATCACTTGCTCTGACGGGATTATTTCCGCGACACTGGAAAATGTGCTGGTGATCGCAATCGCTGTCAGTAACGACTTAAAGCAGCGAAGGGTTTTATGGTTAGCATTGAATGTTTTTATCATAGTTATGAGCATTGCCGTGGCCGAGAAGTTAATAAAAAGTTTACTATTGAAAGCTCTAATAAATCAATAATTTAAAACTAGCTGTTGTTAAGTAAGCTGATGCTGAGTTAATCGAGTGAGGGATTAAGCTTATTTAAGCTTAGTCAGTTCGACCAGTAATGTTTCATCACCGCTAGTAAGCCAGAACTGTCCGTCTTGGATACTAACCTGAAATTCCATCGAGCGATCGGCGAGTAACTCTAACGCCTGTGAGGTTTCTTCACTGAAGCTGTCGATAGATAGTTTGTCGAATTGATTCAATTTACTTTTAGACTGCTGCCACCATGTATCTACGCTGCTGCCGTAGCAATAAAGTTGTACTTGTTGCGCACGATTACAGGCTTTTTTCAGCCGTTTTTCATCAAGTTGTCCAAGCTCAATCCAGAGTTCAATCACTTCACTGTAATTTATCCGCCAAATGGCTGCTTCGTCTTCATCGCTGACACCTTTGCCAAATTGTAGGTTTTCGCTGGCGTTAAGCACATAGGCAATAAGTCTGATCATCATACGGCGATCAGTTTCAGAAGGGTGCTGCGCTATGGTTAATTGTAAGGTGTCATAATAATTGCGATCCATATCAGATAAATGAATAGTCGCTTTATTGATGGTTGATTTTAAGGCCATGGAAATTCTGAGTACTATTTTGAGTAATTAATTCAATATATTAACTTTTATTCACTCTTGGTGGTAGCAACTTATCGCTATTTACTTTAATTACTATGCGCTTGCTGAATAGTTGCCATAATATGGATTAATTTAGCTGCTCTGCACTTAGATGGTAAACTTGTGCTATATACCTCAGTTAACTGGAAATTGTATTTATGGCGATTCAATCATTTATTCCCCCACAGCGCACGTTGATGGGACCTGGTCCATCTGACGTTAGCCAACGTGTTTTATCGGCCTTAGCACGACCCACTATTGGCCATCTAGACCCTGATTTTGTTGGTATGATGGATGAGGTTAAACAACTGCTGCAATATGCTTTTCAAACCTCAAATAGCAACACTATGGCTATTTCAGCGCCTGGCTCTGCGGGCATGGAAGCCTGTTTTGTTAATCTAATTACCCCTGAAGATACCGTTGTAGTATGTCGCAATGGTGTTTTTGGCGCGCGTATGATGGAAAATGTTACGCGCATTGGTGCAAAACTGGTGATTGTCGATTCGCCGTGGGGTAGAGCGGTTGAACCGCAATTACTAGAAGATGCGTTAAAGGACAATCCACAGGCTAATTTTGTTGCTTTTGTGCACGCAGAAACATCAACGGGCGCGCGCTCCGATGCTAAAACCTTATGTGAAATAGCAAAGCGTTATCAATGTTTAACCATAGTTGACGCCGTAACATCATTAGGGGGTAATGAGCTAAGAGTTGATGATTGGGGGATTGATGCCATTTATTCGGGTAGTCAAAAGTGTTTATCTTGTGTACCAGGCATTTCACCGATAAGTTTTAGTGAGCAAGCCAGTGAAGTCATTCGCAACAGAACATTACCGGTGCAAAGTTGGTTTCTCGATCAATCGCTCGTTATGGGATATTGGTCAGGTGAAGGCAAACGCGCCTATCATCATACCGCGCCGGTAAATTCCTTGTATGCATTGCACGAATCATTATTAATGTTGCAACAAGAAGGTTTAGAAAACAGTTGGGCGCGCCATCAAGCGCAACATAATACTTTGGCGAAAGGTTTAACAAACCTAGGGTTAGAGTTTATTGTGCCAGAAGCTGAACGCTTACCACAGCTTAACTCGGTCTACATTCCTGAAGGTATTGATGACGCGAAAGTACGTCAATATTTGTTACAAGAATACAATTTGGAAATTGGAGCAGGCCTTGGACAGTTTGCTGGGCAAGCTTGGCGCATTGGTTTGATGGGTTTTACGGCTCGTAGTGAAAATGTCGCATTGTGTTTAGCAGCACTAGAAAGTGCCTTAGCTAAATTCCGCTAATTGGCAACGGTAATATTATCAATATATTGAAATGGCATTAGAGGTTGTCGCTAATGCCATGATCTTATTATTTTACCAACTACCGGTATTTTCCATGCTCATCCAAGGCTCTTGTGGTGCTAAGCGTTCGCCTTTTTGCAGTAACTCAATAGAGACATTATCTGGTGATTTAACAAATGCCATGTGACCACAGCGTGGTGGTCGGTTAATGGTGACTCCTTGTGCCATGAGCTTTTCACATAAAGCATAAATATCGTCAACTTCAAAAGCTAAATGGCCAAAGTTTCTACCAACAGTATACTCTTCTTCTGAATGCCAGTTATGGGTTAGCTCTATTTCAGGCGCGCCAGGTTCAGTGGCTAAAAATATTAAGGTAAATTTTCCTTCAGGTACGTCAACACGGCGAGTTTCTACTAAACCTAATTGTTTAATATAAAATTCGAGTGATTTATCCACGTCATTAACGCGAACCATAGTGTGTAAAAACTTCATAGACTACTCATCAACTTTATCTCAAAATTCACATAAATCTTTTTATAATACAAGATCCACAACGGGGTTTTCTGACAACATAGGCATAACAATATGTTGCATCAGCCAATGATATACTTTTATCTTAAATTCTTTCGCTTTTTTAACTAGGGTCTGTTGATCTTTCGCGGTTAAATTTTGTTCGAGATAAAAGCGTTT